>DASYGN010000008.1:0-183808 GCA_035999625.1 Caulobacteraceae bacterium | reverse complement strand
GATGACGACGACGACGCCGATCAGGTTCCCAACCTGTTCATCAGTCCGTGCGGCGAACCCTTCCGCGCTCCCTACGGCGCCCCCTACCCCAAGATCGACTGGTTCAAGGGGGCCAACAAGGCTGGCGATGGCAAGCTCACTCACGCCGAGTTCCTCGCCGACGCCGAGCGCTTCTTCAAGCGGTTGGATCTCAATGGCGATGGCTATCTCAGCCACTTCGAGGTCCTGGTCTACGAGCGCAAGATGGTTCCGGAAATCCTGGGCGGGACTCTGAGCGTGAGCATGCTGGGCGCGCCGCGCCTCTGGCTGGCGCAGTACGCCGGACGCGAAGCGCCGTCGATCGATCCCACCGGCCAGGATCGAGTCGAGGGCGCCCATCCGGCGCCCAAGGGTTTCAGCGAGGGCGCCGTGGGCGCGGCGCCCTACAGCTTCTTTGAAGAGCCGGAGCCGATCCTGACCGCCGACTTCAACGTCAACGGGGTGATTCTCAAGGACAATTATCTCAAGGTCGCCGACACCCACTTCCAGGATCTCGATGGCGCCGGCCGGGGCTACCTGACCTTCGATGGCCTTCCGAACACCCTGGTCGAGCGCATGCTCGGCAAGGCGCACAAGATCGCCAAGCGGCGTTGATCTCCAGTCAGCACCCTGCCCTCAGCAGATCGTTTTTCGGCCCGCTGACCGCGAAAGCGGCGTAGTGCTTGCCGGGCTCGCCCGGATCGCCGCGCACGATGTCGCCCAAAGGCCGCACCCGCGCAAAACAGCCGGCCAGCCGCCGGCCATCGAGGCGGCGGGAGAGATCGACCACCACACCAGGCTTGGACAAGGCCGGTGGGGAGGGAGCCATGCCCTCCCATCGGTCGCGTTCGGCGATCTGGAAGACCGGCGCCTTGACCTTCGGCTCGGCCAGCAGCTGGGACGCCAGCCCGTAACTCGCGGTGCCGATCCACGCCGCGCCGTTCTGGGCGCGCAGCGCATCGAGCCGGGCCACGAACGGGTCCCAGCCCCGAACGCTGAGGGCGGGATCGAGGCGGCCGAAATCCCCGCCTGGGAGCGCCAGCACCGCACCCATCGCCGCCGCTGCCGCAACACCGACGATGGGCACGCCGACGGCGACCCAACGCCAGGGTCTCCGCCCGGCGAGGCGCTCGGCGCCGGCGAGCGCGACCACAACGGCGAGCGAATAGAGCGGCGCCGGCCAGTGCGCCTGCACCCGATCGTGCAGGCTATGGATCAGCAGGTAGACGGCAAAGGGGGCGCCAACCAGGATGAACGGTCGGGGATCGATGGCGCCGGGGCGGCGCCGAAGGACAATGCCGGCGGCCGTGAAGATGGCGATCAGCGGATTTAGAAGCACGAACTGAGTAACGAGAAATTCAACCAGATGACCGGGGGCCCATCGGTGAGGGCTGATGCGGGCGAACTGCTTGGCCAGCGTCTCCCATTGGTGTTCGGCGTTCCAGGTCAGGTTGAGCGAGAAGAGGCCCACGGCGATCAGGAGAGCGATCCAGGGACCTGGGGTTCGCAGGCGCCCCCTGCCCTCTGGCGTCGCGCCCAGCCACAGCAGCATTCCCGGGGCGAGAAACAGGGCTGAGTATTTCGACAGGCAGGCCAGTCCCGCGGCCACGCCAGCGGCGGCCCACCAGGCCAGGGGCCTGCCGGCGCGCGCCTTGAGCGCGCACCACAGGGTCAAGGAAAAAAACAGGCTCGCCGGCGCGTCCGGGACGGCCAGGAAGCCGCCGCCAAGCACCAGCGGAGTGGCGTTGAACCACACACCCGCCACGCCGGCGACTCTGCGGCTGGCGCCGGCCTCGCGCGCCATCGCGAACACGACGAAGCTGGTGGCGGCGCTGGCGAGCGTAGGCAGGAGGCGCACGCCCAGGGGGCTATCGCCGACCAGGTGACGGCCGAGCCAGAGCCACCAGGCGATCATCGGCGGATGATCGTAGTACCCGAGCGCCGGGGTCATCGACCACAGCCGGTAGTAGGCTTCGTCCTCGGTGAGATTGATCAGACTGCCGACAATCAGGCGGCCAATGAGCACCGCAAGAACGATGGCGATCAGGACCGCCGGTGGCGCGCCGTCACCAGACCGCGAGCGAGGTGCTGACATAGTTCCAAACCGCGCCGAAGATCGCGCCGGCCAGGGTCGCGACCCACCAGAGCTGCGGCGTCTGGCGGAGGATACGATGGACCAGTTCGGCCACCGCCACGTTGGCGATCAGGCCCACACCGCACAGGGCGCAGAAGCGAAAGTACCCCAACAGTAGCCGGAGGCCGCGCAGGCGCCGATCGCGATAGGTTATCTCGTTGTTGATCAGATAGTTCGAGGTCATGGCGATGACCGCCGCCACCGTCTGGGCGAGGGCGAAGCGCAGGCCGAGCCCGAGGAAGAAGCCGGCCGCGGCGAGATTGATGACCAGACCGCTGGCGCCAACCGCGAAAAACAGCAGCGCCCGCTGGGGAATGAGGTTGCCGCTGAGGCGGGCGACCACCAGGCCGAGATAGTCGGTGACCGCCATTGCATCGAGCTTGCTCTCACCGGCCCGGCGGGCCGCGAAGCTGTAGGGCAACTCGAGGATGCGCAATGGCGCCGGGGCGCAGGCGATAAGATCGAACAGGATCTTGAAGCCCTGATCCGAAAGCCTGGGTGCGGCCTCGTCGAACAGACGCCGGTCAACCATGAAGAAGCCACTCACCGGATCGGCGACCTCGGCCTTGAGGGCGAGGCGGGCGAGGTGGTTGGCGAGGCGGCTCACCAGGCTGCGCCCCTTGCTCAGTCCCGCCGTGGCGCTTCCGGCCTCGACATAACGGCTGCCGATGACCAGGTCCGCCCTGCCCTCACGCAACGCGTTCAACATGTGGGGAAGCAAGGTCTCGTCGTGCTGGAGATCGGCGTCCATCACCGCTACGTACGGGGCTGCGCTCGCCAGCACCCCTTCGATCACCGCGCCGGCCAGGCCCCGTCGCTTGAGGCGCTTGATGCAGGCCACGCGGGCATCGGCGCGCGCCAGCGCCTTGGCGGTCTCGGCGGTGCCATCGGGGGAATCGTCGTCGACGATCAGCAGTTGCCAGGCGATGCCGGGGAGCGCCTTGTCGATCCGCTCGGCAAGCATGGGGAGATTGGCCGCCTCGTTGAACGCCGGGGCGATGATGCTGAGTTCGAACGCGGGAAGCGGACCCGCGGCGATGAGTGGCGAAGCGGAAATGAAATGACTCCCCGGGACGCGGCCCCGAGCACGATGCGATCAGCCGGATTCCGCGGATGCTTGAACCGTGCTCGTAACTCAACAGTTGAGCGCGTTCCTTTTTCGGAACGTGCTCTGGCGGATGTATCGAGCTTCGCCAACTTCCACTAGCCTGCCGCGCATGCCCGAGACCCAGGAGATCGTCGTCGACGCGCGGGGCCATCGTTGCCCGACCCCCACACTGCTGTTGCAGCGCGCCATCGGGCGCGCGCCAGCCGGGACGGTGGTTGTCCTTCTGGCCGACGATCCCATGGCCCGGATCGACGCTCCCCACTTTGCCCGCGAAGCCGGCCACGACCTTATCGCCCTCGAAACCGAGGCGGCCTGGCTTCGCATACGGGTCAGAAAAGCTGGTTGAAAAGGAGCGCGGCGCGCCGGGGGGACAGCGCGCCGCCAGGATCCTCTCCTGATCGATCACCGTCGCAACGAGGGACGGGGAGCGCGAACGGCGACCGACGCGGATACGGATAAGCGCCGCCGACTGAACCCAGCATGAACGGATTTCAGAGCGCGCCGACGCCTTCCAGATGGGCGACTTCGTCCGCCGAGAAACCCCAATCCGAAAGCGCTTCGGCATTGTGCGCGCCGATCGCCGGCGGCGGCCCGGCGATCTTGCCCGGGGTGGCGGAAAATCGCGGCGCCGGCCCCGGCTGAATGACTCCGGCCACCTCGATGAAGGTTTCGCGCGCCTGATTGTGCTCGTGCAGCGGCGCCTCATCGAGGCTCAGCACCGGCGCGAAGCAGACATCGGTCGCATCCATGATCTTGCGCCATTCGTCGCGCGTCTTGGAGGCGAAGACCTCGGCCAGTCTGAGGCGCCTGGCCGGCCACGCCTCGCGGTCCATCTGATGTCTGAAGTCAGGGTCGTCAACGCCTGTTTTGTCAAGTAAAAGTGCATAGAACTGTGGCTCGAGAGAGCCCACGGCCACCCAATGGCCGTCAGCGCATTGATAGGTGTCGTAGAAGTAGGCGCCGCCATCCAGCAGGTTGGACCGCCGCTCCCCGCGCCAGATCCCCGCGGCCTTCATGCCGTAGAACATGGCCATCAGCGAGGCGGCGCCGTCGCTCATCGCGCAATCGATCACCTGGCCTTGGCCGCTGGCGCGGGCGTGGATCACCCCGGCCAGCAGTCCGAACGCCAGATAGAGCGCGCCGCCGCCGAAATCGCCGACCAGATTGAGCGGCGGGACCGGCTTGTCAGCCGTGCCGATCGCCGACAGCGCGCCGCTGATGGCGATATAGTTGATGTCGTGGCCGGCGGCCTTGGCGTAGGGACCCGACTGGCCCCAGCCGGTCATGCGGCCGTAAACGAGGCGCGGATTGCGGGCCAAGGCCACATCGGGGCCAAGGCCCAGGCGCTCCATCACCCCGGGCCGGAAGCCTTCAAAGACGGCATCGGCCCGCTCGAACAGCTTCAGGCACGCCTCGACCGCCGCTGGCGATTTCAAATCGAGGGCCACCGATCGGCGGCCTCGCGCGGTGACGTCGGTTGGCGAGCCGCGAGTGGCCCCCTTGCGATCGATGCGCACCACGTCCGCCCCGAGATCCGAGAGCAGCATGCCGCAGAAAGGCCCCGGGCCAATGCCTGCGAATTCAATCACCTTCAATCCCGACAGCGGTCCCTGACCCATGTGATCCTCTCCAATGCCGTCGGCGAGCTAGAGCGCCTGCCGCACCGTCACGCAAGTTTGCCTTTCATCGCCCCGGTGGTGGGCTAAAATGGAGCGCGGACGAGGAATCGCCATCGATGGGAAACGCCCAACTGATCGGCCTCGCCATTCCGATCCTGATCGCGATCGCCATTCTGGCGGTGCGCAACAGCCGGCCGCGCCGCCTGCGTCTGCAGGCGATGTGGGTGCGGCCGGTGATCTTTCTGGTCCTGATCGCCTTCACCTTCGCCAGCGCGACGCCACCCGGGAACGCGCTGACCGGCGCTGTGCTGATCGCTGCTCCGATCGCCGGGGTCGGTCTGGGGTGGCTCCGGGGCAGCTTGATGCGCATCGAAGTTCACCCGGAGACGCACGACATCAGCGCCCGAGCCTCGACCGCGGGCATGCTGTTCATCATCGTCTTGCTGGCGCTGCGCACCAGTCTCAGGACCGCGGCGTCCGGGACGCCGATCTCCGGGCTACCCGCTTCTGTGCTCGCCGACGCCCTGATCCTGTTCGCCGGCGCGATGATGATCACCCAGAGCGCGGAGATGTGGCTCCGCGCCTCGCGCCTGCTCGGTGAGGCGAAGCAGGCCAAACTGGCGGCGGGGCCGCCGGCCAATCCGCCAATCGTCACCTGAGCTAGGCTGCCTTGGCGAGGGCGGCGATTTCGCCCATCACCCGCTCAGCGGCGGCCAGACGCGCTTTGGGCGTCTGCCACTCGCCCTTGACCTGCAGCTTCTGATCCGGCCGCAGGCGCCAGGCTTGCGGATGTTTCTGGATGAAGGCGACGAGGCCGGCGGGATTGGCGAAGTGGTCGCCGCGGAAGCTGACCAAGGCGCCCTTCGGCCCGACATCGATCTTGGCCACATTGGCCTCCCGGCACAGGCCCTTGATGGCCACCACCTTGAGCAGCTGGTCCGCCTCCGGCGGCAAGGGCCCGAAGCGATCGATGAGTTCGGCCGCCAGCGCTTCGCGATCGTCGGCCCGCTCGGCGTCGGACAGGCGCCGATAGATCGCCAGGCGGACATTGAGGTCGGGGACGTAGGCCTCGGGGATCAGCACCGCCGCTCCGGTATTGATCTGCGGCGACCAGCCACGCTCGAGCGCGAGGTCGCGCTCCGCGCCGCCGGCCTTGAGCTCGGCCACCGCCTCCTCCAGCATCTGCTGATAGAGTTCGACGCCGATCTCGCGGATATGGCCTGACTGCTGTTCGCCGAGCAGATTGCCGCCGCCGCGAATGTCGAGATCGTGGCTAGCCAGCTGGAATCCGGCCCCCAGGCTGTCGAGCGACTGAAGCACGTGCAGTCGGCGTTCGGCGGCGACGCTCAGCTGGCGCTCGAAGGGGGTGGTCAGATAAGCGTAGGCCCTGGCCTTGGCCCGGCCGACCCGTCCGCGCAACTGATAGAGCTGGGCGAGGCCGAACATGTCGGCGCGGTGGACGACGAGGGTGTTGGCGGCGGGAATGTCGAGGCCCGACTCGACGATGCTGGTGGACAGCAGAACATCGTACTGGCCCTCGTAGAACGCGGCCATGACGTCCTCGAGGCGGGTGGCGGCGAGCTGGCCGTGGCCGACGACGAACTTCACCTCCGGAACCTGTTCGGAAAGAAACCGCTCCAGTTCGGGCAAGTCGCGGATGCGCGGGGCGACATAGTAGGCCTGGCCGCCGCGGAACTTCTCCCGCAGCAGGGCTTCGCGGATCGACACCGGATCCCACGGTGTGACGAAGGTGCGCACGGCCAGGCGATCCACCGGCGGGGTGGCGATGATCGACATCTCGCGAATGCCCGAGAGAGCCATCTGCAACGTACGGGGGATCGGCGTCGCCGTCAGGGTCAGCACATGCACCTCGGCGCGCAGGGCCTTGAGCGCTTCCTTGTGCTTGACGCCGAAATGCTGCTCCTCGTCGACGATCACCAGCCCAAGGTCCTTGAACCGCACGCTCTTCGACAGCACCGCGTGGGTGCCGATGACGATTTCGACCTCGCCTTTTTCCAGGGCTGAACGGGTTCCGGCGGCTTCGGCCTGGCCGACCATGCGCGAGAGGCGCGCGATACGCACCGGCCAGCCCTGGAAACGATCCTTGAAGGTGGCGAAGTGCTGCCTGGCGAGCAGGGTTGTCGGAGTGATGACCGCCACTTGCCGCCCGCTCATGGCCATGACGAAGGCCGCCCGCAGCGCTACCTCGGTCTTACCGAAACCGACATCGCCGCAGATCAGACGGTCCATCGGCCGGCCCGCGGCCAGATCGCCCAGAACATCGGCGATGGCGTTCAACTGATCGTCGGTCTCTTCATAGGGGAAACGGGCGCAGAACTCCTCGAATAGTCCGTGTGGGGCCTCGGCCGCCTCGGTCTCGCGGGTGGCTCTGGCGGCGGCGATGGCGATCAGACCCTCGGCCATCTCGCGTAGCCGCTCCTTGGCCCTGGCCTTGCGCGCCTGCCAGGCCGCCCCACCGAGACGATCGACCTGAACCCCTTCGCCCTCCGCGCCATAGCGCGTGAGCAGATCGATGTTCTCCACCGGCAGGTAGAGCTTGGCGGCGTCGGCGTAGTGCAACTCCAGACAGTCGTGCGGCGCGCCCATGACCTCGAGAGTCTTCAGGCCCTCGTAGCGGCCGATGCCGTGGTCAACGTGGACCACCAGGTCTCCCTGGCCGAGCGCGGTGGCTTCGGCGAGGAAGTTGGCGGCTCGCCGGCGCCGGCGCGGCCTGGCCAAACGGTCGCCCAGGATGTCGGTCTCGGAAACCATCGCCAGGTCGGCTGTCTCGAACCCGGTCTCGAGGGGCAGGACCGCCCGTTGCATGACGCCGGCGGGCGCGCGCTGGGCGGCAGGCCAGTCGCTCGCCGCGGGAATCTCGCCCAATCCGTGATCGGCGAGCATGGCGGCCATGCGTTCGGAGGAGCCGTCCGACCACGAGGTGAACAGCACGCGTTTACCGCTCGCCGCGAGCGCTCGGGCATGATCGGCCACCGCCTCGAACAGGTTGACGCTGTCGCGCGCGCGTTCGGCGGCGAAGCCCCGCCCAAGCTTGCCGCCCATCTCGATGTGGTCCGGCGCCGCATCGCGCTGGAGCGGATTGAGGCGGCGGACTGGATAGGCGGCCAAGCCGCGCTTCCATTCCAGGCTGTCGAGATAGAGCGTCGAGGGCGGCAGCGGCCGATAGTGCAGGCTCCGTTCGGCGTCTTCTCGCGCTTGGAAGGCGTCGGCGATCATCGCCAGACGCTCGTCGCGGGCTTCCTCCGCCAGATGATCGAGGGCGATGAGCGCGCCGCCAGGCAGATAGTCGAACAGGGTGTCGAGGCGGTCGTAGAACAGCGGCAGCCAATGCTCCATCCCCGCCCGCCGGCCGCCGCTGCTGACAGTGTCATAGAGCGGGTCATCCTGGCCCACGCCGAAGGCGCCGAGGTAGCCGGTGCGAAATCGCCGAGTCGCCTCCGCGTCCATCAGCACTTCGCTGACCGGAGCCAGCGCCACGTTCCCCAGGCGGCGAGTGGAGCGCTGGGTCTCGCGATCAAAGGCGCGGATCGATTCCAGGGCATCGCCGAACAGGTCCAGCCGCACAGGTTCATCAGCGCCTGGCGGGAAGACGTCGATCACCCCACCGCGGACGGCAAACTCGCCCCGTTCCGACACGATCGAAGCGCGCTGATAGCCATTGATGGAGAAGTAGGTCTCCAGCCTGGCCAGATCGATGTCGTCGCCGACCGCGGCCGCCCAGCCGGCTCTGGAGACTGCCGCGCGCGGCGGCAAGCGCTGCAGCAGCGCCCCGGCGGTGGTCACTAGGACGCGGGCGCCGGGCGTCTCCCGCGCCAGGCCGGCCAGGCACGCCATCCGCTGCGCCGCCGCCCCCGGCGAGGGCCCGACACGGTCGTAGGGAAGACAGTCCCAGGCTGGCAGGCGAAGGAGATCCACCTCCGGGGCGAAGAACCTCAACGACCTGGCGAAGGACTGTGCTCGCCCACCGTCCCTGGCCACGAACAGGCAAAGATCGTTTCGCCCCCTACAGATATCGCCAACGATGAGGGCGTCGAACCCCTCCGGGGCGCCGCCAAGCTCCAAGGCGCCGCTCTCGCGCACGATGCGCGCCATGTCCGGCGAATTGGCCAAATGCTTCGCCATGCTTCAGCCGTTGCTCGCCGGCGCGCTCGCCCTGAGATTCGCCAACAGCGCGTGGTCGAATTCGGCTGGCGCCTGGGTGGTTCCGATGATCCATTGATAGAGATCGTGATCGGCCACCTCGAGCAGAGCCTCAAAGCGGTCCAAGTCGGCTTCGCTCAAGCTTTCGACTTGAGCGTCGGCGAACCGCCCAAGGATCAGATCCATTTCTCGCAAGCCCCGTCGCCAGGCGCGGAGGCGAGCGCGTTTGCGGCGCATGTCACTCATCGGCCACGCCTTTGAAATAGGGTTCGACCACGCCGCGTAGGCGGATGGTCATTGGCTTTCCGCGTCGGTCGGTGGTCTGGCCCACCGTCAGCCGCACCCAGCCCTCGCTCACGCAATATTCTTCGACGTTGGTCTTTTCTTCGCCCTTGAAGCGCACCCCGACCCCGCGGGCGAGAAGCGCAGCATCGTAAAACGGCGATTCCGGATCAGCGGCGAGGCGGTCGGGAGGCGTATTGCTCATCGAAATTCCTGAGGAAGCGCGAGCCGCGCTAGATAACGATCCGGCGCTCGTTTGACGATGGGGTGGCCGGGTTTCGAAGCAGCTATAGTGACGCCATGCGCCCAAGCGCCCTGTTTCCTCTGTTTGCGCCAGTCTCCGCGCTCAAGGGCGTTGGTCCGCGCGTCGCCTTGGTTCTGGAACGAATCGCCGGCCCGCTCGTCCGCGACATGGCGTTTCTCATTCCCCACGCCATCATCCGACGAACCGAGGCTAAAGCCGTCGACGCGGCGGAGGGGCGGGTTCAGATCTTCCGCGTCACCATCGCCTCTCACGAACGGCCTGGGCGGTCCACGGCGCCATGGAAGATCCGCGCTTTCGACGATACCGGGTTCGTCAACCTCGTCTACTTCAAAGGTCACGGCCCCCACCTGGAGCGCGCCCACCCGCCCGGCGCCCGGCGCGTGGTCAGCGGCAGGGTTGAGGCCGATCGCTACGGCGGCGGGCTCCAGATCGCGCATCCGGACTACGTTCTGCCCGTCGAACGCGCCGATGAAATCGCGGCCATCGAGCCGGTTTATCCCGCCGCGGCCGGATTGCCGCCGCGCTCGGTGCGCCGTTTCGTTCGCGAGGCCTTGGCCCAGGCGCCGCGACTGTCGGAGTGGGATGATCCCGCCTTCATCAAGCGTCAGGGATGGACGGACTGGCGATCCGCCCTCGAGCGGTTGCACGCCCCCCAGGACGAGGCGGATCTATCGCCTGGATCACGCCATCGTCGCAGGCTCGCATTCGACGAGTTGCTGGCCCATCAGCTGGCGCTCGCCGGACGCAAGCGCCGTGGCCGCGCCGAACCGGCCCCGGTCGCCATCGCGAGCCCCGTGGCGGGCGCCGCCGAAGCCGCGCTTCCTTTCATCCTGACTGGCGCCCAGGCCCGCAGTCTGGCGGAAATCCGCGCCGACCTCGCCTCCGGTCAGCGGATGATGCGGCTCATCCAGGGCGATGTCGGGTCGGGCAAGACCGTGGTCGCCATGCTGGCCATGCTCGACGTCGCCGCCCAAGGCCTGCAATCGGCGTTGATGGCCCCGACCGAGATCCTGGCTCGGCAGCATTTCGACACCCTGGCGGGACCGCTGGCCGCGCAGGGCATCGTCGCCGTGCTGCTCACCGGCCGCGACAAAGGCCAGGCCAGAGCCGCCAAGCTGGCCCAGCTCGCCGACGGCCGCGCGGCCGTGGCGGTGGGCACCCATGCCCTGTTCCAGGATGACGTCGCCTTCCGCGCGCTCGCTTTCAGCGTCATCGACGAGCAGCATCGTTTCGGCGTTTCCGAGCGCGCCCGGCTGCAGGCCAAGGGAGCGGGCGTCCATCTGCTGGCGATGTCGGCGACGCCGATTCCGCGCACGCTCGAACTCACGGTGTTTGGCGATCTCGACGTTTCCCGGCTCACCGAAAAACCGCCTGGGCGCAAACCGGTCGCCACGCGCGCCGCCCCGACGACCCGCCTCGATGAGGTCATCGACCGGCTCGAAGCCGCCATGGCCAGCGGCGCCCAGGCGTTCTGGATCTGCCCGCTGGTCTCGGAATCCGAGGAGAGCGACCTGGCCGCGGCCGAGGCCAGGGTGGCGGCGCTGCGATCACGTTTCGGCGAGCGTGTAGGCCTGGTCCATGGACGCCTGCCGGCGGCCGAAAAGGATGCGGTCATGAGTGCGTTCGTCGACGACCGGCTGAAACTTCTGGTGGCGACCACCGTGGTCGAGGTGGGGGTGGATGTGCCTTCGGCCTCGATCATGGTTATCGAGCAGGCCGAGCGCTTCGGCCTCGCCCAACTGCACCAGCTTCGCGGTCGCGTCGGCCGCGGCGCCCAGGAAAGCAGTTGCGTGCTGCTCTATGATCCGCCGCTCAGTGACATCGCCAAGCGGCGTCTGGATATTCTGCGCCGCACCGATGATGGTTTCGCCATCGCCGAGATGGACCTCGAACTCCGTGGCGGAGGTGACCCGATCGGCCTGGCGCAAAGCGGATTTCCAGCCTACCGGCTGGCCGACCCCATTGCCCACCGCGACCTGATCCTGGCGGCGGCGGATGATGCGCGCCTGATCGTGGCCAGAGGGGATGGCCTGGAGGCCAGCCGCAAGGCGGCGCTCCAGATGCTGGTGGCGCTGTTCGACTGGCGCGCCGGTTCCGGGATCAGCCGCGCTGGCTGAGGCGCCAAGCCTTGAGCCTGGCCAGGGAGTCGGCTTCAAGATCGGCCCAGAACAGATTGTAGGATGGCGCGCGCAGCCGCTCCACCCACGAGCCGTGCGGTATCAACGAATTGCTGCGCGGCCGGCTGACCCGCAGGATGCCTTTCATGCACCGGGCGCCGACCTGGCGAACCATGAACCCCGGTCTCGTCCCCCATTCCAGGCCGGTGGCGTTGGCGGCGCCGAGATTGAGTCTCGCCGGAGCCTCGGCCTCGCTGGCCGCGCCGAGGAGCGGGTTGACGCACAGGATCGACCTCCCCGCCAGGTTGACCAGATGGCCGGTGGCGTCCCAGACCTTGCTGCGTGAGAAGATGTTGATGACGCGCGGGAAATCGCCTTCCCGGGCGGAGATGAACCCGACCGCGCAGCCGCTCTGGTTGCGCTTCTCGCAGGCCGGAACGGGAGAGCTGGGGCCATGGTCGTCGGCCAGGGTCACCGCGTCGATCAGATAGGCAGCGATCAGACGACGCCGGAGCGCGGGATCGGGCGCGATGGCTTCTCGCAGCAGACGCGCCGCCAGATTCCCACCCTGTTCGACCCCAACGAGAACGAACGGTCGGCCGGCATTGAGGTGAGCGATGAAGTAATCAAAGGCGCGGCGGACGTCGCCGTAAGCGAACTCGCGCGCCTCGATGGCGTCATCGAACACGGTGAGCGAGGTGTACAGGCTGGCCTGGCGATAGCGCGGCGCGAAAACGCGCCCGGCGGCGGCGAACGGCGCGGCGTAGTTGGGCGCCACCACCCTCGCGTACAGGGCGGCGGCATCCGGGTCGCCGATCGGTCCATTCCAGTCCTTGCCGCCGTCGAAGGTGGTCGGATGGATGAAGAAGACATCCGCGTCGGCGTGATCATCGGCCGGAGCCGGCAACTGGTCCCACGCCGAGCGGCGCGCGTAATCGGGCGCCGGCGGAGGCTGATAGACGGTGTAGGGAATCTGCGGATCGAGGAAAGCCTCGAGAATGTCGTCGCGCCAGATCAACACCACGACGAGGATGGCGAGAACCAGAAGCCCTCCGCCCAGGATGAGCCAGGATCGCCAACGGGGCCGCGCCATGATCTTCGATACATGAGAAGCCGCGCGTTGCTAAGCGCGGCTCATCGATGCGGATCGGCGCTGGTCAGAAACTTGACATAGTCGGCGAGGCCATCCTCCAGCCTCGTTGGCGGCGCGGTGAATCCGGCGGCGCGCAGCCGATCCATCGGCGCGCGGGTGTAGTATTGATACTGCCCGCGGAGTTCCGGCGGCATGTCGATGAAGTCTATCTCCGGCCGGCGCCCGGCGGCCGCGGACATTGCCGAAGCCAGATCGGCGAAAGTGCGCGCCTCGCCCGAGCCGAGATTGAACAAGCCGTTGACGTCAGGGGTGCGGAACAGCCAGCTCACCGCCCTGGCCGCGTCCCGGACATAAACAAAGTCGCGCTTCTGGGCACCGTCCGGAACGCCGTGCCGGTAGGATTTGAACAGGCGGATCGGCTTGCCCTGGACGATCCCGGGCCAGATCTTGCAGGCCACAGAGCGCATCTCGCCCTTGTGCCCTTCGTTGGGGCCGTAGACGTTGAAGAACTTCAAGCCCGCCCATTGCGGCGGCGCCCTGCCCTCCTCCGCCCGGCGGATCGCGAAGAGGTCGAACATCGCCTTGGACCAGCCATAGGCGTTGAGCGGGCGGAGCGCGGCCAGCGCCGCCGGCGAGGGATCATCGTCGAAGTCGTCGGCGCCGGTCCCGTAGGTGGCGGCCGACGAGGCCCAGATGAAGCGCCTGGCATTGGCGGCGCACCAGACGAACAAGTCCCGGGACAAGCCGAAATTCACCTGGACGATCTTGTCGGCGTCGCGCTCAGTGGTCGAGGAGACGGCGCCCATGTGAATCACCGCTTCGGCCTGCCGCCCGCGACCCTCCAGCCATGCGGGCAGATCCTCCGGCGGGACGAAGTCGGCGATGCGGTGCTTGGCCAGATTGCGCCATTTACCCAGCGCCGCCTCGCGCAGGCGGTCGCAGACCGCGATCTCCAGGTCGTCGTCGTCGGCCAGGTCGGCGATGATGTTGGAGCCGATAAAACCGGCCCCGCCAGTGACCAGGATCAGGCGCCGGCTCACGCCCTGCCGACCCTGGCCAGCGTCGCGGTGGTGGAATGGCCCTCGATGAAATCGGCGATCCGGACCTCTCCTCCCCAACTCTTGACCAGGTCCGCGCCGACGATCCCCGCCAAATCATAGTCGCCGCCCTTGACCAGCACATCCGGATGCGCGGCCTCGATGAGCGTGATCGGGGTTGGCGCATCGAAGGGCGCCACCAGATCGACACAGGTCAGCGCCGCCAGCACGATGGCGCGGGCCTCCAGCGGATTGACTGGCCGCCCGGCGCCCTTGGCCCGGCGCACCGAAGCGTCGGTGTTCAGCCCAACGATCAGGCGGTCGCACCAGGTTCTCGCTTGGTTGAGATAGGCCACGTGGCCCGGGTGGAGGATGTCGAAGCACCCGTTGGTGAAGCCGATTCTCAAGCCGCCGGCGCGCCAGCGCGTAACCGCCCTGACCATGCCTTCACTGGTGACGATCTTGGCCTCGCCCGGGGCCAGTTGCGCCGCCAGCTCCGCTTCGAGCAATTCGTCGGCGAAGACCGTGGCCACACCGGCTTTCTGGACCACGACGCCAGAGGCGATGAGAGCCAACTCGCTCGCCTCCTCGAGGCTCGCGCCGGAAGCCAGCGCCAGGCCCAAGGCCGCCAAGGCGGTGTCGCCGGCGCCGGCGGTGTCGAACACCTCGGGCGGGGGCCTGCGGAAATGGCGCACCGATTTGCCGCGTTCCGCCAGACTCATGCCCTTGGCCGCCCGGGTGACCAGGATGGCGCGGCAGGGGTTGTCTTCGAGGGCTTGCGCCAGGGCCGATTCGATCTCGGCGTCGGCGGCGGTCGGCATGCCGGTGGCGAAAGCCAGCTCGGCCGCGTTGGGCTTGACCACGTCAGCCTCGCCGTAAAGGTGGAAGTGGCGCGCCTTGGAATCAACGATCAGCAGGGCGCCTGTGCTTTGCGCGGCTTCACGGCAAGCCTCGACCACCCGAGGCGTCACCGCGCCTTTGCCGTAGTCGGAAAGCAGGATAGCGCGCGCCTCGCCGGCAAAGCCGTCAATAGTCGCGATCAGCGCCCCCTCCACCGCTCCAGCCACCGGAGCCAGAACCTCGCGATCGACGCGCAGCAGCTGCTGGCCGGCCGAAACATATCGGACCTTGGTGGTCGTCGGGCGAGAAGCGTCAGGGATCAATCCGGCCTGGAGCCCGGCCTTTTCGCTCAGGGCGCGAACCTCCGCGGCGGCGGCGTCGACCCCGACCACGCCGGCCAACCGGGCTCTAGCTCCGAGAGCGGCTAGATTGTGCGCCACATTCCCGGCCGCGCCCAACATGCTGGTCTCCTCGCCGAGGGCGAGAATGGGCGTTGGCGCCTCGGCCGACACGCGCGTGACGGCGCCGCCGACGAACCGGTCGAGCATGATGTCGCCCACCGCCAGCACCGGGCAGCCAGCCATCGCCTCCAAGCGCGCCTGAAGCGCCGGCAGGTCCATGGTTCAGGGGGCCCGCTTGGCCACGGCATCGAACGCCATCAGATCGCGGATCAGGGGCTCGAGATCCCGCAGGCGCACCATGTTGGGCCCATCCGAAGGGGCATTGTCGGGATCCTGGTGTGTCTCCATGAACACCGCCGCCACGCCGACCGCCGCCGCCGCCCTCGCCAGCACCGGCACATAACGCCGCTCGCCCCCGGATCGCTCGCCCGCGCCACCAGGTTGTTGCACAGAATGGGTGGCGTCGAAGACCACCGGACAACCGATCTCCGCCAGCACCGGCAAGGCCCGCATGTCGGATACCAAGGTGTTATAGCCAAACGAAACCCCGCGCTCGCAGGCCATGACGTTCGGATTGCCGGTCTCTGTCGCCTTGGCGATGACGTTCTTCATGTCCCAGGGGGCGAGAAACTGGCCTTTCTTGATATTGAGCGCCCGACCAGTCCTGGCGGCGGCGTGAATTAGGTCCGTCTGGCGGCACAGAAACGCCGGAATTTGCAGGATGTCGACGACTTCGGCGGCGATCGCGCATTGGTCGATCTGGTGCACATCGGTCAGCACCGGCAGGCCGATGGTTTCGCGGATCTCGGCGAAAATCGGCGCCGCCTGCTCCAGGCCCATGCCGCGCTCGGAGCGGCCCGAGGTCCGGTTGGCCTTGTCGAACGAGCTCTTATACACCAGTCCCACCTGAAGACGTTCAGATATCCCTTTGAGCGCCCAGGCCATTTCCAGCGCGTGAGCTCTGCTTTCCAGCACGCAGGGCCCGGCGATGATCGCCAGCGGGTGGTCGTTGGCGAAGCGCACCGGCGCGCCTGCGGGCGCTTTCACTTCGACGAGGGCGTTGGGCTGCATTTGACCGAGAACAGATCCGCGCGAGGGCGATTAGCGTAGAATGACGGCGATGGCGAGCGCGCCCCTTGACGGGCCAGGGCGCGGCTTGACCATATGCGTCGGCCGCGGAGGACAATATTGAGCGGAATCGCTCTGGATGATCCGGAACTGCGGCGCGCGCCCGCCGCATTCAGGGCGGCGCTGGCTATCGCCAGCCGGAACTGGGTGGCTGGGTCTTTGACCTTCGTGCTGCCTAGCGGCCGCGAGGTGCACGTGGAGGGTCCCGCTCCAGGCCCTGCGGGCCGGCTGATCGTCCGCGATTTTCACTTCGTCTCCAGAGTCATGAAATCCGCCGACATCGGGTTTGGTGAAGGCTTTATGGCCGGCGAATGGGAAACGCCCGACCTCTCACAGCTGCTGGAAGCCTTCACCGCCAATTTCGATCACCTGGAGAAGCTGGTCAGCGGCAATTTTCTGGTGCGGACCGTGAACCGCCTCGCTGGCGCCCTCAACCGCAACAGTCGTCGCGGCGCCAAGCGCAATATCCACGCCCACTACGATCTCGGAAACGCCTTCTACGCGCGCTGGCTCGACCCCGGCATGACCTATTCCGCGGCGCGGTTCGAGCGCCCCGGGCAGTCTCTCGATGACGCGCAACGGCACAAATACGCCACCCTGGCCGCCGCGATCGGCCTTACCCGCGGTCGCCATGTGCTGGAAATCGGCTGCGGGTGGGGCGGATTCGCCGAGTTCGCGGCTCGCGAGCTTGGAGCCAAGGTGACCGCGATCACCATATCCCGCGCTCAGCATGAGTACGCCCGCCGGCGTCTGTTCGATCAGGGCCTGGCTGAAATCGCCGACGTTCAGCTCAAGGACTATCGCGACGTCACCGGCCGGTTCGATCATGTCGCCTCGATCGAGATGTTCGAGGCGGTCGGCGAAGCCTATTGGCCGGCCTACTTCGCCAAGGTGCGCGAGGTTCTCTCTCCCGGCGGCCGGGCCGGCCTGCAGATCATCACCATCCGCGACGAGCTTTTCCGCACCTATCGCAGCCGCTCGGACTTCCTGCGCAAATACATCTTCCCTGGCGGCATGCTGCCGAGCGAGGAACGATTGCGCCAGGAGACCGACCGCGCCGGCCTCGAGTGGCGAAACATCGCCCGCTTCGGATCCAACTACGCCGAGACTCTGAACCAGTGGGCGCGCGCCTTCGAGGATGCGTGGGACGAGATCACGGGACTGGGCTTCGATGAGCGCTTTCGCCGCCTGTGGCGGTTCTATCTCTCCTATTGCGAAGCAGGCTTTCGCACTGGCCGCACCAATGTCGTCCAACTCAGCCTCGCCCGCAGCTAAGCCGTCCGCGGCGCTGCCTCTTGCAGCGACCGGTGGGGAGGCGATTTAAGGGCCCCATGTCCGATGACGTGCGCGCCAACGTTCTGGAAGCCATCGGCGGCACTGCGCTCATCCGGTTGCGGCGCGCGAGCGAAGCCACCGGTTGCGAGATCCTCGGGAAGGCCGAGTTCGCCAACCCGGGCCAGTCGGTCAAGGATCGGGCCGCGCTCTATATCGTGCGCGACGCCGAACGGCGTGGAACCCTCCGACCCGGCGGCAGGATCGTCGAAGGCACCGCCGGCAACACCGGCATCGGGCTGGCGATGGTCGCCAGGGCGCTCGGCTATCAGTGCACGATAGTCATCCCGCGCACCCAGAGCCAGGAAAAGAAGGACGCCATCCGCCTGATGGGGGCCGAACTGGTCGAAGTCGACGCCGCTCCCTACTCGAACCCGGCCAACTATGTGCGCTATTCCGGACGGCTGGCCGAGGAATTGAACGCCAAGGAGAGCAACGGGGCGATCTGGGCCAATCAGTTCGACAACCTGGCCAATCGACTGGCCCACGAAGAGACCACCGGACCGGAAATCTGGAATCAGACGGGCGGCCGCATTGACGGTTTCATCTGCGCCGTCGGGTCGGGCGGGACTCTGGGCGGGGTGGCCAGGGCCCTGCGCGCCCGCAAGCCCGGCATCGCCATTGGCCTCGCCGACCCGCACGGGGCGGCCCTCTACGACTGGTACACCCGCGGCGAGCTCAAGGCGGAGGGCAATTCGATCAGCGAGGGCATTGGCCAAGGCCGCATAACCGCCAATCTGGAGGATCTGACTGTCGACCACGCCTATCGGATCGGCGATCCCGAGATGCTGGAAGCGATCTACGATCTGGCCATCCATGAAGGCATGGTCATGGGCGGATCGACCGGCATCAACATCGCCGGCGCCATCCACATGGCGCGCGACCTCGGGCCCGGCCATACGATCGTGACCATTCTCTGCGACCAGGGCGCCCGCTATCAGAGCAAGATCTTCAATCCGGCGTTCCTGCGCGAGCGTGGACTGCCGACGCCGCCATGGCTGTGAACGAGCCGCTGGTCACCACCGCCTGGCTGGCCGAACATCTCGGCGCGGTGGCCGTGGCGGTTATCGACGCTAGCTGGTTCCTGCCGCCCTCCGACCGCGACGCGCGCCAGGAGTTCCTTCACGGCCACATCCCGGGCGCGGTGTTCTTCGATATCGAGGCGATCAGCGACCAGACGACCAGCCTGCCGCACATGCTGTCCGCCCCGGAGCAATTCCAGGCCGCGGTCCGTGCGCTGGGCGTGAGCCAGTCCTCGAAGGTGATCGTCTATGACAGCCAGGGCCTGTTCTCCGCTCCCAGGGCGTGGTGGAACTTCAGGGTCATGGGACATCGCGAGAGCTACGTCCTCGACGGCGGCCTGCCGAAATGGCTCGCTGAGGGCCGCCCACTGGAGGCCGGGGAACCCAGTCCGATCAAAGGTGATTTCATCGCCAGCCTCGCCCCCGCCCTGGTGCGAAACCTGGCCGCCATGCGCGCGGCGATAGCCGGCGGTGACGAGCAGATCGTCGATGCGCGCAGCGCGGCCAGGTTTGCCGGCTCGGCTCCGGAACCGCGGCCGGGCCTGCGGCCGGGGCATATGCCGGGCGCGCGCAACCTCCCCTGGGCCGACGTGGTCGGCGCCGATGGCCGGATGAAGCCGCCGGACAAGCTCAGGCAAGCTTTCGAGACCGCCGGGGTCGACCTTGAACGACCGATTGTCACTTCATGCGGTTCTGGCGTCAGCGCGGCGGTATTGGCGCTAACCCTGGCCCGGATCGGACGCGACGATGTTGCCATCTACGACGGCTCCTGGGCCGAGTGGGGCTCTCTGGCCGATACGCCGGTGGTGCGCGCGTGAAGCGGCGAAACGGTCCCGCCACCGGCGCGGTTCACGCCGGGCCACGATCGGTGGGGCGAACCGTTGCGCCGGCGGTGGAGCGGGGCTCGACCGTGCTGCTCGGCAAGGCCGCGGACCTTTACGACGAGACCCTGATCACCTACGGCCGCGCCGGCCTTTCGGTTCAAGACACCCTCTCGAGCGCCCTTGCCGAGCTGGAGGGTGCAAGCTCGGTGCGCCTGTTCCCATCCGGTCTGGCGGCGGTCACCGGCGCCATGCTGGCGGTCCTCAAGGCAGGCGACGAGGTGCTGCTCACAGACGCCATCTACAAGCCGACGCGCCGGTTCTGTCAGCGTGTGCTGGCCCGGTTTGGCGTCACCGCCCGTTTCTATCCCCCACGATCCACGCCCGAAGACCTGATCGCCATGGCCGGGCCGGCGACGCGCATGGTGGTGCTTGAATCGCCGGGATCACTGACCTTCGAGATGCAAGACATTCCGCGGATCGCCCGTCTGGCGCGGACGCGAAACCTCCTCACCCTGCTCGACAACACCTGGGCCGCCGGTTTCTGGTTCAAACCCCTCGCTCATGGGGTGGATATCTCGGTCCAGGCGCTGACCAAATATGTCGGCGGGCATTCCGATGCGTTCATGGGCTCGGTGGCCACCGCTCAAAGCGGGCTGGACCAGAGCCTCGACCACGCCATCTGGGATTTCGGTTGGTCGGTTTCGCCGGACGACGCCTACGTGATGCTGCGGGGTCTGCGGACCCTGCCCTTGCGGCTTCAGCGGCACCACCAGAGCGCCCTCGCCATCGCCGCCTGGCTGAAAGTCCACCCGGCGGTCGCCGAGGTTCTGCATCCGGCCCTCCCGGACTCGCCCGACCACGCGCTGTGGGCGCGCGACTACACCGGCGCGGCCGGCGTGTTTTCGATCGTCCTCAGGCCGGTGACGCCGGCCGCCGTGGACGCCTTTCTCGATCGCCTCGATCTGTTCGGTCTCGGCTTTTCCTGGGGCGGTTTCGAGAGCCTCGCCCTGGCGTGCGATCCGCAACTCGAGGTGCGCGACGTCCGTCCCAAACTGGCCGGGCCTCTGGTGCGCTTTTCGATCGGTCTGGAAGACCCGGACGACCTCATCACCGACCTGGCGCGCGGCTTGGCGGCCCTGTCGCCCAATTGAGGCCTGGCGACCCCGGCAGGACTCGAACCTGCAACCATCCGCTTAGAAGGCGGATGCTCTATCCAGTTGAGCTACGGGGTCAGTGTGACCAGGGTTCCTTGCGCTGAAAGGCGAAGTTGTCGGCGTAGCTGCGCACGAGCGGACGCCGGTCTTGCTCGGGCGAGACCTCGAAGGGGATGCCATATCGCCGCGCGTAGGCCACCGCTTCCTCACAGGTGGCGAATTTCAGACGCACCTGACCGTTCATGTCGGCCGATTCGGTCCACCCCATCAGCGGGTCGGAGATCCTGGCGGAGGCCGGCGCGAAGGAGAGCTCCCATAGCCGGGTATTGACCTTGCCCGATTGCATGGCGGTCCTGGCCGGTCGGTAGATGCGCGCAAGCATGCTCATCCTTCACCTTCAATACCCTGACTGGTCGGGGCGGCAGGATTCGAACCTGCGACCCTCTGCTCCCAAAGCAGATGCGCTACCAGGCTGCGCCACGCCCCGCGGGGCCAGGGGCGGCTCTCTTGCCACGGCCGCGCAGGGGTCGCAACGCGCGGTTCACGATCTCTGGCGCATCAGGCGGAACACCCCGGTGGCGCGGGCAAGGTCCAGCTGACCGGCGTAGGCGCGGCCCTCCGCGAAGGCCAGATCGCGAGTCGCCCGGGTGAGGCGCGCCTCACCAAGGATCCATTCGCCGGCTCGGCCCATGGCCAGAAAGTCCACCGACAGGTGCACGGTCACCGCCACCCGTTCGCTCACCCGCCCCGCCGCTCCGGCCAGCAAGCCATCGAGAAAGGCGGTCAGCATGCCTCCGTGCAGCAGGCCAACGCCATTGCAGTGGCGATCCAGGGCGAAGAAGGCCTGCTCAACACCATGCTCGCTGCGGCGAAAAAAGTAGGGCCCATTGTGTTCGGTGAACGCGCCGCGACCCGACTGCCGTTGAAATCCTGGCGGTGGTGGCGGCGCTGGCCTCATGGACCACGCAGTTCGCGCACCGCATCGCCCGGCGCCGCCCCGATTTCGGCCGCACGCCCGCCAGGCAGCTCGACCACCTCGGTCACCGGAGCGCCGGAAGGAATGGTGGTTTCAGAAAGGGGGACGGCGTTCTCGGCAATCGACACAATCCGGCTGTCGGCGATGAACAGCATGTCCAAGGGTATCAGCGTGTTTTTCATCCAGAACGACACCCGTTGCGGCGGCCCACTGAATTTGAACAGCATGCCGCGATCGGGCGCCAATCGCTTGCGGAACATCAAGCCGCGTTCGCGTGTCGCGAACGTGTCCGCGACCTCGACCGCGAAGCGATGCGGCCCGGAGGCGGTGACCACCTCGAGCCGCTCGGTGCGTAGCGGGCGCGCCTGCGCGGTCCCGATGGCCAACACGGTAAGGATCAGAAACGATAAGCGCGACCGGGGCACGACACTCTCCAGAGAGATCAAGCCTGACCCAGTTCGATCTCCGCTACAACCAGACCCTTCGGCCCTTCTGAAAATCGCACCCTGACATCCTCGCCGGGTTGCAAGTCATCAAGGCCGCTGCGGCGCAGCGTCTCGATGTGGACAAAGATATCACCGGGTTCGGCGTCGCGGATGACAAAGCCATAGCCCTTGGCCCGGTTGAACCACTTCACCTTGGCCCCGTGCAGAGGACCGCCGCACGAGCCTGTCGGGATCGAGCTTCGGCGCGCAGCCCCTGCCGAGACTGATCCGTCATGGGTGCGTCGCGGCTCAAGTTCATTGTGCCGCCGCGGCCGTTCCTCACGCACCAGAGCCGTGCTTTCATCGATACTGATCAGTTCGGCCACCTGCCAGCCCTTGGCGCGCCGGACGGCGTCGCAGACGACCAGCGCCCCCTCTCCCGCGTGTTCACGCTCAAGGCCCCTCAGTGAGGTCACGTGCAGCAAGACATCGTGCATATCCGTCCGCGCGGGCTCGTCGGGGATGATGAAACCGTACCCCTTGCCGGCGTCAAACCACTTTACGCGCCCCGTGACGCGCACCAGCTCCAGTGGCGCCTCGGCGGCTTCTAAAGCCAAATCAGACATACACCCCTCGGACCGGACGTCCCCTTATAGAAGCGGGAACTGCGGCGATGCCTGAATGTGGCCTCAATTGTGGCTAGGTCAACGACAAATCGCCTTATTTCATCCTCGCCGCGATGTTTTGCCGCAAGCTCGCTGGGCAACCAAAATGTGGCGGAAATGCGCCGCCCTGGCAGGCCCTAGGGGAGTCGAACCCCTCTTCCCAGATTGAAAATCTGATGTCCTAACCGATAGACGAAGGGCCCGTGCCGGCGCGAAGGCTGGGGATATATCGGCGCGCCTATGCCCACGCAAGCCTAGCTCCGCTGGCGCGGATCGGCGGCGTCCTCGACTTCGAGCTCCACTCCGCCTCGTCCCTTCCAGTCATCGGCTTTCAGCCGGCCGACGACGTTCAGGACGCCTCCAGCGGCGATCGCGCGCGCTAACGGACTGTTGTCGGCCCGCCAGGCCACCGCTTCCAGTCGGCCCCCGCCCGGGCTGGTCAAGGCGCATCGCAGATGCCCCCCCTTGATGGCTCTCACGCGCTCGCAACGGACCTCGGCCAGAGCCACCGTCGGCTCAGGATTGCCGGGTCCAAACGGCGCCAGGCGCTCGATCGCGCCGAGCATCCCCCGGTCGGCGGCGACCGGGCTGGTCAGGAAGTCGACCGCCAGGCTGTCATCGCTGGCGGCGGCCTCGGTCTCGAGCGTCTTGTTCAAGAACGCCCGGAATTCGGGAATGGACGATGGCCGGATGGTCAGTCCCGCGGCCATGGCATGCCCGCCGCCGGCGATCAGGAGGCCCTCCGCCTCGGCCATCTGCACGGCGCGGCCGAGATTGATCCCAGCGGCCGATCGGCCTGATCCGCGGCCCAGATCCGCCTGGCGGTCGATGCCGATCACCACCACCGGCTTGCGGTAGCGTTCGCGCAAGCGGCCGGCGACGATACCGATCACCCCCGGATGCCAGTCATCACCGGTGATCACCAGCGCGGGCGCATCGCGATCGAGATTCGACTGGTGCTCGATCGAGGCGATCGCCGAAGCCAGGATGGACCGTTCGATATCGCGACGCTCACTGTTGAGCCGGTCGAGTTCCCGGGCCAGTTCGCCGGCTTCGATGGCGTCATCGGTGGCCAGCAGGCGAGCGCCGAGATCGGAGCGGCCGATTCTCCCGCCGGCATTGATCCTCGGACCAAGGACGAAGCCGGCGTGGTGCGTCGTCGCCTTTGTCAGCGGCGCCGTGGCCACCTGCATCAGCGCCGCCATGCCTGGATTTTCCCACCGCGACATCACCTTCAGGCCCTGGCTGACGATGGCTCGGTTGAAACCCGAAAGTTGGGTGACATCGCAAATCGCGCCGAGGGCCGCGAGGTCCAACCACCGCCGCAGGTCGGGTGGGGCCCGGGTTTCGAACAACCCGCGCCGGCGCGCCTCTCGGTTGAGGGCGGCGAGAAGCACGAAGGTGACGCCGGCGGCGGCGAGGACGCCCTGCCCGGATCCACAGTCGGGCTGGTTCGGATTGACGATGATCGCCCGTCCAGATGGTGCCCCGCGCATCAGGTGATGATCGATGACCACGACATCGAGGCCGATCGCCTCGGCCTCGGCCAGCGCCATTTCCGCCGCCGCCCCGCAATCGAGGGTGATCACCAGTTCGGCCCCCATCGCCTGCAGGCGCCGAAACGTGGCCGGGGTCGGTCCGTAGCCTTCGGCGAGCCGGTCCGGGATATGGATCGGCAGCTCCGCGCCCATGTGCCGAAACCAGCGAACCAGCTGCGCCGCGCTGGACGCTCCATCGACATCGTAGTCGGCGAACACCCACGTCGGCCGGTTGCGCACCAGCGCGTCAACCAGAATCGCCGCGGCGCCGTCCATGCCGGCGAAGCTCGATGGGTTGGGAAACAGGGCTCGAAGCGTCGGATTGAGGAACGTCTCGGCGGTGTCGGTCGTCACCCCGCGCGAGGCCAACGCCTGGGCCAGGAACTGCGGCAGGCCCGACTGACTTTGCAGGGCGCGGATCGCGGCCTCGTCACCAGCCCGCTGGCGCCATCGTCTGCCGGTAAGCGAGCGGGCGACGCCCAGAAAGTCGGCAATCGCCGGCCCGCCGTCAGCCATCAGATGGGTCGCCGCATACGAATTTCACGTACCGTCCTGGTCGCCGAATTCATGACCAGGGTATGGGTGTGGACCTGACCACCCCGGATTCGCACGCCATCGAGCAGGGCGCCGTCGGTGACTCCGGTGGCGACGAAGATGGCCTCGTCACGCACCAGCTCATGCAGATCGTACTTGCGCTCCAGGTCGGTGACCCCATGCTGCTTGGCCCGTACGCGTTCGTCGGCGGTGCGGAACACCAGCCGGCCCTGGAACTGCCCGCCAACGCACTTCAGGGCCGCGCACGCAAGGACGCCCTCCGGCGCACCGCCTTGCCCAACATACATGTCGATCCCCGTCTCAGGATCGGCAGTGTTGATCACCCCGGCCACATCGCCATCAGTGATCAGGCAGACGCGCGCGCCGGCCTGACGCAGGGAGGTGATGATCTCGGCGTGCCTGGGCCGATCGAGCACGCAGACCGAGACCTCGGCGATATTCGCGCCCTTGGCCTCGGCCAAGGTGCGTGCGTTGTCGCCGGCGCTGCGGTCCAGATCGAGAATCCCTTCCGGATACCCCGGCCCGCAGGCGATCTTGTCCATGTAGGTGTCAGGCGCATGCAGGAGCGCACCGGCCGGGGCCCAGGCCATCACCGCGAGCGCGTTGGCCATGTTCTTGGCGGTGAGGGTCGTCCCCTCCAGCGGGTCGAGGGCGATGTCGATGCGCGGGCCACGGCCCTTGCCCACCTTTTCGCCGATGTAGAGCATCGGTGCTTCGTCCCGCTCCCCTTCACCGATGACAATCACCCCCTCGATATCCAGTTCGTTGAGGGCTTTGCGCATCGCGTCAACGGCCGCCTGGTCGGCCGCCTTCTCATCCCCGCGCCCGGCGAGTGACCACGAGGCGATGGCGGCCGCCTCGCACACTCTCGCCGCCTGCACGCCGAGGTTGCGGTCCAGAATGCTCATCGCGCGCTCTCCGCTGCCCAATTCCATGCGTTGGCGCTCAAATCCGCGGGATGCGGATGAGAAGCGGCGGCGCCATCATGGCCGGCAGCGCGGCGATGCGGCGCACCGCCTCGCTTAGCACCGATTCGACGACCGCGTGCGTGGTCAGCACGATTGGCACTCCGGTCGCGCCCTCTACTGGCTTTTGCAGGAAGCTGTCGATCGACACGCCAGCACCGGCCAGGGTCTCGGAAACCGCGGCGATCACGCCTGGCTCGTCGCGCACCACCACCCGCAGATAGTAGCGCCCGTGCACATGGGAGGTGTCCACCGCCGTAAATGGGACCAGCGTGGCGGCGCTCGCCTGAAAGACCGGCCGCACGGCGCCGGTGAGGACATCGGCGATGTCAGCGGCCACCGCGGCTGCGGTGGGCGCGCCGCCCGCGCCAGGTCCCTGGACGAAGATCCTGCCGATGCGACGCCCCTGTATGAACAGGGCGTTGAGGGCCCCGCCGGTGCGGGCCAACGGATGGTCGAGGGGCGCCAGGGCGGGATGCACGCGGACCGAGATCTCACCTCCCGACCGCTCGGCCGTCGCCACCAGCTTGATCCGATAGCCGAGGTCGCGCGCCAGGCGGATATCCAGCAACTCGATCTCACCGATTCCGGTCACCTCCGCGGCGCCGAACGTGGGCGCGCACCCGAACGCCAGCGCCGCCAGGATGGTGATCTTGTGGCCGGCGTCGACGCCGCCGATGTCCATGGTTGGATCGGCTTCGGCGTAGCCCAGTCGCTGGGCTTCGGCGAGCACCGCGGCGAACT
Source organism: Caulobacteraceae bacterium (assembly GCA_035999625.1). Taxonomy (GTDB): domain Bacteria; phylum Pseudomonadota; class Alphaproteobacteria; order Caulobacterales; family Caulobacteraceae; genus Acaudatibacter. The sequence continues at coordinate 157,405 of DASYGN010000008.1, read as the reverse complement.
CGCGCCCCGATGCTTCCATCTCGGAGAGGATATAGTTGCAGGTGCCGTTAAGGATGCCGGCGACCATGTCGACCTCGTCGCCGACCATGGCTTCGCGCAGCATTTTGACCGCTGGCGCCCCGCCCATGACCGCGGCTTCAAACAACAACGGAGCGCCATTGGCTTCGGCCAGCCTGGCGAGTTCGGCGCCATGGGTGGCGATGAGCGCCTTGTTGGCGGTGACCACCGGCTTACCCAGAACCAGGGCCTGCTCGACGGCGGCCTTGGCCACCCCGTCCGCCCCGCCGATGAGTTCGACGAACAGGTCGATCTCGCTCGATGCGGCCAGTTCCACTGGATCGTCGAACCAGGTGGCCCCGGAAATGTCGGCGGAGCGGCGCTTGTCGCGCGAGCGTGCCGAAACCGCCGCCACCCTCACGGGCCGTCCAGTCGGCGAGAACATCGGTCGGTCGGCCAGGAAGTTGACCAGGCTTGCGCCCACGGTGCCCAAGCCGGCGATGCCGACGCGGCTGGCCTTCCCGGGCGCCCCCATCACGCTCACTGCGTTGGCGCCGAGAACTCTGGCGAAGTCAGGATCTGTCCCGACTGCTCGAGGAAGCGCTTGATGTTGCGCGCCGCCTGGCGGATCCGGTGCTCATTCTCCACCAAGCCGATGCGCACGTAGCCCTCGCCATACTCGCCGAAGGCCACGCCAGGCGACACCGCTACCCCGGCCTTCTCTATCAGCGCCTTGGAAAAGGTCATCGATCCGGCCGCCTGGAAAGCCTCCGGGAGCGGGGCCCAGGCGAACATCGACGCCGGCGGCGAAGGAATCGTCCACCCCGCGCGCGCCAGGGCGCCGACCAGCACATCGCGCCGGGAGCGGTAGGTATTGCGGATTTCGACAACGCAATCCTGGGGCCCGTTCAAGGCCGCGACGGCAGCCACCTGGATGGGCGTGAACGCGCCGTAGTCGAGATAGGATTTGACCCGCGCCAGGGCGGCGCAAATGTGCGCGTTGCCGACCACCATGCCGACTCGCCACCCGGCCATGGCGTAGGTCTTGGAAAGAGAGTTGACCTCGACGGCGAGATCGCGCGCGCCCGGAACCTGAAGGATCGACGGCGGCGGATTGTCGTCGAAATAGATTTCCGAATAGGCGATGTCCGAGAGCACCAGCATTTCATGCCGCTTCGCCAGGGCGACCACCTCACGGTAGAAATCGAGGTCGACCCATTGCGCCGTCGGATTGGACGGATAGCTCACCACCACAACGCTGGGCGGCGGCGCCGAGTGACGCACCGCCCGTCCTATTCCGGAAAGGTACTCTTCCGGCGTGAGCGCCGGCACGTGCCGAATGACCCCGCCGGCCATAATGAAACCATAGGCGTGAATGGGATAGGCCGGGTTGGGGCAGATCACCACATCGCCAGGAGCTGTGAGGGCCTGGGCGAGATTGGCGAAACCTTCCTTGGAGCCAAGCGTGGCCACGACTTCGGTGTCGGGATCGAGCGACACGCCAAATCGCCGACCATAGTAGCCAGCCATCGCCCGCCGCAGGCCAAGAATGCCTTTGGAGGCCGAATAGCGGCCCGATTTGGGATCGCGCGCCGTCTCGATCAGTTTGTCGACGATGTGCCGGGGCGTCGGCATGTCGGGATTGCCCATCCCGAAATCGATGATGTCGACACCCTCGGCGCGCAGGCGCGCCTTGAGCCGGTTGACCTCCTCGAAAACATAGGGCGGCAGGCGCCGTATGCGATGGAATTCAGTGTTCATGATTGGTCGCGACGCGCTCAGTGACGCCGATGGCGCCTGGGCGGGGCCGCCTTGGCGCGCGCGGCGGCGGCGAAAGCATCCGCGCCAACAGCCTCGGGTTTGGTCATGGCCGGGGGCGGCGTCGCCTGCCGCTTGGCCCCTTCGGCGAAAGCTTCGGTCCCGGCCAGGCTGAACGTCTCCGGCCCGCTTCGCCGCACCACCACCGCTCCGGCCAGCCGCGTCCGCACCACCGCCGCCTTGAACGCCGCCACCGGCCTGACATCGCTCGGGACCGGCGGGATCGAGCAGAAATCGGGATACTTGAGGCTGGCCCCGCGCGCGAATTCACCGCTCGGCGCGGCCGCGCAGGTCGCGCCAACGGCCCCAGCGCCGGGGACGGCAACCAGCGATGCCGCGATGATTGCAATATATCGTCCGACGCCCTTCATTGACCGTCCGTTTTAGGGCATGCCGGACGGGCGCGATAGAGCGTCGGCGTTAGCGATGGAGGCGAGCATGGCCGATGACACGCGCCCGAGGCGGCCCCGTCGTCCGCGCGCGCGAAGCGATTCCAAGCCCCGGCGCAAGCCGGAGCCAGCCGCGGCGGCCGCCCCGCCTTCCAGCGAGAGCCCCGGCCTGGACGATTTGACCCAAGTTCAGCGCGAGAATCTCGAGCGCCTATCGCTGAACCTCGCCAGGGCGGCGATGACCGCCCAGGGTGCTCTGGCCGAGGCGGCGCTACGCAACGCCGACCGTCCTGCAGCCCTCACCCCTGATCCGTTTCACGTCAGCCAGGCGCTGGGCGAGGTCGCCGCCAGCCTCGCCGCGCAGCCTGATCGACTGATGCGCGCGCAGGCGGATCTGTTCGCTCGTTACATGGACCTGTGGCGGTCGGCCGCGCAGACGGTGGCCGGCATCGCTGCCGAGCCGGTGATCAGGCCCTCGCCCGGCGATAAGCGGTTCAATGACCCCGGCTGGTCCGACAATCCCGTGTTCGACATCGTCAAACAGTCATACCTGATCACGTCCGACTGGCTGAACGGCCTCGTCCGCGACGCCGATGACATCGATCCGCTGACTCGCCGGCGGGTGGCCTTCTTCACCCAAATGCTGACCGACGCCTTCGCGCCGTCGAACTTCCTGCTCTCCAACCCGGCCGCGCTGCGCGAATTTCGCGACACGCATGGTGAAAGCCTGGTCAGGGGCATGGAGAACTTCGCCGCCGACCTCGAGCGTGGCGGAGGCCAGCTTTCGATCAGCCAAACCGACTTCGATCGGTTCAAGGTCGGCGAGAACGTCGCCACGGCCCCGGGAAAGGTCATCTTCCGAAACGCATTGATTGAAATTATTCAATATTCACCGACGACAAAACAGGTTTACGCGTTTCCCCTGCTGATCTTCCCGCCATGGATAAACAAGTTCTACATCCTCGACCTTCGACCCGAGAACTCGATGATCCGCTGGCTCGCCGGTCAGGGATTTTCGGTATTCGTCACCTCATGGGTCAATCCGGACGGCCGCCTGGCCGACAAGACCTTCGAGGACTATCTCAATGAGGGCGTCTACGCCGCGGTGGACGCGGTCATCCGCCAGACCGGCGTCAAGCAGGTCAACTCCGTGGGCTACTGCATCGGCGGCACCATGCTGTCCTGCGCTCTCGCCCACATGGCTGCCCGCGGCGATGATCGCATCGCCTCAGCGACCTTTTTCGCCGCTCAGCAGGATTTCACCGAGGCGGGCGATCTTCTGTTGTTTTCGAACGAGGCCTGGCTGCGCGAGCTGGAGCAGAAGATGGACGCCGGTGGCGGGGTGCTGGCCGGCCAGACCATGGCCGACACCTTCAACGCTCTGCGGGCCAACGACCTGATCTGGTCGTTTTTCGTCAGCAACTACCTGATGGGCAAGGAGCCGCGCCCGTTCGATCTGCTGTTCTGGAACGGCGATCAGACACGGATGCCGCGCGCGCTGCATCTGTTCTATCTGCGCCGGTTCTACCAGGAGAACGCGCTCGCCGCCGGGAAACTCGACCTGGGCGGGGAGCATCTCGATCTCGCCGCGGTGAAAACGCCGATCTATGTCCAATCGTCGAAGGAAGACCACATCGCCCCGGCGCGGTCGGTGTACAAAGGCGCGCGGCTGTTTGGCGGCGAGACCACCTTCACGCTGGCGGGGTCCGGTCACATCGCCGGGGTGATCAATCCGCCGGCGGCGAACAAATACCAGCACTGGACGAACGCGGCGCTGCCGCCAACCTTGGATGAGTGGTTGGCTGGAGCGAACGAACACCCCGGCTCCTGGTGGCCGCATTGGTCGGCGTGGCTGGCGGCGCGGTCGGGCGCCAAGACCCCCGCCCGCGACCCAGCCGCCGGTCCTCTCGCGCCGCTGGAGGACGCGCCGGGTAGTTTTGTCAAAGTGAAGTCGTGAGGCCGCCGTTTCAGGCCGGAACGAACTTCAGCGCCAAGCCGTCGTTGCAGTAGCGCAGACCGGTGGGTCGTGGTCCGTCATGGAACACATGGCCCTGATGTCCCAGACAACGCGCGCAGTGATATTCCGTGCGCGGGGTGATCAGTTGGAAGTCGATCTTGGTGGCCACCGCGCCTGCGATGGCGGTGTAAAAACTCGGCCAGCCGGTGCCAGACTCGAACTTCCACTGCGATCTGAAAAGCGGCAGACCGCAACCCGCGCAGGCAAAGACGCCGTTACGGTGTTCGTTCAACAACGGACTGGTCCACGCGTGTTCGGTGCCATCGCGTCGCAGGATATCGAAAGCCGTCGGCGACAGCCGCGACTTCCACTGGGCGTCGCTCAGCTTGCGCCAGGGAGAACCGGCGAAACGGTCGGGGGCGGCCAGCAGAGCGGTGGGAGAAGCCGCGGCCGCCAGGGCGCCGATGAGCAGGCGCCGCCGTGGGATCGGAAGGCGTGAGGTGTCCATGGCCAATGATACGCCGATCGGGCCGGTTTGGTTACCTAAAGGCCCGCGGCCTCGTCGAGGCCCAGCATCAGGTTCAGGTTCTGCACCGCCGCTCCCGCCGCCCCCTTGCCGAGGTTATCGAGCACCGCCACAAGCCTGGCCTGCCCCAATGCGTCCGACCCGCACACATGCAGCCGCATCCGGTTTCCACCGTTGAGCGCTGTCGGATCAATGCCCGTTGACGGCGGCGGGACCACCTCGACAAAGTCTTCGGCGGCGTAGGCCGAGCTCAGCGCCTCCTCAAGCTCGGCGAGCTTCGGTGGCCGAGGCAGCGCATAAAGCGGCACGGGAACTTCCACAATCATGCCATTGAAAAAACGAGCGACACTTGGTGTGAACAACGGCGGATGCAAAAGATACGCATGCGCGCGCATCTCAGGCACGTGCTTGTGCCCGAGTTCCAAGGCGTAGGCGCGGAACGGCGCGGTGGTGAAGTCTTTCGCCGCTGGGGACTCGAACGCCTCGATCATTGCCCTGCCCCCGCCGGAATACCCGGAGACAGCGTTGGCGGTCAGCGGCCAGTCGGCGGGAATGAGGCCGGCGGCGATCAGCGGCTTGACCAGGGCGATGAATCCGGTGGCGTAGCAGCCGGGGTTGGCGACCCGCATCGCCCCGGCAATGCGTTCGCGCAAGCCGATCTCCGGCAGCCCATAGACCCATCCTTCAGCCGTCCGGTGAGCCGTCGAGGCGTCGATCACCTTCACCCTGGGGTTGTCGATCATCGCCACTGCTTCGCGCGCGGCGGCGTCGGGCAAACAGAGGATGGCGAGGTCGGCCGCGTTCAGCATCTCCCGCCGCGCATCCGGATTCTTGCGCCGGTCGCCGTCGATGGTCAGGAGCTCTAGGTCGCGCCGGGCCGAAAGCCGTTGCCGGATCTGCAGGCCGGTAGTGCCCGCCTCGCCATCTATGAAAACCTTGATCATTGCTGGTCTCACAAGCCATGCGAAAAGGGCGCCCTGGATGTTTCCAAAGCGCCCTGGCCTATCCGTGGTGGACGGCGCTTAACGCTTGGAGAACTGGAAGCTCCGTCGGGCCTTGGCCCTGCCGTATTTCTTGCGCTCGACCACCCGGCTGTCGCGAGTGAGAAAGCCATGCGGCTTCAGGACCGCGCGCAGAGAAGGCTCGTAGTAGGTCAGCGCCTTGGAGATGCCGTGTCGGACCGCGCCCGCCTGGCCGGAAAGACCCGAGCCTTCGACGGTCGCGTCGACGTCAAACTGTCCCAATCGATCGGAGACCTGGAGCGGCTGGGCGATCATCATCCGCAGCACGGGCCTGGCGAAATACGCCTCCTGATCGCGGCCATTGATGGTGATCCGGCCGCGGCCTGGCTTGATCCACACCCTGGCGATGGCGTTCTTGCGCTTGCCGGTCGCGTAGGCGCGCCCATCCTTGTCGATTTTCGGCTCGGGCGCGGCAACGGCGGCCGACTCGGGCGCCAGGCTCTTGAGGGCTTCGAGGCCGTGGGTTTCCGACATGGTCATTGGCTCCGGGCGTTCTTGCCGTTCTGGCCGGCGAAATCGATGACTTGGGGGTTCTGGGCGGCGTGCGGATGCTCACCGCCCTTATAGATTCTGAGGTGGGTCAACTGGCGGCGCGCCAAGGGGCTCTCCTTGGGCAGCATGCGCTCGACCGCCTTCTCCAGCACGCGTTCCGGGAAGCGGCCGTTCAGGATCGCGCCGGCGCTGCGCTGCTTGATGCCGCCAGGATGGCCGGTGTGCCAATGATAGAGCTTTTGTTCCAGCTTGCGCCCCGTCATCTTCACCTTGTCGGCATTGATGACCACCACATGATCACCGCAGTCCATGTGTGGGCTGTAGTCGGCCCTGTGCTTGCCGCGCAGACGATTGGCGATGAAACTTGCTAGGCGTCCGACCACCACGTTCTCGGCGTCGATGAGGATCCAGCTCTTCTCGATCTCGCCGGCGGGCGAATGTCGGGTGGTCGCGGTGGTCATGGCGAAGTCCTGCGGCTCGGAGGCGGCGCGGTTACCGCGCGGCGTCACCGCTGTCAATCCATCGCGGCGCTCTAACTTCCATAACGCGTGGAAAAAACAGCATTAAACCTAGAGTGGTAAAATAGTACCGCTATATGCGCCTAGCCCGCCAAGCCAGCGCAGTCGCCAAACTGATAAGTCCGGCAGCGACGAACTGGTGCGCCAACGCCAGCGGCAACGGCACGGTGAGCAGCAGCGTCGCGATCCCCAGCGCCGCCTGAACCAGGAGCATCGCCGCCACCGCCAAGGCCAAGCCGCGCAGGCGCCGGCAAGCAACCGCCAAGCTCGCCCCGACCGCGAGTAGGACGTAGGCTAACAGACGATGATCGAACTGCACCGAGGACGAGTTGTGGGCGATCGTTCCCCACACCGAACCAGCCCAGTAGTCGCTGGGTATCAGTCGGCCGCCCATGAGCGGCCAATCGGCGTCAACCAGACCCGCGTGGTTGCCCGCCACCAGCGCCCCCAGCAGGCACTGAACGAAGACCAGAACCAGAAACGTAGCGGTGATCGCAGACAGTCTCGGCGCAGCGACACGCTGCCTGGGTCGCGGTCCGAACCAAGCCTCCAGCGCGGTCCACGCGCAGGCGCACATCAGCAGGAGCGCCAGCCCGAGATGGGCGGCCAGCCGCTCGGGAGCAACGGAAGTACGGGCTTCGAGGCCGCTTTTCACCATCCACCAACCGACGCCGCCTTGAACGCCGCCGAGAGCGAACAGGATGGCGCAGCGCCAGATCAGGCGCTTTGGCAGGCGCCGGGCGGCAACCAGAACCAAAAACGGGACCAGAAAGACGGCGCCGATCAGCCGTCCCAACAGCCGGTGCGCCCACTCCCACCAATAGATACCCTGGAACTGGGCCAGGCTCATGCCCTGGTTGAGCAACCGGTACTGGGGTGTCTGCCGGTAGAGGGCGAACATGTCCTCCCAGGCATGGTGGCTCAGCGGCGGGATCACCCCGCTTACCGGTCGCCATTCGGTGATCGAAAGTCCGGAACCCGTAACGCGGGTCGCGCCCCCCACGACCACCATGGCGGCGATCATGGCCGCGATCGCAACCAACCAGAGCGCCGTGCTCTTCGAGCGCTCGGGCGATGGCTGATCGGGGCGATGAACGAAGCTTGCTGTCTGCGCGGTCATGCCATGGCGTAGCGGATCGGCAGGCGTTTAGGCCCGCTGACGAAGGAAGCCGCCGAGCGACTGGGTTCGCCCCCGAACTCCAATCGACTCAAGCGGGGAATCAACTCCTCCCAAAGGATCCGCATTTCCATCTTGGCCAGGTGCTGACCAAGGCACAGATGCGCGCCATACCCGAACGCGAGATGCCGATTTGGGCTGCGACCGGGGCGGAACGTGTCCGGAGCGTCGAACACCTCTTCGTCGCGGTTTCCCGATGGGTAGCACAGCATCAGCCAGTCACCCTTCTCGATCCGGTGGCCGCGCAATTCCGTCGCCTCGGTGGCCGAGCGCATGAAATGCTTGACCGGCGTCGTCCAGCGAATGGATTCGTCGACAAGGCCGGGAATGATCGCCGGATCCGCCTTCACCTCGGCGAACGCCTCGGGGAACTGACACATGCCCCAGATCGCGCCGGCGGTGGACGATGAGGTCGTATCATGGCCGGCCGTGGCGACGATCACGTAGTAGCACATGGTCTCGAAGTCGTTCATCGGGGCGTCGTCGACGCGGCCGTTGGCGATCACCGTGGCCAGGTCGTCGTTAGGCGCCGCCCGCCGGTCGTCGCTGATGGCTTTGAAATAGGCGTAGAAATCGGCGAACGTCGCCTGGATGTCCGAGAGGTCGCCGCTCGGGGCCGCGCTGGAGCGGTTCAGTTCGGGGTCAGTGGCGCCGAACAGTTCCTGGGTCAGACGCAGCATCCGCGGCATATCCGCATCCGGGACGCCGAGGATCTCCATGATCACTCGTAGCGGATAGGTAAGGGCGACATCCTTGACGAAGTCGCATTCGCCGCCGAGGTCGGCCATGCGCTCGACGTGCTCGCGGGCGATCTCGCGAATGCGCCCTTCGAGGCGGCGCAGGTTTTGCGGCAAAAACCACGACTGGGCCAGGACTCGATATTTCGGATGGTCCGGAGCGTCCATCTGCACCAGCGAGCGGATCAGGTGCGGGCTGCCGCCGGTCATCTCGCGGACCTTGCGGTCACCATCGATAGTGGTGAAGGTGGTCGCCCGGTCGCCGCTGTGAAACAGCGCGTTCTGTCGGCTGACTTCGAGGATGTCGGCGTGCTTGGCGACGACCCAGAACGGAAAGCATCCTTCGACTTCCGCCCTTCCCAGGGGCTCGTTAGCCCGCAGCCAGCGGAAGGCCTCGTGCACTGGCGCATCCTCGGCGTAGGCCAGGGGATTGAGGATCGTTCTCGCAATGTCGTCGGGAATCAGACCATCGCTCATCGCATGCCTCTTGGCCGAGCGGCGCTCAGCAGGCGCCTTCGGCCACTAACCATAGCCGACGCGGCGTCAGTCCATCCCGCGCCCGTCGACAAACGAATCCCCCTGGTCGGAGCGGCGGGATTCGAACCCACGACCCCTTGACCCCCAGTCAAGTGCGCTACCAGGCTGCGCTACGCTCCGATGTGCGGGGAAGCGGGGTCTTATAGGTAGGGCGCGCTGACGCGGCAATCACATTTGGCCAAGGGCCTGATCAAGGCGCAGCTTGGCGGCTTCGAGATCGACGATCACCGCCGCCAGACGACCGGTGGAAACCCGCCCGGCCGAGAGGCCGTTCGCCGCTACGCTCGGGGAACCTGCCTCCGGCAAAGGCGCGTTCAGGCCGGACTCACGATAGAGCTTCTGAACGCCTTTGATCGTGTATCCCTCCTGGTGCAGAAGGCGCCGGACCCTCGCCAACACCTGGATATCGGCCGGGCGGTAGAAGCGCCGCCCGCCGGCGCGCTTCATCGGCTTGATAAAACTGAATTTGGTCTCCCAGAAACGCAGCACATGTTGCGCCACGCCAAGTTCGTCAGCGGCTTCGGAGATCGTGCGAAAGGCCTCGGCGCTTTTGGCCAACGGCTCCGGCCCCTATCCGGAAAGGGCGCGATCGATGCGCGCCTTGATGACTTGAGATGCGCGGAACCCAATCACCCGGCGCGGGTCGATGGTCGCCGGCGCGCCGGTCTTGGGATTGCGGCCCATGCGCTGGCGCTTGGCGCGTACTTGAAAAACGCCAAAACCTGACAGTTTGACGGTTTCGCCACGCGCCATCGCTTCGGTGACCAGATCCAGCGTTCGCTCAACCAGGGCGGCGCAGTCATGGCGCGTCAGGCCGACTTCTTCGTGCAAGGCCTCGGTCAAATCCGCCCTCGTCACCGTGACCATCCAGCGCCTCCGCCCCTGTAGCTTAGGCTCGCAGCCTGCACGGGCGTCCATCTGGGGTCAAGTCGAGCCGAGGGTCAGCGACGATGACTTTGAACCTACAAGCGCACCACGGCCGCGCCCCACGTCAGGCCCCCGCCCATGGCCTCCAGCAAAAGCAGCTGACCACGCCGAACGCGGCCATCGGCGACCCCTTCGGCAAGAGCCAGGGGAATGGAGGCGGCTGACGTGTTTGCATGGCGCTCGACCGTGGAGATCACCCGCGACGCCTCGATCCCCAGGCGCCTGGCCACGCCGTCGAGAATCCGCTGATTGGCCTGGTGCGGTATGAACCAGTCGATCTCGGACATCTCCACGCCGGCGGCTGCGGCGGCGGCGACGACAGCTTCGGCGATGTTCACCACCGCGTGGCGAAACACCTGGTTGCCTTGCATGCGCAATTTGCCGACCTGGCCGTTTGAGGACGGACCGCCATCGACGTAGAGCAGATCCTGCTTGCTGCCATCGGTCCTGAGCGCGAGACCCAACACACCGCGGTCGGTAGTGGCGCCGGCTCCCTCCGAAGCTTCCAGCACCACCGCCCCGGCGCCATCGCCGAAGAGAACGCAGGTGCCGCGATCGCTCCAGTCCATGAGCCTGGTCATGGTCTCGGCCCCGATGACCAGCGCCCGACGGGCCATGCCCCTGGTCAGAAAGCTGTCGGCCACCCCTAGGGCGAAGACGAATCCGGAACACACCGCCTGGACGTCGAAGGCGATGCCGACGGGCGCGCCGATCTTGCGCTGGATGATGGCGGCGGTGGCGGGAAAGGTGAGGTCGGGCGTGGTCGTGGCGACGACAATGAGATCGATGTCGGCGCTGGTAAGACCAGCGTTGCGCAGCGCGCATCTGGCCGCTTCGGCGCCAAGATCCGACGTCGCCTGATCAGGCGCCGCCCGCCGGCGCGAACGAATACCCGTGCGCTCCACGATCCAGGCGTCGCTGGTTTCGACCACCTTGGAGAGGTCGTCATTGGTGACGATGTCGGGCGGCAGATACGCGCCGACCCCGGCCACCACGCTCCGCATGATTGTTGTCACGCGCTCGCTCTCGTCAGCCGCTCGCCGCGCATGGAAACCAGATGGCGGGCGATCTCCTCCGAGAAGTGACTGCGGCCCAGGTCGGCCGCCAGCGCCACAGCGGTAGCGAACCCAGCCGCGTCAGCGGCTCCGTGGCTCTTGACGACGATCCCGTTCAAACCGAGGAACGGGCCACCATTGGTGCCGCTGGGGTCCAGCCGCTTGGCCATGTCGGCCAGCGCGCCACGCGCGAACAGCGCGCCAGCCTTAGCCGCCAGGCTGGCCGCGAACGCGCGCCTTATCTCGCCGCGCACGAACCTGGCGACACCTTCGGCGGTCTTCAAAGCGACATTGCCGGTGAAGCCATCGGTGACCACGACATTGGCCGCTCCCTTGGTGATATCATCACCCTCGATAAAGCCGAGATACTCGAATTCGAAAGCGCCACCGCGCAACCGGCGATCGGCGCCCTTGACCTCTTCGTGGCCCTTGTCGTGCTCGGTGCCGACATTGAGAAGGCCGACTGTCGGGCGCTCCGCGCCATGAATAGCGCGATGGTAAGCCGCGCCCATCACCGCGAACTCCACCAGCCGCTCCGCATCGCAAAGGATATTGGCGCCCACGTCGAGCACAGTGGAAACGCCGCGCATGGTCGGCCAGTTGGCCACCAGCGCGGGCCGATCAAGCTCCCCCGCCATCCTCAACTGCAACCGGGAAATGGCCATCAGCGCCCCGGTGTTGCCGGCGGAGACGGCAGCCTTCGCCTCGCCAATGCGCACACTTTCGACCGCATTCCACATTGACGTGCCGCGGCCCCTGCGCATCGCGTGCGCGGGCTTGGCGTCCATGGCGATGATGCTGTCGGTGTGGCGAATCTCGCAAGCCGCCGCCGCCGGCGAGCCGGCCAGAGCCGCGGTCAACACCGCCTGGTCGCCATGCAGGAGAAAGCGCAGACCCGGCCCGGCCAGACTGGCCGCGGCCACTCCCGGCACCACCACCGCAGGACCAAGGTCGCCTCCCATGGCGTCGATGGAAATCACCAGCGGCCCGGCCAAATCGACGCTCAACAGCTCCCCTCGAGACCGCGTTCGCGGCCGCGCGACGATACAGCGCAGGGCGGGCGATGCAACAGCGCTAGCCGCGCGGCCACCAGGCCGAGAGGCCAGTCACGCTGGCAATGCCGCCCAGGTGCTCTCGGCAGCGCAAGACATACCCCGCCAACGGCCCAGGCTCGCCCTCGCCGCCGCTAAGGATGGTTCGCGCGATCAGGTCTTCCAACGGTCCGCGATCAGGCGCCAAGGCCAAGGCCTGCCGGTAGGACGCGGCGCGGCCGTAGAAAGCTCGACCAAGGCTCCGCATACGCTTTGGGACGCTCAGGTCGCCAACGCCCATTTCCCGCAGGGCCGCGTCGAGGTCGCTGAGATAGTGGTCGAACACACCCTGGCTGAGCGATGTCTCGCCCAGCTCGCGCAGCCGGTCGATCAACAGAATGACATGCACCGTCAGGAGCTCGAAGCGGCCCTCGGTCGTATCCGGCGCGAACATGGTGATGTAGAGTTCGCCGGCGCGGGATTGTCGGACCGCCGAATCGTACAGGCTGCGCGCCAGGGCCCCGCCCGGCGGACGGACAAATAGTCGAGGAATCACCGATGCGCCCCGATTTCGCCCGCCGCGCCGGATAAAGGCCGCCATTGAAACCAATCCGCCGAGCCTCTAGTCACCAGCGCGAAATCCAGACGAGCACCTGACCACATGTCGATCAAATCGAGCCTCCTGGCGGCCGTTGTCCTCGCTTTGGGCGCTGCGGCCTGCGTACCCACCAGCACCTATCAAGGTTTCCAGGCGATCAGCGCCAATCCCAAGGACGTGAAGACTGGAGAAGACACCCGCGCGTCGGTCCTGGCCAAGCTCGGAACGCCGACGGCGACCGCCGCCTTCGACAAGAACATCTGGTTCTATCTCTCACAAACCGCCAGCAAGACCGGTTTCTATTATCCCAAGGTCATCCGCCGAGATGTGACCGCGATCGCCTTCGACAAGGACAGCCAAGTGGTGACCAGGGTTGATCAATATGGCCTCAAGGATGGCCGGGTGATCGCCTACAACCGGCGCGAAACCCCTACCCGCGGACGTGAGATGACCGTCCTGGAGCAGCTGTTCGGCAGCCTGAGCACCATCGGCACCCTGCCGCCGAACGAGGACTACACTCCCGGATCGCACCCCGGCGGGCCATAGGCTCAGCCGATGACACCATGGGCCAGCACCGCGAGCAGCAACAGGGCCACGATGTTGGTGATCTTGATCATCGGATTGACGGCCGGGCCGGCGGTGTCCTTGTAGGGATCGCCCACCGTATCGCCGGTGATGGCGGCCTTGTGCGCCTCTGAGCCCTTGCCGCCGAAGTTCCCTTCTTCAATCAGCTTCTTGGCGTTGTCCCAGGCGCCGCCGCCGGAGGTCATGGAGATGGCCACGAACAGTCCGGTGACGATCACCCCCATCAGCATCGCACCGAGGGCCGAGAAAGCATTGGCCTTGCCGGCGATGGCGTTGATGATCAGGAACAGGACCACCGGAGACGCCACCGGCAGCAGCGAGGGAACGATCATCTCCTTGATCGCCGCGCGGGTAAGGATGTCCACCGCGCGGCCATATTCCGGTTTGACCTCGTAGGTCATGATGCCCGGGTTCTCCTTGAACTGGCGCCGCACCTCGGCGACGACCGACTCGGCCGCGCGGCCCACGGCGGTCATCGAGAGGCCGCCAAACAGGAACGGCAGCAGCCCGCCGAACAGCAGTCCGACCACGACGTAGGGATTCGAAAGATCGAAGGCCACTGACCCCATGCCGGCGAAATACGGGAATTGTCCGGCGTTGGCGGAGAAGTACTTCAGATCCTGGGTGTAGGCGGCGAACAGCACCAGCGCGCCCAGGCCGGCCGAGCCGATAGCGTAGCCTTTGGTCACCGCCTTGGTGGTGTTCCCGACCGCGTCTAGCGCATCGGTCGAGACCCTGACTTCGCTGGGAAGACCGGCCATTTCAGCGATGCCGCCGGCGTTGTCGGTGACCGGGCCAAAGGCATCCAAGGCGACGATGAAGCCGGCCAGCGACAGCATCGTGGTGGTGGCGATGGCGACCCCGAACAGGCCCGCGAGCTGGTAGGTGATGATAATGCCGATGATGATCACCAGCGCCGGCGCCGCGGTTGATTCCAGCGACATGGCCAGGCCCTGGATGACGTTGGTGCCGTGGCCGCTGACCGATGCCTTGGCGATCGATTTGACCGGCCGGAAATTGGTCCCCGTATAGAATTCAGTGATCACCACGATGCCGGCGGTCACGCCCAGACCGACGATGCCGCACCAGAACAAAGCCGTCTGGCTGATCACCTTGCCGAGCACTTCGATGCCTCCGGTCGGAACCAGTTGGTGCATCACCCACCAGATGGCCGCGATTGACAGCACGCCGGTCACCACCAGGCCCTGGTAGAGCGCCCCCATGATATTGTTGCTTTTGCCGAGCCGGACGGCGAAGGCGCCGATGATCGAGGTGACGATGCACACGCCACAGATCGCCAGCGGCAGGAGCATCATCTGGTCGACGTAGGCCAGGCCGCGGAAGAAGATCGCCGCCAGGATCATGGTCGCCACGGTGGTCACCGCATAGGTCTCGAACAGGTCGGCGGCCATTCCAGCGCAGTCGCCGACATTGTCTCCGACGTTGTCGGCGATGGTCGCCGCATTACGCGGATCGTCTTCGGGGATGCCGGCCTCGACCTTGCCGACCATGTCGCCGCCGACGTCGGCCCCCTTGGTGAAGATGCCGCCGCCAAGGCGGGCGAAGATCGAGATCAGCGAGGCCCCAAAGCCCAGCGAAACCAGCGAATCGACGACCTCGCGGCTGGTCGGATCGTAGCCGAAGCCGGCGGTCAGCACGGCGTAGTAACCGGATACGCCGAGCAGCGCGAAACCTGCCACCAGCATGCCAGTGACCGCGCCGGAGCGAAACGCCGTCGACAGCCCGGCCGCCAGACTGACCGAAGCGGCCTGGGCGGTGCGCACATTGGCTCTGACCGAGATCAACATGCCGGCGAAGCCGGCCGCGCCGGATAGGGTCGCGCCGATCAGAAAGCCGAGAGCCTCAGCCTTGCCGATCAGAAAGAAAATGATGATCAGGATGGCTATGCCAACCATGGCGATGGTCGTGTACTGACGCCGCAGATAGGCCTGGGCGCCCTCCTGGATCGCCGCCGCGATCTCCCGCATCTTCTCGCTGCCCGCGGGCGCGCGCATCAGGGAGACGCTCTGCAGCACCCCGTAAAGCACTGCCAGCAGGCCAGCGGCGATCACCAGCTCAAGCACCAGGTTCATCTCGGAGTCGTCCTCAAGTATGGCCGCGCAGGCTGCGAACATGCCGTGCGTGTTGCAGGAGATCCTGGAGCTGGCCCGCCCCAAAAAAAGTCGCGGGAACCTGCCAAAAGCCGCCCGGCAAAGCAAGCCGGACGCGGCCGCGCCTTGAGTGTCACGCCAAAGGCCCGTGTCCGTGGCGCCAGCCGGTCGTCCCGGGACTGACCGGACCTGTGGCGTTGGTGGCCCGCAAGCCGGTGAAGGCTGGGTCGAAGCGACCGACGCTCGCGGCCGGAACGCCCAGCGATCGAACGGCGGACACGAATGCGGATTCGTCCCTTTCGGCCACGGCGCAGACGATGGCGTAGTCATCGCCGCCCGCGGCCAACTGGAGACGGGCGTTATCGGGGTCGGCCTGCGCGCCAAGCCATTCGCTCGCCTCCGCCGAGACCGGAAACGAGTCGAGATCGAGGGTCAATCCGAGACAGCTGGCCGAGGCGATATGGCCCGCGTCAGCCAGCAGCCCATCGGATACATCAGCGGCGGCGTGAGCGAACCGCTCCAGACTTGGTCCCAGGACGAACAATGGCTCCGGGAGTCGGTAGCGGCGGGCCAGCTCGCCGGTCGGATCCGGGGCCTTGCCGAGGGCGGCCATCAGGCCAAGCCAGCCATCGCCGATGGCTCCGCAGACAATAAGCTTGTCACCCTCGCGCGCGCCGGATCTCAAAATCGCCCTGCCCTGCCCAACCCAGCCGAGCACCGTCGCCTCGAGGGTCAGGGACCCCGGCGTCGAGACCGTGTCGCCGCCCAGCAGCGCGATGTCGAAGGTCTGGCCGTCGGCCGCCAGGCCGGCGCGGAAAGCGGCGCGCCACGCCGAGTCCTTGCTTTTTGGCAAGGCGATGGTCAGCAGATAGCCGAACGGTTGCGCGGCCTTGGCCGCCAGGTCCGAGAGGCTGGTGCGCAGCAGGCGCCGGGCGATCACCTCCGCCGATTCATCGACCGGGAAATGCACCCCCTCGACCATAGCGTCTTTGGAAATGACCAGTTCGTAGCCCGGCCGCCCCGCGATGATCGCCGCATCGTCCGCCAGATCGAGGGCGCCGGGATGCTCGCGGGTGAGACTCTTCAGCGAGTCGATCCAGGCGAACTCGTCAAACGGGTCCGACATCGGCGGCGATCCTGTCCAGGGCGGCGTTGATGAAACCCGGCTCCGGACCCTCGAAGAAGGACTTGGCGATCTCGACATATTCGTCGATCACCACCTCGACCGGCGCATCGGCCGACTTGTGCATGAGTTCGAAGGCTCCGGCGCGCAGGATCGCACGCACGGTGGCGTCCAGACGATCGAGGCGCCAGCCGGCGGCAAGGCGGGTGCGAATGCCGCGATCGACTGCCGACTGATGATCGGCGACGCCGCGAACGACATCGGCGAACCAGCTCTCGTCCGCCGGCGCCAACCGCCGCCCTTCCAGGTCGCGATCGAAGCGATGGTCGTGGAATTCGCGCACCACCGCCTCGGCCCCGAGGCCAGAGACGTCCATCTGATAGAGGGCCTGAACGGCGGCCAGCCTGGCGACCGACCTGGCCGGCCTGGCGGCGCGACTCATTCCTGGGTCTCTTCGGCCAGCCCTTCGTCGTTCAAGAAGCGGGCGAAATCGTCGGTGTGGCGGAAATCCCGGTACACCGAGGCGTAGCGGACATAGGCCACATCGTCCAAGCCCTTGAGCGCCTTCATCACCATGTCGCCGACGACGGTCGAAGCCAGCTCCGTTTCGCCCATGCTCTCGAGCTGGCGGACGATGCCGTTGACCATGCGCTCGAGCCGCTCCGGGTCGACCGGTCGTTTGCGCGTCGCGGTCGAGATCGACCGCACCAGCTTGTCGCGATCGAACGGCGCGCGCCGTCCGGACCGTTTGAGGATGGTGAGTTCGCGCAGTTGCACCCGCTCGAAAGTGGTGAAGCGGCCGCCGCATTCGGGGCAGAGCCGCCGGCGCCGGATGGCGGCGCCGTCTTCCGATGGCCGGCTGTCCTTTACCTGACTTTCCGGTTCGCCGCAGAATGGGCATCGCATGGGCCGGGCCCCTCGCCGCCAGCGTCAGATATAGATGGGGAAGCGGCCGGTCAGCTCGCGAACCTCGGCCCTGACCTTGGCCTCGATCGCTTCATTGGCCTCCTCGCCGCCCGCGGCCAGACCATCGACGACGTCGGCGATCAATCGGCCGATGCGCCGAAATTCGGCTTCGCCGAAGCCGCGGGTGGTGCCGGCGGGCGTGCCCAAGCGCAGCCCGGACGTGATCGCCGGGGGGGCCGGATCGAACGGTATGCCGTTCTTGTTGCAGGTGATGTTGGCTCGCTCGAGGCTGGCCTCGGCCGCCTTGCCGGTGACGCCCTTTGACGTCAGATCGACCAGCATCAAATGACTGTCGGTGCCGCCGGAGACAATGCGCATCCCGGCCGCCATCAGGGCGTCGGCCAGGGCCTGGGCGTTGGCGATCACCAGCCTGGAATAGTCGCGGAACTCTGGCGTCAGGGCCTCGGCGAAGGCGACCGCCTTGGCGGCAATGACATGCATCAGCGGGCCGCCCTGGAGCCCGGGGAACACCGCGGCGTCCACCTTCTTGGCGATCTTGGCGTGATTGGAGATGATCATGCCGCCACGGGGACCGCGCAAAGTCTTGTGGGTGGTGGTGGTCACCACATGCGCGTGTGGCGCGGGGTTGGGAAACACGCCGGCGGCGACGAGCCCGGCGAAATGGGCCATATCGACCATCAAATAGGCGCCGACGCTGTCGGCAACTTCGCGGAAGCGGGCAAAGTCGATCACCCGACTGTAGGCCGAACCTCCGGCGATGATCAGCTTGGGTTTTGCTTCGAGGGCGATCTCGGCCAGCGCGTCGTAGTCGATGATCTGATCCTGCGGCCGAACCGAATAGGCCACCGGGTTGAACCATTTGCCCGACTGATTGACCGACTTTCCGTGGGTGAGATGACCGCCGGCGGCCAGATCCATGCCCATGAAGGTGTCGCCCGGCTTCATCAGGGCCATGAACACCGCCTGGTTGGCCTGCGAGCCCGAGTGCGGCTGCACGTTGGCCCACTCGACGCCGAACAGTTCCCGCGCGCGCGCCTGAGCCAGAAGCTCGACCTCGTCGACGAACTCGCAACCGCCATAATAGCGGCGCCCCGGGTAGCCCTCGGCATACTTGTTGGTCAGCACCGACCCCTGGGCCTCGAGCACCGCGCGCGAAACGATGTTCTCGGAGGCGATCAGTTCGATCTGGTCGCTCTGTCGGCGGAACTCACGTCCGATGGCTTCGGCGATCGCCGGATCGGCGGCGCTCAGGGGCGCGTTGAGACGGGTCTCCTCAGCCCGATTGGCCATGGCTGTGTTCACGAATCGCCTCCAGTCCAATGCGGCCGTCTATAGGCTTCGCGCGGAAGAATGGGCAGGCGGTTTCGCGTTCTGAAGAGCGTCTAGGCCGCGACCCCGCCCAACCGGCGGATATTGCACCGCGTCCAAAGCGTGCTCAGGGCATTGACCAGGTCATCCATCATCGCATCGGTGTGGAATGGCGTCGGCGTGAATCGCAGCCGCTCGGTGCCGCGCGGCACGGTCGGATAGTTTATCGGCTGCACATAGATGCCGTATTCGGCCAGAAGCATGTCCGAAATCAGCTTGCAGTGCACCGGATCGCCGACCTGGATCGGCACGATGTGGCTCACCGATGGCATGACTGGCAGACCGGCCGCGGCCATCCTGGCCTTGAGTGTGGCCGCCCGTTCCTGATGGTGCTGGCGAACTTCGTCATGCGCGCGCAGCCAGCGAATGCTGGCCAGCGCTCCGGCGGTCAGCGCCGGCGGCAGCGAGGTGGTGAAAATGAACCCGCTGGCGTGCGAGCGGATGGCGTCGATCAGCACGGCGTCGGCGGCGATATAGCCGCCCATCACGCCGAAGGCCTTGCCGAGCGTTCCCTCGATGATGTCGATCCGATCGGCGACGCCGTCGCGTTCGGAAACCCCACCACCGCAGCGCCCGTAAAGGCCCACGGCGTGGACTTCGTCGAGATAGGTCAGCGCACGGTGCTTATGCGCCAGATCCGCGGTCGCGCCGATATCGGCGATATCACCATCCATGGAATAGACGCTTTCGAACGCCACCAGCTTGGGGGCGTCGGCCGGTGCGGCGGCGAGAAGTTCCTCCAGGTGCGACAGATCGTTGTGGCGGAAGATCTTGCGCGGGCCGCCACCATGGCGGATGCCGGCGATCATCGACGCGTGGTTAAGTTCGTCGGAGAAGATGATCAGGCCGGGCAGGATCGTCTGCAGGGTGGCCAACGCCGCCTCGTTGGAAACGTAGCCCGAGGTGAACAGCAGCGAGGCTTCCTTGCCGTGCAGGCTGGCCAG
Source organism: Caulobacteraceae bacterium (assembly GCA_035999625.1). Lineage (GTDB taxonomy): Bacteria > Pseudomonadota > Alphaproteobacteria > Caulobacterales > Caulobacteraceae > Acaudatibacter. The sequence continues at coordinate 137,566 of DASYGN010000008.1, read as the reverse complement.
CTCCGCCTCGAGCTCGACGTGGTAATGAGTGGTTCCCGAAATGTTGCGGGTGCCGCCCGAGCCCGAGCCCGCCTCGTCGATGGCCCGGTGCATGGCCCCGAGGATCACCGGGTTCTGGCCCTGCCCGAGGTAATCGTTTGAGCACCACACGATGACGTCGCGGGGTGCGCCGCCGGGGGGAGTCCAGCTCGCCATCGGGAACGCGCCCCGGTGGCGCTTCAGGTCGGCGAACACGCGGTATCGGCCCTCACCGCGCACCTTTTCGACCGCGTCGGCGAACAGAGCCTTGTAGTCCATGACCTCGCTCACTCCCGACAGCCCGGCGTCCTTTGGCACGAACCCCAGCCCCTGTCATCTCGACAGGACGCTTTTGCAGGTGGGTGCAGGGCCGTCGAGTTACAACGCGTCAAGCTTGCCGCGCAACAATTGTAATACGGCCGAGAAATCCTTGGCGCCATGACCCAGACCGTTGAACAGGGCGTAGAGCGCCTCGGCGCCGGCGCCCATGGGCGTGGCGGCGCCGCAGCCTGCCGCCGCCGCCTGGGCCAGTTTCAGATCCTTGAGCATCAGCGAAGCCAGAAAACCCCCCTCGTAGCCGCGGTTCGACGGCGCGCTTGGAACCGGGCCCGGCCAGGGACAATAGGCGGTCAACGACCAGCACTGGCCCGACGACTGGGAGGCGATCTCGAAGAACCTCTCCGGCGCCAGTCCTAGCCGCTCGGCCAAGGCGAAGGCCTCACAGACGGCGAGCATGGAAACCCCGAGGACCATATTGTTGCAGATCTTGGCCGCCTGCCCCGCGCCGCGATCCCCGGCCCGAACGACCGCCTTAGCCATCGGTTTCAGACTCGCCTCGACGGCCGCGAAATCGTCATCGGCGCAGCCAACCATGAAGGTCAGCGATCCGGCTTGCGCCGCCGCCACGCCGCCCGACACCGGCGCGTCGGCAAAGCGGAAGCCCGCCGCGGCCATATCCCCGCCGACCTCGCGAGCCGTTTCGACATCGATGGTCGAGCAGTCGATGAGAAAGGTCCCCGGCGCGGCGTTCGCGGCCACCTCACCTTGATAGACCTCGCGCACCTGGGGCCCGGCGGGAAGCATGGTGATCACTGTCTGGGCCCCGCGGACCGCTTCGGCCACGGACGGCGCGCTTTCACATCCATTCGCTTTGGCGTTTTCCAACGCCGCGGGCGCGAGATCGTAGGCGATCACCCGCGCGCCGGATTTGGCCAAGCTGGCCGCCATACCGCCGCCCATCGCGCCAAGCCCGATAAAAGCCACTGACTGCATTGAGATTCCTTGAACCTTGCGGGAGGAAGACTTGGCCAGCATCAACGCTTATCACCCTACCCCAACTTACAGAACCGGTCAGGTCAGGCGCTTGCGTAGCCGATGCCACTGAGCCAAGGGGAGGCCATGACCGCCCTTGCGCCCTACCCGGCCACGCGCCTGCGGCGCCTTCGCCAAGCCGACTGGATACGCCGACTGGTGCGGGAAACCACCCTCACACCGTCCGACCTGATCTGGTCGGTGGTGGTCCACGACCTGACGGATAATGCGCCGATAGCCAGTCTTCCCGGCGTCGAGCGCCTCTCCCTGCGCGGCGCCGCCCAGGCCGCGCGCCAGGCGAAGACGCTGGGCATTCCGGCCATCGCCGTCTTTCCCCACATCGACGGCGCCAGGAAGGACCCGCTCGGCTCGGCCGCCAGTGATCCGGATGGCTTGGTGGCGCGGGCGGTGAAAGCCATGAAGGACGCCGCCCCCGAGGTCGGGGTGATGTGCGACGTGGCCCTCGATCCATTCACCGATCACGGCCACGACGGCGTCATCGAGGACGGCAAGATCGCCAACGACGCGACCGTGGCGCGGCTGGTCGAACAGGCGCTGATGCAGGCGGGCGCGGGCTGCGACATCCTCGCGCCATCCGACATGATGGACGGCAGGGTGGCGGCGCTGCGTGCGGCGCTGGAGCGGAACGGTCACGTCGACACCCTGATCATGGCCTATGCGGCCAAGTACGCGTCCGCCTTCTATGGGCCGTATCGGGACGCCATCGGTTCGGCGCGGCTGGGGGCAAGCGGGGGGGGGCCAGCCGACAAGAGCACCTATCAGATGGATCCCGCCAACAGCGACGAAGCGCTGCGCGAAATCGCGCTCGACATCGCCGAGGGCGCCGACATGGTGATGATCAAACCTGGCCTGCCCTATCTCGACATCATCCGCCGCGCCGTCGAAGCCTTCGCCGCGCCCACCTTCGCGTTTCAGGTTTCCGGCGAGTATGCGATGATCCGCGCCGCCGGTCAGGCGGGAGCCATCGACGTCGACCGCGCCATCCTCGAGACGCTCACCGCCTTCAAGCGCGCCGGCGCGGCCGGGATCATCACCTATGCCGCGCCCGAGGCGGCGCGCCTCCTGGGCGCCTGAAGCCGCGCCGCCAGGCTGGACGTGTCCCAGCGCCGACCACCCATGGCCTGCACCTCGGCATAGAATTGGTCGACCAGGGCGGTGACTTCCAGACGCGCGCCGTTGGCGCGGGCTTCGGCCAGCACCAACGCCAGGTCCTTGCGCATCCAGTCCACGGCGAAGCCAAAGTCGAATTCGCCGCGGGCCATCGTCGCCCATCGGTTGTCCATCTGCCAGGATTGCGCCGCGCCCTGCGAAATGGCCTGATAGACGAGATTGGCGTCGAGACCGGCCCGCTGGGCGAAAGCGCTGGCTTCGGCCAGTCCCTGGACCGCGCCGGCGATACAGATCTGGTTGACCATCTTGGTCAGTTGGCCAGCTCCAGGTCCACCCATGTGGCGGATCGCCTTGGCGTAGCAGCGCATCAGCGGCTCGGCGATCCGCACCGCCGCGGCTTCGCCGCCGACCATGACCGAAAGTTGCCCCTTGTGGGCGCCAGCTTCCCCGCCTGAAACCGGCGCGTCGACAAAGGCGCCGCCACGGTTTTTCAGCTGGGCGGCCAGCTCACGCGCCAAGCCGGCGGAGGTCGTTGTATGATCGACGATGATGGCGCCTGGCGGCGCGCGCGAACCAATCTCGCCGACCACCTCCCTGACGTCCTGATCGGTCCCCACGCAGAGAACGACCAGCTCGGAGCCGACACCAACCTCGGCGGCCGAATCGACGATCCGCGCGTGATGATCGACGGCCCACTTCGCCGCCTTCTCCGGGCTGCGATTGTAGCCAACCACCTCGTGACCGGCGGCGACCAAGTGCCCAGCCATCGGAGCGCCCATCACACCTAAGCCGACAAAGCCGATTTTCATTTCATATTCCTTGTTTACCCATTCTCTCCCGGGACGGACCGCAACGGCGGGCGCGAGCGGACCGTCACATTTTGACAGCCGACATCTTGCGCAAATCGGCGACCTGTTCCCTTATCGGTGATCTGTCCGTGGTGAGTGAGCGGCGTTTGGCCTCGTGACCCAGCATTTCCCAACCCGCCAGCTGCGCTTCTTCCTCACCGCGCCATCGCCCTGCCCGTATCTGCCCGACCGGGAGGAGCGCAAGGTCTTCGCCCATCTGCCGATGCTTGATGGGGCGGTGGTCAACGACGCCCTGACCCAGGGCGGTTTTCGGCGCTCGCAAAATATCGCCTATCGCCCGGCGTGCGAGACCTGCGCCGCCTGCATGTCGGCGCGACTGCCGGTGGGAAGCTATGTCTTTTCCCGCTCCGAGCGCCGGGTGTTGGCGCGTAATGTCGGGCTCCGGCGTCACGTCGTCGAATCCGAGGCCACCCGCGAACAGTTCGATCTGCTGCGCAACTACCTTGGCTGGCGTCATCCTGGCGGGGGGATGGCCGACATGTCGTGGCCCGACTACGTGGCCATGGTGGAGGACACCGCGGTGCGCACCCACATGGTCGAATATCGCCTGGCCTCGCACGATCGCGGCCCCGGACTGCTGGTCGCTTGCGCCCTGGTCGATGTTCTCGCCGACGGCCTGTCGCTGGTCTACAGCTTCTTCGATCGCACCTTCTCTCGCGACAGCCTTGGCTCGTTCGTGATCTTTGATCACGTCCTGGAGGCGCGGCGCCTGCGCCTCCCCTATCTGTATCTCGGCTATTGGGTCCGAGGCAGCGAGAAGATGGACTACAAGGCGCGCTTCTCGCCGGTGGAAATATTGCAGCCGGACGGTTGGCGATTGATGTCGGCTGACGATCGGCTGGCGACCTGCGCCCTCGGGTGAAAGCGCCGCCCCCCGACGCGGGCCCTCCGATCGATCGGCTGGTAAAGGTGATGGCGCTGCTGCGCGACCGGACCAGTGGCTGCGCCTGGGATCTCGAACAGACATTCGCCAGCGTCGCTCCCTATACGATCGAAGAGGCCTACGAAGTCGCCGACGCCATCGAACGCGGCGATCTTGGCGAGCTCAGGGAAGAGCTCGGCGATCTCCTCTTCCAGGTCGTGTTTCACGCGCGGATGGCTGAGGAAATCGCCGCCTTCGACTTCAACGACGTAGTCGAGACGATCACCGAAAAAATGGTCCGCCGGCACCCGCACGTGTTTGCCGACGCCAACGTGAGCGACCTCACCGAGCAGACCCGCGCCTGGGAAGAAGTCAAGGCCGCTGAGAGGCGGGCGAAGGGCGCTGGCTGGCTGGACGCGGTCGCCACCACCCTTCCCGCGCTCACCCGCGCCACAAAGCTTTCGGCGCGCGCGGCGCGCGTGGGGTTCGTCTGGCCCACGGTGGCCGAAATTCTCGCCAAGCTGGCCGAGGAGATCGGCGAACTCGAGGCGGAGATCGCGGCCGGCGACGTGGCCAAGGCGCGCGCGGAACTGGGTGATGTGCTGTTTGTCTGCGCCAACATCGCCCGCGCGCTAGACATCGATCCGGAAGACGCCTTGCGAGCCACGAACGCCAAGTTCGTCCGGCGTTTCAGCTATGTAGAGGCGACTCTGAAAGCGTCGGGCCGAGACCCCGCTGGCGCGAGCCTGGCGGAGATGGATCGGCTCTGGGACGAGGCGAAGGCAGCCGAGAAGGCCTAGCGCTCCAGGCTCATTCCGCGGCCGCCGGAAGCTCGGATCGAGGCCGCAAGCGGTGGAAACGGTTCAGAGCCTGGGCGTCGAGCTTGGCGCGCACGACCAGGCCGCCGGCCGGGTCCTCGCGGCGGTCGACCACGCGGCCGTGCCGGTAGAGCCAGGCCAAAGCCTCGCCGTCGGTCGACGCCAGACGAAGGATGACTTCGGGACCCGGATCGACCAAGTCGGTAAGCCGGGACAATAGCGCATCGATCCCCTCGCCGGTCGCGGCCGATACGGCCACGGCGCCGGACCTGCGGGCGCGCTCGGCGATCGGTTCGGCCATCCCCGGTTCGAGAAGATCGATCTTGTTCCAAATCTCCAGCACCCGGCGATCCTCGCCAAGGCCGAGTTCGGCGAGCACGGTTCGGACGTCGCTGGCCTCAGCTTCGCCCTGCGGCGAAGCGATATCGCGCACGTGGAGAATGATGTCGGCTTCGCGCACCTCATCGAGGGTGGCGCGAAAGGCCTCGACCAGCTCGTGGGGCAGATCGGAGATGAAGCCCACAGTGTCCGAAAGGATCGCCGCTCGGCCGTTGGGCAGGGGCACGCGGCGAAGCGTAGGGTCGAGAGTGGCGAACAGGGCCGATCTGGCCAGCACCCTGGCCCCGGTCAGCCGATTGAACAGGGTGGATTTACCGGCGTTGGTGTAACCCACCAGCGCCAGCGTCGGATAAGGCACACGCTTGCGCGCACGCCGGCCGAGGCTGCGGGTGCGCCGCACATCCGCCAGCGCGATCTTGAGCTTGGCCATCCGTTCGAGGATCAGCCGCCGGTCGGCTTCGATCTGGGTCTCGCCGGGGCCGCCAAGGAAACCAAAGCCCCCCCGCTGCCGCTCCAGGTGAGTCCAGGTGCGCACCAGCCGCGAGCGCTCATAGTCCAGGCGCGCCAGCTCGACCTGCAGCCGCCCCTCGGCGGTGCGCGCCCGGCGGGCAAAAATTTCCAGGATCAGTCCGGTCCTGTCGACGACCTTGGCATCCCAGGCCTTTTCGAGATTGCGCTGCTGGACGGGCGTCAACGCGTCGTCGACAACCACCACATCGGCGCCTGTGTCGTGGCGAAGCTCGCCGATTTCCGCCACCTTTCCGGCCCCGAACAAGGTGGCCGGGACCGGCGCCCGCAACGGCGCGATGACGGCTCTGGCCACCACAAGATCAAGCGCGGCGGCGAGGCCGGTGGCCTCGTTCAAACGCGCCTGCGCCTCCCTGCCCGGCCCGGTGCGGCGGACCGGGTGGACGACAAGCGCCTTCTCGCTCGCGGTCGATCGTCCGGTTGGGCTCAATCCTCGTCTTCGTCTTCATCGGCCGGCGGCTCATAGAGCTGGACCGGCTGGGCGGGCATGATGGTCGATATGGCGTGCTTGTACACCAGCTGGGCCTGTCCATCGCGGCGCAGGAGAACGCAAAAGCTGTCAAACCAGCTGACGACGCCCTGGAGCTTGACGCCATTGACCAGAAAGATGGTGAGCGGCGTCTTCGAGCGGCGGACCGCATTCAGAAAGGTGTCCTGCAGATTCTGTTTCTTGTCGGTCGGCATGGGTTGCGTCCCTTCCGTTGTTGCTTGTTGGCCGCGCGTTGGACGAAGACGCCGTCTCAGACGGCGTCCAGACGCGCCCTGGCGATATAGAGTTGCCGAAGTCGTTTCGCCACCGGGCCCGGTTCACCGCCGTTCACCATCCGCCCGTCGATGCGCACCACCGGGGTGACAAAAGCGCTGGCGCTGGTGATGAACGCTTCGCGCGCCTCATGCGCCTCCTCCAGGCTGAAGGATCGCTCGACCATCGCCAGACCCTGCTCAGCCGCCACCTGGAGGATGCTCTTCCGGGTCACGCCGCGCAGAATGTTCGCCTGGGTGTCCCGGGTGCGCAGAACCCCCTCCCGATCAACGATCCAGGCGTTGGTGGAGGCCCCTTCGGTGACCAGGCCAAGCTCGTCCACGAACCAGGCTTCCTGTGCGCCGGCCTCTTTCGCCGCCTGTTTGGCCAGCACGTTCGGTAACAGGTTGACAGTCTTGATATCGCATCGACCCCATCGGTTCTCGGGCGTCGTCATCACCGCCACGCCCGCCGATGCCTTGGCCATGGCGAGGGCCGGGTCGGTGCGTTTGGCGGTGATCACCACACAGGGCCTTGGCGAAGGATCCGGAAACGAATGCTCACGCGCCGCCACGCCACGGGAAATCTGAAGATACAACAGACCATTGATCAACCGATTGCGGCGCACAGTCTCGCGCAGGACGATTTCCAGCGCCTGACGCGTCATTGGCGGGTCGATGCGCAGTTCGCCCAGGCTGCGAAACAAGCGTTCGAAATGGCCGGTGGCGTCGGTCAGGACGCCGCCGCTGACCGACCAGACCTCGTAGACCGCATCGCCGAACTGGTAGCCGCGATCCTCGACGTGGACCGCGGCCTCGGCGTGGCGGCCGAAGTGGCCATTCACATAGGCTACTCGCGCCAATCAGCCCTCCTCGTCGCCGCGACCGAAGCCCAGCGACTTGAGCTTGCGGTGCAAGGCCGAGCGTTCCATGCCGATGAAACCAGCCGTGCGTGAGATATTGCCACCGAAACGCACGATCTGGGCGTTGAGATATTCCTTCTCGAACAACTCGCGCGCCTCGCGCAGCGGCAAGGCGATGATGCGTTCGGCGGCGAGGCCCGCGGCCGCGGGGGCAGCGCTGGCGTCGGACGGCAGCATGTCGGCGCTGATCGCCTCGCCCGGGTCGCCTCCGGCCAATATCAGGATCCGCTCGACCACGTTGCGCAACTGGCGGACATTTCCCGGCCACGCCTGGACCTGCAGCGTGGCGTAGGCATCGTCGGCCAATGTGCGCCGCGGCAATCCCGAGGCGGAGCTCAATCGATCCAGATAGTAGTCGATCAGCTCGGGAATATCCTCCCGCCGCTCGGCCAGACCCGGAACCCGCAGCGGCACGACATTGAGCCGATGAAACAGATCTTCCCGCAAGCGCCCGGCGGCGATCTCCTCGCGCAGATCACGGGTGGTTGACGACACGACGCGAACGTCGACCTGGACGTCGGTATCGCCGCCGACCCGGCGGAACCTCTGCTCCACCAGCACCCGCAGCAGGCGACTCTGCGTCTCACGCGGCATGTCGGCTACGTCATCGATATAGAGGGTGCCACCGTGCGCGCGCTCGAACACGCCAATCTTGCGCGGCCGGCCCTCCTCCTCCTCCTCGCCGAAGAACTCCAGATCCATGCGCCCGGGCGTCATGCCGGCGGCGCTGATGGCGACGAACTCGCCACGCGCCCTGGGGCTGGCGGCGTGGATCAGCCGGGCGGCGGTCTCCTTGCCAGCGCCTGGCGGACCGGAAATCAGCACCCGACTGTTGGCCGGAGCGACCTTGGCGATCATCTGGCGCAGCTGCTGGGCGGCCTGAGAGCTCCCCAGCATGCCCTCCGGAACGATGGCCTGACCGCGCAGTCTTCGGTTTTCGCGCTTCAGGTTCGCCGCTTCCAGCGCGCGCTCGACCAGGAGCAGGAGGCGATCCGACTTGAATGGCTTTTCCAAAAAGTCGTAAGCGCCGCGCTTGATGGCGCTGACCGCCAACTCGATGTTGCCGTGCCCCGAAATCATGATCACCGGCAGGTCCGGATCCAAGGCCTTGACCACATCCAGAAGTTCGAGGCCATCCAACCCGCCCCCGGTCATCCAGATATCGAGGATGAGCAGCGAGGGTTTGCGCGAACGAACGGCCGCCAAGGCGGTCTCCGAATCGCGCGCGGTCCGCACCTGATAGTTGTCGTCCTCGAGGATCGCGGCGACCAGTTCACGAATATCCGCCTCATCGTCCACCACGAGCACGTCGCCGATCATGCCTGGACCCTCCGAACCGGCGCCTGGAGAGGCCGCGCGGCGGCCGAACCCGGGAACGACAGCGTCACCCGCGCGCCCGGAGGGTGGGCGGCGTCGGCGAGTTGCAGTTCTCCGCCGTGGTCCTCGAGGATGCGCTTGACGATCGCCAGGCCCAGGCCCGTGCCCTTGGCGCGCGTGGTCACATAGGGCTCGATGAGGCGATCCCGATCCTTGATCGGCAACCCCACACCGTTGTCCTCGACGACGAACTCGACCTTGTCGCCCTTGGCGGTCAGCCAAGCCGCAATCCGGCCCTGAACCTCGCCTTCGCGCGCCTTCCGGCTGGCGATCGCCTCACCGGCATTCTTGAGCACATTGGCGAGCGCCTGGCTGACGATGCGACCATCGCAGATCAATTCAACACCCACCGGGCTCTCGCCAACCTCGACCGTCACGTCCGGATCGGCGACCCGCTGGGCGAAGGCGGCCTGGCGCAACAGCTCGGCCGGGTCGTTGGGCGCAAAGGTGGGGGCGGGCATGCGCGCGAACGCGGAAAATTCATCGACCATGCGGCCGATATCGCCGACCTGGCGCACGATCGTCTCGGTGCAGCGGTCGAAGGTTTCGACATCGCGGGTGATCTCACTGCGGTAGCGGCGGCGAAGCCGTTCGGCCGACAGTTGGATCGGGGTCAGGGGGTTCTTTATCTCGTGAGCGATTCTGCGGGCCACATCGCGCCAGGCGGCGTTGCGCTGGGCGGCGACGAGCCGGGTTATGTCGTCGAATGTCAGCACCACACCCTCGGGGTTGCGGCTGGCGCGGACGCGCAGGCGGCGCGATTCGCCGACTCGGGTGATGTCGACATCGCTCTCCGCCTCGTCCTCGACCGCAGGAACGGCGGCGGCGATGGCCTGCAATTCAGGTGCGACCGTCGCCAGGTTACGCCCTTCACTGTCGCCTTCGGTCAGGCCGAGAAGCGCGATAGCTTGGCGATTGACCGTCGAGACCTGGCCTCCGCCGTCGAGTCCGATCACCCCGGCGCTGACTCCGGAGAGCACGGCCTCGGTGAACTGCCGCCTGGTCTCGGCCTCCCCGTGGGCGGTCCTGAGCGCCTGCTGCTGCTCCTGGAGGTCGCGGGTCATGCGGTTGAACGCGCGGGAAAGCGCGGCGATTTCTTCTGGATCGCGGCCGACTTCCACCCGCGCGGTCAGATCCCCGGCCGACACCCTGCCCGCGGCCTGGACCAGCCGAGCCACCGGGGCAGCGATGCCGCCGGCGGCTTCCATGCCCAGCCACACCGCGCCGACCAGCACCAGGAGCACCGTCTCGAGATAGGAAAGAGCGAAGGCGCCGCGAATGCGGGCGCGACTCAGTTTCGCCTGGCGGTAGGCGCCCAGAGAAGCTTCGGTCAGGCGCAGATGGCGAAAAATGCCAGGATCAACCGGACGCAGGACATAGAGATAGGCTTCCGGATAGCCGCGCAGCCGATAGATGGCGCGGAAGAGATCGGCCTTCTCGAACCCCACCATCTCCACCTCGCCGCCATCGGCCACGCGGAAGGCGCGCACAGGCGGATCGAGAAAGGTGGATCGCCCTTCTGGCTCAGTGCGGGCCAGGATCCGGCCGTCCCGATCGAGGAGATAGGTGGCGGCGAAGCCGTTGTCGCTGGCCAGATCCCGCAGATAGCGGGAGAAGGCGATCGGCGACTGGGCCAGGGTCGGCGCGGCCGCATCCAGGGCCTGGGCCATACCGGCCAGGTGAAGACTGATGAAGCGCTTCTGCTCGTCGAGGTAGCTGCGCGCCACCGTGGCCGAGTTCTCCACCGCGGTCTGCACCCGGGCGTTGAACCAGTTGTCGATGCCCCGGGTGACCAGCGCGCCGAAGAACAGCGCGACGATGAACGCCGGCGCGACAGCGGCCATGGCGAACAGAAACACAAACCGCAGGTGCAGCCGGGCGCCGGGATCCTTGGCCCGCACGCGGAGCAGGCCAAGGAGGCGACGGCTGACCCCGATGGCGGGCAGCGCCAGGGCGGCCATCCCAAGCCCGAGCAAGCTCAGCACCACCGGGCTGGCTGGCCCCAGCGGCCCGGCCAGGGTCGGCGAGGCGCCGAGAAACACCGCCACCGCGGTGAAGATCGCCGCGGCGACGTAGCAGCTGCCTATCAGCGGCCGCGACGAGAAGGCCGAGCGGCGGACCGAAACGGGACTGGAAGCCGGCATTTGCCGGGAGTCTAGGGCGGACTGTGCCCTAAACTCAACAGACTAGTGGCGCTTCCGTGTCACTTGCTGGCCGCGCGCGATTTCTGAAGGCCGAGTTCGGTGATGCGCTTGCGCAACGTGTTGCGATTGAGGCCGAGCACTTCGGCGGCGCGCACCTGATTGCCGCGCGCGGCGTTCAGCGTCAGCTGGATCAACGGTCGCTCCACCTCCGAGATCACCCGTGCATAAAGCCCCGGCGCCGGGAGGCCCGTCTCTTGAGCGGCGAACAGACTGGCCAGGTGACGTTCGATGATCGCCGCCAGAGTGACCGGTCCCCCGTCGGACTTGCCGGGGTGGCGATCGCCGGCCAATTCGCGCTCGACGATCCGGGCCGAGATCACCTCCTCGGCGTAAAGGGCGCAGATGCGCCGCATCAGGTTCTCCAGCTCGCGCACATTGCCCGGCCAATCGTGCAGCTTGAGGCGGTCGATGGCGGCGGCGTCGATGGTCTTGGAGGGAAGGCCCTCGCGGTTGGCGCGCAGCAGGAAGGCGCGCGCGAGTTCGGCGATGTCCTCGGCGTGATCGCGCAGCGCCGGCATGCGGATCTGGGCCACGTTCAGACGGAAGAACAACTCCTGGCGGAACAAGCCTTGCGCCACCAACGCGCCCAGATCGCGGCTGGTCGTGCCGACTACTCGGGGTTCGCTACGCCGCCCGGTGCGGGGATTGATCGCCGGCTCGGCGCCGTCGAAAACACGCAACAGCCGGATTTGCGAGTCGAGTGGAAGGTCGCCGATCTCCTCCAGGAGGAGCGTGCCGCCGTCGGCTTCCGCGAGCTTGCCGCCGTAGTCCTGATCGACGCCGAACAGTTCAGCTTCGATCCGATCGCGCGGCGCAGCGCCGAGATTGACGGCGACAAAGCGTCCGTCACGACGGCGGCCCAGATCGTGCAGCGCTCTAGCGGCCAGCGACTTTCCAGAACCCGATTCGCCACAGATCAACACCGTCAAATCGGTCGCCACCAACCTGGCGAGGGTGCGATAAATCGCCTGCATCGGGTTCGAGCGACCGATCAGCGGCAAGGGTTCGTCGCGGGCGGCGCGGGCCTGCGCGCGTTGCGCCTCACCGCTGGCCGGCCCGGCCAGGGCGCGGTTCACGGCCGCGACCATGTCATCGAGATCGAACGGCTTTGGCAGATAGTCGAACGCGCCCAGCTCGGCGGCGCTGATCGCCGTGGTGAGCGTGCTCTGAGCGCTCATCACCACGATCGGCAGCTTTGGCCGCAGTTTGCGAATGCGCGGCAGCACGTTGAAGACGTTCTCGTCGGGCATGACCACGTCGGTGATCACCAAATCGCCCTCTCCGTCGGTGACCCATTTCGCCAGGGTGGCGGCGTTGCTGGTGGCGCGAACATCGAAGCCGAGCCGCAAAAACGCCTGTGACAGCACCAGGCGGATCGAGGCGTCGTCGTCGGCGATTAGGATTTTCGCGCTCATGGCGATGGCGCCTCCACGGCCGCCGGCAACAGGACGCGAAACTCGGTTCGCCCCGGCGCGGAGTCGAAATCCACCGCGCCGCCGTGGCCGCGGACCAGTTTGGCCACCAGAGCCAGGCCGAGACCCGATCCACGCGTCTTGTTGGTGACGAAAGGTTCGAACAAATGCTCGCGAAGATCGGCAGCGACACCGGGGCCGTTGTCGACCACCTTGACCTCCAACGGCGCCGCCCGCGGCGGGATGGCCGGGTCGTGATCGCTGCGCGCGCCGTGACGGAAGGCGGTGGCGATGGTGATCGCCCCTTGGCCATCGCCCCGCGAGTGCGCGGCTTCCGCGGCGTTCTTCAGCAGATTCAGGAACACCTGAATCAGCTGGTCGGCGTCAGCGAAGGCCGGCGGTAGCGATGGATCATAATCCTCATGGATCGTCAGGCCCTCGGCGACGCCGTTGACGATCAGGGCGCGGGCGCGATCCAGCACGCGGTGAAGGTTCACCGGCGCCCGCTCGGGCGTCATCGCCTCGGAGAAGATCGTCATCCGGTCGATCAGTCGGCGAATGCGCTCCGTTTCGTCGACGATCAGCTGGGCCAGCGGCAGGTCGGCGGCGGCTAGGCCGCCCTTGAGCAGTTGCGCCGCGCCGCGAATGCCGGCCAGCGGATTCTTCACCTCATGGGCCAGCAATCGCCCCAGACCCACGGCCGAGTTCAGGCCATCGGCGGCGCGTTCCGATGCCGGCGCGCTGGTTCGCGGAATGAAGTTGATCAGCACCGCCTCGCCGTCCAGAGGCGTCGCCGATACGTCGGCGACGAAGACCGGGCGACCAAACACCGCGACCCTCAAGTCTCGCCGGCTCACCGCCCCGCTGCGCTCGGAACACCGACCGACCAGAGCCATCAGCGGCGAGTCGGGCTCGAGAACCGCCGCCAGGCCGCCGCGGGCGATGGCGCCGAGGCTCTGAGCGAACAGCGCTTCGCCCGCCTCGTTGGCGGCGATGAGCGCGCCTTCGCCGTTGAGCAAAAGCGTCGGATCGGGGCCCGCGTCGAAGGCGGCGGCCTTCAGCGCCTGAAGCTCGGAGAGGCGCGGGCGCGCACTCACGCGGCCAGCCGATCAGGCTCCTGGAAGGCTCGCTCGATCGCCGCGGCGACCTCGGCGGGCGTCTCCAACCGGCAGAGCCGGGCGCGCGTGTCGCGCAAGCCATTTCCACATCCCGGCCATGCCTTGGTGAGGTAGGCCGCCAAGTGCTTGCGAAACACCCGGACGCCGAGCTCTGGCCCATAAAAGGTCAAGCTTGCCTGGAAGTGTCCAAGAACGATCTCGGCGAGCGCCGAGCCACGCGGGCGGCGATAACCGAAGCCGGACAGTCCGGCCTCGATCTCTGTCGCCAGCCAGGGAGCGCCGATCGCTCCCCTGCCCAGCATGACGCCATCCGCCCCCGACAACGCCAAGGCGCGCTTGGCCGAAATTAAATCGACGATGTCGCCGTTGACGATGACCGGAATGCGCACCGCGGCCTTGACCTCGGCGACCGCGACCCAATCGGCCTGGCCGGCGTACATCTGCGATCGGGTCCGACCGTGGACGGTGATGCACCGGGCGCCGACTTGCTCGGCCTGGCGGGCGATCTCCGCGGCGTTGCGATCGGCTTCGTCCCAGCCAAGGCGCATCTTGACGCTGACCGGGGCGTCCTGGGCGTCCACCGCGGCGGCGACGATCGCCCTGGCCAGCTCTGGCTGGCGCATCACCGCCGATCCGCTGGCGATGCCGGTCACCGACTTGCAGGGACAGCCGAAGTTGAGATCGATGATCTGGGCGCCCGCGCGACGCGCCAGATGCGCCGCTCGGCCGACCCACACCGGGTCGGCCCCGACCAACTGGATGACCATGAGCGGTGACGCCTCGCCCACCGCCGCCCGGCGGACGACGTCGGGACGACCCCGGGCGAACTGTTCGCTGGCGACCATCTCGGTAGCCACATAACTGGCGCCGAGCGCCGCTGCCGTTTGGCGAAAGGGCAGGTCCGAGACCCCGGTCATCGGTGAAATCCAAGCCCGGGCTGGGATTGGCACACCCCCGACGTCGATGCTTCTGCTCAAAATATCACCAGCCATGGCGCATAATTCTTAGGCGCCGGCGATCGGCCGGTAAAGGCCTGGACATGGCCGGAGCGCCGCTTAAAGGAAAGCTCGTGCAGTTCGATGCGGTCATCGTCGCGGCAGGGCGTGGCTCGCGCGCGGGCGGCGCAAAGCAGTGGCGCTTGCTCGCCGGCAAGCCGCTGGCGCGCTGGTCGCTGGAGGCGCTTCTCTCCGCCGGCGCGCGCTGGGTCTCGGTGGTCGTTCCACCCGGCGATGAGGGCCAGGCGGCCCTGGCCTTCGCGGGTCTCGAGCGCTGGTCGGCAATCGTCGGCGGCGCGGAACGCTTTGATTCCGTGCGTGCAGGCCTGGCCGCGCTGCCATCGCCGGCCGCGCCCGCGGTTCTCGTCCATGACGCCGCCAGACCCTTTCTCGACCGGCTGATCATCGAGTCGTTGCGCGCCGCGCTCGATGACGCCGAGGGAGCCATACCCGCTCTGCCGATGGTCGATACGCTCAAGCGGCGATCAGGCGATGGTACGGTCACCACCATGGACCGGGAAGGACTACTGCGCGCCCAGACGCCCCAGGCGTTCCAGGTCGCCGCCCTGAAGAGCGCCATCGAAGCCTGGCCGACCGGAGAGGTCCCGACGGACGACGCCCAGGTGCTCGAACGGGCCGGCGGACGCGTGAGCGTGGTCCCGGGGGACGCGCGCCTGATGAAACTCACCTACCCTGAGGACTTCGCCATGGCCGAGGAACTGGCTGGCGGCGCTCGCCAAATCTGCGTCGGGCATGGCTATGATGTCCACCGGTTCGGGCCCGGCGATCATGTGTGGCTGTGCGGGGTGCGCATTGCTCACGGCGCCACGCTGATCGGTCACTCCGACGCCGACGCCGGCTTGCACGCGCTTGTCGACGCGCTGCTCGGAGCCATCGGCGCCGGGGATATCGGTGATCACTTTCCCCCTTCGGACGAGCGCTGGCGCGGTGCGGCCTCAAGCGCCTTCGTCGTGCACGCCGCGCGCCTTGTCGCCGAACGCGGCGGCCGGATCACCAATGTCGATGTGACGCTGATCTGCGAGCAGCCTAAGATCAAACCGCACCGCGAGGCGATGAGAGCCAGAATCGCTGAACTCCTGGCGATCGCCACCGAGCGGGTCAGCGTCAAGGCGACAACGACCGAGGGCTTGGGCTTCACCGGCTCTGGCGAGGGGTTGGCCGCCCAAGCCGTCGCCAGCGTCGCGTTGCCATATTGAACCGGGGGAGGCGTTAAGCACGATGAGATATCTGGCCGCGTTGGCGGCGATGTTGATCACCAGCGCCGCTCTGGCGCAGAATCTCGCCGCGCCTTCGGACAGCGACCTGTGCAATCACGGCGACCAGGCCGCGGCCGCCACCCAGCAGGCATGCGCGCGCCTGATGCAGGGTGGAAGCGCCGCCATGACCGCGGCGGCTTCGCCGCCGCCGACCCAGGCCGCCCCCGCGGCCAGCGCCAATGCGGCCACCGCGTCTCCCCCGCCGGCGCCCACCGACGTCGGCGAGGCCCCCGCCAATCAGAGCCAGGCGTTCAGCCCGGCGACCGCCGATGAGGACGGCACGGCGCAAGTTTCTGTGAACGGCTCATGGCTGGCGGGACTGGGAACGGCCGCGCTGGTGGCGGTGATCTTCGCCAGCCTCGCCGGTCTTGCCCTCTATTTCTTGCCCACGATCATCGCCGTCGCGCGCCAAAAGCGGAATGCGCTGCCGATCTTCGTGCTCAACGCCTTCCTTGGCTGGACCTTTATCGGCTGGGTGGCGGCGCTGGTCTGGTGCCTGACCGCCGAGCCGGCGTCATCGCGCTAGAGCAGGGATCGCGCCCAGCCAGGCTATCAGGTCGGCGGTGACCTGATCTCGGCAGGTCTCATTGAAGAGTTCGTGCCGGGCTCCCGCGTAGACCCGATGTTCGATCCGCCCCAGGCCGCGCCCACGCCAAGCGTCAATAAGAGCGACGGCGTGAGACTGGCCGGGGCCGACCACCGGATCGACCTCGCCCGACAGGATGAGAATGGGCAGGTCGGAGCGCAGGCCCGAAAGCCGCGGGTCGTTGGGCGATCTCAGACCCAACGCGAACATCGATTGCCGTGACGCTTCGGCGACCTCAAAGCCGCACATTGGATCGGCGATGTAGGCGTCAACCTCGGCTTCGTCGCGGCTCAGCCAGTCGAATGGCGTGCGCGCCGGCTCGAAGGCGGCGTTAAAAGCTTCAAGCCGGCCAACATTCGCCGCCGCGGCCATCGCCTGGAGAAGCGGCGGCAGCGCCGCGGTTCCCGACAGCACCAACGCTGCCAGCTGCGCCCCGTGCTCGGGCAGGTAAGCCTGGGCGGCGAACGAGCCCATGCTGTGCCCGAGCAGAATGAGCGGCGCGCCGGGGTTGTCCGCCCTCGCCAACTGGCTCAGCACAGCCATGTCGGCGACCACCGCCGCGAAGCCGCCTGGACCGAAATCGCCGAGGCCGTGGATGCGCGCCGATCCCCCATGCCCCCGGTGATCGGCGGCGTAGGTGGCATAGCCCGCCGCGGCCAGCCGCGCCGCCAGCCGCTCATAACGCCGGCTGTGCTCGGCCATGCCGTGGGCGATCTGGACTACGCCACGCACGGGCCCGCCGCTCGGCGGCATCCGGAAGGCGGCGAGTTGGGCGCCGTCAGCGGCCTGAAGCGAGAAGGAATCGAATGCAGGAGGCATGGTGATCCTCGTTGGGCCTTGAATCGTTGGCGACGGCGGTGTTGGTCGGGGCGAGCCCAAGGAGGCGTGTGGCGATGTTTTCGCTGGAGATCCAGAGCCTGGCCCGGCTGCTGATCGATGACGCTCGCGAGCGTTCCCTGAGGTTGGTGACAGCGGAAAGCTGCACCGGCGGGCTGGTGGCGGCGGCGATCTGCTCCATTCCTGGCGCCTCGGATGTATTTGAACGTGGGTTCGTGGCCTACACCAACCGGGCCAAACAGGAACTCCTGGGGGTGTCGGGAGACATGCTCGCCGATCTGGGCGCCGTCTCGGAGCCGATCGTGCGCATGATGGCCGAGGGCGCGCTGGAGCATTCCCACGCCCATGTGGCGGTCGCCATCACCGGCGTGGCCGGTCCGGGCGGGGGAACCCCCCTCAAGCCGGTGGGCACGGTGCATTTCGCCACCGCGCGCGCCAACCAGTCGGTCCAGCATCGCCTGGAGATGTTCGACCTCGACCAGCGCTGGGACATCCAGATGGCGTCGGTGCAGATCGCCCTCGAGTTGCTTCGCGAGCGGTTGCGCTAATGCTTCTCGCTCAGGGCGATAATGCGCGCCCACTCAGCCTCGGTCAGAGGCGAGACCGAAAGGCGGAACTGCCGGAACATCACCATCCCAGGCAACTCCGCCCTCAGCACGGCCAGCGGCACCGGCTGGGCGAGAGGGCGCACGGGCGCGATCTCGACCGCAACGAACCGCCCGGCTGGATCGGTGGGATCGATGAACGCTTCCTTGGTGATGCGGGCGATGCCCACCGCCGCCTTGTCGGATCCCGAATGATAGATCAGGGCCTCCTCGCCCCTACCCATGGCCTTGAGGTAGAGAGCGGCCTGGTTGTTGCGCACGCCGTCCCAGACTGTCGAACCATCGCGCACCAGGTCGGCGAACGCGTACTTCTCAGGCTCGCTCTTCAGCAGCCAGTGTTTCCTGTCCATCGTTTCTCCCCATAGACCTCGGCGGCGCGAACCTCGAAGCAATTGACCAGTGTTTCGGCGGCCTTGCCGAAGTTGGCGGCGAGCAGTCCGGCAAGCAAGGGCGAGCGAAATTCGAAGTCGATATCAAACCGAAGGCTGGCCCCGTCGGTGACCGGCTGAAACCGCCAGTGATTCTCCAGTCGCCGGAACGGCCCCGAGATCAACGACACATCGATGGCCAGGTTTGGCCGATCGAGCCGAACCGTGGTCGCGAAGCGCTCACGCAGGACGGAGAATTTCACCCTGGCCTCGGCGTCCAGCACGGTTACGCCCTCGCCCTCGGAGCGCCGGTTCCAGGTCCGAAGCGAAGTGATCCAGCGCACGAACTCGGGATACCTCTCCACATCGCCCACGAGGGTGAAGAGATCCCCCGCCTCATAGGGCAGATGTCGGGTCAGGCTGTAGCGCAAGCGCCGTCCCGCGCCGCCTTGAGCCGCGCGAAATCCTCGCCGGCATGATGTGAGGAGCGGGTCAGAGGGCTGGCGGATACCATCAGGAAGCCCTTCGCCCGGGCGCTGATCGCCAGCGCGTCGAACTCCTCGGGCGGGACGAACCGGTCGATCGGCGCGTGCTTACGCGTCGGCTGCAGGTATTGGCCGATGGTGATGAAATCGACGCCGGCCGAGCGCATGTCGTCCATAACCTGGCCGACCTCCTCGCGGGTCTCGCCAAGACCGACCATCAGACCGGACTTGGTGAACATCTCCGGTCCGATTTCCTTGACCCGCTCAAGCAGGCGCAGCGAGTGGTAGTAGCGCGCCCCAGGTCGGATGGTGGGATAAAGGCGCGGCACAGTCTCGAGATTATGGTTGAAGACATCCGGCGCCGAGCGGATAGCCGTCTCGGCTGCCGCCACCGGCTTACGCAGGAAGTCGGGGGTCAGGATCTCGATCGTCGTCGAGGGCGAGGCGGCGCGGATGGCGCCGACCACGGCGGCGAAATGGGCGGCGCCGCCGTCCGCCAGATCGTCGCGATCGACCGAGGTGATGACGATGTGCGCCAGGCCCATGCGGGCCACCGCGGCGCCCACCCTCTCCGGCTCGCTGGGATCAAGCGCGCCGGGCTTGCCCGTGGCGACGTTGCAGAAGGCGCAGGCCCGGGTGCACACATCGCCCATGATCATCATGGTCGCGTGGCCGACGCTCCAGCACTCGCCGATATTGGGACACGCCGCCTCTTCGCAAACCGTGACCAGCCCATGGTCGCGAACAATCCCGCGGGTCGCCGCATAACCAGCCGACCCTGGAGCCCGCACTCGAAGCCACGGCGGCTTGCGCAGCATTGGGCTGTCGGGCCTGGCCTGCTTTTCTGGGTGGCGCGCCGCTGCGCTCCTGGCGATCACCGTGACCATGACCCCTAGATCGTCGGTCTGGCGACGGGGATCAAGCCGGAGCAGCGCATCTTCCCATCCCGCGCCCGGCTCTGTAGCGTCGTCACCCAAGGGCACTACGGGGCGTTGAAAACGGCGCATGCGCGCATTTGATCCAGCCGAAGCGGAAAGATCGTTGTTCGACGCCCTGCTCGACGCCGCCCGCGCGCATGGCGGCGGCAAGGCGATTCTCGAGGACCAGGAGCGCCACCCGCTCAGCTATGTCGATCTGATCAGGGCCAGCTTCGCCCTCGGCCGCAAGATCGCCGCCAAGACCCGGCGTGGCGAGCACGTCGGCGTCCTGTTGCCATCGAGCGCCGGGGCCAGCGTGACCTTCTTCGCCCTGCATGCCTATGGCCGCATCCCGGCGATGCTCAACTTCACCGCCGGACTGCGCAATTTGCGCGCCGCCGTCAGCCTGGCCAAGGTCAACCGCGTCCTCACCTCGCATCGGTTCATTGAGCAGGGAAAGCTTCACGACGTCATCGACGCGCTCGAGGAACATTGCACGATCACCTACCTGGAGGACGTACGCAAGGAGATCGGCGCGCTGGACCGAGTCATGGCCCTGGCCGCCTCGCTGGCCGCCAAACGGGTGCGCGCCCGGGCCAGGCCGCACGATCCCGCGGTGATCCTGTTCACGTCAGGCAGTTTCGGCGCCCCGCGCGGAGTGGTGCTGAGCCACGCCAATCTTCTGGCCAACGTCGCCCAGGTCGCGGCGCACATCGATCTTGACCCTGATTGGGTGATGTTCAACCCGCTGCCGGTCTTCCACTGCTTTGGCCTCACCGGTGGGGTTCTGCTGCCGATCTTCACCGGCATGAAGGCGTTCCAATATCCGAGCCCCCTGCACATCAAGCAGATTCCGGCTCTGGTGCAGGACACCAAGGCCAGCATCCTTCTGGCCACCGACACCTTCGTCAACCAGTACGCCCGCGCCGCCGAGGGCCGCGCGCTATCCAGTCTGAAGTTCATCGTCTGTGGGGCCGAGAAAGTGCGCGAAGAAACCCATCAACTGATCCGGGAGCGGTTCGGGCCAATCCCGGTGCTGGAGGGGTATGGCGCGACCGAAGCCTCGCCCGTGATCGCGGTGAACAAGCCCGATGACAATCGGCGGGGCACGGTTGGCGGGCTTCTGCCTGGAATCGAAACCCGCCTCGATTCCGTAGAAGGAATAACTCGGGGCCGGCGACTGTTCGTGCGCGGACCAAATGTCATGTCCGGGTATCTGAAGGCTGGCGGCGACATTGAGCCGCCGCCGGACGGCTGGCACGATACCGGTGACGTGGTCGAGATGACCTCGGATAAGTGGATCACCATCCTCGGGCGAGTGAAGCGGTTCGCCAAGATTGGCGGCGAAATGGTCTCGCTCACCGCCGCCGAGAACCTGGCCTCCAGTCTCTGGCCGGAGGCGCGTCACGCGGTGATCGCGGTGCCGGACGGCAAGAAGGGTGAGCGCCTGGTGCTGGTCACCGATCGTTCCGACGCCGAGATCGGCACGCTGATGGCCCACGCAAGGGAGGTCGGGGCCTCGGAACTGGCAGCCCCGAGGCGCATCGTGCGCACCTTCGAGGTGCCTGTCCTGGGTTCGGGCAAGACCGACTATGTCGCCGTTCAACGCATCGCCGAAGCCGAAGGCGGCTGATGCGCCTCACGCATTGAGGCAGCGCAAAGGCGCGCCGTTCGGGCGCATGCTACGGATCGGAAGTCTCCAGGGATCCGGGCATGAGCGACATCACCGTTGCGCGCGCAATCCACGTGCTTGCCGTCGTCCTGTGGATCGGCGGGGTGAGCGTGGTGACCACCGTGGTCCTGCCCGCGGCCAGGCGCGGCGCGCTGGGCGAGCGGCCTTTGGAGGCGTTTGCGGCGATTGAGCGACGGTTCAGCTGGCAGGCGCGGATGGCGGTCATCGCCGTGGGTTTGTCCGGTCTCTACATGCTCTGGCGAGGCGATCTCTGGTCAAGGTTCGGCGAGGGGAGCTTTTGGTGGATGCACGCCATGGTCGGCCTGTGGCTGGTCTTCGCGGTCATCCTATTCGTCATCGAGCCGTTGGTTTCGTCGAGGGCCAACGCCAAGGCGCGAGGCGACCCCGCTCGGGCCTTGAAGGTGATGCAGCGTTTGCATCAGGGTCTTCTGGGCCTGTCCGCAGCCACCGTCCTGGTGGCGGTCGCCGGCGCCCACGGCTGGTAAGGGGGAATGATAGATGACCGTTGAGCTGCAACGCGGCGCCTCGCCCACAGAGGATCCAGTGAGCAACGCGCTCAAGTGGGCGTTGCTGGTGGTCGCCGTTCTCACCTTCGCGCTCCTCGCCTGGGCGACGGTGATCACCTATCGCACCGCGCCTCCTCAGCCGGCGCGGTTCGTGGCCGAGGACGGTCAGTCATTGATGACCAGCGAAGATCTTGTCGCCGGAAAGGGCGGCTTTCAGCGCGCCGACCTCATGGACTATGGCAGCCTCTACGGCATGGGTTCCTATTACGGCGAGGACTACACCGCCCAGTCTCTGGTGCGGCTCGGCGAGGACAGCCGGGACAATATCTCCCAGAGCCGGTTCGGCAGACCTTACGCCGCCTTGACGCTCGACCAGCAGGCCTCGGCGACGGCGACGATGCGGACCGACCTGCAAGGAATCGACCTCACCCGGCCGGTCGTTGTCCTGCCGGCGCCGGTGGCGGCGGCATTCATCAAGGCTCGGACCCAGCTGGCGCTGTCCTTCGCCGCCGCCGATCCGATATCGGGATGGAGCGAGGCCAGAAGCCTCTCCAAGCCCCTCGCCGCTCAGACAGCGGACTTCATCATTTATTCGGCGATCACCACCGTCGCCCGCCGACCCGGCCGGACCTGGTCATGGACCGAGAACTGGCCCTTCGAGCCTTTGGTCGGCAACACGCCGACGACCAACACCTTCCGATGGACCTGGATCAGCTTCTGCTTCACCTTTTTCGCCTTCGGCGCGGTGCTGTTCATCTACGAGTATTTTCTCTCCCATCCCGATAACGCGCCGATGGACCCGGTGCTGGCGAGCTTTCGTCCGTTGACGGCGAGCCAGCGACGCATCGGCAAGTATTTCATCGTCGTCGCCCTGTTGCTGCTGGCCCAGATCGGCGCCGGGACGATCATGGCGCATTCCTACTACGAGCGGGCGACCTTCTATGGCATTCCGATCAATAACTACCTGCCATTCAATTTTCTGCGCGACGTTCACATCCAGGCGCCGATCGTGTGGATCGGTCTGTCGTGGATCGGGGCAGCCCTGTTTCTGGCCCCCGCCATCGCTGGCGGCCAGGAGGCGAAGGGTCAGGCGCTGCTCGTCGACCTGTTGTTCTGGGTGACGCTGCTGGTCGTCGTCGGCGGACTTCTTGGCGATTACCTGGGCATCGCTGGCGTGATCAATCGCGGCTGGTTCTGGTTTGGCAACCAAGGGCTTTCCTACATCCAGCTCGGCCGCTTCTGGCAGATTGGATTCTTCATCGGCCTGGCCTTCTGGAGCCTGCTGGTCATGCGCGCGCTGTGGCCGACCACCGCCCGGTGGCGGGCCGCCGCCGGCGAGTTCTGGCGCGGCCGGATTCGCCTCGAGCACCTGATCTGGGCGTCGACCATCAACATCGCCGTCCTCTACGTATTCGGCATGATTCCGCTGACGGGGATCGAAAAGTCCTTCACCCTGACGGACTTCTGGCGCTGGTGGGTGGTGCACCTGTGGGTTGAGCAGTCATTCGAGTTCTTCGCCGCGTGCATGAGCGCCTACCTGTTGATGGCCGTTGGCCTGGTGTCGCGCAAGCTGGCTGAGCGCGCCACCTACTTTGAAGTCATCCTGGTCTTCCTGGGCGGCGTGATCGGAACCGGCCACCATCTCTATTGGGCCGGGGGGCCGAGCATGTGGGTCCCGATGGGCAGCATGTTCTCGTTCATCGAGGTGCTGCCCCTGGTGCTGCTGATCATCGAAGCGATCAATCATTACCGCCTGATCAGGACGCAGGCGCAGTTCAAGTACCATGTCGCCTACGCCTTCATCATCGGCGCGGCGTTCTGGAACTTCGTCGGCGCTGGCGTCTTTGGTGGCGGAACCCTGAACGCGCCGCTGGTGAACTACTATGAGCATGGGACTTTCCTGACCCTGAACCACGCCCACACCGCCCTCTTCGGGGCGTTTGGCGAACTGGCCATAGGCCTGATCTATTTCTGCCTCCGCTACCGGGCCGCGGACACACGGCCGTTCAGCGACAGGCTGGGTCTAGCCGCCTTCTGGCTCTACAACGCCGGTCTGGTCCTGTGGGTCGTGTTGAATTTCTTTCCCATCGGTTGGCCCCAGCTCGACGCCGTTTATGAGCATGGTCTGGCCTATGCCCGCAGCTTGAAATTCTACGACACGACAAGGTTCTGGCAGTGGATGCGGCTTCCGGGCGATGTCGTGTTCGCCGCCGGGGCGTTGCTGATGGGCTGGGATTTCCTCGACAAGCTGCGCGCGCCAGCCAAGCCGGGGTTGGCGGCCAGCGAGCCGCTCGCGAGCCCGGCCGAATGAACCAATCCGACCCTGACGCCGTCACCGCGACCGACCGGCGAGCCGCGTTCGCCGCCGAGGTCCATGCCGAAACCGGGGTCGACGAGGCGATGATCGAGACCCTGGTGCGCGCCTTTTATCAGCGGGTCCGGCGCGACCCACTGCTCGGGCCGGTGTTCGAGGCGGTGATCGAGGATTGGGAGCCGCATCTGCAACGCATGTTCGCCTTCTGGTCGTCGGTGGCGTTGATGAGCGGCCGCTATCACGGCCAACCCATGGCCAAGCACACGCCGTTGCCGATCGACGCCGCCCACTTCGATCGCTGGCTGGCCCTGTTCGAAGCGACCGCGGGCGATGTTTGTCCGCCCGCCGCGGCCGCGCGGTTCACCCAACTCGCCGGGCGGATCGGCGAAAGCCTCGAACTCGGCGTCGCCGGCGCCAACGGCGCCTTCCTGCAAACCGGCGAGCGCTACCGGCGCGCCTAGTCCTACAGGTGCAGCACCCGGCCGAAGGCGTCGAGCGTGGCCTCGTGCATGGCCTCGCTCATCGTCGGATGGGGGAAGATGGTAGCGATCAGTTCAGCCTCCGTGGCCTCGCAGGTGATGGCGAGGGCGAAGCCCTGGATCATCTCGGTGACTTCGCCGCCGATCATGTGGGCGCCGATGAGCGCGCCGGTGGCGGCGTCGAACACAGTCTTGACCAGCCCCTCGGTTTCGCCGGCGGCGATCGCTTTGCCGTTCGCCCGGAACGGGAACCGGCCCACCTTGATTGTCAGGCCACTCTCCTTGGCCTGCGCCTCGGTCATGCCGACCGAGGCGATCTGAGGACTGGTGTAGGTGCAGCCCGGCACAGCCGCCGGCAGCGGCGGACCGGCGACGCCCGCGATGCGCTCGACGCAGTGCACGCCCTCGTGGCTCGCCTTGTGCGCCAGCCACGGCGGCCCGGCGACATCGCCAATGGCGTAAAGGCCGCGCACATTGGTCGCCCCATGGCCATCGGTGACCACATGGCCGCGGTCCAGCTTGACGCCCAACGCCTCCAGACCGAGGTGCTCGACGTTGCCGTCGATGCCGACGGCAACGATCGCGGTTTCGGCTTCCAGGCGCTCCGCCTTGTCGCCCTCCTCGAGTTCCAGGGTCACGCCGCTCTTCGCCGCCTTCAGGGCGACGATCTTGGCGCCTGGCCGTAGCTTGATCCCCCGGCGTTCGAACGCCTTGTGAGCCGCGGCGGCGATCTCTTCATCCTCCACCGGCAGGATGCGTGGCAGAACTTCCACCACCGTCACCTCAGAGCCGAGAGCGCGATAAAAGCTGGCGAACTCCATGCCGATCGCCCCGGAACCCACCACCAGCAGGGACTTCGGCGCCCGCTTCGGAACCATGGCCTCGCGATAGGTCCAGATCCTCTCCCCGTCGGGAACCAGACCGATCGCCGGCAAGGTTCGCGCCCGGGCGCCGGTGGCCAGGATCACCGAGTGGCCGGCGATCCTGCGCTCCCCCCCGGCCTTCAGGGCGACGGTGACGCCCGGCGCATCCTTGCCCTTCTCCAGCCTCGCGGTCCCCTCGATCACCTCGATCTTGTTCTTCTTCATCAGGAACGCGACGCCGGAGGAAAGCTGCTTGGCCACCTTGCGCGAACGCTCGATCACCTTGGCGAAGTCGTAGGCGCGGCCTTCGGCGGTGAGGCCATAGTCGGCCAGATGGCCCAAGGTGTCATAGACCTCGCCCGATTTGAGCAGCGCCTTGGTGGGAATACAGCCCCAGTTGAGACATACCCCGCCCAGCGCATCTCGCTCGATGATCGCCGTCTTCAGGCCTAGCTGGGCCGCCCGGATCGCCGCCACATAGCCGCCCGGCCCGGCGCCGATCACCACCACATCGTAGGCGTCCGCCGTCAAAGCGCGTCCGCCATCAAAGCAAAGCCTCGATGGCGCTCTCCAGAGCTTTGGGCACGGTGGTGGGAGCGAAGCGCTGAGCGACGCCGCCCTCGCGATCGATCAGGAACTTGGTGAAGTTCCATTTGATCGCCTCGGTGCCGAGCGCGCCCTTCCTCTGTCGCTTCAGCCACGCGTAGAGGGGATCGGCGGCCGGACCATTGACCTCGATCTTGCGCATCATCGGAAAGCTGACGTCGTAGTTAAGCGAACAGAAGGTGGCGATCTCGGCGGCGTCGCCCGGCTCCTGATGGCCAAATTGATTGCAAGGAAAGCCCAGCACCACCAGACCACGCGCGGCGAATTTGCGGTGCAGGTCTTCGAGGCCGCGATATTGCGGGGTGAAGCCGCATTTGCTGGCGGTGTTGACGACCAGGATGACCTTGCCCTTGTGCTCGGCCAGCGGCGCGGGCTCGCCTGCGAGGGTCTCGGCGGTGAAGTCGTAGGCGTTCATGGCGCTCCTAAATGATGATGGTCAGGGGATCTTCAACCATCGCCTTGAACGCCGCCAGCCAGCGCGCTCCGATGGCCCCATCGACCACCCGATGATCGCAGGTCAAGGTGACGCTCATCACCGTGGCGATGGCCAACTCCTCGCCGCGCACGACGGCGCGCTTTTCGCCGACGCCCACCGAGAGAATGGCGCCGTGCGGCTCGTTGATGATCGAGGCGAAGCTCTTGATCCCGAACATGCCGAGATTGGAGATCGAGAAGGTGCCGCCTTGATATTCCTCGGGTTTCAGTTTTCTGCCCCGGGCCCGGTCGGCCAGATCCTTCGACTCGGCGGCGATCCGGGCCAGCCCCTTGCCCTCGGCGGCGCGGATGATCGGCGTGATCAGACCGCCATCGATGGCCACCGCCATGGCGATGTCGGCGTGGTGGTGCCTGGCGATCCCTTCGGGCGTGTAGCTGGCGTTGGCGTCGGGTTCGCGCATGAGCGCCGACGCGGCGGCCTTGATGACCATGTCGTTGACGCTCACTTTGACCCCTTCGGCGGCGAGCCCGACGTTGATCCGCGCCCGCGCCGCCAGCAAGGCGTCCAGCTCGACATCGATGGTGAGCGGAAAATGGGGAATATCGCGGAAGCTGTCGGTCATCCGCCGGGCGATGGTCTTCTTCATCCCATCCAGCGGGACAAGATCGTAGGTTCCGGGGGCGATGCCCATCTGCTCGAGGGTCCGGGGCGCGTGTGGCTGAGCGGCGGCCACCACCGCGACCGGACCCGGTGAGGTAGGCGGCGCTGTCGCAGGCGCGGGCGCGCCGCCGGCCGCTTCGACATCGCGGCGCACGATCCGTCCGTGGGGTCCAGATCCCTTGATTGCGCTCAGATCCAATCCCCGCTGGACGGCGAGGCGCCGAGCCAACGGCGAGGCGAACACGCGCTCACCGTCAACCTCTCTCGGCGCTGGCGCGGCAGCGATCGATGTGGCGGCTGGCGTGGCCGGGGCGGCCCCTTGCTTGTCAGCCGGTGACGCTGTCGGCGCCACTTTCACCGGCGCGGCGGGCGTGGCCGGGGCATCCGGCCCTTCACCCAGACGGGCGATCGGCGTGTTGATCTTCACGCCTTCGGCGCCCTCAGGCACCAGGATCGCCGAAACCACTCCCTCGTCCACCGCTTCGACCTCCATCGTCGCCTTGTCGGTCTCGATCTCGGCGATGACGTCACCCGCGCGCACAGTGTCGCCGACCTTGACCAGCCACTTGGCCAGCGAACCCTCTTCCATGGTCGGCGAGAGGGCCGGCATCAGCACATCGGTCACGTCGCCTCCTTGGAGCGTTCGGCTATCTCGCTACCGTGCGCCGCCCAATGGTCTTCCCAGTGGCGGCCGTCGAACACGCCCATCTCGAGCCGCACGGCCTCCGGTTCGTCGAGACAGCGGGCGTTCACCGACCATCCATCGGGATTCGAGCGCGGCCGGTAAAAGCTCTTCACGCCGCAGTGACGGCAGAACAGATGTTCGGCGAGGCGAGTGTTGAAACGGTAGCTGGTCAGCTCGTCGGCGCCCGCGAGGATCCGCAAGCGCGGCGCCGGAACGACGACATGGACGAACCCGGTCATGGCGCACATCGAGCAGGTGCAGGTGTCGGCTTTCACCGCATCGGGCAGGGCGACCTCGAAGCGCACCGCCTGGCAGTGGCACCCGCCGCTACGCCAGCGGACCTCCCCGTTCCCGTTCATCGGTAGCAAACCGCCTTGGCGGCGGCCACGATGCGTTCGACCGACGGCAGCGAAAGCGCCTCGAGATTCGCCGCGTAGGGCAGCGGTGTATCCTGTTGGGACACTCGCATCGGCGGCGCGTCCAGCCAGTCGAAGGCTTGCTCAACGATCCTCGCGGTTACCTCCGCCCCGACGCCGAACGGGCTCCAGCCCTCCTCAACGCTCACCAGGCGATTGGTCTTCTTGACGCTGTCGATTATCGTCGCGTGGTCGAGGGGGCGCAGGGTGCGCAGATCGACCACCTCGGCCTCCAGTCCGTCCCTGGCCAGAATCTCGGCCGCCTCCAGCGCCAGACCTACCATGCGCGCATGGGCGGTGATGGTCACCGCGTCGCCCTGGCGACGGACCCTCGCCTTGCCGATCGGAACCAGCCAGTCGACCCCAACAGGGACTTCGCCCTCATGGCCATAGAGCATTTCGTGCTCCAGGAAGATGACCGGGTTGGGATCGCGAATCGCCGCCTTGAGCAGACCCTTGGCGTCGGCCGCATCGTAAGGGGCGATCACCTTCAGGCCGGGAACCTGGCCGTACCAGCTCGAATAGTCCTGGCTGTGCTGAGCGGCGACGCGCGAAGCCGCACCATTTGGCCCTCGGAAGACGATTGGGCAAGTGATCTGGCCACCCGACATATAGTGGGTCTTCGCTGCCGAATTAATAATCTGATCAATCGCTTGCATGGCGAAATTGAAGGTCATGAACTCGACGATCGGACGCAAGCCGACCATCGCCGCGCCGACGCCGACGCCGGCGAAGCCATGCTCGGTGATCGGGGTGTCGATAACCCGTCTGGGGCCAAACTCCTGCAGCAGTTCACGGCTGACCTTGTAGGCGCCCTGATACTCAGCCACCTCCTCGCCCATGAGGAAGACGCTGGCGTCACGGCGCATCTCCTCGGCCATGGCGTCGCGCAGCGCATCGCGCACGCTCGTGCGCTGAGTTTTGGCGCCGGCCGGGATGTCCGGGTCATTCAGCTCGGCGGGTGGCGGGACAGGCCTGGCTTGCCTCCGCTCCGCGTGGGCGGGCGGTTGTTCGGCCACCGACGAAGCCGCCGGCCTGGCCTTCGGCGCGGGCGCAGAGACGCCGCCGGAGAGACGCGCGATTGGCGTGTTGACCTTGACCCCTTCAGCCCCTTCCGGGACGAGCAGCTCTTCGATCACCCCTTCATCGACCGCTTCGACCTCCATGGTCGCCTTGTCGGTTTCGATTTCGGCGATCACATCGCCGCTCTTGACCGCGTCGCCCGCCTTTACCAGCCATTTGGCGAGCGATCCTTCCTCCATGGTCGGCGACAGGGCCGGCATCAGTACATCGATCACGCGGCCGCCTCCGCGTAGACATCGGTGAACAGCTCGTCCTCGCCTGGCTCGGGAGCGGTACGGGCGAATTCCGCCGCATCGGCGATGATCGCCTTCACCTCCGCGTCGATGGCCTTCAGTTTTCCCTCCTCGGCGATGCCCGCGCCCTCGATCTTGTCGCGCAGGTGATCGATGGGATCGCGCGTCCTGCGCACGGCGTCGATTTCGTCGCGGGTCCGGTACTTGCCGGGATCGCTCATCGAATGACCTCGATAGCGATAGGTCTTCATCTCCAGAATGATCGGTCCCTTGCCGCCGCGGGCATGTTCCGCCGCCTTGGCGCCGGCCGCTCTCACGGCCGAAACGTCCATGCCATCAACCTCGGCGCCGGGGATA
The DNA here is from genome assembly GCA_035999625.1 of Caulobacteraceae bacterium. Lineage (GTDB taxonomy): Bacteria > Pseudomonadota > Alphaproteobacteria > Caulobacterales > Caulobacteraceae > Acaudatibacter. The sequence continues at coordinate 107,514 of DASYGN010000008.1, read as the reverse complement.
TTGAAGCCGGCGCCGCGATGAAACAGATGCGTGGCCGAGGTCGAACGCTCGACACTGGTGCCCATGGCGTACTGGTTGTTCTCGATCACGTAGACCACCGGCAGACGCCAGAGCGCCGCCATGTTGAAGCTCTCGTAGACCTGGCCCTGATTGGCGGCCCCGTCACCGAAATAGACGAACGCCACCTTGCCGTCGTCGCGATAGCGGTTGGCCAGAGCGATGCCGGTGCCGAGGCTGACCTGGGCGCCGACAATCCCATGACCACCATAGAAGTCATGCTCGAGGCTGAACATGTGCATCGAGCCGCCCTTGCCGCGCGAGGCGCCGGCGGCGCGCCCGGTGAGTTCGGCCATGACCGACTTGGGATCCATGCCCACCGCCAGCATGTGCCCATGATCGCGATAGCCAGTGATCACCTGATCGCCAGAACGGCGAATGGCCTGCATGCCGACAGCGATCGCCTCCTGACCGATGTAGAGATGGCAGAAACCGCCGATCAACCCCATGCCGTAGAGTTGGCCGGCCCGCTCCTCAAAGCGGCGGATGAGCAACATGTCCCGGTAGAAGGCCAGCAGATCGGCCTCGCGCGCCGTCCCGTTCGCGCCCTTGCGGGCGCCGCCCTTGGCCGTGGCGCGCGCCATCTGCTGCTCCTGCGATCCTCTAAAGGCCTAAACGCGTGCGGGCGTTTTCAGCCCTGGCCCGGAACGACGCGGATCACATAATCCCTGGGATCGACAAAGCCTAGCAGGGCGTGCGCCCTTTCCTCGAGCAGATCGGCCGAGAGGCTCTGGTCGCGCAGCAATCTGGCGCGGATTTCCAGGTCGCGCCGCTCGAGGCGCAGCTGGACCAGTTCGGCTTCCTTCGACGCCAGCATCTCGCGTCGTTGCCTGGTCAGCAGCAGGCCGCGCTCGCCGGTCAGCGCGTGGAAGGCAAAATAGAAAATCAGGAAGGCCAGGATCGCGGTGGGCAGGTAGGTCTGGAGACGGGGAATCATGGCCGACTCGCAGCGCGTGACCGATAGCCGTGAGATATCGGCACTGGGGCTTAATGCAAGCCTAACGCCGCGGCGTTCAGCCGAGGCGTCGGACCGCGCTGCGGCCGGCGTAGGCCGCCTGGTCGCCGAGTTCAGCCTCGATGCGCAGCAACTGGTTGTATTTGGCCACCCGGTCGGTTCTGGCCAGTGACCCGGTCTTGATCTGGCCGCAGCCGGTCGCCACCGCCAAATCGGCGATGGTGACATCCTCGGTCTCGCCCGACCGGTGGCTCATCACCTGCCGATAGGCGGCGCGCCCGGCCATCTCCATCGTGTCTAGAGTCTCAGATAAGCTGCCTATCTGATTGACCTTAATCAGGATCGCGTTGGCCAAGCCGCGATCGATACCGGTCCGCAGCCGCAGCGGATTGGTGACAAAGACATCATCGCCGACGAGCTGCACCTTGCCGCCCAGCACCTTGGTCTGATGCGCCCAACCCTCGAGGTCATCTTCGGCGCATCCATCCTCAATGCTGACGATCGGAAACCGACCGATGAGGCCGGCCAGATAAGTGGTCAGACCGTCGGCGTCGAAAATCCTGTCTTCGCCGGTCAGGTGGTAGCGGCCATCGCGATAAAGCTCACTGGCGGCGACATCCAGGGCCAGGTGGAAATCCTTGCCGGGACTATACCCGGCGCTTTCGCCGGCTTTGACAATGAAACCCAGCGCGGCGTCGGCGCTGGCCAGGCCGGGCGCAAAGCCGCCTTCGTCGCCGACATTGGTGTTGTGCCCAGCATCCTTGAGCGCTGACTTCAGGGCGTGGAAGATCTCAGCCCCCATGCGCAGGGCCTCGGCGAACGAGTCCGCGCCGGTCGGCATGATCATGAATTCCTGAATGTCGATCGGATTGTCGGCGTGCGCGCCGCCATTGATGATGTTCATCATCGGCGTCGGCAGGAGCCGCGCGCCCACCCCGCCGACATATTTGTAAAGCGGCAGGCCCGCGGAGGCGGCGGCCGCCTTGGCCGTAGCCAGGCTCACCGCCAGAATGGCGTTGGCGCCCAGTCGGCTCTTGTTGGTGGTCCCGTCCAACTCGATCATTAGCTTGTCGATGCGCCGCTGATCTTCGGCATCGGACCCGGCGAGGATATCGAAGATCTCGCCATTGACCGCTTCCACCGCCCCCAGAACACCCCTGCCGCCGAAGCGCGCGCCATCGCCATCGCGACGCTCGACCGCTTCATGGGTTCCGGTGGAGGCCCCTGAGGGCGCGGCGGCGCGCCCGAAGGCGCCGTCCTCCAGCGTCACATCGACCTCGACCGTGGGATTGCCGCGGCTGTCGAGGATTTCGCGCGCCTGAATGTCGATGATCTCGGTCATGGCGCCCTCGTGGAAAGGGGCGAAGCCATAGCCCAGGGACCCGAGCAAGAAAACCTTGCGCGCCCGCGACGCCCGGCCCTTGAGGCACGTGGCCAGTAATTCTAAGCCTTCCTGAGATTTTCAGCGCGTCGCGGAGCCGTTCACATGCGTCTAGCCGTCATTGTCTGCGTGTTGTTGCTGGCCGGGCGCGGGGCGGCCATCGCGGCGCCGAGCGAGCCGGCGAGCGCCAAAGTTAAGGGCCAGAACGAAGCCAGCCGCGTCGGTCCCCTGCCTGACGAACCGGGGACGACCGCCCGGCCACGGCCCGAAGCCAAACCCGATCTCGAGTGCGACGCGATGGCGGCCGGCGCAGACAAGTCCGCTGCGCGCTCCGACCGCGCCCGCTGCCGCCAGCTTTCGGATGCCGACATCGCTCTGGCCCCGGTGGTCGAGGTGAAACGGATCACTCATCACCAAGCGATGATCGGCGGCCGCGCCATTGCCTACACCGCTACCGCCGGCACCCTCACCCTGCGTGACAATGATGGCAAGCCCACCGCCAGCATGTTCTATGTCGCCTATACGGTCGGACCCGAGCGCGGCTCACCCCGGCCGGTGACGTTCTTCTACAACGGCGGCCCTGGCTCTTCGACCGTCTGGCTGCACATGGGCTCGCTTGGCCCGGTGCGGGTGGTGACCGATTCACCGCGGGCCACCCACAACGCGCCCTTCCAGCTGGTCGACAACAACGACAGCCTGCTCGATCGCTCCGATCTGGTATTTCTGGATGCCGTCGGCGCCGGCTTTTCCCGACCGTTGGGCGACACCAAGCTGGCCGCATTCTGGGGCACGGATCAGGACATCGACGCCTTCGCCCGCGGCATCGAACGCTATCTGACCCTCAACGACCGCTGGAATTCGCCCAAGTTCCTGTTCGGGGAATCCTACGGCACCACCCGCTCGGCCGGCCTTTCCTATCGCTTGCAGAACGATGGCGTGCAGCTGAACGGCGTTATCCTGCTGTCGTCGATACTCAACTATGGCCGCCGCGATCCGGGCTTTGATCGCGAGCTGGTCAACTATCTGCCGAGCTACGCCGCCGCGGCCGCCTACCACGGGCGCCTGGCCAGCCCGCCAACCGATCTGCCCGCGTTTCTCAGAGAGGTGCGCGACTGGGCCCGGGGCCCCTACTCAGTGGCGTTGGCCGAGGGCCAGGACCTCGACCCCAAGGAGCGCGAGGCGATCGCCGCCAAGATGAGCGCCTACACGGGTCTGCCGGCCGCTTACATCCTCGAAAACGATCTGCGAGTCCCTCCCAGCCGCTTCCGCAAGGCGTTGCTGCGCTCCGACCGCCTCACCCTCGGCCGCTATGACGACCGGTTCACCGGCGTCGACGTCGACGCCGCCGGCGACGCGCCCGAATACGATCCCTCGAGCACCGGCATCACCGGAGCGTTCGTCTCCGCATTCCACCACTATCTGACCGACCAGCTCGACTACGCCACCGACCTCGCCTACCGCCCCACCCACTACGCTTCGGGCGTCCAATGGGACTTCCGCCACCGGGGGCCGGACCACGCCGACGATACCAACATGGCCGACGTCGCTCTCGATCTGTCGGCGGCGATGAGGGAGAATCCTCACCTCTTGGTCTATTCGCTGAACGGGCTTTACGACCTGGCGACGCCGTTCTTCGGCACCGAATACGATCTCGGCCATATGCAGCTCGAGCCAAACCTGCGCGGCAATGTTCGCTTCGCCTATTACCCCTCCGGCCACATGGTCTATCTGAACACCGAGGCGCTGGTGAAAATGAAAGCCGACCTGGTCAGTTTCTATGACGAGGCGGCGCCGCGCTGAGGCGACCTATCGATGCCGGTAATGGTCGAACCAGGCGAGGATCGCCGCCGCCTCGGCCGCTTCCTGTGATGGTCGTTCCTCCAAGGTTTCGTGCGCCGCGCCAGGGACTTGCACCAGGACAGTCGGGACCTGGCGCAGTTTCAGCGCCTGAAAGAATTGCTCCGCCTCGCTGGGCGGCGTGCGATGATCCTCCTCGCCGACCATGACCAAGCTCGGGGTCTTGACCTGGCCGACCAGGGACAGCGGCGAGCGCCGCCAATAGAAGTCGGGGTCTTCCCACGGCATCTTGCCGAACCAGTATTTGGCCATGAAGGCGTAGAGATCGACGGTCAACACCTCGCTGGTCCAATCGATGACCGGCTTTTGTGAAGCCGCAGCGCGAAAGCGGTCGGTCTTGCCAACGATCCAGGCGGTCAACAGCCCGCCACCGGAGCCGCCAGTGACGAACAGGTTGTCAGGGTCGACGAACCCCTTACCGATCGCCGCATCGACCGCGCTCATCAGATCGTCGTAATCGTGAGCCGGGTAGGTCTTGTCGACCAGATTCGCGAACGCCTCGCCGTACGAGGTCGAGCCGCGCGGGTTGGCGTAGAGGACCACGTACCCGGCGGCGGCGTAGAGCTGCAGTTCGGAGGCGAAACTGGGGCCGTAGGCGGCGAACGGCCCGCCGTGGATTTCCAGGATCAGGGGATACTTCTTCGCCGGGTCGAACCTGGGCGGGGTCATGATCCAGGCGTCGATCGGCCGATGATCGAAGCTTGAGACCACCGCCAACGGCTCGAGCTTGGCCAGGGTCAGCGAGCGGAACAGGCCAGCGTTCAGGTCGGTCAGGCGCCGGACAGCGCCGCCTTCGGCCACGCCGACATCGGCCGGGTGGTCGGGACCGCCCAGGGTGAAGGCCACCACGCCTTTCGCGCCGACGCTGAAGTCGCCGCCGTTGTAGGGCCGATCGGGCTCCGATCCGCCAAGTCCGGCAACGATCGGCGCGACTCGGCCGGCGAGGTCCACTCGCGCGATCTTGGTCGTCCCGTGATCGCCATAAGCGAACACGATCGCCCGGCCGTCCGGCGTCCACCGCGGCTCGGAGACCGATCGGTCGAGATCCGCGGTCAGTGATCTCAGCCCCGATCCGTCACGGTTCATGACCATCAGCTCGGCGTTTTCGTAGCTCCGGCCGCGGTCTTCGAATCCCACCCAGGCGACCAGGCGACCGTCCGGAGAGACGGCGACGTCGCCAGAGGGGCCATGGCGGCTGGTCAAGGGAGACAAGTCGCCGTCAGCAACGTCGGCCGCCCAGATACGCGAGGCCAGCGGATCAAGCTCCCAATCCTTTTCGTGATTGGACGCGAACAGGACCTCGCGGCCATCGGGCGTCCAGGCCAACGGTCCTTCCGCGGTGAACGGTCCCTCGGTCAATTGCCGCGGCGCGCCGCCGTCGGCCGCCACCAGGAACACCTGGCGCTGACCGGCGCGCAGATAGCCAGCGGCGTCCTCGCGATAATGAAGCTGCTCGATGATCTTCAGGGGCTCGGCCCACCTCGCGCCTTCGGGCTTGGGCATCGGCGCGCCGAGACTGACGGGAGGGTCGGCGACCAGCATGGTGAAGGCGATAGTGCGGCCGTCGGGCGACCAGGCGATGTCGCGCGGCGCCTGAGGGAGTTCGGCTACCCTCGCCTGGGCGCCGCTGGCCAGCCAGCGCACCATGAGCTGCGGCTTGGCGCCCTCTTCGGCGGCGACGAAGGCCAGGCGCGTCCCGTCCGGTGACCAGCGCGGACTGGACTGGGCGCCCGCCGCGCCCAGCGGTTCCTGGCGGCCGCTGGCTATGTCGATCAGCCAGATCGCCCGCGTCGGCCGGTCGGTCATGATGTCATAGGTGACCCGCACATAGGCGACGCGCCGGTCGTCCGGACTGATCTCGGGGTCGGTGGCGTACTGCAGGGCGAAGAGATCCCTGCCCCCCAGAACCCGGCTCGGGGCGCCCGCCCAGGCGGCCGTTGCGAGGGCGGCAAGCGACAATCCCGCGAGGATGGTCCTGATCAACCTCGTGCCCCCTCTACGTCTTACTCAAGCATGTCGGCATGAGACCTTACTGGCCGCGACCGGCGATTGTCGACCGGATCAGCCGCCAGGGGCATTGTAGACGCTTGCCGGCGGTGGGGCTGGCGTATGGAACTGGGCCGCATCCGTCTTGCGCACCGCTCCAGGTCCGCCCTGGCGATTGGCCTGCGCGAGACCACCGGCGAACCAGCCCACGACCATGGCCATGACGACGATGATCACCACCAGGGAGGCGACGAGCATCCAGATCAAGCCCACGCGCTGGGCGCCTCTGGCTTCATCCTGACCGATATGAATCGGGTGCTGTTCTTCGCCAGGCGCCTGGCTCATTTGCCCGCCATCATCAGAGTCTGCCGATCAGCAGCAACACTACCACGATCACCAGTATCAGGCCCAGCCCGCCGCTCGGAAAATAGCCCCATGAGCGGCTGTAGCCCCAGCTCGGCAGGGCCCCGATGAGCAGCAGCACAATAACAATGATGACGATGGTCCAGAGCATGTGCGCCTCCTTGGGGGCGACCCGACCTCGACCATAATGAACGCCGCCATGGCCAGTTCCCTAGCCCTCGCGCGTGGCGCCGACCCGTTGCGCCAAAGACGCGGCCATGAACCGATCCAACGCCCCATCAAGCACCCCCGCTGTGTCCGACGTCTCCACTTCGGTGCGCAAGTCCTTGACCATCTGATAGGGCTGCAGGACGTAGGATCTGATCTGGTGCCCCCAGCCGATATCGGTCTTCTGATCCTCGACGGCGCGTTGCGCCGCTTCGCGCTTTTGCAGTTCGCGTTCGTACAGCCGCGCCCGGAGCATCTTCCACGCCTCATCCCGGTTGCGGTGCTGTGAGCGCTGGGTCTGGCAGGCGACGACGATGCCGGTCGGCAGGTGGGTGAGCCGCACCGCCGAGTCGGTCTTGTTGATATGCTGCCCCCCGGCGCCGCTGGCGCGGTAGGTGTCGGTGCGCACGTCGGCCGGGTTGATCTCAATCTCGATGGTGTCGTCAACCACCGGATAAACCCAGACTGAAGCGAAACTGGTGTGGCGCTTGGCGGCCGCGTCGAAGGGGGAAATCCGCACCAGCCGATGGACGCCGGCTTCCGTCTTCAGCCAACCGTAGGCGTTGGCCCCCGACACCTTCACCGTCGCCGACTTGACCCCCGCCTGCTCGCCGTCGGTCTCTTCAATGAATTCCACATCCATGCCGTGCTGGGCGGCCCAGCGCGTATACATGCGCAGCAACATGGCGGCCCAATCGGCCGACTCGGTGCCTCCGGCCCCGGAGTTAACCTCCAGATAGGCGTCGGCGGCGTCGGCCTCGCCTGAAAGCAGGGCTTCGAGCTCGGCCCGGGCGGCGGTTTCCTTGAGACCGGCGAGTTGACCGGCGACGTCGTCGAGCGACGCCTGATCGGCCTCGGATTCGGCCAGTTCAGCGAACTCGAAGGCGTCGCCCAGTTCCCGCTCCAGGCGCTGAACCGCGTCGATCTGGTTAGCCAGGTGGGTGCGCTCACGCATCAGCGCCTGCGCGGCCCTGGGTTCAGCCCACAGGCTCGGGTCCTCGACCCGGGCGTTGAGCTCGTCCAGCCGCCTTAGCGCCAGCTCCCAGTCAAAGGCGCCTCCTGAGCAGACCGATGGACTGCTCGATATCGGCCTTGTTCGCCTCGATATCCGCACGCATGGAAGGACTCTCTGCTTAGCGCTGGTTGCCGGAGCCGGCCAGATAGAGAGGCCGGCCGATCAATACAATCCTCTGGTGTCGTCAGCCTTGGGCGGCTTCGCCGGCGCCGGCCGCAGTGGAACGTCCGCCGGCCCGGTCGGCGGCGAGGCCGGCCCGGTGGCGACCGGCGAGGTCGCGTAGCTAGCTGGAAGCACGCGAGCCGCCGGTTCGGTCCCCGGTCGGAAGGCCTCGCGGTTGGGCCCGATATTGGCGAACTTGACCCCGGGCGGGGCCTTGAAATCCATCACCGGCAGGCCCTTGAGCGCCTCCTGCATGAATTCGATGAAGACCGGCAGGGCGGCCACCGCCCCGGTCTCACCCTTGCCGAGCGATCGGTTGTCATCAAAGCCGACAAACACGCCGACCACGATCTGCGGTGAGAAGCCGACAAACCAGGCGCTGCGGAAGTCGTTGGTGGTCCCCGTCTTGCCGCCGATGGGGCGGCCGAGGCTGCTGGCCTGCACCGCGGTGCCGCGCTGCACCACGCCCTCGAGCATGGTGTCGATCTGATAGGCGGTGATTGGGTCGATTAGTTGCGCCCCGGTCCAGGCGAGATCCGGGCCATCATCGCCGGTGAAGGCAGCATCGCACCCCACGCACGCGCGCGTATCGGAACGATAGACAGCGTCGCCGTCGCGATCCTCAACCTCCTCGATGAGATGGGGATCGACCCTGCGCCCGCCGTTGACCAGACTGGCGTAGGCGGCGGTCAGCCGGAACGGCGTCGTCTCTCCCGCCCCCAGCGCCATGGCCAACACCGGGTCCATATGGTCGACGATGCCAAACCGTTTGGCGGTGTCGATGATCCGGCGCATGCCGACCTGCATGGCGATGCGCACGGTCATGGTGTTGAGCGACAGCTCCAGGCCGCGGCGGAACACGAGCGGCCCCAGAAACTTGCGCTCGTAGTTTTCCGGTCGCCACATCTGGCCGCCGAACCCAGGCAGGCTGATCGGCGCATCAAGGACCACGCTGGCGGGCGTGAATTGCCCGCTCTCCAGGGCGGTCGCGTAAACGAACGGTTTGAACGACGAACCCGGCTGCCGGTAAGCCTGGGTGGCGCGGTTGAAGTTCGACAGGGAAAAGCTGTAGCCGCCGACCATCGCCAGCACCCGACCGGTGTTGGGCTCCATGGCCACGATGGCCCCGTTCACCTGGGGCACCTGGCGCAGGTGGAAATGCCCGGCGCCGTCGGATTCGACAAAGACCAGATCGCCGACCTTCAGGCCCTTGCCGGCTTGCTCCCAGATCACATCCTCACCCAGCAGCGGGCCGGTGGAGTTGTCATCGGCGGTCTGGATGCGGACGGCGTCGCCGGCCTGAGTGATCACCGCGGCCCGCCATCCCTTGCGCTCGGAGGGCGGGGTGCTGGCCAGCGTCGCCTTCTGCCACCCAGGGACGATGTCCACGTGGCCCCAGGCGCCGCGCCAGCCATGCCGGTGATCGTAGGTCTCGAGCCCGTCCATGAGCGCAATGCGCGCCGCGGTCTGCAGGCGGGGATCGAGCGTGGTGCGCATGTAATAGCCACCCTCGGTCAGGTCATCGCCAACGCCTTTGAGTTGCGTCGCCTCGCGGCGCGCCTCGGCGACAAAATAGTCGGCGTCATGGTAGCGCGCGCGGGTCGGAGCCACCTCAACCTTGAGATCCTCGGCCATGGCGGCGTTGGCCTGGGCCTGGGTCACCCATCCCAGATCAGCCATGTTCTGCAGGATCATGTTGCGGCGGCGAACGGCCGCCGCCTTGTCGCGCACCGGCTGGTAGTTTTCGGGGCCCTTGGGTAGCGCGGCTAGATAGGCGCACTGAGCCAGAGTCAGGTCGCTGATCGCCTTGCCGAAATAGTTGTACGCCGCCGCGCCGACACCATACGAGCGGTAGCCGAGCCAGATGTCGTTCAGGTAAAGCTCGAGGATCTGCTTTTTGCTCAGCGTCTGCTCAAGGCGGGTGGCGATGATCGCTTCCTTGAGCTTGCGGCCCACCGTCACCTGATTGTCGAGAAGGATATTCTTGGCCACCTGCTGGGTGATCGTGGATCCGCCTTCGGGTCGGCGTCCCTGGAGCACATTGATGGCGTCCTTGAACATGGCCCGGGAAACGCCGGTCACGTCGACGCCGCCATGCTGAAAGAAGTTGTGATCCTCGGCGGCCAGGAAGGCGTAGACCAGCTGCGGCGGCATCTGGTCGTAGGGCACGTAGATGCGCCGGACCTTGGAGAATTCGCCGATCAGGGTGCCGTCCCAGGCATAGACCCTGGTGGCGGTCGGGGGATGGAAATCAGCCAGTTCGATGGCGTCGGGCATCTGGGCGAACAGCACCGCCGCATAGACGCCCGCCGACAACGCAGCCGCCGCCACCACGCCCAGGAATAACAGCCCGGGCAAGGGGATCGTCCGACCGAAGAGTTGCAACGCCGCCAGACCTCCGCGGAACGCCCTCTCCGCCTGACCGATGCTCTAACGCCGTTCGAGGCGGGCGCCAACGGCGGTCAACTGGCGGCTTGGCGGGTCTGAGCGTTGAAATAGTCGTCGATGGCGTCGGCGACGGCGTCGACCAGCGTGTCGCGCTGCGCCGGATCGGTCAGCCGCGCGCGGTCCTGGACGCTGGTGATAAAGCCCATTTCCAGCAGCACGGCCGGGACGTCAGGCGCGAGCAGCACGAAATAGCCGGCGTCGCGGTGGGATTTGGGTAGCAGGTCGATCTTGTCCCCAAGATGATCGAGCAATAGCTGCGCGAAGGCGTTAGAGCGATTGAGCGTCGTTCTCTGGGTGAGGTCCAGGAGGATGCCGCCAACCGCCGGGTCGTCCCGCGCCGCCACCCGGGTGAACCATTCATGGCCATCCAGAACCTGCCGCACCCGCGTCTCGCCATGGTCGGAGAGGGTGTAGACGCTGGCGCCATGGGTGGAGGGATCGGCGCCGGCGGAATCGGCGTGCAGGGCGATGAACAGGTCGGCGCCGGCGCGTCTGGCGATGCGCACCCGCTCTTCCAGTGGCACGAAAACGTCGGACTCGCGGGTCATCACTACCCGGTAGCGGCCGCTACTCATCAGCCGATGGCGAAGCCGCAGGGCCGCCGCCAAGGTGATATCCTTCTCGTCGGTCTCGCCGCTCTGCGCGCCGGGATCGTGACCGCCGTGGCCGGCGTCGATCACCACCACCTTGCGCACATGGCCAAGCAGGACCGCCGACTTGCGTCTCGGCGGGGCGCTGGCGATCTGCACCCTGCCCTCGTTCCGCCTGACGATCGCCGCGCCAACCGCTTCGCCGTCCCCGCCTTGGTCGACAAGGTCGATGACATAACGATAGTGGTCCGCGCCCGGGCCGGGCGGAATGGCGAACCGGTGCGCCACCCGGCTCGGCTGCCGAAGCTGCAGCTCCAGCACCGCGTGCGCGGTCGTTTCGTCCAGCGCCCAGTGGCGCACCAGACCCAGCCCACCGCCCGAGGTATTCTCGCCGGCGCCCAGGCCTTCGATTTCGAAAACCATGCCCTGGTCGGGGGCCGCTGAGCTCTCAACCGCGATTGGACCGGGGCTGTCGATGACCAGACGGGTGCCCTCGGCGCTGACGCCCAGCCGGACGTTCACGGCCGGAACCGGAGCGAGTGCGAGGGCGGCGGGCTCGGCGGCCGCCAGGGTCGACCCCGCCAAGCCTATGGCCAGGACGTGCCCCGCCAACAATCCGCCCCACCGAGAAGCTTTCGCTCCGGTCATGACCTAGCCTTGGTCCGCCCATTCCCCGGCAATGCTTATGGCCAAAGGCGTGTGCACAAAGGGTTAAGGGAATCGACCTCGGGGCGCGCCCAAAGGCCGCGCTTCCATTTCGCGTGTGGTTCCCATACATTGGCGTGGCGCATGCGCCGCCTTCGGGCTTCAGCGTTTGTGCGCGCCCCGCGTCGGGCCAGCGCCAGTGTGGCGCAAGACGCGCCAGCCAATTCGCGCCCTCGGCATGAGGGCGTTGCTTAGAGAATACAACCCATGGGCGGCGCCGCCGAGTTTCCGACCACGACCCTGAACCGCTCCGCGCTTCGCGGCGGCAAGGTCTTCGGAATCGCGCCCGCCCGCATTCGGCGCCCGGAATCGAAGTCCGCTGCGCGCCGCGGAGCCCTTCTAAATGTCAAAAATGATGCTGATCGACGCCGCCCACCCGGAAGAGACCCGTGTGGTGCTGCTGGACGGAAACGAGGTCGAAGCATTCGACTTTGAGAGCCGCGCCCGGGCGCAACTGCGCGGCAATATCTATCTGGCCAAGGTCACCCGCGTAGAGCCCTCGCTGCAGGCCGCTTTCGTCGAATATGGCGGCAATCGCCATGGTTTTCTGGCCTTCAACGAAATCCATCCCGACTATTACCAGATCCCCCACGCCGACCGCGAAGCCCTGCTGCGCGAAGCGGCGGAGGACGACGAGGACCACGCACCGCCCGTGGTCAGCCCGGCAGCCGCCAGCGACGAGGAGCCGGACAATCTGGGCGGCGACGACGAGGATGAAGTCGACGAGGAGATCAATCGTCAGCGGCGGCGCCTGATGCGGCGCTATAAGATCCAGGAAGTCATCAAGCGCCGCCAGATCATGCTTATCCAAGTGGTCAAGGAGGAGCGCGGCAACAAAGGCGCCGCGCTGACGACCTATCTCTCCCTGGCCGGCCGGTACTGCGTGCTGATGCCCAACACCAATCGCGGCGGCGGCATCAGCCGCAAGATCACCGTCACCGCCGACCGCAAGCGCCTGCGGGAAATCGTCCAGGATCTGGCGGTGCCCCAGGGCATGGGCCTCATCGTCCGCACCGCGGGCGCCAAGCGCACCAAGGCGGAGATCAAGCGCGACTACGAATATCTGTCACGCGCCTGGAGCACGATCCGCGAGACCACGCTGCACTCGATCGCCCCCGCCCTCATCTACGAGGAAGAGGACCTGGTTAAGCGCACCATCCGCGATCTTTATGACAAGGACGTCGAGGCGGTCCTCGTGCAAGGGGAAACCGGCTTCCAGGAAGCGCGCGAATTCATGCGCATGCTGATGCCGACCCAAGCCAAGAAGGTCCAGGAATACCGCGGCCCGGCGCCGCTGTTCGCGGCCTACAAGGTCGAGGATCATCTGGCCCAGATCTATTCGCCGACCGTGCCGCTGAAATCTGGCGGCTATCTGGTCATCAATCAGACCGAGGCCCTGGTCGCCATTGACGTCAACTCCGGCCGGGCCACGCGCGAGCGCAACGTCGAGGCGACGGCGCTGAAGACCAACACCGAGGCGGCGGCGGAGGCGGCGCGGCAACTGCGTCTGCGAGATCTGGCCGGGCTGATCGTCATCGATTTCATCGACATGGATGAGGCCAAGAACAACCGCGCCGTGGAGAAGGTGCTCAAGGATTGCCTGGCGCACGACCGGGCCCGCATCCAGATGGGCCGCATTTCGGCGTTCGGGCTGATGGAACTCAGTCGCCAGCGGCGCCGGACCGGCATCCTCGAAGGCACGACCACCCCCTGCCCCCATTGCGCCGGCGCTGGCCGTATCCGCTCGCCGGAATCAGCGGCGCTCGGCGCTCTGCGGGCGCTGGAAACCGAGGCTCTCAAAGGCGGTGGTGAGGTGGTGCTGCGCGCCGCCAGGGAAACCGGCCTTTACCTGCTCAATCACAAGCGCGACTACCTGGTGCGCCTGACCGACGCGAATGGGCTGTTCGTCAATGTCGTGCTCGATGACAATCTGGCGCAGGCCGATCACCTGATCGAGCGGATCAGCAGCGCGCCGCCGGGCGTGGTCAGCAAGACGGAGGAGCGCCGCAGCCTGGTCACCCCGGACATTGAACAGGTCGATGAGCCGGACGAGGAAGAGGATTTCGACGAGGAGGAGATCGAGGACGAAGCTCCCGTCTCGGTTGTGACCGCCGACGATGACGCGCCGCGACGTCGCAATCGCCGCCGGCGACGGGGCCGCTCGAGCGACGAGCCGCGCCCCGCGCCGGTGGACGCCGCCGGCGAAGGCGAGCCGGCGCAGGGCCGCCGCCGTCGCGGACGGCGCGGAGGGCGTCGACCGCGCGAAGCGACCAACGACGCCTACGCCTGGTCCTGGCCGGCGCGGTTGTCCGGCGAAGATCCCTACGAATGGCGCGGACCGGTCGAGCGCCAGCCCGCAGAAGCGGTGGCGGGGCCCGAGCCGGAAGCGCTGGAACCAGTGGCGGTCGCCGAGATAACGCCGCCGGTCACCTCGCCTGCGCCCGCGGCGATCGAGACCGCCGAGATCTGGGTCGAACTGCCCGAACCGGAACCGGCCGCAGAAGCCAAGCCCAAAGCCCGGCGGAGGCGGGAAAAAGCTCCGGCCCCGCTGAGCGAGGAACCCTCGGCGGCCCCGCCCGAGGTCGCACCGGCCTTGCCGGTCGATGCCCCGAGCGTGGTCTTGGCGGTCGACAACCCCGCCCCGGCGCCGACCCCGCCCGATCCGTCCGAGATCGTGTCACCGCCGAGTTCGCCGCGTCGTGGCTGGTGGCGGCGGAGTTAGCGAGCGGATAGAGTGTCCCCACGGGGGGCCGAAGCGAAGTTGACCGCCGTGCGCCAATCCCTACGACCGCTGAGCCTCAGCCTGAGCCTGCTTGGCGTCCTGGCGCTGAACACCCTGCCGATCCGAGCAGCGGCGCAGACCGCCCAGGTCTCGATCGTCCGCGACACCGAGATCGAGGAGACCCTCCACGCCGAGGCGGATCCGATTTTCGTCGCCGCCGGTCTCGATCCGAAAAAGGTCGAAATCCACCTGGTCGGCGACAAGGAGTTGAACGCCTTCTCCAGCGCCGGCCTCAACCTCTATCTGAACACCGGCCTCATTCTCGAAGCCAAGACCCCCAATCAGCTGCAGGGGGTGATCGCCCACGAAACCGGCCACATCGCCGGCGGCCATGTGGCGCGCTCGGGTGCGGCGACCAAGGCGGCGCTCGGCCCGATGCTGGCCAGCATCGGGCTTGGCATCCTGGCGGCGGCCGCCGGATCGCCCGAAGGCGCGGCCGCGCTGCTGTTTTCCTCCACCTATTTCGGCGAACTCGGCGTCTTGGGCTACTCGCGCGAGCAGGAATCGCGCGCCGACGAAGCCGCGGTGACCTACCTTGAAAAGGCCGGCCTGTCAGGTCGGGGGCTGGTCGATTTCTTCAACACCTACCGCTACCAGGAGGTGTTCGATGACGCCAAGCGCTTCCCCTATTTCCGCGACCACCCGCTTTCCGATGACCGCATCGAAGCCCTGAGGGTGCGGGTCGAGCAGCAGCCCCATGCCGGCGCCGTCGATTCACCTCAGATCATCGCCCGTCACGAGATCATGCGGGCCAAGATCGAGGCCTTCATGGATGGCCCCTACCGCGTCGCCGTCGATTATCCTGAAAGCGACACCTCCTATCCCGCCCGCTACGCGCGCGCGATCGCGATCTACAAGGAGAACGACACCAACCGGGCGTTGAAGGCCATCGACGCCCTGATCGCCGGGCAACCCGCCAATCCCTATCTCTGGGAGCTCAAGGGTCAGGTGCTGTTCGAGGCCGGGCGAGCGAGGGAAGCCGAGCCGGCGCATCGTCGTTCGGTGGAGCTTAAGCCTGACGCGCCGCTGCTGCGCATCAATCTCGGCCAGACGCTGCTGGCTGAAGCCGATCCGGCCAAGGTCGACGAGGCGGTCAGCGAGCTCAAGCAGGCGATGGCCGTCGAACCCGACAACGCCCTCGGTTGGTGGCTGCTGGCGCAAGCCTACGACAGCCAAGGACGGGACGGCATGGCCCGCCTGGCCACCGCCGAGAAGAACTTTTATCTGGGGCAGATGAAGGACGCGCGCGTCTTCGCCCTGCGGGCGCGGGATCTGTTGAAGAAGGATTCTCCCGAATGGCGACGAGCGACGGATATCGTTCTCGCCTCCAAGCCGACGGCCGACGACCTCAAAGCCATGGCCCAGCAGGGATGAGGGGGGTTCTGCTCGCCGCCGGCCTGGCCGTGGCGCTTGCCGGCTGTCAGCGCGAGGACGGCGACCGGGCCTTCGGCGAGCGCGTGCGCGCCTATCTCCTGGCCCATCCCGAGGTCTTGCAGGAGGCGAGCGACAAGTTGCAGGCCAGCGCCGACGCCAAGGCCCTGGCGGCGCAAAAACGCGCCGAAGCCGATCTGCCGCGCCTACGCGCCGCCATCGAGCACGATCCGCGCGACTTCGTCGCCAACCCCGACGGTCGGATCACCGTCACCGAGTTCTTCGACTACCGGTGTCCGCACTGCGCATCGATGGCCCCCCGGCTGATGGCCTTGATCCGGCAGCATCCCGACATCCGCTTCGTGTTCAAGGAGATGCCGATCTTCGGGGCGACGTCGGAACACGCGGCCTATGCCGCCCTGGCGGTGAAAAAGGCTGGCGGCGATTATCTGGGACTATACCAAGGTCTGATGTCCACCCGGCCGCTGGACGATGCGACCATCGATCGCCTGGCGATAGCCGACGGCGCCCACGCCGCGGATATCGCGCCCAGCGCCGCATCCACCTCCCACCTGGCGGCGACGAGCGCGCTCTTCGACCAGCTGGGCTTGGACGGGACCCCGGGGTTCGTGGTCGGCAACCACATTTTCGCCGGCGAGGACATGGTCGCGCTCGAGGCGGCGATCGACAAGGCCGGGGCGGCTCACAGCTGATCCATCTCGCCGGGGTGGTACCGCCTCCCCGGTTCGAACGGGGGACCTCTAGATCCACAATCTAGCGCTCTAACCAGCTGAGCTAAGGCGGCGTGTCGCTTTGAGAGCGAGACGTTTAAGGGCGAAGCCGCCGGCGATCAACCAGCGAGACCGCAGTCAGCAGAAAGCCCCTGGAGGTTGCCCCCAGGAGCTCTCGCGCTCTCCGTTCTCGCCCTATTCCTTCGGCAATTGGAAGCGAATCGGAATGTTGATTTTGGCGCCGCCGACCGGCTGGCCGTCGCGCGTCTGCGGCCGCATCTTGAACAGACGGGTCATCTTCAGCGCGGCGGTGCCGAAACCCTGATCCGACGGCTCCTCGTTGGCCACCGAGCACTCGGTGAGCGTTCCCTGCTGGGTGACCGTGCAGGCGAGTTCAGCCGAGCCGGCGACGCCAAGGCGCTGGGCGCGATCAGGGTAATATTGCGCAAGGTCGTCGGCGTTTGGCCGCCGGATCCAGTCCGGCTGAGTGATCACCGTTGGCCTGGGCGGCGGCGGGGCCGGCGAGGCGACCACCGGTGGTGCGGGCGGCGGCGGCTTGGGCGCCTCCACGGGCCTGATGTAGAGCGGCGGCGGGGCCGGGATATTGGGAGCGACGACCGCCGGAGGCCGCGGCTGCACCGGCGGCGGCGGCGGCAGGTTCTTGGGCGGCGGTGGCGGCGGCGGGGGCGGCGGTGGCGGCGGCGGCGGCTTGATCAGCTGGGCCTCCGTCTTCTCGTCGCTATAGTTTTGATAGTGCGCCTTGAATTTCCACTGCCACAGGTAAAAGCCGATGATCGCGTGGATGATCACCGAGAACACGATGGCGTAGGTTACACCGGTGTTCCGCCTTGGCCTCGGGACATCAAAGGGGTTGTGAGTCGGGTGGGCGATATCCACCGCGGGCGCTGGGGCGGGGGGCGTGTCGCTCATTTTTTGCGCAGTCCGGATTTGTCCTCGCCCACCAGGGCCACGCTGTAGAAACCGTTGTCCTGAAGCTTGTTCATCACGCCCATGAAGTCCTGATAAAGGACGTCCTGATCGCCGCGGATGAAGATCCGTTCGCGCGTCGGGTCACGTGTGCCGATGGCGGCTTTGAGATCGTCACCGAGCGTGTCGAGGTCGGAAGCATTGTCACCGACGAACACCCGGCCGTCCTTCTTCAGGGAGATATAGACGGGCTTGGGCGGGTTCTTGGCGGGTTTCGCCATTGCCGGCGGCAGCGTCACCTTGATCGTCACGCTGGCCAAAGGCGCGGCCACCATGAAGATGATCAGGAGAACCAGCATCACGTCGACGAACGGAGTGACGTTGATGTTGTGGTTCTGCTGGACGTCGTACCGGCCGCCGCTTGGCCCTGAAAGTTTAGCGGCCAATTTAGGCTCCCTTGTCGAGCTGCCGCGAGATGGCGTTGATCAGTTCGGCCACGAACCCTTCGGAACGCGAGCCATAGCCGGTGATCTGCGTCTGGAAGTAGTTGTAGAACACCACCGAAGGGATGGCCGCGAACAGACCGATGCCGGTCGCCAGGAGAGCCTGGGCGATGCCGGGGGCGACGACCGCGAGATTGGTGGTGTTGGTGTTGGCGATACCGATGAACGAATTCATGATCCCGTAGACGGTGCCGAACAGGCCGATGAACGGCGCGTTGGCGCCGACCGAGGCCAGAAACTGCATCCCGCCCGAAAGGCGCCTGGCCAGCGAGGCCTGCACCGCGTTGATGGCGGTTGTCGCTCGCATGAGCGTCGAGTCGCGGAATTCGCCGGTGACATTCAGCCCGGCCTGCCGCGAAAGCTCGACCTCGGCGGCGGCGGCGGCGGCCATATCGGCCATCGGGTTGCCGGCGAAGTCTTCCGACTCGGCGATGCGGCCCATCTCGTTGATCGACTTGGCGCCGCGGAAGGATTCGAGGAAGCGGTCCGAGGTCCGCCTGAGGCTGCCGAACTCGACCAGCTTGATGACCAGCAGGGTCCAGGAAAGGATCGAGCAGGCGAGGAGGCCGATCATCACGATCTTCACCACCAGGTCGGCCTGTTCGAACATTACGATCGGGGTCAAGCGACCATTGGCCGAGCCGCCGACCTTCAGACTCTCGGCGTTCGCCTGGTCCGGGGTGGCGGTGCCGGTATCGCCGGCCGCGGGCGTTGCGGGCGCGGCGGCCGCCGGGGCTGGCGCGGCCGCGGGCGCGGCTGTCTGAGCCAAGACTGGCGCGCTCGACAGAAGCGCTACTGCGCCTATCAAAGCGATGATGGGTGAAGTGCGTTTGGTTTCGAGCATCTGTCGCCGGTTCCTGATTGATCGGGCTCAAAAGTGGATGTTCGGGATCATCGCACTTGCGCCTCACCCGGGATTACCGCGCCGTTAGACTTGCGGCCGGGAACCTTTGGCAACCCCTGTTTTCGGCGTCAAGAGGCGTCAATTTCAGGTCACTCCGGCCAAGACTTGGGGGAACGCGGTTCACTTTGCGCTGCAAACACGATTCACCGATTGAAATATAACGAAATAAATCGTGATGTTCGACATTAGCGTTGCGACGCAACATGACGGAACTCAACCGCCGCCGTGGTGCCTGGGGGCGGATTCGAACCACCGACACGCGGATTTTCAGTCCGCTGCTCTACCAACTGAGCTACCCAGGCCCGGCTCCGCGGAGCGCCGTCTATAGGCAAGGCCCCTTCCCTTGTCCAGAAACCGCCTAGGCCTCCTCGGGCGGCGGCGACGGCGCCGGATCCGGCTCCTCCTCGCCATGGGATTCGCCGATCGAATAGCCGCCGGTAAGCCAGCGATTGAGGTCGACGTCGGCGCAACGAAGCGAGCAGAACGGCCGGTGCTCGGCGCTGGCTGGCTTGCCGCAGATCGGACATGGCCGCGGATCGCTCATGAGCGGCGAATCTCGAATTCCACACGGTCCTGCTCAGGGCGCAGGGCGATGCGCGCGCCGAGCTTGGCGATCAGCGCCTCGAAGCCTTTGCCGGCGGCCTCGGCGATGTCGGGCGCCGTCGCAACCTCGAAGCGTCCACCCGGATCGGCCATCGCCTGGCGCTCCAGCGCCCGCAGGAGATTCATGGCCACGGTGGCCGGGCCAAGCCCTGGCCGACCCCCGCGCAGGATATCGACCACAGGGCGGGCGCGGCGCGGGATGGCCAGCTCCATGAGACCAAATCGGCTGACCGGCCCGATGGCGACGCCCGGGTTGTCCGGCGCGAAGGCGGAACGGGCGGCGGCCAACAAAGCCGGACCGTCGTGACCACGACCAACGAAATCGATCACCACCAGGCCGCCGAGGCCTTTCAGGCGCAGCACCCGCGCCGCCTCGCGGATGGCGGCCAGATTGACCGCCTTGACCATCGCTTTGCCGGCCGGCCCATGCGCGGCCGCCATGTCGACGTCGACCGCGGTCAGCGCCCGCGTCGGCTCGACCGCGATCTGGCCCCCGCCGGGCAGGGAAAACAGCGGTTCGATCGCCTCATCCTGGGCTGCGTCGGCCGCCCGCCGAGCGCCTGAACCGCTATCGACGCCCTCGCTCCTGGCCAGCACCCGCATCCGGGTCTCGAGATCAGGCGCGGGGGACGTCAGCCGGGGCGCCCCCCGCCCGGGCCCAATGAGATGGACGACCGCGCCCTTGTCACCGCGCGCCTCCGACTTCACCTCGACTTCGACCACCGCGCCCTGGGCGAGGGGTGGCGATGCGGATCTCAGATTGATCACCGCTTCAGGGCCGGCCTCGAGGGCCACGAACGCGAGCGCCGATTGTCGGTCGATTTTGGTCACCCGGCCGATGCTGCGCGCGCCGAGCGCCTGGCATGGCGGATCGGTGTCGCGGGCGATGATCAGGCGCTCGGGTCTCCCCTGCAGGGTGACGACGCCACGGCTCTCGCCAAAGCCGCGGTCGAGAAAGTAGGCGCGATCCGCCATCAGTGGCTGAACCCCAGTCCTGCGAGCATCGCCATCGTCTCGTAGAGAGGCAGGCCGACAACAGCCGTGTAGGAACCGGTGATGGCGATGACGCAGGCCCCGGCGCGCCCCTGGATGCGATAGCCGCCGGCGGCGCCGCACCACTCATCGCCGGCCAGCAGCGCCGCAACATCGGTGTCGTCGAGCACCTTCATTTTTACTCTGGCCTCGACCACGCGCGCGGCGCGCCGGGCGTCGGGCGCGATCGCCGCCACTGCGGTGATCACCCGGTGGCTGCGGCCGGAAAGGCGTTCGAGCATCGCCCGCGCCGCATCGATTTGCGTCGGCTTGCCGAGAATGCGTCCGCGTGCCGAAACCAGGGTGTCGGCCGCCAGGATGAACGCGCCGGGATGGCGTGCGGCGGTGGTCTCGGCCTTGAGCATCGCCAGGCGAGCGCTGGTCCGTTTCAGGTCTTCGCCCTTCAGCGGCCGCTCATCGATATCGGCCGGGTCCACGGCGTCGGGGATCACGCCTGCCTGGCGCAACAGATCGAGGCGGCGCGGGCTTGCGCTGGCGAGAATGAGGCGCGATGTCACGGGCGCACTCTTAGTCGCGCCAGCCAGCCCTGTCTCTCTTGGGCGGATCGCGGAACACAAGAGAGTGTTGCGGGTTCCGCAACGCGATCGGAGAACACCATGGCCCAATCCTCGGCCGGGAAGGCGTCCGGGCCACGACCGGCGCGTCGCCGCCACCGTCAGAAGCCGGCCAAGCCGGCGGATGAAAAGCCCATGTCCGGCGCCTGGGCGGGAGTCGACGCCCTTCTCGACGAAGGGCTCGAAGAGACGTTCCCGGCCAGCGACCCGGTGTCGATCAATCCCGGCGCCGACTGAGCGCCGCGTCTTGGACGCGAATGCCACCGGCGGGCTTGGAATGTGCCGGTACGGTCTTTAGGGTGGCCTCGATTTGAACAACTGTTCGAAGGCCCTCCCTGGAGTCGGTGAATGACCAAGCGATTTGAAGGCACGAGCGATTATGTCGCCACCGACGATCTCAAGATCGCGGTCAACGCGGCCATCGCCCTCGAGCGTCCGCTGCTGATCAAGGGTGAGCCGGGCACCGGCAAGACGGTGCTGGCCTACGAGATCGCCAAGGCGCTCGATGCGCCGCTGATCACATGGCATATAAAGTCCACCACCAAGGCCCAGCAGGGTCTTTATGAATATGAGGCGGTGACCCGGCTCCGCGACAGCCAACTGGGCGATGAGCGGGTCAAGGACGTCGCCAACTACATCAAGCGCGGCAAGCTTTGGGACGCGTTCGACTCCGACCTGCGGCCGGTGCTGCTGATCGATGAGATTGACAAAGCCGATATCGAGTTTCCCAACGACCTTCTGCAAGAACTCGATCGCATGGAGTTCTATGTCTACGAGACGGATGAGACGATCAGGGCCAAGATCCGACCGGTGGTAGTGATCACGTCAAACAACGAAAAAGAACTGCCGGACGCGTTTCTAAGGCGATGCTTCTTTCACTACATCCGCTTCCCCGATGATGACACCATGCGCGAGATCATCGAAGTTCACTATCCGGGGATCAAACAGAAGCTGGTGTCCGAGTCGCTGCGCATCTTCTACGACATGCGCAAAGTGCCCGGCCTGAAGAAAAAGCCGTCGACCTCCGAGCTGCTCGACTGGCTCAAGCTGCTGATGGTCGAGGATATCGACGACGTCGCCCTGCGCGAGCGTGATCCGGCGAAGCTCCTGCCACCGCTGGCCGGGGCGCTGTTGAAGAACGAACAGGACGTTCACCTGTTCGAGCGGCTGGCGTTCCTGGCCAGACGCGAAGGATCGGGGGCGCGTCCAGGGCAGAACTAGCCGGGTCTTACCGCTTATTCACTGGACGAACCTCCGCCGATACGCACTGTGCGCTCGCCTCAGGAGGAAGGTTCATGTCCGTCGGTTCTGCATCGAGATGGGTAGCCCCGGGGGTGGCCCTGGTCGCGCTGAGCGCCTGCCACCCGCCGTTTCATCACCGCGGCCAAGCCTATCGGGCGGTGACCACGCTCGACTGCCCGGCGACGCAGGGCGAGCTGAGCCGCAAGTCGGCCGCGGCCGACGGCAAATCCTGCGCCTATGCGACCGCGAACGGGGAGAGCGTGACCCTGCAGCTGGTGTCGGTGAGCGGAAACGATGTCGATGCGGCGCTGACACCGCTGGAAACCAGTTTGCGGGCCGAAGTGCCGGCCGCCGAAACCAAAGGCGAGGGCCCTGGCGAGGGCCGGGTCGACATCGATCTTCCCGGCATTCACATCCACGCTTCGGGCAAGGATCAGAATGGCGGCGATCACGTGAGGATCGGGCGCGACGTGTCGATTGGCGGTGGCAATACGGTGATCTCCGACAGCCGGGGCGGCGTGGACATTCAGGCGCGCGACCAGGGCGCCGAGATTCACGTCAACGAGGGACACGGCAATATTCGCCGCGACTTCGTGCTCGCCAGCGACACGCCAGGGCCTCATGGATTCAAGGTCGCCGCCTACGAGGCGCGCGGGCCGCAGGGCGGCCCGGTCGTGGTCGGCTCTTTGCTCGCCAAGTCCGATGATCACGATCAGCTCAACCACGACATGCGCGCCCTGGTGCGGGCCAACGTCGTCGGCTGATCAGGCGGGCGTCACCTCGACCACCTTGTAGGTCAGCGGCCGGCCATCCTCATCGGTGATGGTGACATATTCGCCGACCGCGAACCGGTGCTCGCCCAACCGGTAGACGGGTTCGTCGTCGGGCCCGCCAACCTCGCCATAGTCGAAGAACCACCGGGCCCCCTGACGCAGGAGGTGGCCGTCGGCTGGCTCCTCGTCGGGAGCGAACCGGCGCACCACGCAGGCGTCCTTCACCCGGGCGTAGGCGCTGGCGTCCAGTCGTCCATCCTTGGTCAGCGGCGCCACCAGAGAGTAGCCGCGGTGGTCATCGCCGCCGGCGAACTCGGTGCCTGGATTTCGCGCCAGGCGCATGACGATGCGCAGAAGGGTCACGGGGGCTCGCGGATCTAATGGGACAAGAACAGCGACGGACTGTCGGCGTTGAGAAAGGTGCGCGTGGCGCCGCCGAAGATAAACTCGCGCAACCGGGGATGGCCGTACGCGCCCACCACCAGCAAGTCGGCCGCTGCGGTTTTGGCGGCGGCGACGATCGCCGGCGCCGCTTCGCCCGAGGCAGTGAGCACCTCGAGTTCGCTGGCCACGCCGCGGGCCGAAAGAAACGCCTGCAACCTTGGTGGATCGCACTTGCGCGAGGACGAGGTCGGAACCGTCAGGATGACCACCTGGGACGCCTTCTGCAGCAGCGGCAAGGCGGTGCGCATCGCCCGGCTGGCCTCCTTGCCCCCGTCCCAGGCCACCGCCGCCACGCCGCCGACCTTCAATCCGGCGCGCGCGACCACGGTCGGACGCTGCTCGGCGGCGACGATCTGTTGAAAGGCCTCGGCCAGGGAGCCCTTGCCGCGCGCGGCCGCGTCGTCGAACACCACCACATCGGACAGCCGACCCTCCATGGCTAAGCCGGTCCACACCGGCGATTTCAGAACGACGAAGCTCTTCTTTCCGTAGGGACTGCTGTGAAACACCTCCTTGGCGGCAGCCTCACCTTCCTGAGCGGCCACGCGAATGCTTTCCACCGCCGTCGCCTGGACGCCGCCCATGAACCCATCGCCCATCCACGGAATGAGGTCGGCGACATCGGCCGGCGTATAGACACAGCAAAGCTCGGCGCCGAACGCCTCGGCGATGCCAGCCCCGGCGGCAACCACTCTTCGGTCGGCCTCGCCGCCCGACAACGGAACCATGATCCGCGCCCAGTCCATCTCGATCTTTCTCCGCTCGACGGGACAACTGCCCGCCGAAGGGCAGGGTTTGTCAAGCGGCCACGCTTGCAGGGCAATGCGCCTTGAACCGAGTTGTTCCGGAGCCTAAGAGCCGCCCCCTGGAGGACAACGTGGATCTGGCCGCCAAACTCGAGCACGCTTGGCGGGTTTCGGGAACTTCGCTCTGCGTCGGTCTCGACCCGGATATCCAGCGCATGCCGGCGGCCTACGCCCAGGCGGCGCGGCCAACCTTGATCTTCAACAAATGGATAGTCGATCTGGTCGGCGCCGAAGTGGCGGCGTTCAAGCCGCAGTTCGCGCACCATGCCGCGATCGGCGCCGAGGAGGACCTTGTCGAAACCATCGCCTACATCCGCGAGCGCGCGCCGCACGCCCTGGTGATTTTGGACGCCAAACGCGGCGATATCGGCTCGACCGCCGAGTTTTACGCGCGCGAAGCTTTCGAGCGCTATGGCGCCGATGTGGTGACGGTGAACCCGCTCATGGGCGATGACTCGGTCGAACCCTTCCTTCGCCGCCCCGATCGTGGGGCGGCGATCCTTTGCCGGACGAGCAACCCGGATGCTGGCCGGTTTCAGACCGCAGACGTTGCCGGCGAGCCGTTGTTCATAGCCGTCGCGCGGCGAGCCGAGACCGTCTGGAACGCGCTCGGCAATGCGATGCTGGTGGTCGGCGCGACGGCCCCGCGCGAACTGGCCCGGGTTCGCGAGGTCGCGCCCAGCCTCGCCATCCTGGTTCCCGGCATTGGCGCCCAGGGGGGTTCGGGCCGCGAAGTGATGGCCGCGGGCCAGCGCGCCGACGGTCGAGGCTTGCTCGTCTCTGCGTCGCGATCGATCCTCTACGCCGGCGATGCGGCGGCGATCCGCGGCGAGGTCGAGAGGACACGCGCGGCTCTGGAAGGCGTCGCGGTCAGCTGAGAGGCTCATTGGCGAAGAAGGCGAAAGCGATCGAGCAGCGGCCCCGGGCGTGGCAACGCATGCTATCCGGCCGCCGGCTGGACCTGCTTGATCCCTCGCCGGTCGATATCGAGATCATCGACATTGCCCATGGCCTGGCCAGAGTCGCCCGCTGGAATGGCCAGACAACCGGCGATCACGCCTTTTCGGTGGCCCAGCATTCGCTGGTGGTCGAAGAACTCGCGGTCCTGATGCGTCCCAGCCTCGCCGCGCGCTGGCGGCTGGCGGCCCTGCTTCACGACGCGGCGGAATATGTGATCGGGGACATGATCTCGCCGTTCAAGGCCGCGCTCGGCCTGGACTATCGCGCGTTCGAAGACCGGCTGGCCAGCGCCATTCATATCCGCTTTGGCCTGCCGGCTAGCGTGCCTGGCCCGATCAAGGGGCTGATCAAGGCCGCCGATCGCGCCAGCGCGTTCATGGAAGCCACCGAACTGGCCGGATTTCTTCCCGACGAGGCGCTGGTCCTGTTCGGGCCGGCGCCGGCCCGCGCGATTTCCCTGCGGCCGCTGGCTCCGGCCGAGGCCGCGGCGCGCTATCTGCAGCGCTTCGAGCGTCTCTCCGAGGCGGCGGGGTTCGAACGCGCACCTTCGGTGGTTCGAGCCAAATGACCGCGCTGCGTACGCCGGCCTCGGCGATGGAGGTGGTGATCGGCCTTTCGGCCGTGATTCTGACCTTGCGCGGCGATGATGGCATGGTGCTCACCGTGCGCCCGCGCGATGGCGCAGTTGATCAGGCCACCGGGCGCCAGGGTTTGCCCTTCGGCCCGTTCGATCCGGTCGGGCAGCGCACCTTCGAGCTGGCGCTGCGCGAGTTCGTGGCCCGCCAGACCGGCTTCGAGCTCGGCTATGTCGAGCAGCTCTACACTTTCGGAGACCAGGGTCGCGATGCGCCGCTGGCGGACGTCGGCGTCGGCGCCGCGAGGGTCATCTCGGTCGGCTACCTGGCGCTGGCGCCGAGAAGTCCCGATCCCACAACCAGGGACACGTCCTGGTCGTCCTGGTCGCGGTTCTTTCCCTGGGAAGACTGGCGGCGCGGTCGTCCGGAGGTCATCGACGGGGTGATCTGGCCGGCCCTGGAGGCCTGGGCGGGGACCACCGGTCCGAACCGCGGCCGGGCGGCGCTGCTGTTCGCGCGCGGCGGGGCGCGGTGGAACGAGGAGCGGGTCCTGGAGCGCTATGAGTTGCTGTACGAGGCCGGCCTCGCCCCCGAGGCCGCGCGCGACCGCGCGCGGACCGGCGAGACACCGATTCCCGCCGGCGCCTTCGACCACGCCTTCGGCGAGCCGATGATCTCGGACCATCGCCGCATCCTGGCGACCGCTCTCGGCCGCCTGCGGGGCAAGCTCAAGTATCGTCCGGTGGCGTTCGAATTCATGCCCGAGGCCTTCACCTTGTCGGCGCTGCAGCGGGCGGTGGAAACCATCTCCGGCGTCACCCTGCACAAGCAGAATTTTCGCCGCGCCGTGGAGCGCACCGGCCTGGCCGAGGGGTTGGGTCGGGTCGAAGCCGGCACTGGCGGGCGGCCGGCCGAGCTGTTTCGCTTCCGGCGAGAAATTCTCGCCGCCCGACCAGCGGGCGGACTCGCCCTGCCTTTGCTGCGCGAGGCCTAGAGGCTCACCTCAGACATAAGCCCAGACGGCGAGGCCGGCGCCGATCGCCGCCAGCGCCATGGACGAGAGCCACGGCCAGGGTCGGCCAAGAATGATCGCCAACGTGGCGATGGCGATCGACATGTGCAGCAAGGTCGAAGCGATGGTCAGCCAGCCATGGCGGTGCTCCGAGTGTTCGGCGGCTTCGCTGGCCTGATCACGGCGCGCCTCCAGCGCGCGCGCCTGGCTCTGAATGGTGGCTTCCTCGGCACTGTTCTTGGCCGCGACCTTGGCGTAGGCGGGAGCGCGGGCGCCGCCCTGCTCGGCCGCCAGGGCGTAGAGGTTCTTCTTCAGGCTCTTGGCCTGATAGAAATTCCATTGATCGGTCGCCCGATTCTGGGCGAGCACGGCGTCGTTCTTGAGGGTGATCGTCCGATCGCCCTCGGTGGTCTCCAGGCTGGCGACCACGGCGGCGGCGACGGCCAGCACCGCGATGGTCATCGTCGCCCTGGCGATCAACGGGTTTCCGCTCGCCTCATGGGCATGATGGGCGTGCTCGTGCGCCTCGAGTTCTTCGAGCGGAGAGTCGGCCACGGCTTTCAGGCTCGCCGGCTGAGCGCCGCCTGCGCCGCCGCCAGGCGGGCGATCGGCACGCGGTAGGCCGAGCAGCTCACGTAGTCGAGGTTCTCGGCTTCGCAGAAGGCGATCGAGGCCGGATCGCCACCGTGCTCGCCGCAAATGCCGAGCTTCAGCTGCGGCCTGGCGGCGCGGCCGTCCTTGGCCGCTATCCTGATCAGGGCCCCGACCCCGTCGACATCCAAGGTTACAAACGGGTCGCGCTCGAAGATGCCCTTGTCGACGTAGGCTTCCAGGAAGCGGCCGGAATCATCCCGGCTGATGCCGAAGGTGGTCTGGGTGAGATCATTGGTGCCAAACGAAAAGAACTCGGCCGAAGCCGCCAGATCGCCGGCGGTCAGCGCCGCGCGCGGCAGTTCGATCATCGTCCCGACGCGATAGTCGACCCGCACGCCCTTCTCAGCCATCACCGCCTCGGCGACCCGATCGGTGAGGGCGCGCAGAAAGCGCATCTCCTCGCCCTTGGCCACCAGCGGATGCATGATCTCGGGCATCGGCGCCGCGCCGCCGCGCGCAGCGATCTCGCACGCCGCCTCGATGATGGCGCGCACCTGCATTTCGTAGATCTCAGGGTAGGAGATACCGAGGCGGCAGCCCCGATGGCCAAGCATGGGGTTGGTCTCGCGCAGTTCCGCCGCGCGCCGGAGCAGCTTGGCGGTGTCGAGCCCGGTGGCCTTGGCGACCGCGGCCAGCTCCTCTTCCGAGTGAGGGAGGAATTCGTGCAGCGGCGGGTCGAGCAGACGGAAGGTCACCGGATAGCCTTCCATGATCTCGAACAGCTCGATGAAATCGCCCCGCTGCATAGGCAGGATCTTGGCCAGGGCGGCGCGCCGCCCGGCCTCGTCGTCGGCGAGAATCATCTCCCGGACCGCGTCGATCCTTTGGGCGTCGAAAAACATGTGCTCGGTGCGCGCAAGGCCGATGCCTTCGGCCCCGAATTGGCGCGCCGTCCTGGCGTCCACGGCCGTCTCGGCATTGGCCCGAACGCGCAGACGCCGGCGTTGGTCGGCCCACGCCATCAGGGTGGCGAAATCGCCGGACAGTTCCGGTTCGATCATCGCCGCCGCCCCGGCCAGAACCTCGCCCTTGGCGCCATCGACGGTGATCGTGTCGCCGGCCCGAAATTCGCGTCCGCGGCTGCGCATCACCCCGGCCGCGGCGTCGATCTGCAACTCGCCGGCGCCGCACACACACGGCCGGCCCATGCCGCGCGCGACCACCGCCGCGTGACTGGTCATCCCGCCCCGCGCGGTGACCACGGCTCTGGCCGCGTCCATGCCGCGAATATCCTCCGGCGATGTCTCCTCGCGCACCAGAATCACCGCCTCACCGTCGGCCGCTTCGCGGACGGCGACCTCGGCGCTGAACACCAGCTTGCCGACCGCCGCGCCCGGCGAGGCCGGCAAGCCCTGGGCGATGACATCCTTCTCCCCGGCCGGGTCGATGGTCGGGTGCATCAGCTGATCGAGCGAGGCCGGTTCGACGCGCAAGATCGCCTCGTCGTGGCTGATCAACCCCTCGCCGGCCATGTCGACGGCGATGCGCAGCGCTGCCCTGGCGGTTCGTTTTCCGTTGCGGGTCTGAAGCAGGTAGAGATGGCCGCGCTCGATGGTGAATTCGATGTCCTGCATGTCGCGATATCGGGTTTCCAACCGCTTCACCGCCTCGCAGAACTGATCGAACACGTCCGGCATCGCTTCCTGCATCGACGGCGCGGCGTCGCCCATCTCCTGGCGCGCCGCCGCGGTCAGGGCTTGCGGGGTTCGCAGTCCAGCGACGACGTCTTCGCCCTGGGCGTTGATCAGGAACTCGCCATATAGCCGCGGCTCACCGGTGGCCGGGTCGCGCGTGAAGGCGACGCCGGTGGCGCTGGTCTGGCCCATATTGCCAAATACCATCGACTGGACGTTGACGGCCGTGCCCCAGGCCTCCGGGATGCCGTGCATGCGTCGGTAGAACCGGGCCCGATCGTTGGTCCAGCTGTCGAAGACCGCGCCGATCGCCTGCCAGAGCTGGGTCCACGGATCGGAGGGGAAATCGCGCCCCAGCGCCTCGCGCACCGCGGCCTTGTAGGCGACCACCAGCGCGCGCCAGTCGTCGGCCTGCAATTCGGTGTCGGCGACCACCCCAAGCGCGTCCTTGTGGTCGTCGAGAATCTCCTCGAACAGGTGATGATCCAGTCCCAGGACGACGTTGGAATACATCTGGATGAAGCGGCGATAGCTATCGAACGCGAACCGTCGATCCTCGGCCAGAGCGGCCAGGCCCTCCACGGTGTCGTCATTGAGGCCGAGATTGAGGACCGTATCCATCATCCCGGGCATCGACGCCCGGGCCCCGGATCGGACTGACACCAGCAGCGGCGCGGAGGCATCGCCAAACCGGCGCCCGACGAGGCCCTCGACCGTCTCCAGCGCCGCGCGGACTTCCCCCTCGAGTCCGCTGGGCACGGTCTTGCCGCCGGCGAAATACTGGTTGCACACCTCGGTGGTGATGGTGAACCCGGGGGGCACCGGCAGGCCAAGCGAGGACATCTCGGCCAGATTGGCGCCCTTGCCGCCAAGCAGATCCTTCATCGCGGCATCGCCATCGGCAGCGCCGCCGCCGAACGCATAGACCCGCCTCCGCTCCGCGACCGTATCGACGCTCATGCAGTCCCCTGACCGGCGATCAGCGAAAAATCCGCCGCTTGTCGCATGATCCGGCGGATCGAACCCAGGAGTTTCAAACGATTGTCGCGCTCCTCAGCGACAAGCGAATTCACCAGCACCTGGTCGAAAAAGGCGTCCACCGTTGCTCGCAGGGACGCCAAGGTGCGCAGCGCTCCAGCGTAATCG
This sequence comes from Caulobacteraceae bacterium, assembly GCA_035999625.1. GTDB lineage: Bacteria > Pseudomonadota > Alphaproteobacteria > Caulobacterales > Caulobacteraceae > Acaudatibacter. Next base: position 77,114 of record DASYGN010000008.1, on the reverse strand, counting down.
TCGGCGTCCATGGAGGCGGCGAAACCGGGCTCGCAGGCGGCGATGGCGTCGAACAGGGCCACTTCAGCCTCCGGCGACGGCGGCCGTCTCGCCGCCCCCTCCGGCAGATCACCCTTGCGCGCTTCGGCGTCGAGAATGTTGCCGGCACGCTTGTAGGCGGCCAACAGATTGGCCCCATCGTTGGTGGCGAGAAAGGCCGCGAGGTCGCCGACCCGCCGCGCGATCCTGACCAGGTTGTCGTCGCCGAGCGCGAACACCGCATCGACCAGATCGTGCCGCGACCCCTCCTCCCGCAGCAGGACCTTGAGACGCTCGACGAAGAACTCGAGCACGCCCTCGTTTGGATAGGTGGAAAGGGCGAACAGGCGGCCGAGGGGAATCTCGAGGCGATTGTCGCGCAGGATGCGAATCACACCGAGTGCGGCCCGGCGAAGGGCGAACGGATCGCGCGAGCCGGTCGGCTTTTCGCCAATCGAGAAAAAACCGAGAATGGTGTCGATCTTGTCGGCCAGGGCCACGGCGATGGTCGCGGGCGCGTTCGGCGCCGCTTCGCTTGGTCCCCGGGGTTGATAGTGGTCGCGGATCGCGGCGACGATGCGCGCATCCAGGCCCTGCGCCGCGGCGTAGTAGCCGCCCATCACCCCTTGCAATTCAGGGAACTCGCCCACCATGGCGGTGACCAGGTCGGCCTTGGCTAGGCGCCCAGCGGTCGCGGCGGCGTCAGCGTCGGCGCCGACCAGCGGCGCGATCGCCCCGGCCAAGGCCTCGAGACGGCCGGCGCGCTGGCGCATCGAACCCAGCTTGGCGTGAAAAGTCACCCCGGACAGCCTTTCCAGCCGGCTCTCCAGCGGCTGGCCGAGATCCTCGTTCCAGAAGAACTTGGCGTCCTCGAGCCGGGCGGCGAGGACGCGTGCCGCCCCCGCGGCGATCAGCGCCCCGCCGTCCCTGGCTTCGATGTTGGCGACGATGATGAAGTAAGGCGCCAGTGCCCCGGCCTCGCCTTCCTGACGGGTGGCGAAATAGCGCTGATGGGTGCGCATGGTGGTGCGCACCACCTCCGGAGGCAGAGTCAGAAACGCCGGATCCATGCGGCCAAGAAGGGGTACGGGCCACTCAGTCATCCCGGCGACCTCGTCGAGCAGTCCCTCGTCATCCACGAGATGCAGGCCGGCCGCAGCACACTGCGCGCGCGCGCCGTCGACGATGCGCCGCTTGCGCTCGCGCACGTCGACAACGACGAAATGTTCGGCCAGGCCGGACTCATAGTCGGCGAAGCTTGACACCGGAAACGGCTGCCTGGCGCCCATGAAGCGGTGGCCCTCGGTGACATTGCCGACCTCGACGCCCTCAATCGCAACCGGCACGGCGCGACCGTCGAGAAGGCAAACCACCCGATGCAATGGCCGGATCCAGCGGAGGTTTCCATCCCCCCAGGTCATCGACTTGGGCCACGGAAAATCGCCGATGACGGTGTGGACCATCTGGGCGACCACCGCCCCGGCGACCTCGCCCTTGCGCTCCAGGGTGGCGCACCAGTAGCCGCCGGCCTGCGCCAGGGCGTCAACGGCCAGCCCCACGGAGCGGGCGAATCCCTCGATCGCCGCCTGCGGCGCGCCCAACCTCGGGCCCCGGCGTTCTTCGCGATAGTCGGGCTGGCGAGCGGGCAAGCCATCGACGACCAGGGTAAGGCGGCGGGGCCCGGCGAAGCTTTCGAGGCTCTCGAACGCCAGGTCGGCGCGGGCCAGATGCTCGCGTGCCAGACGGGCAAGATCCCGCGCCGCGCCGGCCTGCATGCGCGCGGGTATCTCTTCGCTAAACAGTTCGAGCAGAAGTTGGGACATCAGCCGTCCGCCCGCTCGATGGCCAGCCAGGCCGTCGCGCAGGCCCGGCAAAGGTCGCGAATGCGCGCGATGTAGCTCTGCCGTTCGGCCACTGCGATGGCCCCGCGCGCATCCAGGATGTTGAACAGGTGCGAGGCCTTCAATACGTGGTCGAACGCCGGCAGAACCAGCGGCTGGCCGCGGCGACTTCGACTTTCCAACAGCTTTGGAACCAGGCGCTCCATGTCGAGGAAGTGCCGTTGCAGCATCTCGGTGTCGGCGGCCTCCTGCTCGAAGGCGGAGAACTGGCGCTCGTTTTCCAGGAAGACATCGCCGTAGGTCATGAAATCGGGACCCTGGGGGTCGTTGAAGGCGAGATCGTAGACGTTGTCGACGCCCTGGACGTAGAGCGCGATGCGCTCCAGTCCGTAGGTCAACTCGCCGGAGACAGGGCGGACATCCAGGCCGCCCACTTGCTGGAAGTAGGTGTACTGGCTGATTTCCATGCCATCGCACCACACCTCCCAGCCGAGGCCCCAGGCGCCGACGGTGGGGTTTTCCCAATCATCCTCGACAAAGCGAATGTCGTGCAGCGCAAGATCGATGCCGATCGCCGCCAGCGATTCCAGATAGAGCGCCTGCATATCGCTGGGGTTGGGTTTGAGGATCACCTGGTACTGGTGAAACTGGCGCAGGCGATTGGGATTGTCGCCGTGGCGTCCATCGGCCGGCCGGCGCGAGGGCTGGACGTAGGCGGCCCGCCAGGGCTTGGGTCCCAGCGCCCTGAGGACGGTGGCGGGATGCAGCGTCCCAGCGCCCACTTCGAGGTCGTAAGGTTGCAGGATCACGCACCCACGCGCCGACCAGAACGCGTGCAGCGCCAGAATGATATCCTGAAAGGACAAGGCGCTGGACGCACTCATGATGGCGGGATCGGCGACAGGCTGTGGCGCGGGAAGCGCCACAGCTTAGGTAGCCAGGTCGCCGCGTTCAAGCCGGCGTCATCGGCCGGCGGCGCCGCTCGGACTGGCCTCGGCGGTGGCGGCCGGCAGGGTGACGTCGCTGGGGATCAGCACCTTGTCGACCACCTGAATAAGGCCATTGGAGGCGCGGACGTCGGCCTGGATGATGGTGGCGTCGTTGACCTTGGGCGTGGCCCCGCTGCCATCGAGTTCGAGATTGCCCTTCTCCACGCTCTGCACCGGTCCGCGTGCGCCCTTGAACTTGCTGGTGTCGAGGTTGAGATGGACCAGGTGATAGGTCAGGACCTGCTGCAGCAGCGGCACGTTCTTCGGATCGAGCAGAGCGCTCAGTTGCGCCGGCGGCAGGGCCCTGAACGCAGCGTCGGTTGGCGCGAACAAGGTCAAGCCGGGGGTGGCGGCCAGGACCCCGCTCATGTTGGTCGCGTCCAGCGCCTTGGCGAGGATCGAGAAATCCGGCGACGCCTTCAGCGTGCTGACCAGATTGCCGTTGGCGCTCAGGTGCGGAGAAGCCGCCGGCGTTGCGTTGGCCGGCGCGGGCTGGCTGGTCGCAGTCTGAGCCAGGGTCGCAAAAGGAACGGCCGCCGCGCAGGCGGCGGCGGTGAAAAGCAGATTGGCGCGCATAGGTGTCCTCGTCTCAGGGCGCCCCCCCAAGGGCGTCCTCGCGCGTCCCTACACAGGTCGAAACGATATCGTCAATTGCCCGCGGGCGCGGTCCTCTTACCGGCGTTGGACATCGGGCCGCCGTACTTGGCCCGGTTGGCGGGGGTATCGGGGACCGGCCCGTTGGTCAGCAGGTGATTGTCGCCCGCGGCGAGCGCCGCCGCTTGGCCAGCCGGCATTTCGTCGGCGGGAACCGCGCTGGCGGTGTTGGCGCCGTAGCTGGAGGCCGCCGGCGCGGCGGTGGTGTTCTGGGTCACCGGCGGCGCCGTGCTCGAGGGCGGGGGCACCGCGCCGGTCTGGTCGGGAGATGGCGCCTGGCTCTGCGCCGCGACCGGCGCGGCGAGCGACACCAACAGCGCCGCGGTGATGGGAATGAGCGAATTCATGAGAAGCCTCGTCGATGGCGCCCGCCCGCAGCCAAGATAATACGCGCGAAGCGTCCTTGGGTTGCCTTCAGGCTGGACTGGCGTCTGGCTGGCGGTCGGGATGGGCGGCGGCGAACGCCGGCAAGGCGCGGGCTCGCTCATCCACCGCGAGAATGGCGGGAAACCTCTCGAGCGGGACCTTGAACCGCCGCGCCGAATAGACCTGGGGAATCAGACAGCAATCGGCCATGCCCGGCGCGTCGGCAAAGGCGAAGGCGCCTCCATGAGTGCGGATGAGCTGCTCCAGGGCGGTGAAACCCTGGCTGATCCAGCGGCCGGCCCAGGCGTCCAGCTGGCTCTGGTCGGCGCCAAAATCGGCGCGCAGGCTGCGCAACACCCGCAGGTTGTTCAGCGGATGAATATCGCAGGCGATCGCCTGGACCATGGCTCGGACCACGGCCCGAAGGTCAGGATCGGCCGGCAAGAGTGGCGGACTCGGATAGCGCTCGTCCAGCCATTCGATGATGGCGACGCTCTGGCTCAGGGTGCGATCGCCGGACTGAAGCGCCGGGACCAGACCCTGGGGCGCTACGGCCAGATAATCCGAACCGCTCTGATCGCCCGCGCGCAGGTCGATAGCGTGGCGGCCAACCGCCAATCCCTTCAGCTCCAGGGCGATCCTGACCCGATATGACGCCGACGAACGCCAATAGTCGTAGAGGATGAGTTCGCTCATGGATTGGCCTCGACAATGGCGTGGCGCACCCACCATCCGGGTTCGCGCCGAGCCAGACGGTCCGCCAGGCGCGCCGCGTCCGCTGCGCTGGCGCAGAGGGCGAAGCAACTGGCCCCCGACCCGGACATGCGCGCCAGCAGCGCCTCCGCTTGCGACCTCAGCGCCTGCAGCACCTCGCCGATCCGTGGTTGCAGGGAAATGGCCGGGGTCTCCAGATCATTGCGCAGCCCGGCCAGGAACGCGCGCACCATCGCCACGTCGGTGAATCTCGCCGGAGTCCGCGGCAGATCGGCGGTCCGCACCGACCGGTCGTAGGCCCGATAGACCTCCGCCGTCGATGATCCGACCCCTGGATTGGCCACCACCAGATCGAGCCGCGGCAACCCGGGCGCGGCGGCGAAGACATCTCCGCGCCCGGCGGCGATCACCGCCCGGCTATGCAGACAGGCGGGGACGTCGGCGCCCAGGGATCCCGCGATCTCCGCCAGCGGCTGGTTTTCCAAGCGCAGCGCGCGAGCCATGAGCCGCAGGCTCGCGGCAGCGTCGGCCGAGCCGCCGCCCAATCCGGCGGCGACCGGCAGGTTCTTCTCCAGATCGAGCGCGAACGGCGCGATCGATTGCGAGACTCGGGCGAGTAGCCGATCGCGCGCGCCGACCACCAGATTGTCGGCCGCGCCATCGAGCGCGCCGGCGAACGGACCGCTGATGCTGAACGCCATCCTCGGCGCCGGACGCAAGGTGACCACATCGCCGACGTCGGCGAACACCATCAAGCTGGCGATCGGGTGATAGCCGTCATCGGCTGGCGGACCCACATGCAGGAAGAGATTGACCTTGGCAGGCGCGGCCTCGCGCGCTCCATCGGGCCTCACGCAGACCGCTCAGGAACCGGTAAGGCGGGCGTTGAGCGGCCCAAGACCGTTCTTGAGCTTGGCTTCGACTTCGGCGCGCAGCTTGTCGCTCGGCTCGAGGGTGAGAACCCGGGTCCACTGGAAGCGCGCCTCGGTTTGGCGGCCGACGCGCCAGTAGGCATCGCCGAGATGATTGTTCACGTCCGGGTCGCCAGCCTCGATGGCCACCGCCTGCTCGAGCTTGTCGACGGCGGCGTTGTATTGGCCCAGGCGATAATAGGCCCAGCCCAGGGAATCGATCATCGCCCCCGATTTGGGGTTCGCATCCACCGCCTTCTGCACCATCGCCAACGCCTGATGCAGATTCTCGCCCCGGTCGATCCACGAATAACCGAGGAAATTCAATAGCTCTGGTTCATCCGGCCGTTGCTTCAACGCCGTCGTCAGATCTTTCTCGGCTTCCGGCCAGTGGTCACTCTCCTGGTAGTCGACGGCGCGCATGTAGAGCAGCCGCCAATCTGGCGCCCCGCCCTCGCCGGCGATCAGCTTGTCGAGCACGCTCAGCGATTCCTGATAGTGTTCGTCGGCGCGTAGCAGGTCCGCCAGGGTGGTCGCCGCATCCTTGCTGTCAGGATCGGCGGCCAGGGTTTCGCGGGCGATCTTCAGCGCCTCGTCCTTGTCGCCCTGGCCCTGGTCCAGCCATGCCAATTTGCCGCGCGCCGGCACGAAATCGAGCGAGCCGGCCTTTGGCGTCAGATAAGCGGCCCGGGCGCCGGAGGCGTCGCCCACCTCGGACAGGATATCGCCGACCAGCAGCCAGGCGGTGTCGCGGCCCGGGTCGAGCCTGAGCGACAAGCGCAGATAGGCCAGCGCCACTTCCGTCTGCTTCTGGATGATCAGCACCGAGGCCGGCCCGATCAGCGCCTCGGCGGCGCTCGCCCGCAGGGTGGGAAGCGGCGGCGCATCGCGGCGGCGCGCGGCGCGGGCCTTGGCCGCCGTCAGGGCGACATCCCCCGGCAGGCGCGCCAGGGCCTGGTCATAGGTAGCGCTCGCCTCCGCCCAACGCCCCCGCCGCTCCAACATTTGGCCGAGCTCGAGACTGGCGATCCCACCGGGGTCTCCACGCGCGATCAGGGCCCGGAACGCGGTCTCGGCTTCATCATAGCGCCGCGCCTGTTCGAACAGCTTTCCCTGATCGAGACTGGCGTAGAACTGGGCCACCGGATCGCCCTCGATCACCGGATGGGCAATCGAGGCGTCGGCGTCGCCGGCCATGGCGGCGGCGAACGGCGCCAGCAGCGCCTCGGCGGCCACGTGCGGTCCCCCCGCCTGCCGTCGCTCGAGGATCGCCCTGGCCCTGGCCCCCTGGTCTTCCGCCATGTCTTCGACAGCTTCGGTGAGTTCGGCCAGGCGCCGCATGGAGACATCGTCATCGGCGGTCGGCGCAATCGCCGCGGCCTGGCGGACATCCCCGGCCAGAAGCGCGGCGGTGAAGGTGCGGGTGCGCAGCAGCGTCGCGTCGCTGGGCTGCGCCTCGTCGGCGGCGCGGCTGAAGAAATCGGTGGCCGCCTCCCCCCGGCCGCTGTTGATCGCCTCCTGTCCGGCGAGGAACAGGCCATAGGCCGACTCCCCGGACACCGCCGCCGTCGGTCGCGGAAGCGTCGCGCCTGGTCCGGCGGTAGCGCACGCCGCCAGCAGGGCCAGGGACGCGATCGCGCTCGAGCGAAACAGTACCGACATCAACGCAGGTTCTCTCTGACGGCTGACGGACGCAAGGCGTAACGCTCACATGTTGGGATAGTTGGGCCCGCCGCCGCCTTCGGGCGTCGTCCAGACGATGTTCTGCGAGGGATCCTTGATGTCACAGGTTTTGCAGTGGACGCAATTCTGGGCGTTGATCTGAAAGCGCGGATTGGCCCCCTGCTCGTCATACAGCACTTCGTACACGCCGGCGGGGCAGTAAAGCCGGGCGGGTTCGCCATAGATCGGCAGGTTGACCTGGATCGGCACCGACGGGTCCCTGAGCTTCAGGTGCGTCGGCTGATCCTCCTCGTGGTTGGTCGACGACAGGAAGACGCTGGAAAGCTTGTCGAAGCTCAGCACGCCGTCGGGCTTGGGATAGACGATCGGCTTGAAAGCCTGGGCGACGCCGGTCGCCTCGGCGTCGGTCTTGCCATGCTTCAAGGTGCCAAACAGCGAAAAGCCGCCGAACGCATTGGTGACGTGGAGGTCGAACATGATCACCGCGCTGCCCAGCCAGGTGCCTAGCCGCGACCACAGCGGCTTGGCGTTGCGCACCAGGCGCAGTTCCTTGCGCACCCACGACGCCTCATAGGCGGTCTCATACTCGCTCAACACGTCGCCGCCGCGGCCCGCGCCAAGCGCCGCAAACGCCGCCTCGGCGGCCAGCATGCCGGTCTTCATGGCGTTGTGGCTGCCCTTGATCCTGGGCAGGTTCACGAACCCGGCCGCACAGCCGATCAAGGCCCCGCCTGGGAATGCCAGCTTGGGCACCGACTGGTATCCGCCCTCGGTGATCGCGCGCGCGCCGTAGGCGATGCGCTGGCCGCCTTCGAGATAGCGCTTGATCGATGGATGGTGCTTGAGGCGCTGGAATTCGTCGAATGGCGAAATCCATGGATTGGCGTAGTTGAGATGGACGACAAAGCCGATGGCGACATAGCGATCGCCGAAATGATACATGAAGCTTCCGCCGCCAGTCTTTGCATCCAAAGGCCAACCGACTGTGTGCTGCACGAGGCCGGGATAGAACCGCTCCTCCGGCACCTGCCATAGCTCCTTGATGCCGATGCCATACTTCTGCGGCTCGCGGCCCGCGCAGAGGGCGTATTTGGCTTGTAGCTGCTTGGCCAGGGAGCCACGCGCCCCCTCGGCGATCAGGGTGTAGCGGGCGTGAAGTTCCAAACCGGGCTGATAGTCGGCTTTGGGCCCACCGTCCTTGCCGACGCCGAAGACGCCGGCGACCACGCCTTTCAGGGCGCCGTTTTCATCGTACACAGCCTCGGAAGCAGCCATGCCGGGATAGATTTCAACGCCCAGCGCCTCGGCGCGAGCGCCCAGCCAGCGGCAGAGGTTGGCCAGTGAGGCTATGTAGCAGCCGCGGTTGTGCATGAACCCCGGCATCGGCCACATCGGCACCCCGACCTCACCCTGCGGTCCAAGCGCCAGGAACCGATCCTCCTTGACCGCCGTCTCCAGCGGTGCGCCGTCGGCCTTCCAGTCGGGCAGCAATTCGTCCAGAGCCTTGGGATCGATGACCGCCCCGGAGAGAATGTGGGCCCCGACCTCGGAGCCCTTCTCGACCACCGCCACCGAAAGCTCGGTTCCGGTCTGGGCGGCCAACTGCTTGAGGCGGATGGCGGCCGAAAGGCCGGCCGGTCCGGCGCCGACAATGACGACATCGTAGTCCATCGACTCCCGCCCGGAGCCTTGCGCCATATCTTCGGTCATGGACCTCGCCTTTTTCGTTGGGGTCGCCAACGTTAATTGAAGCGGGCGTCAAAACGGTCAAGAACAAACACCGATGCGTGATAGCGCGACTGATGTGCGAAGCCTGCTGGGCTTCTGGGCTGACGCCGGCGTCGAGACCCTCTACCTCGAAACGCCGATCGATCGGCTGGCGGCCGAACCGCCGAGGCGGCGCCCGGAATCGGCGAGCGCGCCCGTGGCCATCGCCTCGCCCGGCGTAGCCTGGCCGGCGCTCCGGGAGATCGCCACCCTCACCGCCCTCGGCGAAGCCATCGCCGCGTTCGACGGCTGCGAGCTCAAGCGCCTGGGGGCCAGGCAGGCGGTTTTTCATCGCGGTCTCGCCAACGCCCCGGTGATGATCATCGGCGAGGCCCCAGGCGCCGAGGAGGACAGGCAGGGCGCGCCGTTTGTCGGTCGCGCCGGACAGTTGCTCGACCGGATGCTCGCCGCCGCCGGACTCGCCGAGCGCGTGTTCATCACCAATACGGTGTTCTGGCGCCCGCCCGGCAACCGCTCGCCGACCGATGAGGAACAGGCCGCGTGCGCGCCGTTCCTGGAGAGGGCCATCGACCTGGTCGATCCGGAGCTGTTGCTGCTGATGGGCGGCGCGGCGACGCGCGCCTTGCTCGGCGCTGGCGAAGGCGTGCTGAGCGTCCGCGGTCGCTGGTTCGAGTGGCGGGGCCGTTTCTCCGGGCGGGCGCTGCCGGCGATGCCGACGCTTCACCCGGCGTTCCTGCTGAGGCAGCCGGGCGCCAAGAAGCACGTCTGGCGCGATCTGCTGCTGTTCACCGAGCGGTTGGACCGCGATCCCCGACCCGAAAGTTCTTGATTTGTTCCGTTTGGCCCCTATTCTTCGGGCATGTCCGCGCCCTCATCGCTCGCCCGCGGACGCGGAGCGCTTTCCAACGCCAGCGGGCGGTTCGAATCGCTCGCGGTGGAAGCCTTCGATGACGGTTGGGATCACGCCGACGCGGCGCCGCCGCCACTTCGGACTACCCTGACCGCCGAGCGCGCACGCTCGATCATCGCCCGCAACACCAGTCCCGACATCGGTTTCGATCGCTCGATCAACCCCTATCGCGGGTGCGAGCATGGCTGCATCTACTGTTACGCGCGCCCGGCGCACGCCTATGTAGGGCTCTCGCCTGGCCTCGACTTCGAAAGCCGGTTGTTCTTCAAGCAGGACGCCGCGGCCCTGCTCAGGCGCGAGTTGAGCAAGCCGGGCTACCGGCCGGCGCCGATCCACATCGGCGGCAACACAGATCCCTACCAGCCGGCCGAGAAGCGCCTGAGGGTGACCCGGTCGGTGCTCGAGGTCCTGCACGCCGCAGGCCATCCCCTGACCATCATCACCAAATCGGCGCTGATCGTCCGCGATGTCGACATTCTCGGCGACATGGGTCGACGGGGCTTGGCCAGGGCGGCGGTCTCGATCACCACCCTGGATCGGAAACTCGTCCGGCTCATGGAGCCAAGGGCGGCGACGCCCGAGCGGCGCCTGGAGGCGGTGGCGGCTCTCGGCGCCGCTGGCGTTCCCGTCAGCGTGATGTTCGCGCCGGTGATCCCGGGGCTGAACGATCACGAGCTCGAAACGGTGCTCGACCGCGCGGCAGGGGCCGGCGCGATAGGGGCCGGCTATGTCGTCCTGCGCCTCCCGCGCGAGATCAAGGACCTGTTCAGGGAGTGGCTAGAGGGAAGCCTGCCGGATCGGGCCAGCCGGGTGATGTCGCTGGTCCGCCAGATGCGCGGCGGCCTGGATTACGATCCGCGCTGGAGCGCCAGGATGAAGGGCGAGGGCCCGATCGCCGACGTCATCGCCCGGCGCTTCGCTGTCGCCACCCGGCGGCTCGGACTGAATCAGGCCCGTCCGGCGCTCGACCTCTCACAGTTTCGCCCGCCGCGCGCGCCGAGCGAGCAGCCGGACCTGTTCGAGGATCAGGCGTCGTAGCCTGGGTTGTGACGATCGAGCCGGCGCAGCGCGCCCGGCCAGCCGAGTCCGCCGGGCCCGGTTCCGCCGCCCATCCCCTGGATCTGGCGTCGCACCTCGTCCTGCGCCGCCTGAGGGGCGATCAACACGCCGGCCTCGCCGGCGGCGAGCGCCATCGCCTGCATGCGGCAGGCGCGCTCGAGGGTGAACATGTTGAGCCAGCACTGTCCGGCCGTCTTGCCGACCGCCAAGGTGCCGTGATTGCGGAGGATCATCAGGCACTTGTCGCCAAGGTCGGCGACCAGCCGCGCGCGCTCGTCGTGATTGAGAGCGATGCCTTCATAGGTGTGATAGGCGATATTCGGCAGCGCGATCAGCGCGTGCTGGCTGAGCGGCATCAGGCCGTTCTTGTGCGCCGCCACGGCCACGCCCTGGTCGGTATGCAGGTGCATGACGAACATCGCATCATCCCTGGCCGCATGGATCGCCGAATGGATGGTGAAGCCGGCCGGGTTGATGAAGTAGTCGGTCTCCTGAAGTATGGCGCCGTCGAGGTCGATCCTGACCAGCGACGAGGCGGTGATCTCGTCGAAGTACAGTCCGTAGGGATTGATCAGGAACTGGTGATCCGGTCCCGGCAGGCGGGCCGAAATGTGGGTGAAGATCATGTCGTCCCAGCCGTGCAGAGCCACCAGGCGGTAGAGCGCCGCCAAATCCACCCGCACCGCCCATTCCTCGGCCGACACCTTGCCTTTCAGCGAAACCGTCCCGGCCAGCGATCCATCGGCCATCCGCGCCTCCTTACCAAACCTCAAACCGAGACTCGTCCTCTGGTGGGGTCGCGTCAAGGCGCACCGCTCGGCGGAGGCGGAGGGGGCGCTGCGTTGGGCGCCTTCTTGACCCACGGCGGCCGCTTGGCGCTCGGCTTGACCGCCGGCCAGGCCATCGGATTGGGCATCGGCGAACTGGGCGAATCCACCGCCGAAGGCGAGCCGAACTGGGCCGCGGACTGGGGATCGGCCATGGCCGTCGCCGAAGGATCGGGGACCACCATCACCACGGTCGGTGAATCCGGCGGATTGAGATTGTGCGCCACCGGCTCGCCGGCGGGCGGGCTGGCCACGGGACTGGATTGGGCCACCGCGCTCGACGCCAGAACCGCGAGCCCCAAGCCGACAACGATCGAGCGCATGTCAGCCTCCTTGACTCGACCCCGCATGATCTCTGTTTCGCTTCACCCAGGTCAACCCATGGCCTGTTGATCCGTTGCATGCGCATGGATAGCGAACTGGCGGCCTGCCGGCGCTGCGATCTTTGGCGGGCCGCGACCCAGGCGGTGGGTGGGGAAGGCCCGGCTGAGGCCAAGATCATGCTGGTCGGCGAGCAGCCGGGCGATGCCGAGGATATCGCCGGCGCGCCGTTCGTCGGTCCCGCCGGACGGGTGCTCAACGAGGCCTTGCGGCTGGCCGGCCTCGAGCGCGACTGCCTCTACGTCACCAACGCCGTGAAGCACTTCAAGCACGAGATGCGCGGCAAGCGCCGCCTTCACAAGCGGCCGGATGATGGCGAAATCATCGCCTGTCGCCTCTGGCTCGACGCCGAACGGGCCAGGATCGAGCCTCGGGTCATCGTCGCCATGGGGGCGACGGCGGCGTTCGCCGTGCTTGGCCGCCACCTGCCGGTGCTGGGTTCGCGAGACAAGGTGTTTCAGGTCCCGCCGGCCGCCAGGGCTGTTGTCACCGTTCATCCTTCCTATCTGTTGCGCATGCGCGACAAACCCGCATGGTCGAAAGCGTTGGCGGATCTGGCCGGTGACCTCCGGCGCGCGGCCGAACTGGCGGTGTGAGAGGATGGCGCGCGGCAGAGCCAGACCAACGTCCCGCAAGTCCTTCGCCGCGGCGAAGGACGAGGCCGAGCGCCGCCAGCGCGCCTACGCCGCCCACCGGCGCGCGTGGGCCGAAGCGGTGGGCCGGCCCTACCTGCGCCAGGAGGATCCGCGCCCGCCGCCCGGCGAACTCGACGTCGACGCCGCCGAGGAGTGAGCCCGCCCCGGTTTGACATCGCCTAGCCTTGCGGTTCAGGTCGGAGGATGGCGAAAGACCCGCCCAAGACCACCCCTAAAGTCGCCTTTGTCAGTGGCGATCGGTCCGAGGCCCGCCAAGCAATGCGGCGGCTGGCCAAGCTCTACGGAAACGCCAGCGAGGAAGACGCCGATATCGTCGTGGCGTTGGGCGGCGATGGCTTCATGCTCGAGATCCTGCACCGCAATCTCGCCGCCCGGCGGCCGATCTACGGCATGAACCGGGGCTCGGTCGGCTTCCTGATGAACGACTACTCGGAAGACGATCTGCTGCAGCGGATCGCCGCGGCCGAGAAGGCGATCATCCATCCCCTCAGCATGACCGCGGTGGATGGCAGCGGAGCGTCACACCACGCCCTGGCCATCAACGATGTCAGCCTGCTGCGCCAGACCCGGCAGACGGCCAAGCTGCGCATCCTGATCGACGGCAAGCCGCGGCTGGAGGAGTTGATCTGCGATGGCGCGCTGGTGTCGACGCCAGCCGGATCGACCGCCTACAACCTCTCGGCTCACGGGCCGATCATTCCCATCGACGCCCAGGTGCTGGCGCTGACCCCGATCAGCGCGTTTCGGCCCCGGCGCTGGCGTGGCGCTCTGCTCTCCCACCGCGCCCGGGTCACGTTCGAGATCCTGGAGAACGACAAGCGCCCGGTCAGCGCGGTGGCTGACAACGTCGAGGTGCGCGATGTGGTCAGGGTGGACGTGATCGAGGACCGCTCCATCGCCCTGGCGATGCTGTTCGACGCCGGCCGCAGCCTCGAGGAGCGCATGCTGGCCGAGCAGTTCTCGGCCTGAACTCAAGGTAGCGACGACGCCGGCGCCCTGATCTCGCCGTAGCCGGCGTCGGGCGGGATGACCAGGAACCGGCCGTCCGGTCCAACGGTCATTTTCGGCTCTACCGTCACCAGCCTGCGTTCCCTCGATCGCCGCACGGCGTCCTCGGCCGATGTCGCCTCGGCCAGAAGCTGCAGATTCATGCGGGTGGGGAAGATCACCGTGCGCTCGCCCGCGGCGCCCAGGCGCAAGGCCTCCCGCGGCGCGATCCAGGCCGCATCAACGGTCTCCATGCCGTCGCAGCGCGCCAGCTGCTCCTGGGGAGCATGGCCGACGAAGAACCAGGTGTCGAAGCGCTTGGGCATCATCGCCGGGGTGATCCAGCGCGCGAACACCGTCAGGGCGGAAAGATCCAGGCGCAGGTCGAGGCCGCCGATCAGATCGAGGAAGGCGCCCGGCGCCGCGGCGATCGCCGCCCGCTCGCGATCAGCCGCCTCGTCGCCGCGAAATTCTCCGCCATCGGACCGGCGGGCGAGGAGGATCCCGACTTCCTCGTAGGCTTCGCGCACGGCGGCGATGCGCAAGGCGCGCTGCTCGCCCTCGACGCCATCGCCATCCAAGATGCGGGCGGCCCAGCGCGGATCGTGGTCGGCGGCGTGGGTCTTGCCGCCGGGAAACACCAGGGCCCCGGCGGCGAAGTCGATCTGATGATGCCGCTGCACCATCAGCACCTGGAACTCCGGCTCGTCGCGCAACAGCAACAGTGTCGCGGCCGGGAGGATCGGCGCCCCGGAGACATCGGTCATCGTGGCCATCCTCTATTCGGCGCCCGGCAGCTCCATCGGCGCCGGCTCGTGCCCGACCACCACCTCGCCCTTGCGCAACTTGGAGTTCCACATCCCGAAGACGAAATAGATGGCGAAGCCCACCGCCAGATAGATGAGGAAGAAGTTGCGCGTCTTCTCACCGGCCATCAGACTCATCAGCAGTATCAGGCACATCAGCGCCCCCAGGATGGGCGTGACCGGAAATAGCGGGGTTCTGAACGGCCGCACCAGATCCGGGCTGGAAACCCGCAGATAGATCACCGTCAGGCAGACGATGGCGAACGCCGCCAGCGAACCGACGTTGGTGACCTCCGAGAGCACGTCGAGCGACATGAATCCGGCCGCGACGCAGGCCGCGGCCCCGACGATGATGGTGTTGATCCATGGCGTCTTGAAGCGCTTGTGCACCACCGCCAGCGATGACGGCAGCAGGCCGTCGCGCGACATGGTGTAGAACACCCGCGTCTGGCCATAGAGCAGGACCAGGATCACGCTCGAGAGGCCGGCGATGGCGCCGATCTTCACCAGGGCGGCGAACCAGGGCATGCCCAGCTGGTTGACGGCGGTGGCGATCGGCGCGGGATTGTCCAGCGAGCCGTAGGGCACGATGCCGACCAGCACCGCCGAAGTGGCGATGTAGAGCACGGTGCAGACCGCCAGGGCGCCCAGGATGCCGATCGGCATGTCCTTGGCGGGGTTGCGCGATTCGGTCCCGGCGGTGGAGACGGCCTCGAACCCGAGGTAGGCGAAGAAGATCACCGCCGCGCCGTGAATGACGCCATCGACGCCGTAACGCGAGTGGCTGTTGCCGGTGATCACGTTGAAAAGCGCCGAGCCGATCTGGTGCCAGATGTCGGTAGGCGTGCCCGGCGGCGGCGCCGGCACCTCCGGCGGGATGAACGGCTTCCACAGCGAGGGGTGAACGAAGAAGGCGCCCACGACGATGAAGGCGATCACCACCGTCAGCTTAATGGCCACGATGATGTTGTTGGCGGTGGCCGACTCCGACACCCCCAGGATCAGAAGGCCGGTGACGGCGACGATGATGACGATCGCCGGGATATTGATCACCCCGATGGCGATGACGTGTCCGGCCATGTCCTTGACCGGGAGACCGGGAGCGGCGGTCAGCGCCGGTGGCACGATGATGTGCAAATCGTGCAGCAGTGAGACCGCGTAGCCCGACCAGCCGAGAGCCACCACCGAGGCGGCGAGGCCGTATTCGAGCAACATCAGCACGCCCATCACCCAGGCCGGCAGCTCGCCCATGGAGGCGTAGGCGTAGGAATAGGCCGACCCCGAGACCGGCAGGGCCGAGGCCAGCTCGGCGTAACAGAGCGCCACCAGGGCGCACAGGACACCGGTGATGACGAACGAGACCATGATCGCTGGTCCGGCGAACTCCGCGGCCGCCCGGCCGGTGAGGACAAAAATGCCGGTGCCGATGATGCAACCGATGCCCAGGAGAACCAGATTGAGTGCGCCCAGCGAGCGCTTCAGCTCGCCTTGCTCCAGTTCCCTTTGGATTTGGGCGACGCTCTTGCGCTGGAATATCCGACCAAGCCCGATACTCCCGCGTGTGACGCTAGCCATAGTTTTCCTGTGCCCTCGCCCCCTCGGTCACGACGCCGAGTCCTCTCGACGCTAGCGACTTGCCGGGCGTCCGGCAATGCGGCGGCGTGACTTGCGGCCAGCCTCAATTGGCGCGCCGCTCGCCGCCTGAAGCTCCGCCGCGCCGCCTAGGTGAGACCGAGTGGGAGGTCTACCATTGCCTGGCCACACGCCCGGCCACAACGCCATCTCGACCTTCGGGCCGAGCGCCGGACCAATCCTTTTGTCGCCGATCAGGTCTCGCCAACGTGATGTGAGACCGGCCGCGGCGCCGAAACTTCGCCTTTGAATGGCGCCATTCCTGCACCCGCGACGCTCGTCGGACCTGCCCGTTTGGCAACCCTAAGTGCGGTTGGCAGTTAAAGCAGCACAGCCCCGGACGTTCTGCAGGATTAGGGAGTTCCGCCAATGGACGAATCGAAGGAAGCCACCCGCAAGTCGGCGCGGCGCGGATTTGCCGCGATGGACCCGGATCGGCGACGGGAGATCGCGCGCCGCGGCGGGGCCAGCGTTCCCGGTGAGAAGCGCAGCTTCGCGCAGAACCGAGATCTGGCCGCCAACGCCGGCCGCAAGGGCGGCGCCGCGTCTCGCGGCGGCGGACGCCGGCCCGCGTCGAGCTAGGCCGCCAGCGCGTAGACGGCGAACTGGGGCGCCGAACTGACCCAGCGCCGGTGAACCCTCCAGCCGGCGCGACGGGCCAAGGCGGCGAATCGCGCCGGGGTGAACTTGTACGAGTTTTCGGTGTGGATGGTTTCGCCGAGGACAAAGTCCACCGCGCGACCGGCGACGCTCGCCTGATGCGGCCGCACCACTTCCAGATGCATTTCGATCCGGCCCTCGGGGCTGTTCCACACCGCTAGGTGCTGAAAGGCGGTCAGGTCGAGATCGCCGCCGAGTTCGCGATTGATCCGCGCCAGCAGGTTGAGATTGAACGCCGCGGTGACGCCGGCCGCGTCGTTGTAAGCTGCGGCGAGCATCCGCGGATCCTTGGCCTGGTCGACCCCGACGATGCAAACCGCCCCCTCGCCGAGCAGGCGCCGCATGCGGGACAGCAGCTCGATCGCTTCATCGGGGGCGAAGTTGCCGATGGTGGAGCCGGGGAAGAAGCCTGCCAGCGGTCCCGAGCGCGGGGCGAGTCGCGTCAGGGTGGTGAAATCGCCGATGATCGGATCGATAGGCAGTCTCGGGTAATCCCGCCGCATGGCGGCGACGGCGGCCTCCAGCGCGCTGGCGCTGACATCGATGGGCGCATAGCCGGCGATCTGCGGGGCGGCGTCGAGGATCCGGCGGGTCTTCAAGCTGGCGCCGCTGCCGAACTCGACCAGGGTCGCGCCGGCCGGGATCAAAGCCGCGATCTCGCCGGCGATGCGCGCCAGCAGCGCGTCTTCCTGCCGGGTGAGATAGTATTCGGGCAGCTCACAGATGGCCTCGAACAGGGCCGAGCCGGCCGCGTCATAGAACCATTTCGGCGGCAGGCGCTTGCGCGGCGCGCCAAGCCCGGCGACGACATCGGCGCGGAATTCCTCCTCCGGGGTAAGATCGGCCGCGTCCTCGGCCAGGCGCACGCCGGCGAACATCCACCGTTGGTGGGGATAGAAGAAGTTGCGGTAGGTCGAACGCGAGTGACCTTTGGGGGTCACGCAGGCGCCGCCGCGCAGCACCATCTGGCCGACCATGAACTTGGCGTTGTACTCGCCGACCGCGCCCCCGGCCGGCGAAAACCCGGGATAGGGTGAATAGGCGCTGGACGTCCATTGCCAGGCGCAGTCAGTCAGCTGCTCCAGAGGTTCGCTCGCCGCCGCGTGCTCCCACTCGGCCTCGGTTGGCAACCGCTTGCCGGCCCAGGCGGCGAAGGCGGCGGCTTCGTAGAAGCTGACATGGGTCACCGGCGCGTCGGGATCGACATCGCATGCCCCGCGCAGGGTCAGGGTGCGCCAGGTGTCGCCCGCGTCCTCCCAGTAGAGCGGCGCGTTCCAGCTTTCCGCCTTCACCTTGGCCCATCCGTCCGACAGCCAGAATTCGGATCGGCGGTAGCCGCCGTCGGCCATGAACGCCAGCCACTCGCCGTTGGTGACCAGACGCGAGGCGATGCGGAAGGGTGACATCCAGGCGCGGTGGCGTGGGGTCTCGTTGTCGAAGGCGAAGGTCTGATCGGCGGCGCCGATCTCCGCCAGGCCGCCGGAAAACGCCAGCCAGCGCGCCGGCCCGCTGGCGATGGTGGGCGCCGGCCCATCGGCCGCATAGCGAGGCTTGAGCGGCGACAGCGAGAACAGGTTCAGGATGTCCATCAGGATCAGTTCCTGATGCTGCTCCTCATGGGCCATGCCGAGGACAATGAGGTCCGACACTTCGGCGCTTATCGGCCCGCGCAGCAGGCGCTCGACCGCCGCATCGACATGGGCGCGATAGCGCAAGACCTCACCCGAGGACGGCCTGGTCAGCATGCCCCGGGCCGGGCGCGGATGCCGCTCGCCCATGGCTTCGTAGTAGGAGTTGAACAGGTAACCGTAGCTGGGATCGAAGCTCGCATAGCCGGCGAGATGCGGGCCGAGGACGAAGGTCTCGAAGAACCAGGTGGTGTGCGCCAGATGCCATTTGACCGGGCTCGCGTCCGGCATCGACTGCGCCTGACGATCCTCGTCGGATAACCGCGCGGCCAGCGCCTCGCTCGCCTGGCGCACCCGACGAAAACGATCAGCCACATCGCCCCTCGCCGGATCAGCGGTCCGGATAAGCGGCGCGGCATCGGAGGGCGCCATGGCCAGATTCCCCTGTCGGCTGCTGAAGGGCGGAGATAGTGTCGCTTGGCGCACGGCGCCAGATCGCTTGCGGAACGCCGAGCGAAGGGGCCCGGTTGCTCGCCTTTGGCCGGGCTTAGGGAATCAGCAGCACCCGCCCGACGGCCTGGCGGCTCTCGATGTAGGCGTGGGCGGCGGCCGCTTCGGAAAGCGGAAAGGTGCGGTCGATGACCACCTTGAGGTCACCTCGCGCCGCATCGCCCAGCAGGCGCTGGATGTTGTCGTGCACCCGGTCGGTGGCGACCTCCGCGCCCAGGAACACCCCGGTGAGCGAGCGATTGCCGCTCATCATCGTCGACACATCCACCTGCATCGCCTCCCGCCCGGCAGCCCCGACCATGGAGACCCGCCCGCGATAGCCGAGGCTGAGAAGGCTCGACTGCAGGGTCTGGCCGCCGACCGGATCGACGACCAGATCGATACCCCGGTTGTCGGTCGCTCGCATGACCTCCTTGACCAGGTCGTCGCGGCGATAGTTGATCCCGTGGTCCATGCCGAGCGCCTTCAGCTGTTCGAGACGCTCATCGCTCGACGCGGTGGCCAGGACCCTTGCGCCGGCGCGCTTGGCGAGCTGGATGGCCGCCACCCCCACCCCGCTCGCGCCGGCCTGGATGAGCACCGTCTCGCCAGCCTTCAGCCGGCCGAATTCGAACAGACACTCATCGGCGGTGCCGAAGGTGACCGGCATCACCGCCGCCTTGTCGACATCCAGACCCTCCGGAACCGGCCAGGCGGTGCGCGCCGCCACGCTGCGCAGCGCGGCATGCGAGCCGTCGGCGGCGAGCGTGGCCACCTTCTGGCCGACCCGCAGGCTCTCGACCTTGTCGCCGACCTCGATGATCTCGCCGGCGGCCTGATAGCCGACGATGTGCGGGTGGCCCGTCAGCGCGCCCCGCCAGCGGTTGAGGACGTCGCCGCCCTCGATGCTGATCGCCTCGACGCGGATGAGAACGCCGCCCGGATGGCAGACCGGGTCGGCCACGTCCTCATAGCGCAGCACCTCGGGACCGCCGTTCTGGTAGTAGACCGCCGCCTTCATGCGCCGCCTCGCCCAAATTGGCGGTGACGGAGGGATTCGAACCCTCGGTACGGCTTTACACCGTACAACGGTTTAGCAAACCGCCGCCTTCAGCCGCTCGGCCACGTCACCTGCGGGCGCGGCCTTACCCTGCCCGGTGGGGGCTGGCAATCACCGCGCGCGTTGGCCGAACAGAACCTTGCGCGCGGCTTCGGCTTCCTTGCTCGACTGATTGAGCGCCACCCCGCTGCGGATCTCCTTGGCCCTGGCCAACGCCCGCTGGACAGCCTCGCGCGCGCCGATCCGCCCCTTCCAGGCGAGCAGGTTGGGAAACGCCTCCATCTCGATGGCCGGGTTCGATTGGCCGGTCACCCACGGCCAGGAGATCATGTCGGCGATGCTGTATTCGTCGCAGATGAACTCGCGGCCGGCCAGCTGCTTGTCGAGCACGCCGTAGAGGCGGTTGAGCTCGTTGGTGAACCGGTTGGCCCCGTAGGCGGTCTGGCGCTGGTCGACGAGAAAGCTCGGCGCATAGTTGCGGAAGTGATTGGCCTGGCCGGCGATCGGGCCAAGATTGGCCATCTGCCAGTAGACCCACTCTTCGACCTCGACCCTGGCCCGCTCCTCGCTGGGGTAGAAGAGCCCGGTCTTGCGGCCCAAGTACTGGAGGATGGCCCCGGACTCGAACACCGAGATCGGCCGCCCGTCGGGGCCATCGGGATCGACGATCGCCGGCATCCGGTTATTGGGCGCGATGGCCAGGAAGGCCGGAGCGAACTGATCGCCGCGGCCGATGTTCACCGGCTTGATCTCGTACGGCAGACCCATCTCCTCGCAGGCGATGGTCACCTTGTGGCCGTTGGGGGTCGGCCAGTAATAGACTTCGATGGTCGCCGGCATGGCCGCTATTCCACTCCCAGTTTCAATCTGAGGATGGCGTTCACCTGGCCGGGGTTGGCCTTGCCCGCCGTCTCGCGCATCACCTGACCGACAAACCAGCCGATCGCCTGCGGCTTGGCTTTCACTGCCTCGGCCTGACCGGGATTGGCGGCGATCAGGCGCTCGATGATCGCCTCGAGCGCGCCGCTATCGCTGACCTGCCTGAGCCCGCGCGCCTCGACGATCGTCGCCGCCGCACCCTCCCCGGCCCACATGTGTTCGAACACTTCCTTGGCGATCTTGGAGGAGATGACGCCTTCTTCCTGTAGCTTGGCCAGGCCGGCCAGGTCGTCGGCGGCGACCGGGCTCTCGTCGATCTCCAGATCGTCCTTGGCCAGATGCGTGAGCAGGGCGTTGGTGACCAGGTTGGCCACCAGCTTGGCGTCCCGCCCCGCCGCCGCGCGCTCAAAGTATTCGGCCCTCGCCGTCTCGGCCGCGACTACGCCGGCGTCGTAGTGGGAAAGGCCATAGTCGCGCTCGAGTCGGGCCCGCCTGGCGTCGGGCAGCTCCGGCAAGGTGGCCTGGATCGCCGCCACCCACGCCGGATCGAGTTCCAACGGCGGCAGATCGGGATCGGGGAAGTAGCGATAGTCGTGCGCCTCCTCCTTGGAGCGCATCGGCCGGGTCTCGCCCTTGACTGGATCGAACAGGCGCGTCTCCTGCTTCACCGTTCCGCCGTCCTCCAGGAGCTCCACCTGCCGGCGCGCTTCGTAGGCGATCGCCGCCTGGATGAAGCGATAGGAATTGACGTTCTTGATCTCGCAGCGGGTGCCGAGCGGCCCGTCAGGCCGGCGCACCGAGACGTTGACGTCGGCGCGCAGGTTGCCCTTCTCCATGTCGCCATCGCAGGTTCCGAGACTGCGCACGATGGCGCGCAGCTTCTTCACATAGGCCGCGGCATCGGCGGCCGAGCGCATGTCGGGAAACGAGACGATCTCCATGAGGGCGGTGCCGGCCCGGTTGAGATCGACCAGGGTGGCATTTGGATCCAGGTCATGGATCGACTTGCCGGCGTCCTGCTCGAGGTGCAGGCGTTCGATGTGAACCGTGAACGTCGAGCCGTCATCGCGCTCGACCTCGATCCGGCCTTCGCCGACGATCGGATCCTTGTACTGGCTGATCTGATAACCCTGCGGGAGGTCAGGGTAGAAGTAGTTCTTGCGGTCGAAGCGCGACCACAGGTTGATCTTGGCCCCCAGACCCAGCCCAGTGCGCACGGCCTGCTCGACGCAATGGCGATTGATCACCGGCAGCATGCCCGGCATGGCCGCATCGACGATGCTGACCTGGCTGTTGGGCTCGGCCCCAAAGCCCACCGCCGCGCCGGAAAACAGCTTCGCCTTGGAGGCCACCTGGGCGTGCACTTCCAGCCCGATGACGATTTCCCAGGCTCCGTCCCGGCCCTCGATCATCTCGCCGCTCATGCTCCGGCCCGGCTGGACAAAATCACCGTTTTCCCCTCCCCATCGGTCTCGCCATCCTCCACGGTCACAGGAATATAGTCATGCGCACCCTTATCGCCGCCCTCGCCGGCGCCGCCGCCGCCCTCGCGGTATCCGCCGCCGGCGCCCAGACCCCGGCGCCCGCGACCAACACCGAGGCGCCGGCCGCCGACACGCCGATCTCCGCCGCCAGCCCCAAGGCGTCGGTGGAGACCACCACCATCGGCGATCTGATCGCCGACCCGGCGACCAAGGGAGTGCTGCAGAAGGACATGCCCGAGCTGCTCAGCTACGACGGGCTGGACCAGATCAAGGGCATGACCATGCGCGACATCTCCAAGTATCCGCAGGCCAACCTCGATCAGGCCCGGCTGGTCAAGATCCAGAAGGACTTCGACGCCATCACCCCCTGAGCGGTTCACCACCACCGGGATGGCCTGGCGTCGAAGGCGGCCGCCTTCTCCAGAGCGCCGGCGAGGGAGAATAATGTGCCCTCGTCGAGCGCGCGCCCGATCAGCTGCAGGCCCAGCGGCAGGCCGCGCGCGTCGAGCGCGCCCGGCACGCTGATCGCCGGCAGCCCGGCCAGGTTCACGGTGACGGTGAAGATGTCGTTCAGATACATGGCGATCGGATCGGCGGTATTGTCGCCAAGGCCGAAGGCGGCCGAGGGCGCGGTGGGGGTCAGCAATGCATCGACCTGCCCGAACGCCTGATCGAAATCATCGGCGATGCGGCGGCGCACCTTCAGCGCCTTCAGATAGTAGGCGTCGTAATAGCCGGCCGAAAGCACATAGGCGCCGATCAGCACCCGGCGCTTGACCTCCTCGCCGAAGCCGGCGGTGCGAGTCTGTTGGTAGATGTCGGAAAGCTGGCCATCCCCGACCCGGGCGCCATAGCGCATGCCATCGTAGCGGGCGAGATTGGACGAGGCCTCGGCCGGGGCGATGATGTAATAGGCCGGCAGCGCGTAGCGGGTGTGCGGCAGGCTCACCTCGACGATCTCGCACCCGGCCTCGCGCAGCCAGGCGACGCCGTCGGCCCACAGGCGCTCGATCTCCTCGGGCATGCCGGGCGCGCGGTATTCCTTGGGGATGCCGATCCGAAGGCCCTTCACCGATCGCCCGACAAAGGCCGAAAAATCCGGAACCTCCGCCGGCAGGCTGGTCGAATCCTTGGGGTCATGCCCGCTCATCGAGGTCAGCAGGAGGGCGGCGTCGTCGACGTTCCTGGCCAACGGCCCGGCCTGATCCAGGGACGAGGCGAAAGCGACGATGCCCCAGCGCGAGCAGCGCCCATAGGTCGGCTTGACCCCCACCGTCCCGGTGAGCGAGGCCGGCTGGCGGATCGAACCGCCGGTGTCGGTGGCGGTCGCCGCCAGCGCCAGGTGGGCGGACACCGCCGCCGCAGAGCCCCCCGAGGAGCCTCCCGGCGAGAGGTCACGGTTGGAATCCTTGGCGCGCCAGGGATTGATCACCGGACCAAAGGCGCTGGTTTCGTTGGACGAGCCCATGGCGAACTCGTCCATGTTGAGCTTGCCCAGCATCACCGCCCCGTCGCGCCACAGGTTGGCGGTGACCGTCGATTCGTAGGTCGGGATGAAATTCCCGAGAATGCGCGAGCCGGCGGTGGACCGGACCCCCTTGGTGCAGAACAGATCCTTGATCCCCAGCGGGGCGCCTTCCAGCCGGCCGCCTTCGCCGCGCGCCAGGCGGGCATCGGCGGTGTCGGCCATGGCCAGAGCCAGATCCGGGGTCTCGAGCACATAGGCGTTCATCGCCCGCGCTCCGGCCATCGCCTCGAGATGGGCGGCGGTGATCTCGCGGGCCGAGAACTTCCGTTCCCTGAGGCCGCGCACCGCCTCGGCCAGGCCGAGCTCGGTCAGACCGCTCATTCGACCACCTTGGGAACCACGAAGAAGCCGCTCCTGGCGGCCGGGGCGTTGGCCAGGATCGCTTCGGCATCGCCGCCATCGGTGACCACGTCCTCGCGCATCGGCATGGCCAGGGCCACCGCCGAGGTCATCGGTTCGACGCCCGCGGTGTCGACTTCGTTAAGCTGCTCGATCCATTGCAGAATGCCGCTGAGCTCGCTCGCCAGCGCGGCCAGGCGCGGTTCTGGCTCCCGGAGCTGAGCCAGCTCCGCCACTTTGCGCACGGTTGCGATATCGATGGCCATGGGCGCTCCGGCGACGAAAGGCGCCTGCGTTACGCGCCCCTCCCGCCCCTTGACAAGTCTCGGCGCGCACGGCGAGGCGGGGTGATGGCTGTGGTGGACCTCCTCGAGATGCCGTCGCGTCTGGCCCCTGGCGCGCCGCTGGCCGGCCTCGACCCTGGCGAGCGCACCCTCGGTGTGGCGGTCTCCGATCGCGGCTGGCTGGTCGCCTCGCCCATCGCCCACATCGAGCGCACCAAATTCACCCGCGACGCCGAGGCGCTGTTCGCCCTCATGGAAGAGCGAGGGGCCGCGGGCCTCATCATCGGCCTGCCGGTGAACATGGATGGCAGCGAAGGCCCCAGGTGCCAGTCCGCCCGGGCCTTCGGACGCAATCTGCTGCGCCTCAGGGACCTGCCGATCGCCTTCTGGGACGAGCGCCTCTCGAGCGCGGCCGTCAACCGGATGCTCATCGGCGAGGCCGATGTTTCGCGCAAGCGTCGCGCCGGGGCGGTCGACCGGCTGGCGGCGACCTGGATCCTGCAGGGCGCGCTCGATCGGTTGCGCGGCGCCAAGAGCGCCCCTACAACGGAGCTTTAATGGCCTCACCCGGCGACGATGATGTCCGCTCGCGGACCTTTCCCTTCCCGACCCGCCATTTTCTTTCCGCCGCCGAACTCGAGCCGCCGCAGGTCGGCGATCTGCTCACTCTCGCCGACAGCTTCGTCAGCCTGAACCGGCAGCGGAACAAGAAGCTCGACCTGCTCAAGGGTCGCACCCTTATCAATCTGTTCTTCGAACCCTCGACCCGCACCCAAAGCTCGTTCGAACTGGCCGGCAAGCGGCTGGGCGCCGACGTGGTCAACATGAACCCGCGCGCCTCTTCGATCGTCAAGGGCGAGACCTTGATCGACACCGCGGTGACCCTCAATGCGATGAAGCCGGACATCCTGGTGATCCGCCATGGCGCCTCGGGCGCGGCCTCGCTGCTGTCGCAAAAGGTCGATTGCTCGGTGATCAACGCCGGGGATGGCCAGCATGAACACCCCTCCCAGGCGCTGCTCGACGCGCTGTCGATGCGGCGCGCCTTCGGTCGCATCGACGGCCTGAAGGTGGCCATTTGCGGCGATGTGCTCCACAGCCGCGTCGCCCGCTCGAACGCCGCTCTGCTGACCATGATGGGGGCCGAAGTGCGGGTGGTCGGCCCGCCGACCCTGCTGCCGGTCGAGGTCGCCCGCTGGGGGGTGCAGGTCCACCACGACCTGGCGGCCGCGATCACCGGCTGCGACGTGGTGATGATGCTGCGCCTGCAGTTCGAGCGCATGCAGGGCGCGCTGGTGCCCTCGACGCGGGAATACTTCCGCTTCTGGGGTCTGGATCGGGCCAAGCTGGCCAAGGCCGCGCCGGGCGTGCGGGTGATGCATCCGGGACCGATGAACCGCGGTGTCGAGATCGATTCCGATATCGCCGACGACACCTCCATCAGCCTGATCCAGGACCAGGTCGAAATGGGGGTCGCGGTGCGCATGGCGGTGCTCGCCTCCCTGGCCGCGCGGCTGGACAACCGATGAGCCAGCAGCCGATCCTGATCGAGAACGCCCGCCTGCTCGATCCGGAGAGCGGCTATGAGGGTCCAGGCGCCATCCGGGTGCGCGATGGCCGCATCGCCGATCTGCACAAGGGCGAGAGCCATCCACTGGCCTCGGCGGATGAGCGGGTAATCGACGCCGATGGCGCCCTCCTCTGCCCAGGGCTGGTCGATCTTCGTGTGCGCACCGGCGAGCCGGGCGCCGAATCCAAGGAGACCCTGGAGTCGGCGGCGCTGGCCGCGGTCGCCGGCGGGGTGACCTCGATCGTGGTCCAGCCGGACACCGACCCGGTGGTCGACGATCCGGCGATGGTCGATTTCATCCTCCGCCGGTCACGCGACATCGGCCTGGCGCACGTCTATCCCGCCGCCGCCGCCACCAAGGGCCTGGATGGCAAGGCGTTGGCGGAGATTGGCCTGATGGCCGAGGCTGGCGCGGTCTACGCCACCAACGCCGACCGGCCGATCGTCGATTCGCGGCTGATGCGCCGCCTGCTTTCCTACGCCGGAGGCCTGGGGGTTCTGATCGCCCATCGGCCCGCCGATCCGTGGCTGGCGGCCGACGCCACGGAGGGGGAATTCGCCGGCCGCCTGGGCCTGGCCGCCGAGCCGGTGGCCGCCGAAACCATCATGCTCGAGCGCGATCTGGCTCTGGTGGAACTGACCGGCGCGCGCTTCCTCGTCGACCAGATCAGCGCCGCCGCGCCGCTCGAGACCCTGGCCAGAGCCAAGGCTCGGGGCCTGCCGGTCATCGCCACCGCCTCGATCAATCACCTGACCTTCAACGAACTCGACATCGGCGACTACCGCACCTTCTGCAAATTGATCCCGCCGCTCAGGGCGGAAGACGATCGTCTGGCCCTGGGCCAGGCGGTGAAGAGCGGCCTTGTCGATGTCGTGGTCTCGGCCCACACGCCCGCGCCGCCGGAGGACAAGCGCCTGCCGTTCGAGGAAGCGGTGGCCGGCTCGGTGGGTTTGCAGACCCTCCTCCCCGCACTCCTGACCCTCCACCACGAGGGCGTCGCGCCGCTCATGCAGTTGATCCGCAGCGTCACCCTGGCGCCGGCCAGAGCCGTCGGCCTGCCGGCGGGAACGCTGAGCCCCGGCGCCCCGGCCGACCTGATCCTGTGCGCCACCGACGCGCCGTTGCTGATCGATGCCGCCCACCTGATCTCGCGCTCCAAGAACAGCGTCTTCGACGGGCGCCGGCTGCAGGGCGAGGTGCGCCTGACCATGGTGGCCGGACGCATCGTCCACGATCAGCGGGAGGGACGGGCATGAACGCCGCCGCCATCGCCGTTTGCGTCATCGGCGGCTACCTTGTCGGCTCGATCCCCTTCGGCGTCATCATCACCCGCCTGGGCGGGGCCGGCGATATCCGCCAGATCGGCTCGGGCAACATCGGGGCCACCAACGTGCTGCGCACCGGGCGCTGGGATCTGGCCCTGATCACCCTGCTCACCGATGCCGGCAAAGGCGCGGTGGCCGTTGTCCTGGCGGCCCATTTCGTTTCACCCACGGCCGGGGCCATCGCCGGCGGCGCCGCCTTCATCGGCCACCTGTTTCCGGTCTGGCTCGGCTTTCGCGGCGGCAAGGGCCTTGCGACCGCCGCCGGCGTGCTGCTGGCCACCGCCTGGCCAGTTTGCCTGGCCGCCGGCGCCGCTTGGCTGATCGTGGCGGCCATGTTCCGCTTCTCGTCTCTGGCCGCTCTTGTGGCCGCGGCGCTGGCCCCGGTCGTGGTGGCCGCGTTCTACGGCTGGCGCGACCCGCGCTTCTGGCTGACGCTTGTTATGGCGGTGCTGATTTTCGTTCGCCACCGCGGCAACATCGAGAGGCTGGCCAGCGGGACCGAACCGCGCATCGGCGGCGCGAGCAAGACGCATTGAGCGGCGACGGCCTCGAGCGGCTGGCTTGGCTGCGCTTGGCGCGCGCCGAATCGGTCGGGCCGGCGAGCTTCGCCTACCTGATCGCCAGATATCACTCCGCCAGCGCCGCCCTGCACGCCCTGCCGGAGCTTGCCCGCCGCGGCGGGCGCAGTCAGGCATTGCGCATTCCGAGCGAAGCCGAAGCCGGCAAGGAGATCGCCGCCGGCGAGGCCTGCGGGGCTACCCTCCTGCTGAGCGGCGACGCCGATTTCCCGGCCCTGCTGAGCGTCCTGGATTCGCCGCCGCCGCTCGTCTGGGTGCGCGGCGACCCCTCCCTGCTGGCCAGGCCGACCGTGGCCATCGTCGGGGCCCGGGCGGCGTCCACCGCCGGACGGCGTTTCGCCCGCGAACTGGCCGCCGCGCTTGGCGAGGCGCTGTGCGTCGTGGTTTCCGGCCTGGCCAGGGGGATCGACGCCGCCGCCCATGAAGGGGCGCTGGAGACCGGGACCGCCGCGGTTCTCGCCGGCGGCGTCGACGAGCTCTATCCGCCCGAGAATGCCGATCTCGGCGGCGCCATCGCCAGGCGCGGCTGCCTGCTCTCCGAACGGCCGCCGGGGTTCGTCGCCAGGGCGATCGATTTCCCGCGCCGAAACCGGATCATCTCCGGCCTCTCGCTTGGCGTGGTGGTGGTCGAGGCCGAACTGCGATCCGGTTCGCTGATCACCGCCCGATTGGCCGGCGAGCAGGGCCGCGACGTGTTCGCCGTTCCGGGATCGCCGCTGGATCCCCGATCGCGCGGGACCAACAATCTATTGCGCGACGGGGCCGTCCTGGTCGAAAGCGCCGACGACGTCCTGCGGGTGATCCAGCGCGATCTCGGACCCGCCAGCGCCCGCCCGGCGGGCCTGGGCGAGCCGACCGGTGCGGAGTTCGCCGGCGCCGAAGCGCTGGAGCGGCTGGCGGCTTTGCTCTCGCCGACGCCGGCCAGGCTCGATGATCTGGCGCGGGATTTGGGGGTAAGCCCGGCCACCGTCGCCGCCGCCCTTGTCGAGCTGGCTCTGGCCGGGCGCGCCGAGTTCCTGCCCGGCGGCCTGGCGACCAGCCTCGCCGCCCCGCGTTGACAGGCAAAACGGCGCTCCCCACCCTTCACGCGCGCAACCGGTCTCGGTCGGCGGCGATTTCCGGAGATTGGCAGCAAGCAAACCCATGAACGTCGTCGTCGTCGAGAGCCCGGCCAAGGCGAAAACCATCAACCGCTACCTGGGTCCGGACTACAAGGTCCTGGCCTCGTTCGGCCATGTGCGCGATCTGCCGTCCAAGGACGGCTCGGTGCGCCCCGACGAGGATTTCGCCATGACCTGGGAGGTCGATGGCAAGTCCGCCAAGCGCCTCTCCGATGTGGCCCAGGCGCTCAAGGGCGCCGAGCGGCTGATCCTGGCCACCGATCCCGATCGCGAAGGCGAAGCCATCAGCTGGCATGTCCTCGAGGACCTCAAGCGCCGCCGCGCGCTCGGCAAGGCGCAGATCGAGCGGGTGGTGTTCAACGCCATCACCAAATCGGCGGTCAGCGAGGCCATGGGGCGCCCGCGCGCCATCGACATGGAGCTGGTCAACGCCTACCTCGCCCGCCGGGCTCTCGACTATCTGGTCGGCTTCACCCTCTCGCCGGTGCTGTGGCGCAAGCTGCCCGGCGCCCGCTCCGCCGGCCGTGTCCAGTCCGTGGCCCTGCGCCTGCTCGTCGATCGCGAACTGGAGATCGAAGCCTTCCGCAGCCAGGAATACTGGACCGTCGAGGCCGATTTCACCGCCGCCGAAGGCGCCTTCACCGCCCGCCTGGTCAAACACAAGGGCGAACGCCTCAAACGCCTCGATCTCGCCACCGCCGAGGCGGCCGAGGAGGCCCGCGCCGCGGTCGAGAAGGCTGCGTTCACCATCGCGGCGGTGGAGACCAAGCCGGCGCGCCGGGCGCCGGCCCCGCCGTTCACCACCTCGACCCTGCAGCAGGAGGCGGCGCGGAAGCTGGGCTTTTCCGCCCAGAAGACCATGCAGGTGGCCCAGCGGCTCTATGAAGGGGTCGATATCGGCGGCGAGACCATCGGCCTGATCACCTACATGCGCACTGACGGTGTCCAGTCGGCGCCCGAAGCCCTCAGCGAAGCCAGGGGCGTCATCGAGCGCCGCTTCGGCGCTCAATACGTTCCGGAAACACCTCGATATTACAAAGTGAAAGCAAAGAATGCTCAAGAGGCGCATGAGGCGATCCGGCCGACCAGCCTGGAGCGTGACCCGGCGCGACTGCGCCTGGAGCCAGACCTCGGCCGGCTCTACGAGCTGATCTGGAAACGCATGCTCGCCTCGCAGATGGAGGCGGCCAGGATCGAGCGCACCAGCGTCGATATCGCCAGCGACGACCTCCAGACCGCGCTGCGGGCCAGCGGCCAGGTGGTGCTGTTCCCCGGCTATCTGGCCATCTACGAAGAGGGCCGCGATGCGCCCGATCCGCGCTCGCCAGCCGATGATGCCGCGGGCGAGGATGCTGAGGGCCGGCTGCCGCCGCTTCGCCAGGGCGCCGCGTGCGCGGTCGTCCAGGCGCGGGCCGGCCAGCACTTCACCGAGCCGCCGCCGCGCTACTCCGAGGCCAGCCTGGTCAAGAAGCTGGAAGAGCTCGGCATCGGCCGGCCCTCGACCTACGCCTCCATCCTCTCCGTCCTGCGCGACCGCGGCTATGCGCGCATGGACAAGGGCCGTTTCGTCGCCGAAGCCTCCGGCCTGCTGGTGACCGCATTCCTGGAGAAGTTCTTCGCCAAGTACGTCGAATACGGCTTCACCGCCGGTCTCGAGGAAAAGCTCGACAAGGTTTCCGCCGGCGATCTCGACTGGAAGGCGGTGCTGCGGGAATTCTGGACCGACTTCCACGCCGCCGTTGACGACATCGGCGAGCTGCGCATGGGCCAGGTGCTCGAGGCGCTCAATGACGTCCTCGGCCCGCATCTCTTCCCGGCCCGCGACGATGGCGGCGATCCGCGCCTGTGCCCGACCTGCGGGGTCGGGCGCTTGGCGCTGAAGTCGGGACGCTACGGGGCCTTCATCGGCTGTTCGAACTATCCCGAGTGCCGGTTCACCCGCCAGATCGGCGCCGAGGCTGAAGGAGCCGAAGCGCAGTCGGGAGACCGCGAGCTCGGCGTTGATCCGCAAACCGGACGGTCCATCTGGATTAAGAAGGGACGCTTCGGCCCCTACGTCGAGGAGCGGGCCGATCCGGTCAAGCGCGCCAGCCTGCCCAAGGATTGGCCGCCGGAAGTCATCGACCTGGAGCGGGCCCTGCGGCTGCTGCGACTGCCCCGGGACGTCGGGGCTCATCCCGACGATGGGGCGATGATCCGCGCCGGCATCGGCCGCTATGGCCCCTATGTCCAGCACAACCGCGCCTACGCCAATCTGCCCGGGGCGGATGAGGTGTTCGATATCGGCCTCAACCGGGCGGTGGCGGTCCTGGCCGAGAAGCTGTCGGGCGCCGCTGGCAAGCACCCGGCGCCGGCGACGCTGCGCGAGCTCGGCGCTCATCCGGTATCGGGCCAGCCAATCCGGGTCCTGAGCGGCCGATACGGGCCCTACGTGAAGCATGGCCAGGTCAACGCCAACCTGCCCAAGGGCGTCGATCCCCAGGCCCTCACCCTCGAGGAGGCGTTGGCTCTGATCGCCGCCCGCGAGGCCAGCCCGTCGAGCCGCCCGAAAGGTCGTCGGCGGGCCTCAGGAGCGCAAAGGCCATCGCCCGCCTAGGTCGACCGATCAAGCGCCGGAACCCTCGCCCCGGTGGTTCCGAGCGCTGCGCCGAGCGCGCCGTGGTCGTGGCCGACATTGTCGATCGCGACCCCGACGGCGATCCGCTCGTCCGGCTGGCCGGCGCTGGACCCCGCGACCCGGCCATCGTGCTCGTCCCCGGCGGAGCGGCTGGACCGGCCCCGGGTCTTGGCGACCGGGTTCTGGTCAAGCTGGAGAGGCTGCCCAGTGGCGAGCGCCAGGCGCGGCTGATCAAACGGCTGGGCCAGAGCGCCCATCAAATCCTGGGTGTATTGCGCAAGGCCCCTCACGAAGCGCGGGTCGAACCGGTCGATCGACGCTCGCGCTCGTTCATCAAGCTTCCGACCCATCAGGCGGCCGACCTGGCCGACGGCGATCTGGTCCTGGTGCGCGTGGAGCCGGCGGCGCGGCCGCATGGACCGAAATTCGGCGCCTTGATCGCCCGCGTCGGCCGCGAGGACGATCCCCGCGCCGCCTCGCTGATCGCCGCCCAGGTCAACGGCGTGCCGCAGGGGTTCTCGCCGGAAGCCTTGGCCGAGGCGGCCGCCAAGCACGAGCCGGGCCTGAAGGGCCGGACCGACCTTCGCCAGACGCCGTTCGTCACCATCGACCCGGCCGACGCGCGCGATCACGACGACGCCGTCTTCGCCGAGGCCGACCCCGATCCGGGCAATCCCGGCGGCTGGGTGGTGTGGGTGGCCATCGCCGATGTCGCCGCCTTCGTGACCCCGGGCAGCGCGCTGGACCGGGCAACGCGCGAGAAGGGCAACAGCGTCTACTTTCCTGACCGCGTCGAGCCGATGCTGCCCGAGGTCCTGTCGGCCGGTCTGTGCTCCCTGTCGGAGGACGTCAACAGGGCCTGCCTCGCGGTCAGGATGGTGTTCGACGCCGCCGGGGTCAAACGCTCGCACCGTTTCGAGCGCGGCCTGATGCGGTCGGCCGCCAGCCTCACTTACGAGGCGGCCCAGGCGGCCATCGACGGCCGCCCGGACGAGACCACGACGTCGTTGCTGGCGCCTGTGCTGCGCCCCCTGTGGGCGGCCTACGCGGCGCTGCAGAGGGCGCGCGCGGCCCGCTCACCGCTGGAGATCGCCTCGGTCGAGCGGCAGGTGGTCCTGGGCGCCGACGGGCGCGTGGCGGCGATCCGTCAACGATCTTCGCTCGAAGCCCATCGGCTGATCGAGGAGATGATGATCCAGGCCAACGTCGCCGCCGCCGAAACGCTCGAGAAGCGCCGCTCGCCGCTCATCTACCGGGTTCATGACGCGCCATCGACCGACAAGCTGCGCGCCCTGAGGGAGTTCCTGGCCACCCTCGGCATCCCCTGGACGTCGGGCGAAACGATACGCACCCAGCGCTTCAATCAGCTGCTGGCCGACACCCGTGAGAGCCCGAACGCGGCGATGATCAACGAGGTGGTCCTGCGGACCCAGTCCCAGGCCGTCTACGCCCCCGACAATCTCGGCCACTTCGGGCTCAACCTGGCGAGGTACGCCCACTTCACCTCGCCGATCCGGCGCTACGCCGATCTGATCGTGCACCGGGCGCTGATCAGCGCCCTTGGTCTGGGCGATGACGGGCTGTCGGCTGCCGACACCGGCCGGCTGGAAGACACCGCCCAGCACCTCAGCATGACCGAGCGTCGCGCGATGGCCGCCGAGCGCGAAGCGACCGATCGCTACGTCGCCGCCTTCCTGGCCGATCGCGTCGGCGCGACTTTCGCCGGGGTGATCTCGGGGGTCACGCGGTTTGGCCTGTTCATTCGCCTGGACGAAACCGGGGCCGATGGTCTGGCGCCGATTTCCAGCCTGGGCGGCGAGTACTTCATTCATGACGAAAGCAGTCACAGCCTGGTCGGCGAGCGGACGGGCGGCCGCTGGCGCCTGGGGGCCAAGGTCGAGGTCAGGCTCAAGGAAGCCGTTCCGGTCACCGGCGGACTGCTGTTCGAGGTGCTGAGCGAGCCCGAAGCCGGCAAGCCTGCCCGGCGTCAACGGTTCCGGAGGCGCTGAGCGGCGATCAAGGGTCGGTAAGGTTTGGCCCCGGTCGGCCAAGGTTGCGAAACTAAAGGCACGCCTGGGCGTTGGCCCCGTGGTTTCAGATGTGGGGGACCGCCGTGCTCGATCTGTTCTCCGACCCTGTGCGGCGCAACCCTTTCCCGCTCTATGCCCAGTTGCGCGCCACCCAGCCGGTGTTCGAGGTCCCCGGCTCGGGCATGTGGATGCTCTTCGACTACGCCTCGGTGAAGCAGGCCCTGACCGATACCACCGCCTTCTCTTCCAAACACCGCACGCCAGGCGGGCCCTCGCCCGACTGGATGATTTTCAACGATGCGCCACGCCACCCTCGGCTGCGCGGGCTGGTGCTGCGGGCGTTCACGCCGCGTGTGGTCGCCGCGCTGGAGCCTCGCATCGCCGAGATTTCGCAGGCCCTGCTGGCGCCGGCGCTCGCCAAGGGAGAGTTCGACCTGATCGGCGAGTTCGCCGAGCCCCTGCCGGTCACTGTCATCGCCGAGATCCTGGGCGTCTCCACGGCCGAGCGCGCCCGCTACCTCTCGTGGGTGGACGCGATCTCCCGGCTGGCCGGATTGGTCTCCGGCGAGGCCCCCGAGGAGGCCGGGCGCGCCTACGCCGCCGTCCGCGAGGACATGGCGGCCTATGTCGACCAGGCGCTCGCCGAGCGCCGCGCCCGACCGCGCGAGGATCTGCTGAGCCGTCTGCTGGCCGCCGACGACGGGGCCGAACCGCTGAGCGGCGAGGACATCTTCGGCTTCTTCCAGCTGCTGATCTTCGCGGGGACGGAGACGACGGTGAACCTGATCGGCAATGCGGTCATCTGTCTGATGGACCAGCCCGCCGCCCTTGCCGAAGTGCGCGCCGACCCGACGCTGATCCCCCAGATGTTGGAGGAAGTGCTGCGTTTCCGGCCGTCCGCCATCTTCACCTTTCGCGAGGCCCGGCGTGACGTCGAGATCGGCGGCCGCACGATCCCAAAGGGCGCGCTGGTCCTGCCCGTGGTGGCCGCGGCCAACCGAGACCCAGCGGTGTTCGCCAATCCCGAGGTGTTCGACATCCACCGCGAGCCCAACCCGCACCTCGCTTTCGGCCACGGCGCCCACTTCTGCCTGGGCGCCGCCCTCGCCCGCCTGGAAGGCCGCATCGCGCTGGGGCAGCTTCTGGCCCAGGCGCCCGACCTCGTCCTGGCTCAGAGCGAGCCCTGGACTCCGCGCCCCGGATCCCTCGTGCACGGCGCGACCAGCCTGAAGTTCCACACGGCGCGCACCGCCGCGCCGGCCATGGCCTGAGCCGTCTTGGGGCGGCTGGCTTAGAAGACCCTCGCCCCGCTCAGTCCGCCGAAGACGCCCAGAAGGCAGGTGACCCCTGAAACCGCGACCACCAGCCACAAATAGGGGCCGGACAGGCGCTGGCCCGGCGGCAAGGCCTTGACCGCCAGGGCGATCAGAAAGCCGAGCACCAGGGGGAGAAGGAAGGCGTTCATCACCTGTACGCCGACGTTCAGCGACACCAGGTCGGGGGCGACGCCGATCAGCACCGCCGCAGCGATCACCGTCACCGCATAGACGGCGTAGAACCAGCGCGCCTCGAGCGGATGGTGCTCCAGGGAATGCTTGTAGCCGGTGACTTCGCCCAGGCCCCAGGCCAGGGCCAGGGAGGCGACGATCGCCGCCACCATGCCGGCGCCGACAATGCCAAGGCCGAACACCAGCCGGCCGAAGCCGACGCCGAGGTACGGCGTCAGGGCCGAGGACAGATCGCCGACGGTCGACAGGCTGGCGGATCCATGCCTTTGGCCGATGGTCGCCGCCGCCGAGACCAGCACAGCGGCCATGACCAACTGAGTGACCACCGCGCCGATGGCGGTGTCCAGGCGCGCGGCGCCGAGGTGCTCGGGTTTCAGCCGCTTATCGGCCACCGCCGACTGCTGATAGAACACCATCCAGGGCATGATCACCGCCCCGATGTTGGCCGCCACCAGGTAGAGGTAGCCCTTGTCGGCCAGCGGAATCCGCACCGCCTGCCTGGCGACGTCGTCCAGGTTCGGATGCGCGGCCCAGGCGACGCCGAAAAAGGCGAACTCGAACAGGCCGATGGCGATCGCTGCCCGCTCGACCCGGCGGTAGGACCCGGTGACCACAATGGCCAACAGCGCGCTGGTGGTCAGACCAAGGCTGATCCAGCGCGGCACGCCATAAAGCTCGCCCACCCCGGCGACCCCGGACAGCTCGGTGAGCAGAGCGCCGGCGGTGGCCACCGCCAGACCGGCGACGGACACCCAGGCCCAGGTCGAACCGAAGGTGCTCTTGATCAGCTCGCCGTGCCCGCGGCCGGTGAACACGCCCAGGCGCACGGTCAGTTCCTGCACCATGTAGAGGATGGGGATCAAAATCGCCTGCAGAAGCAGCAGGCGATAGCCCCATTGCACCCCGCTCTGGCCAGCGGTGATGATGCTGCCGACGTCGGTGTCGGCGAGCATGACCACGATGCCAGGACCCAGGACCGCCAGAAAACGCATCAGGCGGGCGCTCGCTGCACGACGCCAGCCTGCGCGTGTTGCCGGCAAACTGGCTGAGGTGTGCACCGAATGGGTCTCGAATTTGTTGCGAATGCTTCTCAGTTTAATCAACTAGGCGATCTGCGGGACTTGTCAACCAGCGAAAACCTTGCCCCGACGAGAGGCTTCCCTCAGCGCCGCCTTGGCCTATGTTCGCCGCATGACCCAACAGGCGTTTGACGACATAGGCGCTGGCGAAACTCGCCTATCGCCGCACGGACAACCCGCAGTCCGGCCGAGACACGCGGCGACTTTGGTGCTGGTTCGCCAGGATGGCGCAAAGCCGCGCGTGCTCATGGGACGGCGCCATGGCGGGCACGACTTCATGCCCGACAAATGGGTGTTCCCGGGCGGGCGGATCGATCCAAGCGACTATCGCACGCCAAGCGCCAGCGTTCTGCGCCCGGAAGTCGCCGAGCGCCTCGGCCGGACCGCGAGCGTCGGACGCGCCCGCGCCTTGGCCATGGCTGCGGTGCGCGAGACTTTCGAGGAGGCAGGGCTGTTGCTGGCCAAGCCGGCGGACGTCGGACCCCGGACCGGACCGTGGGCCGATTTTCTCGCCCGAGGCGCGGCGGCGGACCTCGATGCGCTGGAGTTCATCGCCCGGGCGATCACCCCGCCCAGGTCGCCCAAGCGCTTCGACGCCCGCTTCTTCCTGGCTGACGCCGCCAGGCTCATGAGCCTCGAGCGCGGCGCGGATTGCGGCGAGCTGGACGAAATCGCCTGGCTCGATCTTGATGAGGCTCTTACCTTGCCGCTGCCAAGCGTAACCCGCTTCGTTCTCAGAGAGCTGCCTCTGCGACTGGCCGAGCCGAACCGGCCGGCGCCGTCGTTGACCTTCATGCATGGCCGCCAGAGCCTGACCTGGCTCTGACCGGTTCCGGGGGGTCGATGACCACAATCAAGCTCGAGCGAGCGTCTCGCCCGGCGCAGCTTACCTTCGGCCTCTGTTTCCTGGCCGCGGCCTGTGAGGGTTTCGACATCCAATCCATGGGCGTCGCCGCGCCGATGCTTGGTCCGGCCCTGGGGATAGCCAAGAGCCAACTCGGCCCAGTGTTCAGCGCCAGCACGCTGGGATTGCTGTTCGGCGCCCTGTTGCTGGGCCGCGCCGGTGACCGGTTCGGCCGCAAGACCGTTCTCGTTTTCTCGCTGGCGCTGTTTGGCGTCTTCTCCGGCTTGACGGTGGCGGCCGACAATCTCCCTCACCTGCTTTTGATCCGGCTGGCAGCCGGGCTTGGGCTCGGCGGAGCAATGCCCAATGTGCTCGCTCTTCCCGCCGAGTCGACCGAACCCGTGCGCCGCGAACGGGTGGTCACCCTGCTCACCGCCGGCTACCCGTTAGGCGCGGCGGCGGCGGCGCTGGTCGCCGCGGCGCCTGACTGGCGCGCGATTTTCTACGTCGGCGGCCTGGCGCCTCTGGCGCTCGCCGCGGCCATGGCTCTCGCCATGCGGGAATCGCCCGGATTTGTCGCCATCAGTTCAGGCGAGCGAGCGCCGCCCAGGCCCAATTCGTTTCGCGCGCTGTTCGGCCCCTATCGCTGGCTGACCACGCTGCTGCTTTGGATTGCGCTCTTCGCCGCCCTGCTGATGCTCTATCTGCTGCTGAACTGGCTACCGACCCTGCTCGCCGCCAAGGGCGCCAGCCGCGCCAACGCCAATCTGGCCCAGATCGGATTCAATCTCGCCGGCGCCGCCGGTACCATGGTTCTGGCGTTGCTGCTCTCCAGCGGCGGACGGGCGCGGCTGGTGATCCTGTGGTACGGCGGCATGGCGGCCGCGCTCGCCTACCTGGCCCTGGCCGCGCCGCCGAACGTCATTCCGGCCGCCTTCGTGGCCGGCTTCTTCGTCAGCACCGGACCGCTGCTCCTCTATGGACTGGCCCCGGGCTGCTATCCGTTGGCGAACCGCGCCACCGGGATCGGCGCGGCGGTAGCCTTCGGACGGGTCGGCGCCGTGGTCGGCCCCCTGCTCGCCCCGGCCCTGCTTGGCCTTGGGCTCAGCCCGGCGATGGTGCTCGCCGCGCTTTCTCCGCTCAGTGTGGTGGCGGCGGGCGCCACCTTGCTGCTGCTCGGGCGGCCGGTGATACGCGACTGAGCTGGCGGTTGACTTCGCGCCGCCGATTCGTAAGTTCCGCGCCTCTCGAAATTCTCCCTGGCCTCGTCGCCAGCAACGCCAGGACCCGCCATGGCCAAACCGGCTTCGATCAAGATCCGCCTGAATTCGACCGCCGACACCGGCTTCTTCTATGTCACCAAGAAGAACGCCCGAACCATGACCGAGAAGATGGTGGTCAAGAAATACGACCCGGTGGTGCGCAAGCACGTCGAGTTCAAGGAAGGCAAGATCAAATAGGCTTCTGGTCGCGCCCCGCGAGCAAAGTCCGGATGGTATCCAGAAACCGGCCGACCGAGATCGGCTTGGCCATATAGGCCTGGCAGCCGCCTTCCAGCATCCGCGTTTCGTCGCCCTTCATGGCGAAGGCGGTCACCGCCAGAACCGGGATCCCCGCCAGGTCGGGCTCCTCCTTCAACCACCGCGTCACTTCCAGGCCCGACACCGTGGGCAGCTGGATATCCATCACGATCAGATCGGGACGGCGCTCGCGGGCCTGGCGAAATCCGTCGAGGCCATCGGCGCTCTTCAGCACCCGATAGCCTTCGCCCTCCAGCAGGTCGGCGAACAGCTCCATGTTGAGCTCGTTGTCCTCGACGATGAGGATGGTGGCCGCCATGCGACTCAGTTCCGCCCAGGTTTGTCCTCGCCTGTCGCCCCAATTTCCTTAAGCTCGCGTTATCCGCCGCTCGAGCGCTGACCCGGCCATGGCTCTTCCACCCCCCGACACCGCGCTCGTCATCGACCCTCGCGCGCCCCTGGTGATCGTCGATGTCGATGAGGTGCTGGCCATGTTCATGCGCGGGTTCGAGCGCTTCATCGGCCTGCACGGCTATGAGATGCGAATCACCAAATTCGCCCTGTTCCAGAACATCTATCGATCGGTGGACGGCGAGATCTGCGATCCCGAACGTGGCCGGGAGCTGTTCAACCAGTTCTTCGAAACCGATGTCGAGCACATCGATCCCGCGCCGGGCGCCAGCGAGGCGCTGGCCAAACTCGCCCGCCAGGCGAGCGTGGTGGTGCTCACCAACGCCCCCGGCCACAGCCGCGAACCAAGGGCCCGATGGCTGGCGACCCGCGGCTTCCCCTACCCGATGGTGATCAACCAGGGCCCCAAGGGCCCGGCGACGGCGGCGCTGGCGGCGAGAACCAGCGCCAGGAGCGCCTTCGTCGACGATCTCCTGGTCAATCTCGAATCGGTGGCCAGCGAGGCGCCGGCGGTGCTCCGCTTCCAGCACGTGGCCGACGAGCGCCTGCGCCCACTGGCGCCGGCTGATCCGGCCCGCCATGCGCGCATCGATGACTGGAGCGAGTTGGGCGCGGCGATCGGGCGCGCTCTTGGCCTGGCATGACCGCGCTCTGCCGCGACTGCCTCAGCCTGCATCCGGGGCCGCTCGAGCGATGCCCACGGTGCCGCTCGCCGCGGCTTGTCGCTCACGCCGAGCTCACCGAGCTGGCGATCGCTCACATCGACTGCGACGCCTTCTACGCTTCGGTGGAGAAACGCGATCGTCCCGAGCTGCGCGATCGGCCGGTGGTCGTCGGCGGTCGGACCCGGGGGGTGGTGACCGCCGCCTGCTACATCGCCCGCCTCTCGGGGGTTCGCTCGGCGATGCCGATGTTCCAGGTCCGGCGCCTGTGCCCGGAGGTGGTGGTGATCCCACCCGACTTCGCCAAGTATCGCGCCGCCAGCCGGGCCATCTTCGACAAGGTGCGGCGCCTGACGCCGCTGGTGCAGCCCCTGGCCCTCGACGAAGCCTGGCTGGATCTTGGCGGCACCGAGCGTCTGCACGGCGCGCCGCCGGCGCTGGTGCTGGCCAGGATCCAGAAAGAGATCGAAGACGAGGTCGGCGTCACCGTCTCCATTGGCCTGGCCGCCAATCGCTATCTGGCCAAGATCGCCTCGGATCTCGACAAGCCGCGCGGCTTCGCCGTTATCGGCGCTGCGGAGGCGGCCGCGTTTCTGGCCCCGCGCCCGGTCGGCATGCTGCCCGGCGTCGGCAAAGCCTCTGCCGCCGCGCTCGAGCAGGCCGGATTGCGCACCATCGGCGACATCGCCGAGGCTGACCCGCGTCGCCTGGCGCAGCGCTTCGGCAGCCACGCCTACCGCCTGACCCAGCTCGCCCGCGGCCAGGACGACCGCCGGGTCAATCCCGACCAGGCGGTCAAGAGCATCAGCGCCGAGACCACCTTCGCCGAGGATCTTTCCCGCCACGAGGATCTGGAGGATCGATTGGCCGGGCTGTGCGAGCGAGTGGCGCACCGGGCGCGCGCGGCCGGGCTCGTCGGGCGGGTTGCGGTGCTCAAGCTGCGCCGCGCCGACTTCCGCATCCTGACCCGGCGCGCGGTCCTGCCCTGTCCGACCCAGACGGCGAGATCCTTGTTCGCCGCCGCTCGTGCGCTGCTGGCCAGGGAATCCACTGGCGGGCGCTATCGCCTGATCGGCGTTGGACTTCACGAGCTTGGCGAGACCGATGACACCCCCGAGCTGTTCGCCGGCGCCGAAATCAGGGCGCGCCGGGGCGAGCGCGCCGCCGACCGGCTCAATCAACGCTTCGGCGCCGGAGCCGTGATCAGCGCGCGCCGCCTTGGCGGAGTTTCAGCCTCCCGTGATCCGAAGTGAAACCAGGGGGCTTGAACCGACCTTTTATTGAGGCGAACATTCCATATCTATGGGGCGCTCGGGGAGGGTCAGCGCCCGCGCTGGAGAGTAGTATTGGCTGAGAAGCAGCAGAATGGGCAGGTGATCGGGACCGGCACAGCCGTCGTCACGCGCACCAAGACCAAGACCCAAAAGCCGGCGATGTATCGCGTGCTGATTCTCAACGATGACTACACACCGATGGAATTTGTCACTTACGTACTGGAAAGATATTTCAATAAATCGCGCGAAACTGCCGTCCGCATCATGTTGCACGTGCATCAGAATGGGGTCGGTGTGTGCGGCGTATTCACCTATGAAGTCGCGGAAACCAAGGTCGCCCAGGTGATCGAAGCCGCCCGTCGCCACCAGCACCCGCTTCAGTGCACCATGGAAAAGGATTGAGAGGCCGAACTTGCCGTCGTTTTCGCGCAACCTTGAAGAATCGCTCCACCGCGCGGTCGCCTACGCGACCCAGCGCAAGCACGAATATGCAACGCTTGAACATCTGCTGCTGTCGCTGATCGATGACGCCGAAGCCTCTTCGGTAATGCGCGCCTGCGATGTCGACCTCGATGCGCTGCGCAAGAATCTCACCCAGTACGTGGACACCGAACTCAAATCGCTGGTGGTCGACGATGGCGAGGACGCCAAACCCACCGCCGGCTTCCAGCGGGTGATCCAGCGCGCGGTTATCCACGTGCAGTCGTCCGGACGCGACGACGTCACCGGAGCCAATGTCTTGGTGGCCGTGTTCTCCGAGCGCGAGAGCCATGCCGCCTATTTCCTGCAGCAGCAGGAGATGACCCGTTACGATGCCGTCAACTTCATCGCCCACGGCATCGCCAAAAAGGCGGGCGCGTCGGAATCAAGGCCGGCCAAGGGCGCGGGGGACGAGGAGGAAAAGCCCCAGGTCAAGACCGGCGGCGAGGCTCTCGAGGCCTATTGCATCAATCTCAACGAGAAGGCCCGGCAGGGTAAGGTCGATCCCCTGATCGGCCGCGCCCTCGAGGTCGAGCGCTGCATCCAAATCCTGTGCCGGCGAAACAAGAACAATCCCCTGCTGGTCGGCGACCCGGGGGTCGGCAAAACCGCGATCGCCGAGGGCCTGGCGCGCAAGATCATCAGCCACCAGGTGCCCGAGGTGCTGGCCAAGGCGACCATTTTCAGCCTCGACATGGGATCGCTTCTGGCCGGTACCCGCTACCGCGGCGATTTCGAAGAGCGGGTCAAGCAGGTGATCAAGGAGTTGGAGCACCACGCCAACGCCATTCTGTTCATCGATGAAATTCACACCGTGATCGGCGCCGGGGCGACCAGCGGCGGGGCCATGGACGCCTCCAACCTGCTCAAGCCGGCGCTGGCCTCTGGCAATCTGCGCTGCATGGGCTCGACGACCTACAAGGAGTTCCGCCAGCACTTCGAGAAGGATCGGGCGCTGGTGCGCCGGTTCCAGAAGATCGATGTCAACGAGCCGTCGATCGACGACACCATCAAGATCCTCAAGGGCCTGAAGTCCTACTACGAGGAGTTCCACAAGCTGAAGTACACCGCCGAGGCCATCCGCGCAGCGGTGGAGCTGTCGGCGAAATACATCACCGACCGCAAGCTGCCGGACAAGGCCATCGATGTCATCGACGAAGCCGGGGCCTCGCAGATGCTGCTGCCGGAGATGCGGCGCAAAAAGGTGATCGGCATCAAGGAAGTCGAGGCGGTGGTGGCCAAGATCGCCCGCATCCCGCCCAGGTCGG
The DNA here is from genome assembly GCA_035999625.1 of Caulobacteraceae bacterium. Classification (GTDB taxonomy): domain Bacteria; phylum Pseudomonadota; class Alphaproteobacteria; order Caulobacterales; family Caulobacteraceae; genus Acaudatibacter. The sequence goes on along the minus strand of DASYGN010000008.1, from coordinate 34,313 downwards.
TGTCGAAGTCGGACACCGAAGCCCTGCGTCAATTGGAGACCGACCTGGCCAACGCGGTGTTCGGCCAGGAAGAGGCCATCAAGCAGCTTTCCAGCTCGATGAAGATGGCCAGGGCCGGACTGCGCGAAGGCGACAAGCCGATCGGCTCGTACCTGTTCTCCGGGCCCACCGGCACTGGCAAGACCGAGACCGCCCGCCAGCTCGCCCTGACCTTGGGCATCGAACTGCTGCGCTTCGACATGAGCGAATACATGGAGCGGCATACCGTCAGCCGCCTGATTGGCGCCCCGCCAGGCTATGTCGGCTTCGACCAGGGCGGCCTGTTGACCGATGCGGTCGACCAGCATCCGCATGCCGTGGTGCTGCTCGATGAGATCGAAAAGGCGCACCAGGACGTGTTCAACATCCTCTTGCAGGTGATGGACCACGGGGCGCTGACCGACGCCAACGGCAAGAAGGTCGATTTCAGGAACGTCATCCTGATCATGACCACCAACGCCGGCGCCGCCGACGCGCAGCGCAACTCGATCGGCTTTGGCCGCGGCAAGCTCGAGGGCCAGGACGAGGAGGCGATCAAGAAGCTGTTCACGCCCGAGTTCCGCAACCGGCTGGACGCGGTGGTGTCGTTCAAGGCCCTGACCCCCGAGGTCATCCGCATGGTGGTGCAGAAGTTCGTGCTCCAGCTGGAGGCGCAGCTGGCCGACCGGCACGTGACCATCGAGACCACCGACGCCGCGGTCGACTGGCTGGCCAAGAACGGCTTCGACGAGCTTTACGGTGCGCGGCCGCTGGCCCGGGTCATTCAGGAGCAGATCAAGCGACCGCTGGCCGACGACATCCTGTTCGGACGCCTCGCCAAGGGCGGCCATGTCAAGGTCGACCTCAAAGACGGCAAGCTGACCTTCGAGTTCGACGACAAGGACGTGCCTCCCTCCCCGCCCGGACCGGCGGACGAGGGACCGGAGATCGAGACGCCGGTTCTGGCTGAGTAGCTCAGGCTTCGACCGCGGCGGCGATCTTCTCCGCCACGGCGCGCAATTCTCCGGCCTCGACCATGCCGCCGGCGTGACGGCCAAGCGGCGCGCCTGCCCATCTGGGAATGATGTGAAAGTGCAGGTGGGCGATGGTCTGGCCGGCGGCGGCGCCGTTGAACTGCATCACCGTCACCCCATCCGGGTTTAGCGCCGCCCGCACGGCCCGCGTCACCTTCTGGACCGCGGCGATCAGCGAACTCAGCTCCTCGGGTTTGGCGTCGAGCAGGTTGCGGGCGCGCGAGGCCTTGTGCACCACCAGCGCATGCCCCGGGCCCTGCGGGAAGGCGTCCATGAACGCCAGGGTATCGGCGTCCTCGAACACCTTGGCGCATGGCTCGCGCCCGTCGATGATCCTGGCGAAGATGTTGTCCGGATCGTAAGCGCCGTCGAGATCCATGATCGTCCGCCTGTGCTAGCTTTGGCTGAAAGCCAGGAAGAGGCACATGTCCGAGCCCGTCAATGTCACCGAGCGGCAGGCGAAGTATTTCGCCGCCATGCGCGCCTCGCTCGAAGGCGCGACCGGGCGCAGCCTCACAGAGTGGATCGCCATCGCCAGAACCTGCCCGGAGACCGCGCGCCGCGCCCGCCTGGCCTGGTTCAAGCGCGAGCATGGTTTGCTGCAAAATCGCGCCGCCTATGTGCTCACCGAGGCGTTCGGCGGCTCCAGCGCCTGGACCGACCCGGCGGCCCTGATCGCCGCTCTGTGGGCGAAGCCGGGTCCGCGAGCGATCTTCGGAGCGGTTGATGCGCTGGCCAGCGCCTTGCCCGGCGTCACCAGGACCGCGCGCAAGGCCTACACCGCGTGGTCGCGGGAGTATCAGTTCGCCGCCGCCAGGCCGCTCGCCGAGGGTGGGATCATGCTGGGTCTCGCCCTGCCCGCGGCCCACGCTTCAATGCTGGAGGCGGCGAGCCGTGATCCCTGGTCGGAACGACTGAAGTCTCGTCTGCGCCTGGCGGATATCACCGCGGCGCGGGTGGCGGCGCCGAAGCTTCTGAAGGCGGCGTGGGAAGGCTCATAGTCAGTCCGCCCGCATCGGCTCCAGGCGCGCGTGCTCGCCCTCCAGCACCACCTCGGGCGGCACGGTTTCGGCGCTTGGCTCACGACGCGGCCTGCCGGTAGGGCGAGAATTCCTCGGCCAGCCAATCCATCTCGTCACGCACCGAGCGGCGTTCCTCCTCGAGGAACCGGGCCACCGGCGCGCGCAACGCCGGATCGGCGATGTAATGGGCCGAATAGACCGCCGTGGGCAGGTAGCCGCGGGAGATTTTGTGCTGGCCCTGGGCGCCCGCCTCGACCCTGGCCAGGCCGCGTTCGATGGCGAACGCAATCGCCTGATAGTAGCAAAGCTCGAAGTGCAGGAAGGGCACGTCTTCGGTGCAGCCCCAGTTGCGCCCGTAGAGGCAGTCGCCGCCAATGAGATTGAGCGCGCCGGCGATCCAGCGCCCGCCCCGCCCCGCCATCACCAGCAGGACCTGATCGGCCATCCGCTCGCCGAGCAACGAGAAGAACCGGCGGTTGAGATACGGCCGGCCCCACTTCCGCGACCCGGTATTCAGGTAGAAGGCGAAGAAGGCGTCCCAGTGATCCTCGGTTATCTCTCGGCCGCTCAGGGCTCGGATATCGAGGCCGCCGGCGGCTTCCCGACGCTCCCGGCGGATGGTCTTGCGGCGCGCGGACGACAGCACCGCGAGGAAGTCGTCGAAGTTCCGGTAGCCGGCATTCAGCCAGTGGTATTGCTGGTTCTGGCGCAACAGCAGGCCGTGTTCGCCCAGGCTCCGCCATTCCGGTTCCGGGGGGAAGTTCACCCCGACGCCCGAAGCGCCGGTTCGCCGGCACAACTCGACCGCGCCGCTGAGGAGAAGCGATCGACCGGCCGGCGCATCCATGTCCGGTCTGACGATCAGGCGCGGCCCGGTGACCGGCGAGAACGGCGAGGCCGAAACCAGCTTGGGATAGTATCGCCCGCCAGCCCGCTCGTAGGCCTCGGCCCAACCATGATCGAAAATGTATTCGCCCTGGCTGTGGGCTTTGGCGTAGAACGGCATGACCGCCGCCACCTCGCCCTCGCCGTCGCGCGCCGCCAGGTGCCTTGGGCCCCATCCCCAACGCTCGGTCGCACAGCCCGATTCCTCGAGACTGTGCAGAAAATCGAAGGCGACGAAGGGGTTGTAGGGCCGCCCGGCGAGACAGGCGTCCCAGCCTTCCCGGCCGATTTCGGCGATCCGCTGATGGATTTCGATCTCGGCCCCGAAGGCGGCCGTCACGCGGCGAAGCCCTCGAAGATCAGATTGTCGCAATGGCCCTTGACCGCGTTCCACTGCTCGGGATCGCGCACCGTCCAGGCGACCACGGGCATGCCGCCCGCCCGCAAGGCGGCGGCGCGCGGATGGGGCAGCATGTCCAGGCTCAGGGCCAGGAAATGCGGCTTGGCGAGTTCCACATGGTCAAGCCTGGCGAACGACTTGCGCAACTCCGGCGCCAGGTGCCGGGCCTCGTCGTCGCGATAGCTGTAGCTGTCGAGCCCGCGCAGCACCTTGGGATGATGGTCGGCGAACCAGGCGTGCGAGTAAGGGTTGAAGCCGATCACGCAGGTCGGGCCATTGTGGTCGATCAGCACCTCGTGCACCCGGCGTTCCAGGCGACCGACATCGCCGAAAGCGGACTTGATCTCGATGTGCACCATGGCCCTGTGCCCCACCAGCGCCAAGGCGTCGGCAAGGGTGGGGATGGTCTCCTCCGACCCAGCCAGGCGCATCTGGCCCAGCTCGGCTATGGGATGGTCGGCGACCCGCCCCTCGCGCCCGGTCATCCGCTTCAGGGTCGCGTCATGGAACACGACCGCCTCGCCATCGGCGGTCAGCTGCACGTCCAGTTCGATGCCGTAGCCGCCGGCGCAAGCGGCCTGGAAGGCGCCCAGGGAGTTTTCCGGGTAGCCGTCGGCGGTCCATAGCCCGCGATGCGCGATCGGCGGCGCGAACAGCAGATCCCAGGCCTCGCCAAATGTCGCTTTCATTCGACCTCGATCACCGCGTCGACTTCGACAGCGAAATTCATCGGCAGCCGGTATACGCCCACCGACGAGCGCGCATGGCGCCCGTTTTCGCCAAACACTTCGACCATCAGATCGGAGCAGCCGTTGAGCACCTGGGGAATGGCGAAAAAGTCGGACCCAGCCTGGACGAAGCCGCCCAGCTTCACCACGCGGGTTACGCGGCCCAGTTGGCCATCGCACGCCGCCCGGAATTGCGCCATCAGGTTGATCGCGCACAGGCGAGCCGCGCTTTGCCCCTGTTCCAGGTCGAGATCCTGGCCGACGACGCCGCGCACGCCGCCGTTGGCGTCGATCGACACTTGGCCCGAGACAAAGACGTTGCGGCCGCTGCGCACGAACGGCGCATAGTTGGCCACCGGCGCGACCGGCTCGGGCAGGATGATACCGAGGGCGGCGAGGCGTTCTTCCGGCGTGCTCATCGGCCCACTTGATAGCGCGGGCGGATAGCCCGTGAAAGCAAAAGGGCCCGGACCTTTCGGCCCGGGCCCTGATGGTCGTCGATTGAGCCGGCTTATCGGGCCGACTGCGCGCGCTCGATGAAGGCGGTCATGCGCTCATTGATCGGGGCGGCCGAATCCTTGACCGAGGCGGCGACCGTTTCGGTCATCTTGTTGACCTCGGCCACATAGGTTTCGAATGCGGTCTTGGCGAACCCGGTCTGCAGCTCGATCACCTCTTGCACGCTCTTGGCGGCGGCCAGGGTGCGCGCGGCGCTGACCTGATCCTCGACCGCCTTCTTGGAGAAGGCGACGGCCTGGGCGCCGAGCGTCTCGGCCCCCTTGGTGGCGGCGGTGATCGAGGCGACCGCGGCTTCGAAGTTTTTCTTCGAATGCGTGTTCAGCTCGGCCACGGCGCTCATCGACTTCTCGAAGGAATCCTTGAACGCCTTGTTACCGGCGGTGGTGAATTGCTCGACGGCCGACTTGGCCGTTTCGGTGGTGGCAGGCATGGTGGCTCCTTGAAACCGTGCGGAGAAACTCCGGAATTTTGCTCGGCGCGGCGGGATTGACCCCACTGCGCCTGCCTCCATATTTCATGCTGCACTGCGAAAGTCAATGAGAATTTGTGCACCGCACCATAATCGCGCGTACGGCTAGAACCGCCCCGCCGGTCAAGAATTGTTTACCTTAACGAAAGGATGCTAGAGCCATGTTGAAGGTTAACATATGACCTGGGATAGCAGGTCGACCGTCACTGATTCCGGAGCTTAGCCTTTGTCTCAGACCGCCAGCCGAAAGTCTCGCTTGGCCGCCATCGCAGTTCTGGCCGCGAGCCTCGGCTGTTTGCCGAGCCTGGCGAGCGCGCAGCTCCCTTATCTTCAAGTGTCGCGATATGAGCCGAAGAATACCGCGATCGTCATGGACGCGCGCACCGGCGAAATTCTGTATTCGGAACGGGCCGATAGCCCGCGTTATCCGGCCTCGGTGACCAAGGTGATGACCTTTTACCTGGCCTTCGAGGCCTTGGCCGCGGGCCGTCTGCATCTCAATGACATGCTGACCGTTTCGCCTCTGGCGGCGGCCCAGCCGGCGACCAAGCTGGGACTGCGGGCCGGCGAAAAGATAAGTCTTGAAAACGCTCTGGACGGCATGGCCGTGCACTCGGCCAACGACATGGCCGTGGCCGTGGCCGAGCGCATCGGCGGCACCGAATCCCGCTTCGCCGCGATGATGACTCAGAAGGCGCAGCAGCTGGGCATGACCAACACCCGCTATGTCAACGCCAACGGCCTGCCGGACAGCCGACAGGTGACCACCGCCCACGACATCGCCATCCTGACCCGCGCCCTCCTGCGCGATTTTCCTCAATATTATCATTTCTTTGGTCAGCAGGCGTTCACCTATCGCGGGCGCACCATGGTCAACACCAACCACCTGCTCGGCAAGATGCCGGGGGTCGACGGCCTGAAGACCGGATTCACCAATGCGGCGGGTTTCAATCTCGACGCCTCAGCGGTGCGTAACGGCCATCGGCTCATCGCCGTGGTCATGGGCAGCTCATCGAGCGCGGTGCGCAATGCCGATGTCGAAGGCCTGTTGTTGACCGGTTTCGACATCATGGACCGGCGCGACCGGGGCGAGCGCCTGACCATGACCCAGAACATGTTCGGTGCGCCGCGCGAGGCGGGCCGCTCCGTGGTTCGCCCGCCCGTCTGGCAAGGTGAGGGCGATGCCGACCCGATCGGGGTGGTTCTGACCCGCACGACCGCCAGCGCCGCGCCTTTGGCGCTTTCCCAGAGCATGACCGCCCCTCACCAGGCGCGCAGCCAGCCCGCCGCCCGCAAGTGGTGGGTGCAGCTCGGCCAGTTCCGCAGCGAACGTCAGGCCAGGTCGGAAGTGGCGCGAATCGCCCACCGCTACGCGCGCGTGTTCGACGATGCCGAAGGCTCTGTGGACGGTCGCGGCCACGCCTACCGCGCCCGCTTCTCGGGTTTCACCGAGGCCAGCGCCCGGGAAGCCTGCAGCCGGGTGCGGGCGCATGGCCAAGTGTGCGCGGTCGGCGGACCGGCCTGAAGATCACAGATTGTTGAGCAGGACGTCCCGCGCCGCGTTGAGCTGCGCGGCCAGACCGCTTGTCCCGCCAAGGTCAGGGTGCGCCCGCAGCATAAGCCGCCGATGCGCGGCCTCGATGGCCGGGCGGTCTGCGCCGGGCGCCAGTCCCAGTACCGAGCGCGCGTCGCTGAGCGACATGCCGCCGGGGGTGGCCGGGCGCTTGCCGGATGGTGGCGCCGGTTTCGCCCCAAGCCACAGGGAAACCAGGATGAGCGTGATCGCCGCCATCCATAGCCCACGCAGGCCGACGACCAGCGCGCCAGCCGCCGCGGCGAGCGCCAGCAGCGTTCGCGGGAGCCGCCGGTAGAGGAGCACCACCCTGGGATTCCGACCCATCCAGACGAGGGCGGCCACGGCGATCGCCGCCACAATGATGTAGGGCACCTGGGCCGGCCCTCGCCTATTCCGCGGCGCTCGCCAGGCCGCTCAGCCCAAGGTCGTAGATCAGCATGCGCAGCTCCTGGCGCGCCAGCACATAGCCCATGGACACTGGCACCGGGCGCACGCCGCGCGCAAGATCGCTGACCGTCAGCCCAAAGGGATAGAGTTCGCGATAGATCACCCGGTCGCGCAAACCGCCCAGCGGGCGAAAACCGATCCGGCGGCCGAGGGTGATCAGCCGCTCGTCGATGCGGCGGCGGTTGCGCGCCTCGACCGGCGCCAGGCGATTGCGCAGCACCACCCAGTCGATGGCCCGGCCGTTCTCGGCGGCGCGCGCCTTGCGCGCTTCCCAGACCAGCTCGGCGTAGATACTGGGCCGGGTTACGGCCAGCCCTACCGGATCGATTTCACCCAGGACGTCGAAGTCGACGAAGCTGTCGTTCATCGGCGTGACGATGAGATCGGCCGCGCCATGCGCGGCGCGCGAAAGCGCGGTGTCGGCCCCCGGCGTGTCGATGATGATGAAATCCGCCGGCGCCTTTATCGCCTCGCGGAGATCGTCCAGCTGCTCCGCGCACCTGTGCGACTGCGGCCAAAGCAGCTCGACGTTCTGTGATTTCGCCCATGCCCGCCGGTTCTGGAACAGCCGCTCGGTCGAGCGCTGGCGCACGTCGAGGTCCACCACCGCGACCTGCGCGCCGTCGTGGATCAGGGCCATGGCGAGATGAGTGGCGACCGTGGACTTGCCCGCCCCGCCCTTTTCGTTGCCGACGACGATGACCTGTCCCATGGACGCCTGAAGATTTCCTCGCCAGCGATTACGGCGAGTCGTATCGCCGCCCATCTGATTGCGTCATGGGCGGACAGCGTGCAAGGGCGGGGCCATGGCGGCGACCGTGCGCAGCATCAGGGATCTGAGGGCGAGCATCGGGGACGCGCGTTCGCGGGGGGCAAGGGTCGCCCTCGTGCCGACCATGGGCGCGCTGCACGAAGGTCATCTTTCCCTGGTGAAGCTGGCTGCGCGCGAAGCCGAGTTCGTGGTCGCCAGCGTGTTCGTCAACCCAACCCAGTTTTCACCTGATGAGGATTTCAAAGCCTACCCGCGCGACGAGGGACGCGACGTGGATCTTCTCGCCGGGGCGGGCTGCCATCTGGTTTACGCGCCGGTTGCGGCGACGATTTATCCGCCGGGGTTCGCCACCACCATCAGCGTGGCCGGTCTGACTGCCGATCTGGAAGGCGCGGTGCGACCTCACCACTTCGCTGGGGTGGCCACCGTGGTCGCCAAGCTGCTCATCCAGGCCGGCCCCGACGTGGCCGTGTTCGGGGAGAAGGACTACCAGCAGTTGCAGGTGATCCGGCGATTGACGGCGGATCTGAACCTGCCGGTGGAAATCTGCGCCGGACCCATCGTTCGCGATCATGACGGCTTGGCGCTCAGCTCGCGCAACGCCTACCTCGCCGCCGAGCAGCGTCGTATCGCTCCGGAGCTCAATCGCGCGCTCGTCCGCGCCCGCGACGGCCTGCTGACCGGCGCCCATGCGGCCGATGTGGAACGGGAAGCGACCGCGGCCCTGCTCGCGGCCGGATTCGCCAGCGTCGATTACTTCGAGGCCCGCGACGCGGACAGCCTGGCTAGGCTGGGTCCAGGACCGGTGGCGCCTGAGGCGCGGCTGCTGGCGGCCGCCAGGCTCGGCCGCGTCCGCCTGATCGACAATCTCCAGGTCTGATCTACCAGGCGCCGATCTCGCGCAGACGCTGAACCAGAGGTCCCGGCAGGTCGTCACCCAGATCGGCGGCGATCAGGTCGGGCGGGGCATCGCCGGCGGCGAGATAACGCCAGCCCTGGAAGGCCCGCCTGGGCGTGGGAAGTGTACGCACGACCGCTTCGTCCAGCGTCACCTCGCAATGCGCTCTCGCCCCTTTGGCGACCGTGCGCACAGCGAGAATCCGCTGACGCGACAAGATCTGGCCGCGGTACACCCGATAGAGGGAGCCTCCGTCGATCAGGTCTTCGGCCCGCTTCGGCGTCTGGCGGGTGCGCATGGTCCACGGCTCTCCAGCCAGCGCGCCTTCCCGCCGCCAAGCCAAAAGCTGTTCGACCGTGTCGCAGCCGACGCACAGCTTGATCATGTGCAGCATCAGCCGGGAGCATCTCCGAGCGGCGCCAGGCGCGCGAGCACCGATCCTTCGACCACCTGGTCGCCTTCGGCGGCGGCCAGCTCCACCACACGACCCTCGCGCGGCGCCTTGAGGGCGTGCTCCATCTTCATCGCCTCGAGGGTGAGCAGGAGATCGCCGGCGCGCACCTCATCGCCCTCCTTGGCCGAGACGGAGGTGATCCGTCCAGGCATCGGCGCGCGAAGAAGGCCATCGCCTTCCTCCTGGGCGCCGGCGGCCGTTTCGCGGTCGCGTTCGATCACCAAGGCCGCGCCGGCCTCGAAAACCACGACCTTGGAATCGCCGATCAGCCGGAGATGCATTTCGGCGCCATCGACGCGCGCCACGCCAGGTTCCAGCGCCTCGACCCGATGGCGCCTCCCGTCCAGCTCGACCTCGATCCCATCGCCCTGGCCCGACGCCGACAGCGCGAGCGTAACCGCACGCTCCCCGGCGTAGAGCCGCAGCGAGGCCGTGGCCGCCGCGCCGAGACGGAAGCCGAACAGGCTGTTCCCCGCCCACGGGCCATCGCCCCGCGAACGGCGCACGGCGGCGGTGGCCAAGGCGCCGGCGGCGGCGGCCAGCGCCTCGGCGCTCGGCTCCGGACGCGCGGTGAGCGGATCCAGCCTGGCCTCGATGAAGCCGGTGTCGGCCTGCCCAGCGACGAAGTCGGCGTCGGCGAGGCAGCGCTTCAGGAACCAGCCGTTGGTCTTGACCGGCCAGACGGCGATGGCCTCGCAGGCGGCGGCCAGAGCGGTGATGGCGCCGGCGCGATCGGCGCCATGACTGATCAGCTTGGCGATCATCGGGTCGTAGTGGGGCGTGACCGCATCGCCCGCCTCGGCAGCGGCATCGACCCGCACGCCGGAAGGCATCTCGAACGCCGTCAGGGGTCCGGTCGACGGCAGGAACCCGGCGCTCGGGTCCTCGGCGTAGAGCCGCGCCTCGATGGCGTGCCCGGCGATGCTGATCTCGCTCTGCGAGCGCGGCAGCGGTTCGCCAGCGGCGATGCGGAACTGCCACTCGACCAGATCGAGGCCGGTGATCGCCTCGGTGACCGGGTGCTCGACCTGAAGGCGGGTGTTCATCTCCATAAACCAGATGCGATCGGCGCGCAGGCCATCGGACGCGTCGGCGATGAATTCGACCGTGCCCGCGCCGCGGTAGTCCACCGCCCTGGCGGCGCTCACCGCCGCCGAACACACCGCCTGGCGCGTCGCCTCATCCATTCCCGGGGCCGGCGCCTCCTCGATCACCTTCTGGTGCCGGCGCTGGATCGAACAATCACGCTCGAAGAGATGCACCGCGCCGCCATGGGCGTCGGCGAACACCTGGACTTCGATATGCCGCGGCCGGGTGACGTACTTCTCCAGAAGCACCCGATCGTCCCCGAACGCCGCCGCCGCCTCGCGCCGCGCGGCCGCCAGGGCGTCGCCGAACTCGCCTGCCGCGGCTACCTTGCGCATGCCCTTGCCGCCGCCGCCGGCCACCGCCTTGATCAAAACCGGCCAGCCGATGCGCGCCGCCTCCTTGGCCAGATGCGCCGCGTCCTGATCGGCGCCGAGATAGCCTGGCGTCACTGGAACGCCCGCCTCGAGCATCAACTGCTTGGCCGAATCCTTGCGACCCATGGCGAGGATGGCCGCCGGCGGCGGTCCAACCCAGATCAAGCCGCTGTCGATGACCCGCTGAGCGAAGGCGGCGTTTTCCGACAGGAAGCCGTATCCGGGATGAATCGCCTGGGCGCCCGACTGCTCGGCGGCGGCCAAGATCGCTGGGATATTGAGGTAGCTCTCGCGGGCCGGCGCCGGCCCAATGGCAACTGCCGCGTCGGCCTCGCGCACGTGGGCGGCGCCAGCATCGGCCTCGGAATAAACCGCGATCGAGCCGATGCCGAGGCGTCTGGCGGTGCGAATGATCCGGCGGGCGATTTCGCCGCGATTGGCGATGAGGACCGAAGCGATCAAGGCTTGGCCCAGACCGGGGGCCGGCGTTCGAGAAACGCCCGCACCCCTTCCTGTCCTTCGGCTCCTACCCGAGCCCTGGCGATGCGCTTGGCCGTCTCTTCCATCAGCCCATGATTGATTTCCCTGCCGCCGACGTGGGCGACAAGATCCTTGGATGCCGACACCGCGCCTGGAGCGCAGGCGTGCATCTCCTCGACAATCCGCGTCTGCGCGGCGGCCAGGGCTTGCGCGTCGGCGACGACCTCGTCGATCAGGCCGATGTCGCAAGCAAAGCGGGCGTCAAACGCCCTGCCGGTGGCGAACAGGCTGCGCGCCCGCCGTGGTCCTATGGCCGCGATCACATACGGGCTGACGGTCGCCGCCAGAAGTCCGAGCTTGACCTCGGAAAACGCGAAGCGGGTGGTTTCGGTGGCGATGGCCAGATCGCACGCCGCCGCCAGCCCGGCCCCGCCGCCGAAGGCGGCCCCCTCGACCAGCGCCACCGTCAACGCCGGCAGGTCGTAGAGCCGCTTGAGCATGGCGGCCATGGCGAAGGCGTCTTCGCGATTGTCGGCCTCGCTCCAATCGGCGGCATTGCGCATCCACTCCAGATCCGCGCCGGCCGAAAAGCAGCCTCCGGCCCCGGTGACGAACACCACCCTGACCCCATCGGCGCCCTCCAGGGTCTCGAAGGTGCTGCGCAGCGCGCCGATCACTTCGGCGTTGAAGGCATTGCGCTTTTCCGGCCGGTTGATCACCACCGTGACGGCATTGTCGGCGGTGGCCTCGACGCGCACCAGGCTCGATTGGTCGTCGGTGTCGAGATTTTCGACCAGCGGATCGGCGATGGGGTTGGGCATGGGGAAACTCCTGATCGCGGCTACATCCGGAACACGCCAAAGCGGGTCTCGGGTATCGGCGCGTTCAGCGCCGCGCTGATCGCCAGGGCGAGGGCCTGGCGGGTCTGAGCCGGGTCGATGACCCCGTCGTCCCACAGCCGCGCGGTGGCGTGGTAGGGATCGCCTTCGCTCTCGTAGCGCGCCCTGATCGGCGCCTTGAACGCCTCTTCGGCCTCGCTCGACCAGGTTTCCCCGCGGGCCTCGAACCCATCGCGCCGGATGGTCGCCAAAACGCTGGCCGCCTGTTCCCCGCCCATGACGCTGATGCGGCTGTTCGGCCAGCTGAACATGAACCTGGGGCTGAACGCGCGGCCGCACATGCCATAGTTACCGGCCCCGAACGAGCCGCCGATCAGGATGGTGAACTTGGGAACCTCGGCCGAGGCCACGGCAGTCACCAGTTTGGCGCCGTCCTTGGCGATGCCCCCGGCCTCGTATTTGCCGCCGACCATGAATCCGGAGATGTTCTGAAGGAAAATCAGGGGGGTGCGCCGCTGGCACGCCAGCTCGATGAAATGCGCCCCCTTGAGCGCGCTCTCCGAAAACAGCACCCCATTGTTGGCCAGAATGGCCACCGGATAGCCCCACAGGCGGGCGAAGCCGCACACCAGGGTCGCGCCATAAAGAGGCTTGAACTCGTCAAACCTCGAGCCGTCGACCAGCCTGGCCAGCACTTCGCGAACCTCGTAGGGGGCGCGCACGTCGCCAGGGATCAGGCCGTAGATTTCCTCCTCCGGATAGGCCGGCGGCTCGGGCGCAACCACATCCAGTTCGACCCTCTTGAGCGAGTTGAGATTGGCCACGCTCGCCCGCACGATGCGCAGCGCCTGGTCGTCATCGCTGGCGACGTAGTCGACGACACCGGAAAGACGTCCATGCGTATCGGCCCCGCCCAGCGCTTCGGCGGTGATGATCTCGCCGGTGGCCGCCTTCACCAGCGGTGGGCCGCCGAGGAAGATCGTGCCCTGCCCGCGCACGATCACCGTCTCATCGCTCATCGCCGGCACATAGGCGCCGCCGGCGGTGCACGAACCCATGACGCAGGCGATCTGAGTGATCCCGGCGGCGCTCATCCGCGCCTGATTGTAGAAAATGCGGCCGAAGTGGTCGCGGTCGGGGAAGACTTCAGCCTGATAGGGAAGATTGGCCCCGCCGCTGTCCACCAGATACACGCAAGGCAAGCGGTTCTGGGTGGCGATCTCCTGACCGCGCAGGTGTTTCTTGACCGTCAGCGGAAAGTAGGCCCCGCCCTTCACCGTCGCGTCGTTGGCGATGATCATCACCTCGCGGCCCGATACCCGGCCGATCCCGGCGATCAGGCCAGCGCCCGGCGCCTCGCCATCGTAGAGGTCCCATGCCGCCAGCTGGCCGATCTCGAGGAACGGAGAGCCGATGTCGAGCAGCCGCTCCACCCGATCCCTGGGCAACAGCTTGCCACGCTCGGTGTGCCGACGCCGGGATTCGGCCGGACCGCCCAGCGCCGCCTGCGCCACCCGCCGCCGCAGCTCGGCGGCGAGCTCGAGATTATGCGCCCGCAAGCGTTTGAAGGCTTCGCTCCCGGTGTCCACGGCGCTCACGAGCTGGGGCATTGGCGAGCCATACACCGCGGGCCGAGCCGATGGGAAGAATCGCCGACGGTGGTAAGCAGGCGCTTGGGAGTGGACGCGTGAGCCAACGGCCAAGACCCCCGCGATTGAGCGCGCTGAACCGGTTTTTCGAACGCCAGCTCGAGCTCGGCGAAGCGGCGCCGTTCTGCCTGGCTGGCGGGACCTCCTTGCTGGAGGCCGGCGAGGATCCAGACCAGCTCTATTTCCTGAGGTCCGGGCGCCTGGCGGTCAGGCTGGCTGGACCCAACCCGCGCCTGGTCCTCATCCATCCCGGCGAGCCGATCGGCGAGATGGCCGTGCTCGCCGGCGTTCCCTACTCCGCCCACGTCTTTGCGCTGCGCGACTGCGAACTGCTGGCGATGGAGCGCGAGACCTTCCTGGCCGCGGTTCAGTCTGACGGCGAACTTCTCGTCGATCTGTCCAAGCTGGTTCTCACCCGGCTTCGTGAATCCGGAAACGATCAGGAGGCCACCGCCCGGCGCGTGTTCGGCTTCTTCGCCGTCTCCGAGGGTGTGCATGTGCGCCCGCTGGTGGATGGGATCGGCGAGGCGCTAAGGCGGCTGGGCTATCGGACCGCGACCTTGGGGGCCGAGGAAGGTCCATCCAGCGCCGAATGGTTCGCAAACGTCGAGGGCCGCAACGACCTGGTGCTGTACGCGGCGGAATTCGGCGATCAGGCTTGGCGCGGTCTGGTCAGGCGGCAAGTGGATGCGGTCATCAAAATCGCCAGCGGAGCTGATCGCCCCCCCCGCGCGCTAGCCCCCGACGGTGGCGATCCAGGCGATGACCTCATCCTCCTCCAGGCGCCGGACACCAAAGCGCCATCGGGATCGGCCGCCTGGGTCGCGGCGCTGGCGCCCGGACGCCTGTTTCAGGTCCGGCGCGGCGCAACCGCCGATATCGAACGCGTGGCGCGGATCATCGCCGGCAGGGCCGTCGGACTGGTGCTCTCCGGCGGCGCCGCCAGGGCCTATGCCCATGTCGGGGTCATCCAGGCGATGCACGACATCGGCGCCCCGATCGATTTCCTTGGCGGGGTGTCGATGGGCGCGATCATCGGCGCTGGCGTCGCCATGGGCTGGAGCGACGAGGAACTGGACCACCGCCTTCACCAGGCGTTTGTGGACAGCAACCCGGTCGACGATCTCACCGTGCCCCTGGTGGCCATCGCCCGCGGCGGCAAGGTGCGCGAAAGGCTGGCCACGCACTTCGGCGATCGCCAGGTCGAGGACCTGTGGCTGCCGTTCTTCTGCGTCTCCACCAACCTCACCACCGGGACCCAGCAGATTTTCCGCCGGGGACGGGTGAGCGAGGTTCTGCTGGCGTCGCTCTCGCTACCCGGACTGCTGCCGCCGGTGACCATGGGCGATGACGTGCTGGTCGACGGCGCGCTGCTCAACAACTTCCCCGCCGACATCATGCGCGCCTTTCACACCGGCCCCATCGTCGGTGTCGACGTCGGCCGCGGCCGAAGCATCGAAGCGGCCGACGTGGCCGGACCTTCCTCGGTGGTCCGCTGGTTGCTCTCGGGCGGGTGGCGGAGCGGCGCGCCCATCGTCTCGGTGCTCATGCGCGCGGCCACGGTGACCGCCGACCATCAGGTGGCCGCCGCCCACGAAGTCACCGACGTTCTGATCCAGCCGGAGGTCGACCACATCGAGATCCGCGACTGGAAGGCCTATGAGCCGGCCGTCATCGAGGGCCATCGCGCCGCCATGGCCGCGTTCGCCAAACTGGCTGGCCCGGTGACCGACCTTCGTCCGGTCAGCGCGGCGAGCGACTAGCCGCCGGTGTTGGCCGACGGACGCTTGATCGCTTAGACAGCGTGCGCATGTCGCGCCTTTTCTCTCGCCCCGCCACTGGCCAGCTGCGCCTCGATCTCAAGCGAGCGCCTTCTTACGCGCGCGACGATTTCATCGTCTCGTCATCCAACGCCGCGGCGGTGGCGATGATCGATGCGTGGCCGAACTGGCCGGGCGGCAAGCTGGTCCTGGTCGGCCCGGAAGGCTCGGGCAAGACCCATCTCGCCCACGCCTGGGCGGCGAGCGCCGCTGCCTTGCCGCGATCGGTCGACGATGCTCGCCCGATGCTGATCGAGGACGCCGACCGGCACAGCTCCGAGAACAGTCTGTTCCATCTGCTCAATCGCGCCGATGCGGGAGTCAGTCTGCTGATCACCAGTCGAACGGCGCCGAGCTCGTGGCCCAGTCTCCTGCCCGACCTGCGCTCGCGCTTGAACGCGCTGACGGTGGTCAGCCTCGAGCCGGCCGACGACGACTTGCTGCTCAGCGTTATCGAAAAATTATTCAGTGAGCGGAATATCAGGCCGAAATCCGATCTCGGTCCCTACGTCATCCGGCGTATCGAACGTTCCGTGGCGGCGGCGCAGGATTTCGTCCTGGCCATTGACGAGTTGGCGGCGGTGGAAAAGCGGGAGGTCAACATCGGCTTGGCCAGACGCCTGTTCGAGAGGCATAATCGAGCCTGACAATGAACGACATGCGGCCCCTCATCGAGGCTCGGCCAATCGAGCCGAGCCACCTGACCCACTCTCCCGAGCGGTTCTTCAATCGAGAGCTTTCCTGGCTGTCGTTCAATCGCCGTGTCCTGGAGGAGGCCGGCAATCCTCGCCACCCGATGCTCGAGCGCCTGAGATTCCTGTCGATCTCGGCCAACAACCTTGACGAGTTCTACAGCGTTCGCGTGGCCGGCCTCAAAGGCCAGGTGCGCGAGGGCGTCAGGGTGGTCAGCCAGGACGGCCTCACCGCCGGCCAGCAGCTGCGCAAGGTCAATGCCGAGGCCAACCACCTGGTGCACAACCAGCAGCGTCTGTGGCTCGAGCTGCGGGGCGAATTGGCCGGCCAGGGTCTGCGCCTGCTGGACGCCAAGGATCTGACGATCAGCGACCGCGCCGCCGCCGAGGCGATCTTCGAGAGCAGCATCTTTCCGGTCCTGACGCCGTTGGCGATCGATCCCGCCCATCCGTTCCCGTTCATCCCCAACCTCGGCTTTTCCCTGGCCCTGAAACTCAAGCGCCGCTCGGACGGGCGCGAACTCTACGCGCTGGTGCCGATGCCGAGTCAGGTGCCGAGGTTCTGGGAACTGCCGAGCGCCAATGGCCGGCGACGCGCCGGACGCCGTTTCGTCGCCCTGGAGAGCTTCCTAATCGCCTTTCTCGACAAGCTGTTCCCCGGCTGCAAGGTCGAGAGCAGCGGCCTGTTCCGCCTGATCCGTGACAGCGATGTCGAGATCGAGGAGGAAGCCGAGGATCTGGTGCGCGAGTTCGAGGCGCGCCTGAAGCGGCGGCGCCTGGGTTCAGTGGTGCGGGTGAAGATCTCCGCCACCATGCCCGACGACCTGCGCGAATTCATCGTCGGCGGTCTGCGCGCCGAGGCTCAGGATGTCGTCCGCGTCGACGGCAAGCTCGGCCTGGCGCAGCTGTCCGAATTGATCCCGGCCGACCATCCGGAGCTGAAGTTCCCCGCCTTCCAGCCCAGGTTTCCGGAGCGCATCCGCGACCACGGCGGGGATTGCTTCGCCGCCATCCGCGAGAAGGACATCCTCGTCCACCATCCCTTCGAGAGTTTCGACGTGGTGGTCCAGTTCCTGCTGCAAGCCGCGCGCGATCCCAACGTGCTGGCGATCAAGCAGACCCTCTATCGCACCTCCAAGGACAGCCCGATCGTCGCGGCGCTGATCGAAGCGGCGGAGAACGGCAAGAACGTGGTGGCGGTGGTCGAGATCAAGGCCCGGTTCGATGAAGAGGCCAATCTCAAGTGGGCGCGCGATCTCGAGCGCGCTGGCGTCCACGTCGTGTTCGGCTTTGTCGAGTACAAGACCCACGCCAAGCTGTCGCTGGTCGTCCGGCGGGAGGGCGAGGGCCTGCGCACCTACTGCCACTTCGGCACCGGCAACTATCACCCGGTGACGGCCAAGGTTTACACCGATCTGTCGCTGTTCACCTCCGACGCCGCCCTTGGGCGCGACTGCGGACGCGTGTTCAACTACGTCACCGGCTACGCCCGGCCCGAGCGGCTCGAAAAGCTGTCCTATTCGCCAATCACCCTCAAGGCGGATCTGCTCAAGCTGATCGCCACCGAGGCCGTCAACGCCAGGGCCGCAAAGCCGGCGGCGATCTGGGCCAAGCTCAACGCCCTGGTGGACAGCGAAGTCATCGACGCCCTCTACGAGGCCAGCAACGCCGGGGTCTCGATCGAGCTGGTAGTCAGGGGCATCTGCTGTCTGCGGCCGGGCATTCCGGGCCTGTCGGCCAACATTCGCGTCAAGAGCATCATCGGCCGGTTCCTGGAACACGCCCGCATCTACGCCTTCGCCAATGGCGCGCCGATGCCGTCAAATCAGACCCGCGTGTTCATTGCCTCGGCCGACTGGATGCCGCGCAATCTCGATCGTCGGGTCGAGGTGATGACGCCGGTGGAAAACCCCACCGTTCACCAGCAGGTCCTGCAGCAGATCATGGTCGCCAACCTCAACGACGAGGCGCAAAGCTGGCTCCTCGACGCCGAGGGAACCTATCGCCGGCACCCGGGCTGGAATCGAAAAGGCGCGTTCTCGGCCCATAACTATTTCATGACCAACCCCTCGCTCTCCGGCCGCGGACACAAGGTCAAGGACCTGCCGCGGGCGATCGTGCATGTCGGCCTCCAGCGATAGCTCTCGCCTGGCCGACGCGGCGGTGGTCGACGTCGGCTCCAACTCGGTCCGTCTGGTCATGTATCGTCTCGATGGCCGCGCCATCTGGACGGTGTTCAACGAAAAGACCCTGGCCGGCCTGGGGCGCGACATTTCCCTTACCGGTCGCCTGGCGCCCGCCGGCGTCGAGGCGGCGATCGTCTCGCTGGCGCGGTATTCGGCCCTGATCGCGGCGGCGCGGCCGAAACGGCTGTTCGCTGTCGGCACCGCCGCCCTCCGCATCGCCGCCGACGGGGCGGCCTTTCGCGACCGGGTGCTGGCCGAGACCGGGCTGAACCTGCGCGTGCTGACCGGCGAACAGGAGGCCCGCTACGCGGCGCTGGGCGTGCTCGCCGGCGCGCCCTCTGCGGCGGGCCTGGTCGGCGATCTGGGCGGCGGCAGCCTGGAGCTCATCCGGTTGCAGAACGGCGCGCCCGGGGCCGGAGTCACCCTCCGGCTGGGGCCGTTCTGGTTCCCCCAGCCGTTCCGGCCAGCGATCGTCGAGCGCGAGGTCGAGCGCACGCTCGAGCGGCTGGACCCGGCGTTCGCCTGCGCCACCTTCAACGCCGTCGGCGGGGCATGGCGAAATCTGGCTCTGCTGCACATGCGCCTGGCCGACTATCCGCTCGGCATCATCCATCAGTATGAGCTGACCCGCGCCGACGCCCTGGCCATGGCCAGGTTCGTCGCCCAGCAGTCGCGAGGCTCGCTGGAGCGCATCGAGGGCATCTCGCGGCGACGCGTGGAAGGCCTGCCCCATGCCGCCGTGGTTCTCGCCGGGCTGATCAACCAGTTGGGGTTCAAGCGCATCGTGCTTTCGGCCTACGGTCTGCGCGAGGGGCTGATCCTGGGGGCCATGACCCGCGCCGCGCGCCGCCGGGACCCGCTGATCGAGGGCTTCGCCGCCCTCGCCGGACGGCCCGAAACCGCCGAGACGTTCGGCGCCGCGCTCACCGCTTGGCTGTCAGGCCTGTTCGCGCGCCTCAAGCCGGTGTTTGGCGAGCGCGAGGCGACGCTCATCGCCGCCGCCTGCCGTCTGGCCGATTTCGGCGCCCAGCTGCACCCCGACCACCGGGCGGACCTGGTCTTCGAGCAGGTGCTGCGCGCCCCCGTCGCCGGCATGGATCACGCCGAGCGCGCCTTCCTCGCCTGCGCCGCCTTCGGGCGCCACACCGCCTCACCGAACATGCCCTCGCCGGAGTTGGTCACCCGCCTGCTCAGTCCCGAGCGCTACCAGCGCGCGCGGGCGCTCGGGGGGGCGGTTCGGCTGGGCTGCGAACTGGCCGGCAGGAGCGCAGCGCTGCTGACCCACGCGCGCCTCAATCTGAAGGGAGGCGCGCTCGTTCTTCAGGCCGACAGCGGCTGGGAGGCGATGCTGCTGGGCGATCAGATCGCCAAGCGCGCGGCGACCCTGGCCAGCCTGCTCGAGAGCGAGCTGAAACTGAAGCAACCGGCGTCGACGCCGGCGCGGGTCTCCGCCTGATCAGGCGGCGCCCGCGCGCGGCTGGCGGCGGACCGCAACCACGCGCACCTGGCCGCCATCGAGCACCAGGGCCAGCTCGCCGCGCTTGACCCGCAGCGCGTCCTCGCCAAACGTCTCCCGCCGCCATCCCTGCAGGGCCGGCGTGTCGGCCTCGTCGTCGGCGGCGATCTTTTCCAGGTCGGCCACCGTGGCGATCAGCTTGGAGGCGACCTTGGCCTGCTCGGCCTTGGCCTTGAGCAGCACCTTGAGCAGCTCCACCGTCGCCCCGGTGGGGGCGGATGAGGCCCTGGCCGGTCGCCGGTGCTCGGGCGGATGCGACTCCACGTCGGTGAGGCCGCGGGCGATCGCCTCTAGCACCTCGGCGCCGAATCTGGAGCCGGCGAAGCCCTTGGGCAGGGAGCGCAGGCGCGCCAGCGCTTCGCCATCCACCGGCGCCTGGGTGGCCAGCTCGTCGATGGCGTCATCCTTGAGAATCCGCCCGCGCGGCTGGTCGCGCACCTGGGCGGTGCGCTCGCGCCAGGTGGCCAACGCGCGCAGGACAGCCAGATACTTGGCCGTGTGGCGTCTGGGCTTGAGCCGTCTCCAGGAGTTCTCGGGCGTGGTGTCGTAAAGCGCCGGATCGGTCAAGGCGCCCATCTCCTCCCGCACCCAGCCGATGCGGCCGCTGTCTTCGAGCTTGGCCCGCAGCAGCGGATAGAGTTCCGCCAAGTGGGTCACATCGCCCAGAGCGTAGGTCAGCTGGGCCTGGGTGAGCGGGCGGCGCGCCCAATCGGTGAACCGGCTGGATTTGTCCAGTTCGACCTTCAGCATTTGCCGCACCAGAGCGTCGTAGGCGATCTGTTCCGGGAAGCCGGCCGCCATCCCCGCCACCTGAGTGTCGAACAGCGGCGAGGGCATGGCCCCCAGATTGTTGAAGATCTCGATGTCCTGGCGGGCGGCGTGGAACACCTTCTCGATGTTTGCATCCCGCATCAGATCCAGAAATGGGCCAAGATCGATGCCCTCGGCGAGAGGGTCCAAGACCGCCCCGACCTCGGGCGTCGCGGCCTGCACCAGGCACAGTTTCGGCCAGTAGGTGCTTTCGCGCATGAACTCGGTATCGACGGCGATGAACGGCGCGGCCTTGAGTTGTCGACAAAACCGTTCCAGTTCGGCCGTGGTCGTGATCGGCGTCATCGGCTAGCTATGCCCCTCGGTGAGGCCCAATCTGAAGCGGACGCAAACGGACAAGATGAGATCTCCGAAGAACGGCCTGACCTACGCTCAAGCCGGGGTCGATATCGATGCCGGCGATGCGCTCGTCCAGCGGATCAAGCCGCTGGCCAAAGCTACGCGCCGGCCCGGCAGCGAAGCCAGTCTCGGCGGCTTCGCGGCCCTGTTCGACCTGAAGGCGGCGGGATACGTCGATCCCATCCTGGTGGCAACCACCGATGGCGTCGGCACCAAGCTGAAGATCGCCATCGACACTGGCCAAAGACGCGGCGTCGGCATCGATCTGGTGGCCATGTGCGTCAACGACCTCCTGGCGCAAGGCGCCGAGCCGCTGCTGTTTCTCGATTACTTCGCCACCGGGGCCCTGGATGTGGCCATCGCCGCCGAGGTGATCGAGGGCATCGCCGAGGGCTGCGGTCTGGCCGGCGCGGCCCTGGCCGGGGGCGAGACCGCCGAGATGCCCGGTCTCTACGCCGGCGGCGATTTCGACTTGGCGGGCTTCGCCGTCGGGGCCCTCGAGCGCGGAGCGGCGCTGCCCAGGCTGGAGGCCCAGAGGCCCGGCGACCTGATCATCGCCCTTGCGTCCTCCGGCCCGCACGCCAACGGCTACTCCCTGATCCGGCGCATCGTCGAGGTCGCCGGCCTCGGCTGGACCGATGCCGCCCCGTTCGCCGCCGGGGCCAGCCTCGGCGAGGCGCTGCTGGTTCCCACCCGCATCTATGTGCCCGCGATCCTGCCCCTGATCCGCCAAGGCCTTCTGAAGGGGGCCGCCCACATCACCGGGGGCGGCCTTGTCGACAATCCGCCCCGGGCCGTCGCCCCGGGCCTGGAGCCGCATTTCGATTGGCATGCCTGGACGCTGCCGCCGGCGTTCGCCTGGCTTCAGACCGCCGGCGGGGTCTCCGACGCGGAACTCCGGCGCACCTTCAACTGCGGCGTCGGCTTCATCGTCATCGTCGCCGAGAACGATGCCGAGGCGGTGCTGGGGGCCCTGCTCGAGGCCGGCGAAGACGCCTTCGTCTGCGGCCAGCTGAGAGCGCGCTCCACCGATTAGCCGACGATCTCCTCGCTGGCGAAGAACTGACGGATCTCGGCGGCGGCGTTCTCGGCGCTGTCGGAACCGTGCACCGAGTTTTCGCCGACCGAATTGGCGTAGAGCTTGCGGATCGTGCCGGGGGCGGCGTCGGCCGGATTGGTCGCGCCCATGACTTCGCGATACCGGGCCACCGCGCCCTCGCCCTCCAACACCTGAACCACCACCGGCCCGGAAATCATGAAATCGACCAGTTCGCGATAGAAGGGCCGTTCCCGGTGCACAGCGTAGAAGGCCTCGGCCTGCTCGCGCGACATGCGGATGCGGCGCTGGCCGACGATCCTCAGTCCGGCCGACTCGATCTCGGCGTTGATCTTGCCAGTCAGGTTGCGGGCGGTGGCGTCGGGCTTGATGATCGAAAACGTGCGCTCGGCCATGCCGGTGGAAACTCCAGATTTCACGGGGTGGCGGCTTATAGCGGCGCCGCTGGACCTCGCCAAGGCGCCCTCAGAGCGCGTTCCGAAAAAGTGGCGCTGGTATTTCGATAAGAACTAGGTCTGACGCTCCCAGCCACCGCGCTCGCCCTGCCGCCAGTAGACCACCGGATGACCGTCGGCGCGGCAGGCCGACCACCGCGCGCGGGCGCTGGCGAGGGCTTGCTCATCCTTGCCATCGAAGATGACGATGCAGCGCTCGAACGCCGCCAGGTCGGCGCCCTGGGCGCCATCGAGCAGGAACAGCGCCTGGGCTTGGTTCGGATTGCCGCCGCCTTCCCCGAGCACGATCGGCTGTCTCGGGACGAACGGATCGGCTTCGACTGCATGGGCCAGAAAGCTGTCGTCGCGATAGGTCCACAGCCAGGCGTCGAGCTGTTCCAGACGCTCTGGCGAGGGCGAATTCACCAGCGCTCGCCAGCCCCTGGCCAGGGTCTTTTCCAGGAGCTCAGGCAACACCTGATCGAGCCGCGCCCGCTCCAGGTGATAGAACCAGACTTCGCAGGCGCTCACGAGGACGCGGGGGCGGGCCGCCTTCCCTCGCAGTGATCGGCCACCAGC
Source organism: Caulobacteraceae bacterium (assembly GCA_035999625.1). Classification (GTDB taxonomy): domain Bacteria; phylum Pseudomonadota; class Alphaproteobacteria; order Caulobacterales; family Caulobacteraceae; genus Acaudatibacter. The sequence continues at coordinate 11,206 of DASYGN010000008.1, read as the reverse complement.
CGATCGAGCAGTCGAACGCCGAATCCGCTCGCCCCGTCGGGGATGGTCGGCACGGTGGAGGCGGGTTTCCAGGCGGTGGAGGCGATGTCGAGATGCGCCCAGGGAACCTGGCCGATGAACCTCTGCAGGAACAGGGCGGCGATGATCGAGCCGCCATGGCGTCCGCCGGTGTTCTTCATGTCGGCGACCCGGCTATCGAGAAGCTTGTCGTATTCGGAAGGTAGCGGCATGCGCCAGAGCGCGTCGTGACTGGCCGCCGAGGCGGCCAGGAGATTGGCGGCCAGGGTGTCGTCGTTGCTGAACAGCCCGGCCAGATTCTTGCCCAGCGCGACGATGATGGCCCCGGTCAGGGTCGCCAGATCGACGATCAGCCGCGGCTTGAAGCGCTGCTGGCAATACCAGAGGGCGTCGGAGAGGACCAAACGGCCCTCGGCGTCGGTGTTGATCACTTCGACCGTCTGCCCGGACATCGTCCGCACCACGTCGCCTGGCCGCTGCGCGGCGCCATCGGGCATGTTTTCCACCAGGCCAAGCACGCCGACGGCGTTTACGCGCGCCTTGCGACCGGCCAGCGCGGCCATCGTTCCCACCACCGCCGCCGCCCCGCCCATATCGGTGATCATCTCCTCCATGCCATCGGCCTGCTTGAGGCTGATGCCGCCGGAATCGAAGCACACGCCCTTGCCGACGAAGGCCACCGGGGCCGCCTTGGCGTCCGCCGCCCCCTGCCATTGGATGAGGACCAGCTGCGATTCGCGGACGCTGCCCTGGCCGACGCCCAGCAGGGCGCCCATGCCGAGCTTGCGCATCTCCTTTTCGCCGAGCACTTCCACGCTCAGGCCGAGCGAGGCGAGTTCCTTGACGCGGCGGGCGAACTCTTCGGGATAGAGGATGTTGGCGGGCTCCGAGACCAGGTCCCTGGCGATGATGATGCCGTCGGCCAGCGCTTCGAGCGTTTTCCAGGCCTTGGCCGCCGTGGCTGGACGGCTGACGGCGATATGGGTGGCGCTGGCCACGGGCTTGCCGCGCCCCGCCTCGGTGGTGCGATAGCGATCGAACCGGTAGGCCGCCAGGCGCACCCCGAGCGCCGCATGGGCGCCATGCGCCGAGGGCAGGTCGCCAAGGTCGATGAGCAGCGTCTCGCCGCCGCTCGCTTTCATCTGCGCGAAGGCGCGCGCGGCCGCCAGTTCGACCGCCCGCTCGTCGACCTTGGCCAGCTCGCCAATCCCGATCAGCAGCAGCCGGTTGGCGAGAAGCCCCGGCGGGGCGAACAGCTCGAGCGATTGACCCGCCGCGCCGGTGAAACCGCCGGCGGTGGCGGCGCGCTCGATCGCCTCGCTCGCGCCAGCGTCGAGACGAGCGCTCAGGGCGGCGTGAACATCGCCCTCGCCGAGCAGGAAGGCCGCCGCGCCCGTCGCCTCAAGCAGAGGCTTGGCGCCACCGACAAATTCAATCCGCATACGTCACTCCTTGTCCGGCCGTGGGGCTGGGACCGAAACGGTTGGCGCCTTCTTCACCGGACAGGAGGCCCAGCTCGACAACCGACCAGATCATGATCGGCGCCGCCAGCAGCAGCCGCGCCGCGCTCGGCGCGCGCCACATCAGCGCTACGCCCAGAAGCACCAGGGCCGCCCACCATCCGCTCCGCCCGCGGTCGTGCAGGCGCTTGGCGATGACGCACGCCGCCGAGGCCAGCAGCGCCGGGTACACGATCCAGAAGGTGACCAGCTTCAAAGTCGGTCCGAACACGACCTCGTAGATCGCCGCCAGGACGAACAGAGCCGCCACCGCGAACCAGAACCGGCCGCGCGGACAGCGACCCTCCGGCGAGGCGAACAGCGCCCGCCAGTCGATCGGATCGCCGCTCATTGGCTTTTCCTCATCGGCGCCTGGCGATGCTAGCGGTGGCCGTGGGCTCAGGCAAATTCGGCCAGGATCTCATCGGCGGCGACGCTGTCGCCGGATTTCGCCGCCACGCTCTCCAGCCTTCCGTCGCGCTCGGCGCGGATGATGTTCTGCATCTTCATGGCTTCGATGACGAACAGGACCTGGCCCTCGGTGACCTCATCGCCCGCGTTGACCTCGGCGGTGACCACCAATCCCGGCATCGGCGAGAGCACCTGGCGCGAGGTGTCCGCCGGCGGTTTGACTGGAAGTCGCTCATGCAGCTCGGCCGACCCCGGGGTCAGCACCAGCACCCGCGCCCTGGCCGCCCGATGGCGAATGTTGAAACCCTCCGCGGCCGGGGCCACGCTGGCGGTGAACGGGCGGCCGTCGAGCACCCCGGAAAACATCGGCATTCCCGGCCGCCAGGCGACTTCCCCGAGGCGAATCGAACGGTCCTCGTCCAAAAAGCTGACCACCAGGTCATCGCCCGCGGGCTCCAGGCGCGCCTTGCGCTTGTCCTGGCCGACGAGGATCACCCAGTCGGTGCGGAGCTGGCCGGCGCGACCGTTCCGCGCCCGGGTCAGCCCGGTCAGGTGCATGAAGGCGCCCATGGCGGCCATGGCGTCGCCTTGCCAGCCGCTCGGCGCGAGACCGTGAAACCCGTCTGGAAACTCATCGGCGATGTAGCGGGTGGAAAGCGCGCCGCTCCTGAACCGCGCCTGTCCGAACACCGCCGACAGGAACGGCGCGTTGTGCCCTGGCCCGTCGATGTCCAGATCTTCCAGGGCCCGGCTCATCGTCTCGACCGCGGCGGCCCGGTCGCGACCCCAGGCGCAGAGCTTGGCGATCATCGGATCGTAGAACATCGAGATCTCGTCGCCCTCGCGCACCCCGGTGTCATTGCGAACCCGGCCCTCGCCGAGCTCGCCTTCGGTGGGCGGACGATAGCGAACCAGGCGCCCGATCGAGGGCAGGAATCGGCGATAGGGATCCTCGGCGTAGATGCGCCCCTCCACCGCCCAGCCATGGATGCCGAGGGCCGACTGGCTGAGCCCCAACCGCTCTCCGGCGGCGACGCGCAACATCTGCTCGACGAGGTCGACCCCGGTGATCAGCTCGGTGACCGGATGCTCCACCTGCAGGCGGGTGTTCATCTCCAGGAAGTAGAATGACCGGTCCTGTGCGGCGACGAACTCCACCGTGCCAGCGGAATCGTAGGCGACCGCCTTGGCCAGGGCCACCGCCTGGGCGCCCATCGCCGCGCGGGTCGCCTCATCCAGCAGCGGCGAGGGCGCCTCCTCGATCACCTTCTGGTTGCGCCTCTGGATCGAGCATTCGCGCTCGAACAGGTGGACGACGTTGCCGTGCTTGTCGCCCAGCACCTGGATTTCGATGTGGCGCGGGTTGTCGATGAACTTCTCGATGAAGATGCGGTCATCGCCAAACGCGCCCTTGGCTTCGGCGCGCACGGCCGGGAACGCCTCTTCCACGTCGCGCCGGCTGGAGGCCACGCGGATGCCCTTGCCGCCGCCGCCGGCCGACGCTTTCAGCATCACCGGATAGCCGATCGCCTCGGCGATGGAGACGGCGTGGCTGGCGTCCTCGATCTCGCCCATGTGGCCGGGAACCACCCGGACTCCGGCGCGATCGGCGAACTGCTTGGAGGCGATCTTGTCGCCCATGGCCTCGATGGCTTCCGGGTTGGGGCCGATGAAGGTCAGGCCGGCGGCGGCGCAGGCGCGGGCGAAGCCGGCGTTTTCCGACAGGAAGCCAAATCCCGGATGGATGGCTTCGGCGCCGCACGCCAGCGCCGCCTCGATGATCCGCTCGCCCAGGAGATACGACTGGGCCGCCGGCGCCGGCCCGATCAGCACCGCCTCGTCGGCCATCTCCACCGCCAGCGAGTCGGCGTCGGCCTCCGAATAGACCACGACGGTCGAGATCCCCAGCCGGCGGCAAGTCTTGATGATTCGCACCGCGATCTCGCCGCGGTTGGCGATCAGGATTTTCGCGAACATCGGCTTGGGGTTGTCATCATCCATCCTATGTTGATGGCCGTTAGACGGCGCACCGCGCGTTGACAACCTTGCCTTGAGGATTGGCGTCCATGACCACTGAATCTCCGTCGATGAGCCGCTCGGTGTCCGGGTTCGACCTTTCCCCGCCCGCGCCGGAGGAGCGCGCCCGGCTGGAGGCGGATTTGAGCCAGGACGAGCGCGAGGTCCTGCTGCGCCACGGCACCGAGGCGCCGTTCTGCGGCGGCCTCCTCGGCGAAAAGGCGGACGGGGTCTACTGCTGCCGGCTGTGCGGCCTGCCTCTGTTCAGGGCCAAGACCAAGTTCGAAAGCGGCACCGGCTGGCCGAGCTTCTTCTCCCCCTTCGACGAAACCCACGTGCGCGAGGTGCGCGACTTCAGCCACGGAATGAGCCGCATCGAGACCCGCTGCGCCAGGTGCGACGCCCACCAGGGCCACCTGTTCCCGGACGGTCCCCCGCCCACCGGGTTCCGTTACTGCATCAACTCGATTTCATTGCGGTTCGTGGCCGGCGGGAGCGCCCTCCCCGATCCGCTCGGCCGCGGCGACCGCCTGCCTTAGGGCGCGCGACCCCTCGCTACAGTGGAATATTGTCGTGCTTCTTCCACGGGTTGTTCAGAGTCTTTCCCTTCAATGACTTGAGCGCGCGGGCGATCCGCCGCCGGGTTCCGTGCGGCATGATGACGTCATCGATATAGCCGCGCGAGGCGGCCACGAACGGGTTGGCGAAGTGAGCCTTGTACTCCGCCTCGCGCTCGGCCAGCTTTTCCGGATCGCCGATGTCGCCGCGGAAGATGATCTCCACCGCCTGCTTGGGCCCCATGACCGCGATCTCGGCCGTCGGCCAGGCGTAGTTGAGATCGCCGCGGATGTTCTTCGAACTCATCACGTCGAAGGCCCCGCCGTAGGCCTTACGGGTGATCACGGTGATCTTGGGCGCCGTCGCCTCGGCGAAGGCGAACAGCAACTTGGCCCCATGCTTGATCAGCCCGCCCTGCTCCTGCCTGGTCCCGGGCATGAAACCCGGCACATCGACGAAGGTGATGATCGGAATCCCGAAGGCGTCGCAGAAACGCACGAACCTGGCCGCCTTGCGCGAGGCGTCGATGTCGAGCACCCCGGCCAGCACCTGCGGCTGATTGGCCACGAGGCCTACGGTCTCGCCATCGACGCGACCGAAGCCAACGATGATGTTCTTCGCGTATTCCGCTGAAATCTCGAAGAAATCACTTTCATCCACGACCTTGAGGATCAGTTCCTTCATGTTGTAGGGCTTGTTGGGATTGGCCGGGACCAGGCTGTCGAGGGAGCGATCCTCGCGATCGGGATCATCGCAGCTCTGGCGCCTTGGCGGCGCCTCGCGATTGCACCCGGGCAGGAAATCCACCAGGCGGCGCACCTGGGTCAGGGCCTCGAGATCGTTTTCGAACGCCCCGTCGGCGACCCCCGACTTCAGCGCGTGAACCCGGTAGCCGCCCAACTCCTCGTGGCTGACGTCCTCGTTGATCACCGTCTTCACCACGTCCGGGCCGGTGACGTACATGTAGGCGGTATCCTTCACCATGAAGATGAAGTCGGTCATCGCCGGCGAATAGACATCGCCGCCGGCGCACGGACCCATGATCACGCTGATCTGCGGAATGACGCCGCTGGAAAGCACGTTCTGGAGGAAGATGTCGGCATAGCCGGCCAGCGAGTCGACGCCCTCCTGGATGCGCGCGCCGCCGGCGTCGAAGAGGCCGATGATCGGCGCCCCGTTGCGCACCGCCATCTCCTGCACCTTGACGATCTTCTCCGCCTGCGCCTTCGAAAGAGAACCGCCGAAGACGGTGAAATCTTTGGAAAAAACGTAAACGACGCGGCCGTTGATCGCGCCCCACCCGGTGACCACGCCATCCCCGGGAATGCGCTGCGCGGCCATGCCGAAATCATTGCTGCGGTGTTCGACGAACATGTCGAACTCTTCGAACGAGCCCTCGTCGAGCAGCAGATCCAGGCGCTCGCGCGCGGTCAGCTTGCCTTTGGCGTGCTGGGCATCGATGCGCTTCTGGCCGCCGCCGGCGCGCGCCTTGGCGCGGCGCTGGTCAAGCTCCTCGAGGATGTGCTGCATGGACGCCCTTTCAGCGGCTGAAGGGCGATTGCCCTAAGAGCACGATGCGATCAGGCGGATCGCTTGATCGCCCAATCGGGCTCGCGACGAAAACGTTGAGCGCGTTCTTATCGAAAAACCAGTTCCCACGTTTTCGAAACGCGCTCTAGACTTGCGCCCCGGACGTGACAAGCGCGCTCAGATGGCGGTCCGGAGCGCCGCGAACCAGGCCTCCAGGCGGATCGCCTCGGCTAGCATTCCCTCCGCGCGCTTCACGGCCTCGGCGTCTTCGCCCCACCGCTCCTGCTGGAAAGCCTCTTCCAGGCGCGCCGCCGCGTGCGCGGCCCCTCCATCCAGCCGCCCGGTCATCAGCGCCAGCGCCAGGACTGCCGAGCTGAACAGCCGCGCGGCGGCGAACAAGCCGATCAATTGGAAGGGATCGAGAGCGCCCAGGAACCGCTCCAGCGCGGCGATGCTCTCCGCCGGCTGATCGATTCCACCACCGCCGGGGTCGGCCAGCAGGCGCACGCCGAAGGTCTCGGCGGCCCAAACGCGCAGAGGCCCCCACGTCGCCGCCTGCCTGCCCGACAGCGCCGCCGGCTGCTCGGCCGGATAACAGACCAGATCGTGGCGGGCGAAACCGGCGATCTCTTCGACCATGACCCGGCGCGCCGCCGGGTCGCCGTCGATCGCGGCGCAGGCCAGGCGGGTGGCCAACCGCCCCGCCGGGGGGCGATCGTCGCGCCATTCGCCGGCGACCTGTTCGGCCAATGCCTCGCTGGGCAGGACCAGGGCGGCGCCGGCCGGCGTCCTGGCCGCCTTGGCGCCCACCAGCATGGCGAAGCCGCCATGCTGAGCCGCCACACTTACGCCTAATTTCGAAGGTGACCTGCTCATGAGGGACTCGACGCTCCGCGAGATGCGGAACGGTTTGGCAAGGATGGCGAGATGCCTACGCTTGCAGGTCGGGTCAAGGCGACCGCATGACCAGAGACCTCGACGGCGCCATCGCCGCCACGCGCTTTGGCCTTGGCGCCCGGCCTGGCCAGATCGAAAACGCCAGCGGCGATCCGCGCGCCTGGCTTGTGGCCCAGATCAAGGCCGACGGCGCGCCCCAGCCGGAACCGCGCTCGCCCACATCCGGTGAGCGGCTCGCCGAGCTCAGGGAATATCAGCGGCAGCGCACGCTGGCGCGCCAGAGCGGCGATGCCAAGTCCGATCCGGTGAAGATGGCCGCCAAGCTGATTCGCGACGACGCCGGGGCCGATTTCATGGCCAGGGTGCGTCTGGCGGCGACCACCGACGATGATTTCGCCGAGCGCTGGGCCCTGTTCTTCGCCAATCATTTCACCGTTTCGGCGGCCAAGGGCGCCACGGCGACCTTGATCGGGCCGTTCGAGCAGGAGGTCATCCGGCCCCACGCCTTCGGCCGCTTCGAGGACATGCTGGTCGCCTCCTCCCAGCACCCGGCGATGCTGATCTATCTCGACCAGGCCCAGTCGATCGGCCCCGACAGCCAGGCCGCCACCCGCGCCGCCCGGGGCGGCAGGAAGGTCGGCCTCAACGAGAACCTCGCCCGCGAGATCATGGAGCTGCACACCGTGGGTCTGGAGGCCGGCTACAGCCAGGCCGACGTCACCGAATTCGCCCGGGCCATGACCGGCTGGAGCCTCGGCCGCCTCGACCAGAGTCAGGAACCCATGGGCTTCATGTTCCGCCCCTTCGCCCACGAGCCGGGCGCACGGACGATCATGGGCCGCCGCTACGCCGAGGACGGCGAGGGCCAGGCGCGCGCGGTCCTGGCCGACCTGGCCGCCAGTCCGCACACCGCCCGACATCTGGCGCTCAAGATCGGCCGCCACTTTGTCAGCGACCAGCCGCCGGCCAGCCTCACGGCGCGGCTGGCCAGGGCCTACCTGGAAAGCAGCGGCCGTTTGGACGTTGTCGCACGGGCGCTGGTCGCCGCGCCGGAGGCCTGGGTTTCGCCGCCGGCGAAGGTCAAGACCCCTTACGAGTTCCTGGTGTCGAGCTGGCGGGCGATGGGCGTCCCGCCCGATCAGGGCGGTGCGATGGCGGCGGCCATGACCAGCATGGGCCAAAGGCCGTTCAGCGCCCCCTCGCCCAAGGGCTGGCCGGAAGAGGCGGCCGCCTGGGCCTCGCCCGATTCGATCGTCAAGCGAATGGCCTGGAGCGAGACCTTCGCCGCTAGGGCCGCTGGCCAGTCCGATCCCATCCAGGTGGCCGAGAATGCGCTGGGCTCGCGCCTTGGTCCTCTTGCCGCGCAGACCATCGCCCGCGCCGAGACCCGGGCCGAGGGCCTTTCGATCCTGCTCATGTCTCCGGAGTTCCAGCGCCGATGACCGCTCTCGCCCTCACCCGCCGCGCCGCGCTGGCCGGCGTTGGCCTCACCGTCGAGCTTGTGGCCGGCCGCGCCTTCGCCGCCGTCGACCACCAACTCGCCAAACGCAAGCTGGTGGTGGTGATCTGCCGGGGCGGCCTCGACGGTCTTTCCCTCTCGCCCCCAGTGGGCGATCCGGACTACGCCGGCCTGCGCGGCGCGATCGCCATCCCGCCATTTGGCGCCGACGGCGGGGCGCTGCGGCTGGACGACACCTTCGGCCTGCATCCGGCGCTAACCAAAATCCACGCCCTGGCGCTCGCCGGCGAGGCCAGGATCGCGCCGGCGATCGCCACCCCGGATCGGGAGCGATCGCACTTCGAGGCCCAGGACGTGCTCGAGAGCGGCGCCGCCAGGGTCTATTCGACCTCGTCCGGGTGGCTCAACCGGGCGCTGGCGGCCATGGGGCCCGAAGGCAAGGCGATCTCGGTGGGGCCGACCGCGCCCTTGATCCTGCACGGGCCGCGGGAAGCGGCGTCCTGGTCGCCAGGCGGCCTCGCCCAGCGCGACCAGCGCCTGCCGGGCATCCTGCAGGATCTCTACGCGCACGATCCCCTGCTCGGGCCGGCGCTCGCCGAAGGCCTGGCCACGCAGGCCATGGCCAGGACCGCGCTCGCCGACGCCGCCGCCGCCAGCGCCGCCATGCAGAGCGCCAACCCGGCCCCTGGGCTCCTCCAGGCCGCCAGGATCGGCGCCGACCTCGCCGGCTTCATGGTCCAGCCGGGCGGCTTTCAGATCGCCGCGGTGTCGATCGACAACTTCGACACCCACGCCAACCAGGGCGCCGCCAAGGGTCAGCTGGCCACCCGTCTCGCCTACGTGGACGCCTTCTTCGATGGCCTGAGGACCGGTCTCGGCGAGAGCTGGCGCGCCAGCCTGGTGGTGATGGCCACCGAATTCGGTCGCACCGCCCGGGTCAACGGCACCGGCGGCACCGATCACGGCACCGCCTCGACCGCGCTGGTGCTCGGCGGCGCCCTCAAGCGCGGCGGCATCATCGGCGACTGGCCAAGCCTGCGTCAGGCGAGCCTCTTCGAGAACCGGGATACCTACCCGACCCTGGACATGCGCGCCCTCTTCAAGGGCGTCTTGCGTGACCACCTTGGGCTGGAACGGGCGACGCTGGACGCCAAGGTGTTTCCCGATAGCGCACGCGTGGCCCCAGTGACGGGCCTGGTCTAGCGCCGCGCCGTTCCGCGATTTTCATCAGCCGGCGTGAAACCGCGCCCCGGTCGTCCGGATTTCGTAGTTGGGGCGGAGCCGGAGCCGCCGCATATGACCGACAGACTGAAGGGACGCCGGGTCGCCATCCTGGCCACCGATGGTTTCGAGGAGTCCGAACTGTTCACCCCTTTGGAGGTGCTGAAAGGCGCGGGCGCCAGCGTCGATGTGGTGTCGCTCCGGCCAGGAACCATCCAGGGGTTCGATCATCTGAAGCCGGGAAAGACCCACGCCGTCGATGCGACCCTCGAGAACGCTGATTCGCAGGCCTACGACGCGCTCGTCCTGCCCGGCGGGGCCAACAATCCCGACCGTCTGCGCATCGAAGAGACGGCGCTCGATTTCGTGCGCGGGTTCGATGGCGCCGGCAAACCCATGGGCGTGATCTGTCATGCGCCGTGGATTCTGATCAACGCTGGCATCGCCGAGGGCAAAACGCTGACCAGCTACAAGACCATCCGCCAGGATCTGGCCAACGCCGGAGCCAAGGTCATCGACCAGGACGTCGTCGTCGATGGCCACCTGATCACCAGTCGCGGTCCTGATGATCTGCCGGCCTTCTGCGAGCGCTTGGTGGAGATGATCGCCGGCGAGGATCCGCCCGCGTCCGTCCCCGAATGAAAGCCGGTATCGACACCATTTCAGCCCAAGGCTTGACCTTGGTCGGCTCCCGTATTGAGCTTGGCCGGTCGGACCAAGAGGCGGATGGCATGATTGACGAGAAGATGGGGCGCGCCCTCAGCATGGAGGAGCTGCGCTCCTTCCAGGGTCGGATGATGGGGGCCGAGGACCTGATCAGCTCGATCCGAAGCTATCGGCCCAAGCCTTCCGATGTGGTCATCTCGCCGTTTGGCAAGTGCGGCACCACCTGGCTGCAGCAGGTCTTTCACTGCCTGCGCACCGGCGGCGACATGGACTTCGACGATATCTCCCGCGTGGTTCCCTGGATCGAAACCGCCGGACTGCTCGGCATCGACCTCAACGCCACCCAGCGCGCCGAGCCACGCGGCTTCAAGAGCCACCTTTCATTCTCCGCCCTGCCCAAGGGCGCGCGCTACATGGTTTCGGTGCGCGATCCCAAGGATGCGGTGGTGTCGATGCACAAGTTCATGGAGGGCTGGTTTCTCGAGCCGGGTGCGGTTTCGGCCGACGAGTTCACCACCTGGTGGGTCGAGCGCGATCTCGGCAACAACTATTGGGCCCACTTCCTCAGCTGGTGGGAGCAGATCGATAATCCGGATGTCCTGCTGCTCGGCTATGAACACATGAACGACGACCCGGTGCTGGCGATCCGGCGGGTGGCCGAGTTCTGCGATCTCACCCTGGACGATGACCTGCTCGAACTCACCCTCGAACAAAGCTCCATCGGCTTCATGCTTCGCCACAAGGACCGGTTCGACGACCTGATGATGCGCGAGGCTTCCGAGCGGAAGTGCGGCCTGCCCCCCGGCAGCGACTCGGCCAAGGTGCGCAAGGGCGGCGCCGGCGGCCATCGCGGCGTCCTCTCCGAGGCCTCGATCGCGCTCCTGGATCGCAAGTGGGCCCAGGTGATCGAGCCGGCCACCGGCCTGAAGGA
>DASYGN010000134.1:0-4205 GCA_035999625.1 Caulobacteraceae bacterium | reverse complement strand
AACAGAGCTATGCGGCCACGCGTGTGAGTGGTCGGCGTTGGGGGTTGTCCGTGTTGTTCGCCATGAGATCGATCGGCCTGGCCTTTGCTGTCGCTACCGCTCTCGCCGTCACGGCGGGCGCCGCGGGCGTGCACGCCGAGGACGCGCAGGTGATGCTGGTGACGGCCTCCGACTTTTCGGCGCCGGCGCTGAACGGGGCTCCGACGACCGAACGCCGCACCCTGGAATGGGATGCCGCCAAAGGCCGCTGGGGGCTCAGCCTGGGGGTCGAGCAACGGCAAGTGGGTCGCGACCTGGAGCTCAAGGACGTCTCGCCCGGGGTCTACTACCGCCTCACCCGCCGCCTGCACATCGGCGGCGCGGTAAGCCTGGCGCCCGATCAGGCGGAGACCTTGCGCATGGGCCAGCCCCAGGCGCCGGCGCCGCGGGTGCGCCTGGAGACGGTATTCAAATTCTAGGCTCGCCAAGAGCCTCTATCGCCGCCAAGCCCGATATTCCCGACAGCCCAAGCGCGCGCGCGGTGCGGGGATTGACCCCGCCCAGCGCGTAGACCGGCAGGCGGGCGGCGCGGGTGATCCTGGACAGGGCCATGACGCCGAGCGGCCGGACGGCCGACGGGCTTGCGCTCTCGAACACGGGCGAAACCACGATCGCCTCGACGCCCGCGCGGCGGGCCGCCAGCGCCGCCGGCAGGCTATGGGCGGCGGCGGTGATGATGAAGCGCCGACGCAGTGTGGCGATGTTCCCGAGGCGGCGAGCCCGTCGCTCCGGCAGGTGCACGCCGTCGGCGCGCAGGTCTATCGCCAGCCGGACATCGGCGCCGGCCAGCAAGATCAACCCCCGCTGCCGACACAGTCTGGCCAGCGCCGGCCCCTTCGCCAGGCTCTCGGTATCGCCGAATGGCCTGAACACGACGCCCGCGCCTCTGGGCAGCCGGCGAGCGGCCGCGACCGGGTCGGGGACTCTGACCGGATCGGTGAATAGAAGCAGTGGCGGCGGTCGTTTCGCCCCGCGCCGGCGAGATCTCAGCTTGCGCGCCGACCGCCAGAGGGTGGAAACCGCGCTCGATGTCATCTTTCGATCCCATCGCCGCCAGGGAAACGATCTTGCTCGCCATCGCCAAGGCAGCGCGCGCGGCCCATCGTGACCACGCCGCCATCACCCTGACCGCGGTTTCCAAGCAACAGCCCCTCGAACGGGTCACGGCGCTGCTGGCCGCCGGCCAGCGCGTGTTCGGCGAAAACCGCGTGCAGGAGGCCCAAACCCGGTGGGCCGGGCGGCGCGCCGGCGTCGAATTGCGCCTCATCGGGCCCTTGCAGACCAACAAGGCCGCCGAGGCCGCGCGCCTGTTCGATGTCATTGAATCTCTCGACCGGCCGCGCCTGGCGCGCGCTATCGCCGAGGCGGCGGCGCGGCGGGGTCGGGCGCCACGATTGCTGATCCAGGTGAACACCGGCGAGGAGCCTCAGAAATCGGGCATCGCCCCGCAGGCGGCGGACGCCTTTGTGGCCGCCTGCCGCACGGAGTTCGGGCTCGCGCCAGAGGGCCTGATGTGCATTCCGCCTTACGGGGAGCCGGCCTCGCCGCACTTCGCTCTGCTGGCCAAGATCGCCGCCCGCAACGGGCTGGCGCAGCTTTCCATGGGCATGAGCGCCGATTTCGAGGTCGCCATCGGCCAGGGCGCCACCGCGGTCAGGGTGGGCGAGGCGTTGTTCGGACCAAGGGCGCCCCACGCCTAGACCGCCCGCGGCTCGGCGCGGATGCGAACGCAGTCCCCCGGGCGCGCCTGGTTCAGCAGATGCAACAGGTCGGCGGCCGCCAGGGCGACGCAGCCCTTGGTGGGCGCAAATCCCACCGCCGCCAGATGCAGGAAGATGGCCGATCCGGCGTAGGGCACGACCGGATCATCATTGTATCCCAGCACCACCACGACATCGTAAAGGCGGTCCTCACGCCAGAGGCGTTCGGCGCTCGCCGGGTGGGGGAAACGCACCGGGCGGTTGTAGGCCGGGTGTTCGGGGGCATCGCACCAACCCTCGTCGGACGCGATCGGCGACAAGGGCAGGCGGCTCGCCGGCGCCGGACCGCGGTCCGGGCGGAACAGCACCTTGCGCATCGGCCAGACGCCGGCGGGCGAGGCGCCGTCGCCCTCGCGCTTGGCCCCTCCGGGGATCACGCCGGCTTTCCCGAGCGCGCACCGCGCCAGGCGGCTGGGTAATTCCATCCAACCATCGGCGAAGGCGGTGTAGATCATGGGTCGACGTGCTAGGCTTGGCGCGGGGCTGTCAGACGGTGCATGGTCTCCTCCATGGCGCGACGCAAGACGATCCTGATCATCGACGATGACGCCGAGCTGAGCGAGGCGCTATCCGAACAGCTCGAACTGCATCAGGAATTTGCGCCGGCGACGGCCGCTACCGCCAGCGAGGGTATCGAGGCGGCGCGGCGCGGACGGCCCGACCTGATCCTGCTCGACGTCGACCTGCCGGACATGAACGGCCGCGAAGCCATCCGCCTCATGCGCCAGGCCGGCGTCAGCGCGCCGGTCATCATGCTGACCGCCGCGACCGGCGAGGCCGACACCATCCTCGGCCTCGACTCAGGCGCCGGCGACTATGTGACCAAGCCGTTCAAGTTCAACGTGCTGTTGGCGCGGATACGGGCCCAGCTGCGCAATCATGAGGCCAGCGAGGATGCGATGTTCCGCATCGGTCCGTACGAATTCCAACCGGCGGCCAAGCTGCTCCTGGACGAGCAGGGCAAGAAGCTGCGCCTTACCGAGAAGGAGGCCAGCATCCTGAAATATCTCTATCGGGCGGGGGCCAAGCCGGTCTCGCGCGAGGAATTGCTGGCCGAGGTATGGGGCTATAACGCCGCCGTCACCACCCACACCCTGGAAACGCACGTCTATCGCCTGCGCCAGAAGATCGAGCCGGATCCGGCCACGGCGCGCCTGCTGATCACCGAGGCCGGCGGCTACCGCCTGGCGCCTTGAGCTTGGCGATCGCCGCCTTGAGCGAAGCCTCGGCGGTGAAATAGTCCTCCCAGCCGGTCTTGCGCTTCAACAGCGCCGGCGCGGTGCGGAGCGTGAAGCGGGCCGGGTCGAGTCCGGCCTTCACCGCGGTCCACGGCAGGGGCATGGACACCGGCGCACCCGACCGCGCCCGCGGCGAGAGCGGCGCGACGGCGGTGGCCAGGCGATCGTTGCGCAGATAGTCGAGGAAGATGCGCCCGCCGCGCCTGGCCTTGGCCATGTTGATCAGGAAGCGGTCGGGGGCATCTCTGGCCATGGCCTCGCAGACGGCGCGGGCGAAGGCCTTGGCGGTCGGCCAGTCGAGATTCTCGTCCACCAACGGCGTGACCACGTGCAGCCCCTTGCCCCCGGTGGTCTTGCAAAAGGCTGTGAGGCCGAGCGCTTCCAGCCGCGCGCGCACGCTGCGCGCGGCATAGATGACATCGCCAAACGCGACGTCTGGGGCCGGGTCGAGGTCAAACACCAGGCGGCCCGGCGTCTCAGGCTTGAAGGGCGCGCAGTTCCACGGATGGAGCTCGACCGACGCGATCTGGGCGGCGGCGATCAGCGCCTCGACCCGGTCGATCTGCAGATAGGGCTTGTGGTCGCCGAACACCTTGGTCTCGGTGAACAGCGCCGAATTGCCTTTGCCGGCATGGCGCTGGAAAAAGCGCTCGCCATCGATGCCGTCGGGCATGCGCACCAGCGAACAGGGCCGGCCGCGGAGGTGGGCCAGCATCCACTCGCCCACCGCCTCGTAGTAGCGGGCCAGGTCGAGCTTGGTTACCGGCGCATCGCCGTCCGCGCCGGGCCAGAGGGCCTTGTCCGGGTGGCTCAGGGTGAGGCCCATCACCACCACTGAACCGTGTGGAGCGATGGTCCGCACCGGCGAGGGTTGGACGAGGTCGGCCCGCGCGGGGGCTTCGGCCTCCACTTCCGCCGCCGGCTTGTCCGCCCGGAGGCCCTTGAACGAGGCCTGGCGCACCGAACCGTCGGCGGTGAAGCCGGCGTATTCGATCTCGGCGACCAGTTGCGGCTTCACCCAGTGGATCTCCTTGCCACGCCTGGGCGCGCCCGCCCCGCCAAACGGGCTCTCCGAGGTCTCCAGCGCCCGCAACTGCTTCATCAGCGGGGCCACCTTGGCGGCGCCGAAACCGGTCCCGACCCGGCCGACGTGGGCCAGAAGCCCGTC
>DASYGN010000133.1:0-16908 GCA_035999625.1 Caulobacteraceae bacterium | reverse complement strand
ACCCTTGGCAGGGTGCAGGTGACGCCAAAGCCCGGATGGAAGCCCAGCTTGACGAAGTTGGAGACGAACCGCGCCTCGGGCGCGGCGACGCGAAAGTCGGCTGCCAGCGCCAGACCGAGGCCTGCGCCCACCGCGGCCCCCTGAATGGCGGCGATAATCGGCTTCCTGGCCGAGAACAGGCGCACCGCCTCGTGATAGAGAGGCGAGACGCCAGCCATGCCCTGGCCACCGACGCCCTCGGGCGAGGCCAGGTCGGCGCCGGCGCAGAAGCTCTTGCCGGCCGAACACATCACCGAAGCGCGCAAGGCCCGATCCGCGTCGACATCGTCCAGCGCGTCGGCCAGATCGCGCATCAAGGCGACGCTGGCGAAATTGTGCGGCGGGCGGGAAAACTCGATCACCGCCACGTGGCCGTCGACGCGGACGCTCACCGTCTCGCCGTAGGTCTGCTTCATCGTTTCGATCCCAGAAGGTTGCGGGCCACTACCCATTTGTGGACCTCGGTCGGTCCGTCGTAGATGCGCATGGTGCGCAGCTTGGTCGCCATCAGCTGCAGCGGCAACTCCTTGGTCATGCCCATCGCTCCGAAGGTCTGCATGGCGTGGTCGACGACCTCGTAGGCCATTTCGGTGGCGAAGGCCTTGATCATCGAGATCTCGACGCGGACGTCTCGCCCCTGGTCGAGCTTCCAGGCGCATTCATAGGTCATCAGGCGGGCGGCGTGGATCTTGGTGGCGGCGTCGGCCACCCACCACTGGATCGCCTGACGCTCGGAAAGCGGCAGGCCGAAAGTCACCCGCTGGGGCGCGAACTCGCAGATCATGTCCAGGGCGCGCTGGGCCATGCCGATCGACCAGGCGGCCATCTGCAGGCGCCGCGTGCCCAGCCGCAGCTGCATCGGCGCAAAGCCATTGCCCTCGGCGCCGAGGAGCTTCCAGCCCTCGACCCGGCAATCCTCCAGCGCCACCTCATAGGTGGCCACCCCGCCGATCATCGGGATGCGGCGCAGGACGTTGAAGCCCGCCGTCCCCTTGTCGATGAGGAAGGCGGAGATGCCGCCGCGCGCGCCTTTCTCCTTATCGGTCACCGCCATCAGGATGGTGAAGTCGGCCTCGGCCGCGCGGCTGGTCCAGATCTTGCGGCCGTTGATCACCCAGTCCTCGCCATCGCGCACCGCCCGGGTGGTCATGCGCGCCGGATCGGCCCCCGCGCCGGGCTCGGAGATGCCGATCGCCGAGATCGTCTGGCCGCGCACATAGGGGGCCAGATAGGCCTCACGCTGGCGAGGCGTGACCGTGGCCATCAGCATTCTGAGGTTGGGCGAGTCGGGCGGCAGCGTGTAGGGCGTGACCGTCCTGCCCATCTCCTCGTTGACGCCGATCAAGGCCAGGTTGGGCAGGTCGACGCCGCCGACGTCCGCGGGCGCGTCCAGGCCCCAGAGGCCGAGTTGGCGCGAGACCTGATCGAGGCGCTCATGCTCGGCCTTGCCGACGCCCAGGCCATCGCCGGCGGCTTCGCGGGCCAGCACGCCCGCTTCCAGCGGCATCAGCTCGTCGGTCACGAACCTGGACACCAGGTCCTTGAGCATCCGGTGCTCTTCAGCCAGTTCGAAGTCCATCTACAGCGCCTTTGCTCTCGCCCTGGCGCACATTAGGGTCCAGCGCGGCGCGCGTCATCGGTGACGGCGCGGAAAGGCGGCGAGGCTTGACCAGGGAACTGGCGCGCGAGGCCACCGGCCCTCTGGCCGGCGTGCGCGTGGTGGACATGACCAGCGTGGTGTTCGGCGCCTACGCCACCCAGATCCTGGGCGATCTTGGGGCCGATGTGATCAAGGTCGAGTTTCCCGGCGGCCGGCGCGGCACCGGCGGCGATATCATGCGCTGGGCCGGCCATGGCCAGCCGGAAGGGCCCGAGGATCTGGGGCCCATCTACATGACCCTCAACCGCAACAAGCGCTCGCTGCTCATCGACCTGCGCGAGGCCGGCGCAATGGAGACCATGCGCGCTCTGCTGAAGACCGCCGATGTGCTGGCGACCTCGGTGCGCTACGAGGGCATGCGCCGCCTGGGCCTCGACTACGAGGCGGTGAAGGCGATCCGGCCGGACGTGATCTACGTTCACGGCTGCGGCTACGGCGCCGAGGGGCCCTACGCCGGCGAGCCGGCTTATGACGATCTCATCCAGTCGGCCAGCGGTCTGGCCGACCTGCTGCCGAGGGTCGACGAGGATCCCACCCCGCGCCTGTTGCCCAGTCTGGTGGCCGACAAGGTCAGCGGCCTGTTCATGGCCCAGGCGGTCACCGCCGCCCTGTTTCATCGCCAGCGCACCGGCGTGGGTCAATTTGTCGAGGTTCCGATGCTGGAGTGCGTCACCAGCTTCAACCTCGCCGAGCACCTCTATGGCCATGTCTATGACCCGCCCACCGGGCCGTGGGCCTATACCCGGGTGGCCAATCCCCAGCGCAAACCGTTCGCCACCGCCGACGGCTACATCGGTCTGTTGCCGTATACGGATGAACAGTGGGATCAGTTTTTCGCCGTCGCCGGATGGGGCGAGACGTTCGGCAAGGATCCGAGGTTTTCCGACTATCGCGCCAGGGTTGTCCACGTGCGCGAGCTTTACGCCCTGGTCGAGGACGTCACCCGCACCAAGACTACCGCCGAATGGCTGGCGCTGCTGAAGCCGCTCAGCATTCCGGTGGTGAGGATGAACCGTTTGGACGAGCTTCCCGATGATCCGCACCTTGCCGCCGTTGGCCTGTTCGAGCGCTACCGGCATCCGGAGGCCGGCGATTACGTCAGCCTGCGGCCGCCGGTGAAATACGCCGCCACCCCCGCCAACATCCGCCGCCATCCGCCGAGGCTCGGCGAGCACAACCCCGAGATCCTCGCCGAGCTTGACCGGCCGTTGGATCGATAACCCGCCAGTGACGTTGGGTTTGGCGGGCGCAAAGGGCTGAAGATTGACCGTCGAACGGACCGCCGAGCCCGCCCCCGCGCCAGCTGGCAAGCTGCTCCAGATTCTCGGTCCGGGGCTGGTCACGGGCGCCTCCGACGATGATCCCAGCGGCATCGCCACCTATTCACAGGCCGGCGCCCAGTTCGGCGTCGATCTCGGCTGGGTGCTGCTGTTTTCCCTGCCGCTGATGTGCGCCATCCAGGAGATCAGCGCCCGCATCGGCCGAGTCACCGGGCGCGGCGTCGCCGGGGTGCTGCGCCACGCCGCCTCGACGCCGGTGATTTACGCTGTGGTGGGTCTGCTGGCAGCCGCCAACATCATCAACCTCGGGGCCGACCTCGGGGCCATGTCGGCGGCCCTGAAGCTGCTCGCTGGTGGCCCGCAGCTGGCCTACGTCGCCGGTTTCGCCTTCGTCATCACCTTGCTCGAGATCTTCATGAGCTATGCCCGCTATGTGCTGGTGCTCAAATGGCTCAGCCTGTCGCTGCTCGCCTACGTGGCGGTGGCCCTGGCGGTGAAGACTCCGTGGGGATCGGTGGCCTATCACCTGGTGGTCCCCAACATCGCCTGGAAGGCCGACTATTTCACCGTCGTCGTCGCCATCCTCGGCACGACCATCAGCCCCTACCTGTTCTTCTGGCAGGCCGAGGAGGAGGCCGAGGACGTGCGCGAGGAGGACGGCGCCAAGCCGCTCAAGGCCGCGCCCGAGCAGGCCAAGCCGGAGTTCCGCCGCATCCGCCTCGACACCTGGATCGGCATGGGCATCTCAAACCTGGTGGCGATGGCGATCGTCATCTCCACCGCGGTGACCCTGCACGCCCACGGGATCACCAACATCCAGACCTCATCGCAGGCCGCCGAGGCGCTGCGCCCGATCGCCGGTCCACTGGTGTTCTGGATCTTCGGGGCGGGGATCATCGGCACCGGCCTTCTGGCGGTGCCGGTGCTGGCCGGATCGGCAGCCTTCGCACTCGGCGAAACGTTGGGCTGGCGCTCGGGTCTTGGCCAAAAGCCGCGTCGGGCGCCGGCCTTCTACGCCGCCATCGCCATCGCCATGCTGATCGGCATGGCGATCAACTTCTCGCCCATCGACCCGATCAGGGCGCTGTTCTGGAGCGCGGTGATCAATGGCGTGGCGGCGGTGCCGATCATGATCATGATCATGCTGGTCTCGGCCAACAAGAAGGTGATGGGCGATTTCTCCCTGCCGCGCGGCCTCAAGGCGCTGGGCTGGATCGCCACCGCGGTGATGGCCGTTGCGGCGCTCGGCATGTTCGCCACCATGGCGGCCTAGAACCTAAACATCATGCTTCTTGGGCTGGCGGGCGGCGCCTCGCCCCTAAGCGGAACAATATCGGAACACGAGAGGTCGCCAGTCCGTTGAGATTGTGTCGGCCGGTGAGCGCACCGCGCGGGCGCTAGTCTCGCAAAGGAGAAACCATGAGCACAACCTATCCACACAATCCCGCCTCCACGACGGTTGAGGCAGGAGGCGCCGCGACCGAGAGCATGGGCGGCGTCGCGGTGGTTGTCCTGGCCATCCTCGCCCTGGTCGGGGTGGTTCCGGGGGCCCTGACCCCGATCGCCGGGATCGTCTTCGGCGCCGCGTTTCTGATCGAGGGCGCGGCCATGGCCACCAAGCGCAACGACCTGATGACCACCCTGGCCGGCGCGGAGTCGGCGGAGGTCATTCTGGGCGGCGGCGTCACCGTGGAAATGGCCTCCGGGATCACTGCCATCGTGCTCGGCATCCTGTCGCTGATCGGCATCGCCTCGGCGGCCTTGATCCCGGCCATCCTCATCGTCGGCGGCGCGGGCCTGATGCTGTCCGCCGGCGCGCTCTCGCAGTTCGCCGAAATGCGCGCCGCGGCGGCCGGCGCGAGTGGCCCGGCTCAGCGCCTGGCGCGGGCGGCGGTTTCCGGCGCGGCGGGGACGCAGGTCCTGGCGGGCCTCGGCGCGGTGGTTCTCGGCATCCTCTCGCTGGCGCCGCCCCTGGCCGCCCACTTCGGCGCCTTCATGCGCGTCGGCATGCTGGTCTTGGGCAGCTCGCTGGTGGTCAGCGGCACGGCGCTTTCCGGCCGTGTGCTAGGGATGATGCGCCGTCACCACTGAGGGTTCAAAGGGGGCGCTCAGGTGGTGCGGTCAAGACGCTCAGCGCGCAGTTGACTGCGGCGCACCTTGCCGGCGTCGTCGCGGATGTTCTCGGCGACAAATTCGTAGGCTCTCGGCTGCTTATAGCTGACCAGGCGCTCGGCAAGGTGCGCGCGCAGCGCTGCTTCGGTAAGGCCCGGCCGGGCCTGGACGATGGCGTGGATCCTCGATCCCAAGTCCTCGTCCGGTAGGCCGATGACGGCGCTCGAGGCGACCAGCGGATGCTCGTCCAGGGCGGCCTCGATCTCGGCCGGATAGACGTTGGCTCCGCCGACCAGGATCATGTCGGCCCGCCGGTCGGCCAGATAGAGGTAGCCGTCCGCGTCGAACCAGCCGATGTCGCCGAGGGATTCCCAGCCGCCGGGCAAGGTGCGAGCCTCAGCGCCGCGATACTGGTAGGTGGGCGCTGACCCTTCAGCCCGGCGCATGTAGATCTCGCCCGTCTCCCCTGGGGCGAGGCGCGCGCCATCGGCGTCAAAGGCGGCCATCTCGCCGACCGTGACCTTGCCGACGCTGCCGCGATGCTCCAGCCATTCGGCCCCGGTGATGATGGTCACCGCCTGGGCCTCGGTGCCGGCGTAGAGCTCCATGATCACCTCCGGGCCCAGCCAGCCGATCCAGGCTTCCTTGAGCCATGGCGGACAGGGCGCGGCCAGGTGCCATGCCGTCCTCAGCGAGGAGACGTCGTAGCCGGCGCGCACCGTTTCAGGCAGGCGCCAGATGCGGCTCATCATCGTCGGCACGAGGTAGATCCAGGTCGCTTTCCAGCGCGCGATGGCGGCCAGGGTGGCCTCGGCGTCGAACCGCGGCAGGATCACCAGGTGCGCCCCTTGAAAGAGGCCGCCGAAGCCGGAGGTGAACGGGCCATTGTGGTAGAGCGGCCCCGGCATGACCATCACGTCATCGCCGCTGGTGCGATAGGCGCCGACGCCATCGGGGCTGGGCGCGAACACCGCCGGCTGGCCAGACAGGATCAGCTTCGGCCGGCCGGTCGAGCCGCCGGAGGTTGGCGCCTTGTAGATCGGCGCGGTGCGATCCTCGATGGGCGCATCCTCGCCGCCGCGCGCGTGGAGATCGTCGGCGTCGAAGCGCGGGCGGCTGGCGGCGAAATCGGCACCGGCGATCAGGATCGGGGTCTGGGCCAGCTCCATCACCGCCTCGGCCTCGGCGGGCGGCAGGCGGAAGGAGATCGGCTGCGGAGTGGCGCCGGCTTTCCACAAGGCGAAACAGGCCTCGACAAAGCCGACGCTGTTGCGCAGGCCGACGGTGACCAGGTCGCCCTGGCGGACGCCGAGCGCCAGCAGGCCGCGCGCCATCTGGTTGGTCCGCCGATCGAGCTCGGCCCAGGTGAGGGTGCGATGCTCATCGCTCACCGCCGGCCGGTCAGGGCGCTGGCCGGCCAGCTGCGAGAGCCGCGCCCCCAGGGAGATTGGCGCGTCAGTCACTCAAGGTCCTTTCAGACAGTGGGCGTTGGGGGTGAGGTCGAACGGCTTGGGCGCCGGGCCGAAATAGGCGCGCATGCGCTGATAGCGCTCGGCCTTGATGTCCGGCAAGGCGGCGACGAACAGGGCCAGGTTCCAGATGTCGTCGTCGCTGCGCTTGTCGCCGAAGGCGGGCATGCCGCTCAGCGTCTCGCCGCGGCAGATCAGCCAGTATAGTTCGCGCAGGGAGCGCTTGGACGGACCTTCGGTGAGATCGGCCGGGGCCGGTTTCATCGCCTTGGCCCAGACCGCGCGCGCCTCCAGCGGCGTGCCGTGGCAGGCGGCGCAGGCGCCGTCATACTGGCGAAAGCCGAGCACCGTGCGCCGGTCGCTGGGCGCGGGCGGCGCCGGCGGGCCGCTGGCTTCCCGCTCCAGCCGCCGTTCGAGGGCGGCGCGCAGCGGCCAGGACAGCCCCGCCGGGGGCGGGCTTGCCGCCGAGGCGTCGAGGCCAGCCAGCCAGACCCAGCCGCCGACGATCATGACCAACGCCGCCAGAACGGCGCCCACCATCCCGCCAAACAGGAATATCCACCCCGGACGCTGCATGCCGGAGGAGCTTGTGGCGCCGCGCGCCGCGCGAGGGAACCGGGGCGCCGCATTTTGCGTATCACCAGCGCAAGGAGGGCGAGGAACGAGGGAGACCGGCATGCCACGCGGCGACAAGTCCAAATACACCGACAAGCAGGAGCGCAAGGCCGACCACATCGCTGAAAGCTACGAGGATCGGGGCGTATCCACCCAGGAAGCCGAGCGCCGCGCCTGGGCGACCGTCAACAAGGACGATGGCGGCGGCAAGAAGTCAGGCTCGGGCCGGGGCAAATCCACCGGCCATCCGGCGGCGCACAAGGGTGGCCGCGCGGGCGGCAAAGCCTCGGCGCATCGCAGCGCCGCCGAGCGCTCAGCGTCGGCCAAGAAGGCCGCGGCCACGCGCAAGCGCAACGCCGAGCACCACGCCCACCCCTAAACGGCGACGTGGCGCTCAGCCAAGACGGCTATTTCGGGAACTCGACCGGCCGCCAGATCTCATCGGATTCGAAGCTCCGGTACTTGTCGTAGCCAGCGACCATTTTCTCGCCCTCCTCCTTGCTCATCCGGGAAAGAGCGTCGGCGCGTTGGGCCTCGAAGCGGGCCTTGTCGGGATCGAGTGCAGCCATGCTCGGATAAACGGTGCCCAGGATCACGTTGTCGCCGGCCCCCGGGTTCGCTTTCACCGACACGAAATAGTCGCTGATATAACCGCGCTTCTTGGCCGCTTCCTGGTCAGGCACCCAGGATTTGGCCAGTCCGCTCAGATAGTCGTCGACATGGTTGGGATCGACCTTGACCGTCACTATCTCAATGGCCCCCTTGCCGGGCGCCCACTCATGAAAGGGCTCGGCCGAGACGGCGCCGGCCAGGGCCAATCCGGCGCCGAGCGCCAGCATGCTGCACATCAGTTTCATGTTGCCTCCCCATGGCCCTATGGGCCAATCAGCCCGACGGCTCGGAGCGAGCCGGTCCTAGTGGGCCGGGCGAGGCTTACACAGGAAACGCGCTTGGCAATAGGGAGGACGCATGCGGGTGCTGGTGACCGGTGGGGCGGGCTACATCGGCAGCCACGCGTGCAAGGCGCTGGCCGCCGCCGGGCACCAGCCGATCACCTATGACAATTTCGCCGGCGGCCACCGCTGGGCGGTTCGCTACGGGCCGCTCGAGGAGGGCGATGTCGGCCATCAGGATCGTCTGGCCGAGGTGTTCGCCGCCCACCGCCCGGAGGCGGTGATGCACTTCGCGGCGCTGATCAGCGTCGGCGAGAGCGTGGAGAGTCCAGAGACCTATTACCGGACCAATCTCGCCGGAGCGATCAATGTCCTCGCCGCCAGCCGCGCCGCCGGCGTGGAGCGGTTCGTGTTCTCCAGCACCGGCACCATCCATGGCCAGCCGACATCGATGCCAATCGTCGAGACCATGCCCATGGCCCCGATCAGCCCGTATGCGCGCTCCAAGGCCATGGTCGAGCAGATCCTTATCGACCTCGCCCAGGCGAGCGGCATGGCCATCGCCTCGTTGCGCTATTTCAACGCTTGCGGCGCCGATCCGGAAGGCGAACTCGGCGAGGCGCACAGCCCCGAGACCCATCTGATCCCTCTGGTCCTGGCCGCCGCCCGCGACCGCTCGCCGCTGACCCTCAACGGCGATGACTATCCAACCCCGGACGGCACCTGCGTTCGCGACTACATCCACGTCAGCGATCTGGCTTTGGCCCATGTGTTGGCGCTGAACGCCCTGACGCCCGGCCATGGCCTGCGCGCCTACAATCTCGGGGTCGGTCGCGGCCTTTCGGTGAAGCAGATCATCGACGCCGCCAGGACGGTGACCGGCGCGCCGATCGCGGTGCGCCTCGGACCCCGCCGGCCCGGCGATGCCCCGGCGATGTGGGCCGACCCGACTCGGGCCAGGAACGAACTCGGCTTCCGGCCTGAGCATTCCTCGCTGGAGACCATCGTCGAAACCGCCTGGCGGTGGATGAGCGATCCGCCCAACTACGCCAGGGCCGCCGAGTGAGCTTGCCGCCCGACCTGATCGCGGAGCGCGACCGGCTCAGGGCCTGGCTCGTGGAGCGCGTGTATCCGCGCTGGTGGACGAGCGGCGCGGACAAGGCGGGCGGCGGCTTCCACGACCGGCTGGACGCGGAAGGCCGCCCGATCGCCGGGCCCAAGCGCTGCCGGGTTCAGGCGCGCCAGGTGTTCGCCTATTCGCTCGCCGGTGGGTTCGGCTGGCAGGGACCCTGGCCAGAGGTCATGGACCATGGCCATCGGGTCCTGGAGGAGAAGTTCAGGCGGGCGGATGGACTTTATCGCACCCGGCTCGGGAGCGGCGCCGGCGACATCGTCGTGCTCTACGACCAGGCCTTTGTGCTGCTGGCCGAGGCGGCGCTGGCCGAGCACGGCGATACCGACGCCCGGCCGCGGGCCGAGGCTCTGCTCGCCCTGCTCCCGACCGACACCGCCGGAGGTTTCGCCGAGCTCGATGGCGAGGCGCGCCTGGCCAATCCCAACATGCATCTCTTCGAGGCGTTCCTGGCCTGGAGCTGGTCGGATGCCGCCGCCGGTCAGGCGCGCCTGGCCCTGCGCTCGCTGACCGACCCGGAGACCGGCGCGATCTCGGAGGCGTTTGGCCCCGGCTGGAGGGCGCCCGGTGAGCGCCGGGTCGAGCCCGGCCATCAGTTCGAATGGGCGTGGCTGTTGATGCGCCACGCGATGCGCAGCGGCGACGGCGCGGCCCTGGCGGCCGGCTTGCGCCTGGTCGAACTCGGTGAGCGCTCGGGCGTCGATCGTGCGCGCAATGTCGCCGTCAACGCCCTGGATGAGCAGCTGGAAGTGGTCGATCCAGGAACCCGCCTGTGGCCGCAGACTGAGCGCCTGCGCGCCCACCTTCTGGCCGGTGCGCTGACGGGCGATTCCGGTTGCTGGAAAAACGCCACCCGCGCCGCCGCCGGGCTGGCCTTGTTTCTCACCGAGGATGGCCAATGGATCGATAGCCTGGAGGGCGATGACCGCTCGGCCCCGGCCAGCTCGCTCTATCACATCGTCGGCGCCATCGCGCAGCTCGACCAGGCGGGCTAGGCGCGGCGGCATCGCCCGCGCCATCGACGCAACAGCTTCCAGACGGCGGATCGTGATCCTGCGCACCTTCGCCGGGCGAAACCGGCAAATGCCACTTCCAAATGATCGCCACGATCCGCAGCCCGAACCCCACCAGGCCGCCGAAGATCGCGGTGAGAAGGATGGGAAGATGCAAACGCGAGCCCACGAGAGCGGCCACGGCGTAGAGGTCAGACCGGAGACAGAGGCACAAGCACGTCGAACACGTCCAGCCGACGTTGGACCCCCGCCAGCCCGCCGCTAAGGGCGAAAACGAAGGTCGCGCAAAGATCCAAGCCGGTGACGAAGGTTCGCCTGAACCCCTCGGCGGCCTGGAGCTCAGTCACCGTCATGCTGGTTCCAGGCTAGGGCCGCGACCGCCATCGCTTCGACCCCGGTCTCGAGTGTCGGATGCAGAACGGGCGCGAAGTGGGGGCTATGGTTGACCGGAAGATCATTGATGCGCCCTTCGGCCTTGGCCTTGGCGTAGACGTCAGGATCGGTGCCGCCAACAAACCAGAAGACCGACGGGGCATGCCAATCGGTACCAAAGCATCCGAAGTCCTCGCTCGCCGGAGCGGGACCGGTATGCCGGACGCGGTCGGCGGAAAAGTATTCGCGCATGGCTGCGGCCACCCGGTCGCTGGCCGCCTTGTCGTTGACATTGAGCGGATAGCTGTCGAGCGGCGTGATCTCGGGCGGACGCGGCGCGCCCGAGGCTTCGGCCTCGGCGTTGACGATGCGCTCGATGGCGGCCCGCACGCGGGTGCGCACGCCGGGATCGAAGGTTCGAACGTTCAGCTTGATGAGCGCCTCGTCAGGGATGACGTTTTCCTTGGTTCCCGCCTGTAAAACGCCAACCGTCACCACGGCGGCGTCTGTCGCGGCGACTTCGCGCGAGACGATGGTCTGCAGCCGCAAGACCGTTGAGGCCGCCATGACGACTGGGTCGATGCTGGCTTGCGGCATCGAGCCATGCGCGCCGCGACCAAACAGCCGGATTTGCAAGCTGTCCGCCGCGGAGGTGATCGGCCCGGCGCTGCCAGCAACCGTTCCGGCAGGTCCAACCATCACATGCTGGCCGAGGACCACATCTGGCTGAGGGAAGCGGTTGGCGAGCCCATCATCGAGCATGGCCCGAGCCCCCTGGGCGGTCTCTTCGCCAGGCTGGAACACAATGAGCAGGGTGCCCTTCCAGGCGTCCCGTGTCCGGGCGAACAACGCGCTCACGCCCATCATCCAGGTCACGTGCATGTCATGGCCGCACGAGTGCGCGACCGGCACCCTCTTCCCGGAAGGATCGTCGGCCATGATCTTGCTGGCGTAATCTAGCCCGGTGTCTTCTTGGATCGGCAGCGCGTCCATGTCAGCGCGCAGCATCACCGTCGGGCCCTCACCGTTGCGAAGCACGCCGACAACCCCAGTCTTCCCGACACCGGTCGTCACCTCGTATCCGTTTTCGGTGAGGTGCTTGGCCGCGAGAGCCGCCGTGCGGGTCTCCTGCATCGACAATTCGGGGTGGGAGTGGACGTCTCTATACGCCGCCTCCAGTGTCGGCATGAGGTCGGGCAGCGGGGCTAAAAGCCGCTTTGCCGGATCGGTCTTTTGCTTGGTCAAGGAAACCTCTCGGGAACGCTGGCGCTGGTCGATCGACAGACTACCCTCAAAACGGCGTCCGCGAGACCAACCTGATCAGGCCATCTTGTCGTGCCGGTCGACCATCAGTCGCGCATTCTTCGGCTCGCTGGACAGCGAAGGCGCCGAGGCGAATTGGCCCGCTCCGGCGCCGCCCTGGAACCGGCGCGAGGTTGATCAGCAAGACCCAACTCTACTGCGAACTCCAGCGTGACTGGGCTGGCGAGGAAACTGTTCCAGGCTTTATGGATGTGTTCGAAAATTGGGACGGCCCACATCCCGAGACCGACAAGGCTCAGCGCCGTAAGACTAGGCGATCCCGGCGCGCAGAAAGTCGTGCATGTGCACCGCGCCCACCAGGCGACCGGCCTCGCAGGCGAACAGAAGCTGGATCGGGTGCGGCCGCTCGTTCATCAGCCTCAGGGCCTCGGTGGCCAGCAGGTGGGGATCGACGGTGACCGGCTGGCGGGTCATATGGTCGGCCACCGGGGCCGACAGCTCGGCGGTGGGCAGTGCCCGGCGCAGGTCGCCGTCGGTGAACACGCCGACCAGATTGTCGCCGCCGTCGACCACCGCCACGCCGCCGAAGCGCTTGCGGGTCATCTCGACGATGGCCTCGGAGAGGCTGACCCCGGCGTCGACGATCGGCACATCGGCGCCCTTGGCCATCAGGTCACCCACGGTGACCAACTGCGCGCCCAGACGCCCGCCCGGGTGGAAGTTGCGGAAATCCGCGGCGGAGAAGCCGCGCGCTTCCAGAAGGGCCACCGCCAAGGCATCGCCCAGCGCCATCTGCATGGTCGTCGAGGTGGTCGGCGCGCGGGTATTCTGGCAAGCCTCCTCGGCCGGCGGCAGGATGAGGACGATGTCCGAGGCCCTGGCCAGCGCGCTCCGGGTCTCCGAGGTGATGGCGATCAGCGGCACGGCGAAACGCTTGCAATAGTGAATGACGTCCTTGAGTTCGGGCGTTTCGCCGGAGAGCGAGATGGTCAGCAGCACGTCCGAGCGCGCCACCATGCCCAGATCGCCATGGCTGGCTTCGGCCGGATGCAGATAGAAGGCCGGGGTGCCGGTGGAGGCGAGGGTGGCGGCGATCTTGCGCGCCACGTGGCCACTCTTGCCGATCCCGGAGACCACCACCCGGCCGCTGGCGTCCTTGATCAGGTTCACCGCCGCTGCGAAAGGCGCTGACAAGCCGTCCTCGAGCGCCGCGACGATGGCTTTCAACCCGTCGATCTCGGCCACGACGGTGCGCGCCGCCGAACGGGCGTGATCATCGATCGCGGCGGGAACGGTGTTTGGCGAAGCCGGCAAGGGCGTTACCTTTCGTCCACCGTCAATCTAGGCCGGGCGGGCCGTTGCTGGAAGCGTTCATGGTCAAGGATCGGCGGAGGGCGGGGGTGATACTCGACCGTGATGGTGTGCTCAACATCGACCACGGCTATGTCGGCGATGGCGCGCGCTTCGAATGGATAGCTGGCGCCCGCCGCGCCGTTCGCCGCCTGAACGATGCCGGCCTGGTGGTCATCGTGGCCACCAACCAGTCCGGGGTCGCCCGCGGGCTTTTCGATCTGGCGGCGGTGGACGCGGTGCACGCCAGGATGCGCGCCGACCTCGCCGCCGAAGGCGCCCGCATCGACGCCTTCTATGTCTGCCCGTTCCTGGCCGCCGCGCCCATCACCGCTTTCGCCCATCCCGACCACCCCGACCGCAAGCCCAACCCCGGCATGATTCTGAAGGCCATGGCCGATTTCGCCCTCGATCCCGCCCGGACCTTGATGATCGGCGATTCCGCGCGCGATCTGGAGGCGGCGCGCCGAGCCGGGATCGCCGGGGTCCTGTTCTCCGGCGGCGATCTCGACGCCTTCGTCGCTGCGCTGGACCTGCCGAAATGATCCGATACCGCTTTTGTCTCGCCCGAGCTTCGGCGCGTGTTTAGCGGCGCAGGCCCATGATCCCGTTCATCGATCTGGCGGCGCAGCAACAGCGCCTCAAGCCCGCTATCGACGCCGCCATCGCCAGGGTCCTGGCCCATGGCGCCTATGTCATGGGACCGGAGGTGCGCCAGTTCGAGGCGGCGCTGGCGGCGTGGTGTGGGGCCGCCCAGGCGCTTTCCTGCGCCAACGGCACCGATGCGCTGGCCCTGCCGCTGATGGCCTGGGAGATCGGCCCTGGCGACGCGGTTTTCTGCCCCTCGTTCACCTTCGCCGCCACCCCTGAGGTGATCCCATGGACCGGCGCCGAGCCGGTGTTCGTCGACATCCACCCCACCACCTACTGCATCGATCCGGACCATCTCGAGGCGGCCATCTCGGCCACCCGCGCCGAAGGGCGGCTGCAACCCAGGGCGGTGATCGCCGTCGACCTGTTCGGACACCCGGCCGACTATCCGGCCATCGCCGGCGCCTGCGCCCGCCATGGGCTGAAGCTGATCGCCGATTCGGCCCAGAGCTTTGGCTGCACCCTGGGCGGCGCGCACCCGATCCGCTGGGCCGATGCGGTCTCGACCAGCTTCTTTCCGGCCAAGCCGCTCGGCTGTTACGGCGATGGCGGGGCGGTGATCACCAACGACGCGGCCCTGTGGGAGCGGATGGATTCCCTGCGCGTCCACGGCAAGGCGACGCCCACCGATGGCGGCGATGGCTTCGCTCACGATGCCAAGTACCTCAACGCCCGGGTGGGCATGAACTCCCGCCTCGACACCGTCCAGGCCGCGATCCTGCTGGCCAAGCTTTCAGTGTTCGCCGAGGAGATCGCCGCCCGGCAGGTCATCGCCGAGCGCTATGCCGCAAGGCTCGACGGCGCGGTGCTGTCGGTCCCTCGGGCCAGCACGGGCGCGGTTTCCGTCTGGGCCCAGTACGTGATTGAGCATCACGACCGCGACGGCCTGGCGGCGCATCTGAAGGCCCTCGGCGTCCCCACCGCGGTCTACTATCCCGTGCCCATGCACCGGCAGGCGCCCTACGCCGGCTTCGCGCGCGGACCTGGCGGCCTGGCGGTCAGCGAGGCCAAGGCGGAGACGGTGCTGGCGCTGCCGATGCACCCCTACCTGGCGCCCGAGGTTCAGGACCGGATTATCGAGGCGGTGCGCGGCTTCAACGGCTGAGCCGTTGACGGCGAAACGGCCAGGGTTTCATTTTGCTGGCCACCAAGGCGGGAGCAGCGATGTCACGATCGGTCAAGGTGATCGCCGAAGGTCTGCGGTTCGGCGAAGCTCCAAGGTGGCGCGACGGACGCCTGTGGCTCAGCGATTTCTTTGACCACGCGGTGAAATCGGTTTCGCCGGCGGGCGACGTGCGGGTCGAGGTCGAAATCGACGACCAGCCCTCGGGCCTCGGCTGGACGCCGGACGGCGATCTGCTGATCGTCTCGATGACCCGGCGGCATCTGCTGCGGCGCGCCGGCGACGGTCGACTGACGCTCCATGCCGATCTGTCAGGGATCGCCGCCTTCCATTGCAACGACATGGTCGTGGACGGCGCCGGCGGGGCTTACGTGGGCAATTTCGGCTTCGACCTTCACGCCGAGCTGACGGCGCGCGACGTCGCTTCGGTGCTCGCCGATCATCCGACCGCGAGGCTGGCCTACGTCGCGCCGAACGGCGCAGTCAGGGTGGCCGCCGAGGACATGCATTTTCCCAACGGTTCAGTCATCACACCCGACGGCCGGACGCTGATCCTCGGCGAGACCCTCGGCGGGCGCCTTACCGCCTTTGACATCGGCGCCGGCGGCCAGCTCACCGGCCGGCGGGTGTGGGCCGAGACCGGTCCTGCGCGGCCGCCGGATGGCATCTGCCTCAACGCCGCCGGCCAGGTGTGGCTAGCCAATCCGATCGCGCCCGAGTGTGTGCTGGTGGCCGAGGGCGGCGCGGTGATCGATGTCATCGACACCGGAGATCCGTGCTTCGCCTGCATGCTGGGCGGCGAGGACGGGCGCAGCCTGTTCATGCTCACGGCCGGATCGTCCGACCCGCACCTGGGCGGTGTCGCTCGGACTGGCCGGGTGCTTGCGACCGGGGTCGATTCCCCCCACGCCGGGCGCCCCTGAAAGGCCGCTGCCGCGAGCCATGACGGGGAACTGATCTCGGCCGAAGCCGTTAGGGCGTGACCATAGGTGCGCCTAGCGGGGGCGGACGATGCCAACCAGTGCCGACCGCGCCGCGCTGCGATTTCTCGATGGCGGCGGCGCCGTCGCCGAAGCGATCCGCCGGCGTGATTGGTCGGACTCGCCGCTCGGCCCTCCCGCCGGCTGGCCAGCAGCGCTGAAGGTGGCCCTCGGCGCCTGCCTCGGCTCGCGTTTTCCGATGGTGGTGTGGTGGGGTCCCGAGCTGTTGATGCTCTATAACGATGCCTGGCGTCCGATCCTCGGCGAGGCCAAGCACCGGAGCGGGCTTGGGCGTCCGGGGGCGATGTCGTGGCCCGAGACCTGGCCGATCGTCGGGCCCCAGTTCGAGCGGGCGCTGGCCGGCGAGGCGAACTGGGCGGAAGACCAGCTGCTGGCCGCCGATCGGCGGGGTTTCCTGGAGGAGTGCTACTTCACCTACTCGCACAGTCCGCTCAGGGACGCCGAGGGCGCCATCGTCGGCGTGCTCACCGCGGTCACCGAGACCACCGCGCGCGTGCTCGCGGCGCGGCGCAGTCGGGTGCTGGGAGAGCTTTTCCGCCTGGCCTCTCTCGTCCAAAGTCGGGGAAACAGCATCGGCGAGGCCGCCGGCGAACTGCTGGCGGCGCTTGGGCGCAATGACGCCGACGTCGGCTTCGCCGTGCTTTATCTGGCCGATCGCGACGGCGAGATCCTCAGCTTGCGTGCGTCCGTGGGCCTGGACGACCATGCGCCGGCGCCGGAGGCGCGCCTTTCCCTGACCGGAGAGGACCCCTGGCTGGCGGCGGCGGCCTGCCGCAAGGCGCGCCCGATGGAGATCGACGTGTCACTGGACGAGCTGCCTGGCGGCGCCTGGCCGGAGCCTTGCCGCAAGGTGCTGACGCTGCCGGTCCAGGATGCCGACGGCTCCGAGCCGCCGAGTGGGGCCCTGGTGTGCGGACTGAGCGCCGGTCTGGAGC
>DASYGN010000116.1:0-4355 GCA_035999625.1 Caulobacteraceae bacterium | reverse complement strand
GACGATCCCACGTCCTTCTATCGCCGCTTTCGCGACCGCGACCGCGCCGGCGCCGAAGCGCTCGCCCATAGGGTGTGGAGCGGCATCAATCTGCCCAATCTCAGGGACCACATCGCCCCGGTGCGCGCCCACGCCGATCTGATCGTCGAGAAAGCGGCCGATCACGCGCTGCGGCGGATCACCGGGCGCGAGTAGCCGAGCCCGCGTCCTTCCTGCTAGGGTCTGGAGGAAGACACGGAGGACCGCCAATGCCCACCCAAAGACCGGTGCGCGTCCTGGCGCTCGTGGGACCCACCGGCGCGGGCAAGACCAGCCTGATGGCGGCCATGCTGGCCCACTCGGGCAGTCATGTCACCGCGCCGGACAAGGTCGGCGATCAGAGCCCGGAAGCCCGGGCCAGGGGGCACTCGG
Organism: Caulobacteraceae bacterium; assembly: GCA_035999625.1. GTDB lineage: Bacteria > Pseudomonadota > Alphaproteobacteria > Caulobacterales > Caulobacteraceae > Acaudatibacter. The sequence continues at coordinate 3,944 of DASYGN010000116.1, read as the reverse complement.
TCGAGCTCAACATCGCCGGCTTCGACTTCCTCGACGACCATTACGTGGTGGTCGACTGCCCTGGCTCCCTGGAGCTGGCCACCGAGGCCGACGCGGCGCTCGCCGCCGTCGATCTGGCGGTGATCGTCGCCGATCCCGACCCGCTCAAGGCGCCCCTGATCCAGCCGATGGTTCGCCAGCTCGAAGCCCTGGGCGTGCCCAGAGCGCTGTTCGTCAACCGCCTCGATCAGGCGCGCGGATCGCTCGACGCCCTGCTGACCGCCCTGGCGCCAGTGAGCAGCGCGCCCTTGGTCGCCCGCCAGCTGCCGATCGTCGAGGGGGAGCACGTAACCGGCTTCGTCGATCTGGCGCTGGAACGGGCGAATGTCTGGCGCGGCGCGGGCAACGAAGTCGAGGAGCGCTCGCCCGAACTGGGCAAGACCGAGACCGACGCCCGCTTCCACATGCTCGAGCAGCTGGCCGACTTCGACGACGATCTGATGGAGCAGCTGCTCACCGACGTGGATCCGAAGCGCGACCTGGTGTTCGCCGATCTGGTGCGCGACATGAACCAGGGCCTGATCGTGCCGGTGTTCTTCGGCTCGGCCCTGGCCAATCACGGCATCGGCCGGCTGCTCAAGGCGCTGCGCCACGAAACCCCGCCGGTGGAGAAGGCGGCCGAGCGCCTCGGCGTGACCCGGCCGGGGGCCTATGTGCTCAAGGTCTCCCACGCCGGCCAGGCCGGCAAGCTGGCCATCGCCCGGGTGTTCGGCGCGCCCTTGGCCGACAGCGCCGACCTGGTTCTGCCCGACGGCGAGAAGGGCAGGGCCGGGGGCCTCTTCCAGGTGCACGGCCAGGCGACCAAGAAGATCAATCAGGGCGCGGTGGGCGATATCGTCGCCCTGGCCAAGGTCGAGGCGGCCTCGGCCGGCCAGATTCTCGCCGTCGGGACCCAGCCGATGCCCGGGAAAGCGCATCCGCCGCGCACGCCCCTCTACGCCCTGGCCATCGCCGCCGCCAACCGCAAGGATGACGTCCGCCTTTCCGGCTCCCTGGCCAAGCTGGTCGAGGAGGATCCGGGCCTCTCGGTCACCCAGGACGCCGAGAGCCACCAGGTGCTGGTGGCCGGCCAGGGCGACGGTCACGTGCGCCTGGCGATCGAGCGCCTCAAGCGCCGCTACAGCGTCGATGTCGATGTCGAAAACCCCAAGACGCCCTATCGCGAAACCATCACCGGGGCGGTCACCCAGCGCGGCCGGCACAAGAAGCAGAGCGGCGGCCATGGCCAGTTCGCCGACGTCACCATCGAGGTGAAGCCGCTGGCGCGCGGCGCGGGCTTCAACTTCATGAGCAAGATCACCGGCGGGGCGGTGCCCAGGCAATGGATCCCGGCGGTGGAGCAGGGGGTCAGGGATGGGCTGCACAAAGGGCCCCTCGGGTTTCCTGTGGTCGATCTCGAGGTGACCCTGATCGACGGCCAGTTCCATCCGGTGGACAGCTCGGAAATGGCCTTCCGCATCGCCGGCCGGATCACCATCGAGGAGGCGCTGAAGAAGTGCGCGCCAAAGCTGCTGGAGCCGATCGACAAGCTGGGCGTGTTTGTGCCCACCTCGGCCATGGCGGCGGTCAATTCGGCCCTGTCGTCCAGGCGCGGCCAGATCCTGGGCTTTGGTCCGCGCGAGGGCTGGAGCGGCTGGGAACGGATCGAGGCCCGCCTGCCGGCCAGCGAGCGCCACGAACTGATCGCCGAGCTGCGCTCGCTGAGCCAGGGCCTGGGCAGCTACGAGGCCAGCTTCGACCACATGGCCGAGCTGACTGGCCGGCTGGCCCAGGAAGTCTCATCCAAAGCCGCTGCCGAATAGGAAGGAAGATCATGCCTCATCAGGGAAGCTGTTTCTGCGGCGCGGTGGCCATCGAGGTCGCCGGCGAACCGGAGGCGATGGGCTATTGCCACTGCCGCTCGTGCCGGTCGTGGTCGGGAGGCCCGGTCAACGCCTTCAGCCTGTGGAAGCCGGAGGCGGTCAAGGTCACCAAGGGCGCCGAGCACGTCGCCACCTACGAAGGATCACCGCTCAGTCAGCGCCAGTATTGCGCCAAGTGTGGCGGCCACCTGATGACCAACCATCCGCCGCTGGGCATGATCGATGTTTTCGCCGCCACCCTGCCGAGCCTGGCCTTCGCGCCCGGCGTGCACGTCAACTACGCCCAGACGGTGCTGCCGATGAAGGATGGCCTGCCCAAGCTCAAGGACTTCCCGGCCGAGTTCGGCGGGTCCGGCGAGGCGATGGCGGAATAGGCGGCGATTGACCAAGCCCGCCACCGCCGCCGTCCTGATCATCGGCGATGAGATCCTCTCCGGCCGCACCCAGGATACCAACCTCAACGCCATCGCCACCCATCTGGGCGTGCACGGCGTCGACCTGAAGGAGGCGCGGGTCGTCGGCGACGAGCCGGCCGCGATCATCGCCGCGGTGAACGCCCTGCGCGCGACCTACGACTACCTCATCACCACCGGCGGCATCGGCCCCACCCACGATGACATGACCGCCGACTGCGTCGCCGCCGCGTTCGGCGTCGAGCTGGTCGAACATCCCGAAATCCTGGCGATGATGACCAATCGCTTCGGCGATCAGCTCAATGCGGCGCGCCGGCGCATGGCCCGGGTGCCGGTGGGCGGGAGCCTGGTGCGCAATCCGGTCCAGGGGCCGCCCGGCTTCCAGATCGGCAACGTGTTCGTGCTTGCCGGCGTGCCGATGATCATGCGCGGCATGATGGAGGATGTGGTCACCCGCCTGCGCACCGGGGCGGTGGTGATCTCGCGCACGGTGCGCGTCGAAGGGGCCGGGGAAGGGGCGATCGCCGCCCCGCTGGAGGCGCTGGCCAAGGCCCACCCGGGACTATCGCTCGGCAGCTATCCGTTTTACGGCCCCGACGGCTACGGGGCCAACCTGGTGATCAGGGGGCGCGACGCCGACGAGGTCGCCGCCACGGTGGCCGCCCTGGTCGATTCCCTGGCGGACATCGGCGCCCGCTCGATCACCCCTTTGGAGTAAGGAGGCGCGCATGTGCCGCAGCATCAAGACCCTGTTCAACTTCGAGCCGCCGGCCGATGAAGAGGAGATCCGCGCCGCCTCGCTGCAGTTCGTGCGCAAGCTCTCCGGCTTCACCGCGCCTTCGAAGGCCAACGAGGCCGCTTTCCACCGCGCCATCGACGAGGTCGCGGGCGCCGCCGCTCGGCTGCTGAGCGCCCTGGAAACCACCGCCGCGCCGCGCGATCGCGCGCTGGTCGCCGCGCGAGCCAGGGCGCGCGCCGCCGAGCGGTTCGGCAGGGCGCCGGTTTAGCGCTCCCCCGGCGTGACAGGCGCGCACCGCCTCTCTAGGCTTTGAGCCGCAGGGGACGTGGCCTCGCGTGGGCATTTGCGGGTCGCGCTCATGGCGATATGTAAGCCGAGCGCCGCGGGCGTGGCGGAATTGGTAGACGCAACGGACTTAAGCTGAGGATTGAGTGCGCCAGGAGAAATCTTGGACGTAGAACCGCTCAAAGTCGGGGAACCCTGTCAGATGGCGATCCCGAGCCAAGCCCCGAGAGGTTTTCAAGGGGAAGGTGTAGAGACTAGACGGGCGGCGCCTAAAGCCTGAAGGCAATGGCGAAGGGATAGTCCAGACCACAAACGCCCCTCGGGGCGGCGGCGAAAGCCGAAGTGGTATGAAAATCCGTTGGGGGAAACCCCGTGCCGGTTCGACCCCGGCCGCCCGCACCACTCGGTAACGTCGCCGGACGGGGGCCCGACGGCGGCGGCCGCCGAACGGACGGGGCAATCCGCCGCTAAGCGGTCGTTACGATGGTCAGCTACACGGAGCGACTACGCTTGGTCACGAACCTCGTCGGACGAGGCGCCGCCTAGCCGCAGTTGTGCTCACCTGAGCCGTCGCCAGTTCAACGCTAGGCGTGGATGATCGAGACC
>DASYGN010000035.1:0-53109 GCA_035999625.1 Caulobacteraceae bacterium | reverse complement strand
CCGATCCGCGGGTGGTCGAATGGATGGACATCGAGCCTCTGAGCGCGATCGACGAGGCCGCCGCGATCATCGCCTGGGCCAAGGGCCAGCGGGCCCTGGGGGCCGGCGTGCGCTGGGCGATCCGCACCGAGGCGGGCAAATTCGTCGGCACCAGCGGCTTCAATCGCATCGTCCTCGAACGCGGCCGGCGCGGCGAGATCGCCTACGATCTCACCTTCGCCTGGCAAGGGCGCGGGGTCATGGCGGCGGTGCTGCCGGCGCTGATCAGCTTTGGCTGGGAACATCTTAATCTCTATCGCCTGGAGGCCTTGGTCACCCCGGGCAATGATCGCTCTTGCCGGGTGCTGGAGCGGCATGGCTTTGGCCGCGAGGGGGTCCTGGCCGCCTACGGCTTCTGGAAAGGCCGTTATTGGGACCAGATCGTCTACGGCTTGACGCGCGGTGCCGCCCACCCCACCCTCAACGGCGGATCAGACGGCCGGGCGGTCGCTCTCCGCCTTCTTCGGAAGGCGGGGGGAGGAAAGTCCGGGCTCCACGGCGACAAGGCGGCGGGTAACGCCCGCCGGGGGTGACCCCAGGGATAGCGCCACAGAAAGCAAACCGCCGTCATCTTGGCGGCAAGGGTGAAAGGGTGGGGTAAGAGCCCACCGCGGGCCTGGTGACAGGTCCGGCATGGCAAGCCCCGCCTGGAGCAAGACCGAATAGGGATGTCGCGTCCTTGGCCTCACGGCCGGGGACAGGCCGTCGCTGGCCCAGGCGTCCGGGTAGGTCGCACGAACCGTCCGGTGACGGACGGTCCAGATGAATGGCCGCCGCGCCCTAGTGGGCGGCACAGAACCCGGCTTACAGGCCGTCTGATCCGCTTCTCCGATTTGTTCTTTATACGTTCCAGCGATGGCGCGGGTTTTCCCAATAGCCTTACCAAAACCTTACGATTTATTGCTCAGGTGTCATTGTATCCCAGTCAATCCCATGTTAACCCAATTCTGCCGCTCACAGAGGCGGCTGGGGTGGGTGCGGGGCAGGGACTGGGGTGTTCCATTCCACTTTCGAGAAGCAACTGGACGCCAAGCGACGTTTGCTGGTGCCGCAGGAGTTTCGCGCCGCCGTCGGTCCGCTCGACGGCGTGTTCTGCTTTCCATCCATAGAGCACGACTGCATCGAGGGCGGCGGCCAGGCGCTGTTCGACGCCTACCTCAAGGTGATCGAGGAGCTGGCCTTCGGCGATCCGCTGCGCAGCGCCCTCGAAACCAGCGTTCTGGGCGGCATGACCCGCCTCAACTACGACACCGCCGGCCGCGTCACCCTGCCGGAAGGCCTCTGTCAGGCGTTCGGGCTGGACGACTGGGTGGCCCTGGTGGGCATGGGCGAGCGGTTTCAGATCTGGCCGCGTGAGGCTTTCCTCGCCCATCGAGCCAGCCAACTGGCGCTGGCCAGGTCGAGCTTGCCGGCGCTGCGCCAGCGGCAACGGGCCCTGGCGAGCCCCGCATGAGCGGCCATGCCAGCGTCATGCTGAGCGAAGTCATCGAAGCGCTCGCGCCCGGGCCTGGCGAAGTGATGGTCGATGGCACCTTCGGCGCCGGCGGCTATAGCCGGGCCATGCTGGCGGCGGGGGCGAGGGTGATCGCCTTCGACCGCGATCCGGCGGCCCTGAGCTACGCGGCGGCGATCGGCGAGGGGCTGCATCTAATCACCGCGCCGTTCAAGGAGATGGCGGCGGTCCTTGGCCCGGCGGGCGCCGACGGCGTCGCCCTGGATCTCGGGGTTTCGTCGATGCAGCTCGACGAAGCCGCGCGCGGTTTTTCGCTGATGCGCGATGGCCCGCTCGACATGCGCATGTCCGGCGAGGGACCGACGGCCGCCGATATCGTCAATGGCGCCGAAACGGCCGAACTGATCCGCATTTTTCGTGACTTCGGCGAAGAGCGGCACGCGCGCCGCGTCGCCCAGCGCATCGCCCGGCGGCGGACCGTTCAGCCGTTTGCGCGCACCGCCGATCTGGCGGCGGAGGTCGAACGGGCGCTCGGCGGGCGTCGCGGAGCGCGAATTCATCCGGCCACCCGGGTTTTCCAGGCCCTCAGAATCGCGGTCAATGACGAGCTTTCGGAGCTCGAGGCGGGGCTCATCGCCGCCGAACAGGTTCTGAAAGCTGGGGGCCGCTTGGCTGTGGTGACTTTCCATTCCCTGGAGGACCGGGTCGTCAAGACGTTCCTGGCCGAGCGGGCGGTCGCGCCCAGCTCGCCCTCGCGTCACGCCCCCCCGGCCGCTCCCGGGCCCGCGCCCAGCTTCGCCCTGCTGCACAAGCGGGCGAAAACGCCGTCGGCGGCCGAGATCTCGGTCAACCCCAGGGCCAGGTCGGCCAAGCTGCGCGCGGCGGTGCGCTCCTCGGCCCCGCCGTGGAGGCGCGCGGCATGATCGGCGAGGTGTTCACGCGCCGCTTCCGCGGCTTCCGGGTGATTGATCTGGTGGCTCTGGCGGTCCTGCTGGCCCTCGCGCTGGCCAGTTACGCCTTCAAGACCTTCGCCCAGGGCATGGGGGCCGACACCGCCGGCGTCGAGGCCCAGATCGCCCAGGAGGACCGGCGCATTCGCCTGTTGCGGGCCGAGATCGCCCATCTCGAGGACCCCGACCGCATCGAGCGGCTGTCGACCCAGTATCTTGGCATGCAGGCGGTCGAACCTCGGCAAGAGAGCACGATCGAGGCGTTGCCGCAGATTGCGCTGGCCGGACCGCCCCCGACCAAGGCCAAGACGCCGTGACCGCCACCCTGATCCCTGAATCCGGTGGGGCCGGCTGGCGCCCAAGGGGCGGCGCGGCCGACTGGCTGTGGTGGCTGGATCGCGCCTTCGAGCGGGCGCGGGCATCTGGTCGGGCCGAAGACGACACCCGCCTGCGCATCTTTTTCGTGATGGCCCTGTTCGCCGCGGCTTTCGCCACCCTGGCCGTCGTCGCCACCCGCGCGGCGATGTTCTCAGGCCTCGACAGGGCCGGGCGTGGAGCCGGCCTGGCGCCAGAGGCGAGAGCCGATTTGGTCGACCGCAATGGCCGGCTTCTGGCCGTCGATCTGGTCCGCTACGGCCTCTACATCACGCCGCGGGAAGTGTCCGATCCGGCGGCCACCAAGGCGGCGCTGCTGACCGCCCTGCCGACCCTTTCCCTGGCTCACCTCGACACCGCGCTGACCGGGCCGCACAAGGAATACTATCTCGCCGGCGGCGTGGCCCCGGAGGTCAAGGACCGCATCCATGACCTCGCCCTGCCGGGGGTCACCTTCGCCGAGGAGCCCGCCAGGGCCTATCCGCTTGGCGAATTGGCCGCGCATGTGATCGGCTTCTCCGACCGCGGCGGGCGCGGCCTGGCCGGGATTGAGAAGGCCTTCGACGCCCAGATGCGCGAGGACGCCGGGCACGAGCCGGTGCAGCTGTCGATCGACCTTCGCGTCCAGGGCGCGCTGCAGGACGAGCTTGATCAGGCGGCGCAGCACTTTGGCGTCATCGGTGCGGCCGGCATGGTGGTCAATGTCCGCACGGGCGAGATTCTCGGCATGGCCAGCTGGCCGGAGTTCGACGCCAACGATCCCGGCAAGGCCACGCCGCCGCAGCTGATCAATCACGCCGCCGCCACCGCCTACGAGCCGGGGTCGGTGTTCAAGGTGTTCACCTTGGCCATGGGCCTGGACGCCGGGACCACCCGGGTCGACAAGGTCTATGACGTCCACACACCCCTGATCCTGCCTGGCCAGATTATCCACGACTACGACAAGGGCGATATCCGGCTGCCGTTGTGGGAGGTGTTCACCCATTCCTCGAACATCGGCGCGGCGCGCATGGCGCTGGAAGCCGGAGCGGCCAACATGGACCGCTATTGGCGCGCCTTCGGCCTCTATCAGAAGGCGCCCAGCGAACTGGCGGAATCGGCGCGTCCCCTGATCCCCAAGCGGCTGAGCCAAAACGCGGTGGCGTCAATGGCTTTCGGCCATTCGATTTCGGTCACGCCGCTGATGATCGCCGCCGGCATGAGTTCGATCCTCAACGGCGGCGTCTATCGCCCCCTGACCTTCGTCAAGCTGGCGCCCGGCCAGGCCCCCGCGCCCGGGCGGCGGGTGATCAGGGCCTCAACCTCGCGCACCATGCTCAACCTGATGCGGCTCAACGCCACCAATGGCACCGGGCGCAAGGCTGATGTCCCCGGCTATCGGGTCGGGGGCAAGACCGGCACCGCGACCAAGCTGGTTCACGGCCGCTACTCCGGCGGCAAGCTCAATCTGGCCTCTTTCGCCGCCATCTTCCCCACCGACGGCCCCCTGGACGAGGACCGCTATTACGTCCTGATCATGATGGACGAGCCGCACGCCACGCCGGAAACCGGCGGCTTCACCACCGGTGGAGAGGTGTCGGCGCCGATCGCCGGCAAGGTCATCGCCCGCATCGCCCCGCTGCTCGGGGTGAAACGGGTCCCCGGCGCGGCGCCGGATCCGAAGGCGCCAGTGGACGCCAGCGCTCTGACCGGGGTCGACTGATGGCGCGCCTTTCGGCCCTCATGCGGCGTGATCTGCCGATCGATCCGGAGATCATCGGGGTCACGGCCGACAGCCGGCGGGTGAAACCTGGCTTTCTGTTCGCCGCCTTGCCGGGCTCGCGCATCGACGGCCGCAGCTTCGTGCCGGCTGCGCTCAAGGCCGGCGCGGCGGCGATTCTCGCCGGCGAGGACCTGCCTGGCCTCGCCGCCCCGGTGGTCTGCGCCACCGATCCAAGACGCGCCTACGCCCTGGCCGCGGCGGCTCTGGCCGCCCGCCAGCCGAAGGTGGTGGTGGCGGTGACCGGCACCAACGGCAAGACCTCGGTGGCCGCCTTCTGTCGCCAGATTTTCACCGCCTGCGGCAAAAGCTCGGCGAGCATGGGGACACTCGGTGTCCGGGCGGGAGATGAGCAGATCACCCCGCCCGGCCTGACCACCCCCGACGCTGGCGATGTGGCGCTGCTGTTGGCCGACCTGGCGGCGCGCGGGGTCACCCACCTGGCTCTCGAGGCATCCTCGCACGGCATCGACCAACGCCGGCTCGACGGGGTCGAACTGGCGGCCGCCGGTTTCCTCAATCTGACCCAGGATCACCTCGATTATCACGGTGACATGGACGCCTACCGCGCCGCCAAGCTGCGCCTGTTCGACACCATGCTGCCCCGTGGCCGCTGGGCGGTGTTGAACGCCGACAGCGACGCCTTTCCAGCCTTCGCGGCCACAGTGCGCCGCTGCGGCCTGGGGCTGATGAGCGTCGGCGCCATGGGCCAGGGGCTGACCCTGGTTCGCCGTCGCCTGGATGCGAACGGCCAGAGGCTGCGGCTCAACGCCTGGGGACGCAACCACGATCTCCTCCTGCCCCTGGCGGGCGCCTTCCAGGCCGCCAACGCCCTGGTCGCCGCGGGCCTGTGCATTGCTGCTGGCGAGCCGGCCGATGAGGTGCTCGGCGCGCTCGAAAAGATCGAAGGGGCGCCTGGCCGGCTGCAGCGGATCGGCGAGGGGCCGCGCGGCGGGGCCGCATTCGTCGACTACGCCCATACCCCTGACGGCCTGGCCACCGTGCTCGCGGCCCTGCGCCCCCACGCCGGCGGCCGCCTGATCGTGGTGTTCGGCGCGGGTGGCGAGCGCGATCGTGGGAAGCGGCCGCAAATGGGCGCCATCGCTGCCGATCTCGCCGATATCGCCATCGTCACCGACGACAACCCAAGATCAGAATCGCCGGCGGCGATCCGGGCCGAGATCCTGGCCGGGGCCAAGGGCCTGCGAGAGATCGCCGGCCGGGCCGAGGCGATCGGCGCCGGCGTGGCGATGCTGGCCGAAGGCGATGTGCTGGTGGTGGCCGGCAAGGGTCACGAACAGGGCCAGGAGATCGGCGGCGTCATTCATCCGTTCGATGACATCGCCGTCACCCGCCAGGCGCTCAGCGCATGAGCGCGGTGCTGTGGACCTCGGACGAGATCGCCGCCGCCGTGGATGGCGCGGCCAGCGGCCCGGCCTTCGCCGTCACCGGGCTGGCCATCGACAGCCGGAGCGTCGAGTCCGGCGATCTGTTCATTGCCCTCAAGAGCGCCCGCGACGGCCACGACTTCATCCCCCAGGCGCTCGCCGCCGGCGCCGCAGGTTCGCTCGCCTCGCGCCCGGTCCTGGGCTCGTCGATCCTGGTCGAAGACACTCTGGCCGCCTTGGTGAAGCTTGGCGCGGCGGCGCGCGAGCGGGCCGGTGGGGCGCGTCGCGGGGCGGTGACCGGCTCGGTCGGCAAGACCAGCGTCACCCAGGCGGTGCTCGACGGACTGAAACTCGCCGGCGCTGGCCACGGCTCGGTGAAGTCGTTCAACAATCACATCGGCGTGCCCCTCACCCTGGCGCGGATGCCGAAGACCACCCGGCGGGCGGTGTTCGAGATCGGCATGAACCACGCCGGCGAGATCGAGCCCCTGTCGCATCTGGTGCGCCCGCACGCCGTCGCGGTGACCAACGTCGAAGCGGTGCACGTGGAGAATTTCACCGACGGCGAGGCCGGCGTGGCCAAGGCCAAGGCCGAGGTCTTTGCTGGTCTGCAGAAGGGCGGCGCCGCCATCCTCAACGCCGACAACCGCTGGACCGGCGAGCTCGCGCTCTTGGCCCGCTCGGCGGGCGGCGAGGTGCGCACTTTTGGCGATGCTCCAGGGGCCGACGCCCGCATGATGAGGTTTTCCGCCACTTCCCAGGGGGCCGAGGTGGAGAGCCGGATCGATGGGGCCCCGCTGATCTTCACCCTCAGACAATCGGCCGCCCACTGGGGACCGATGAGCCTTTGCGCGCTTCTGATGATGCAGGCGCTGGGCCTGGATCTCGCCTTGGCGGCGCGGGCGCTTTCGGCTTTCGAGCCTCTGGCCGGCCGCGGCGTGGTGCGCCGGATCACCGCGCCGGCCGGCGCCTTTACCCTGGTTGACGAGAGCTACAACGCCAGCCCGGTGTCGGTGTCCGCCGCCCTCAGGGCCCTGGCTGCGCGGCCAGCGAAAGGCCGCCGCATCGTGGCGCTGACTGATATGCTGGAGCTGGGCGAGCGCGCGCCGGCGCTGCACGCGGCCCTGGCCCAGGTCATCGATAAGGCCGACATCAACCTGGTGTTCTGCGCCGGCCCGTTGATGGGCGCATTGCGCGATGCCCTGCCGGCGGCCCGCCTGGGCGCCTGGGCGCCGACCGCCGCCGAGCTTGCGCCCCTGCTCGCCGCTGCGGTGGCCGAGGGCGATGTGGTCATGGTCAAGGGGTCGAACGCCTCCAAGGCGAGCCTCCTGGTCGAGGCCCTCACGGCGCTGGAGGAGGCGGGGCGATGATCTTCCTCCTCTACCAGTTCCTGGCCGACCATCACCTCTACCTGCCGGGCCATAACCTGCTGCGCTATCTCACCTTCCGTAGCGGCATGGCGGTGGCGACGGCCCAGTTGGTCGTGGTGGCCATGGGCTCACGCTTCATTCGCTGGATGCAGGCGAGACAAGGCAGGGGCCAGCCAATCCGCGCCGAAGGCATCCAACGCCACGTGATCGAAAAGGCCGGCACGCCGACCATGGGCGGGCTGATGTTCCTGGCCGGCATCGGCGTCTCCACCCTGTTGTGGGCCGATTTGGCCAACGCTTACGTCTGGGTGGTGCTGCTGCTGACTCTGGGCTTTGGCGGTCTGGGCTTCCTCGATGACTACGCCAAGGTCACCAAGCAGACCACGGCGGGGGTGTCGGGCCGCATGCGCCTGGCGGTGGAAGCGGCGCTGGCCATCATTGGCGTGCTGGTCATGGTCAAGTTCGGGCAACCCTCGCCGGAGGGGGCGAATCTCTCGACCTCCGTGGCCTTCCCGTTCTTCAAGCGCGCGCTATGGGACCTCTCGTGGTTTTACCTGGCTTTCGGCGCCTTCATCATCGTTGGCGCCTCCAACGCCGTGAACTTCACCGACGGGTTGGACGGCCTCGCCACGGTGCCGGTGATGATCGCCGCCGCGACGTTTGGCCTGGTCGCCTACCTGGCCGGAAACTTCAGGTTCGCCGACTATCTGCAAATTCACTTCGTGCCGGGCGCCGGCGAACTCGCGGTGGTGTGCTCGGCTATCGTCGGCTCCGGCCTCGGCTTTCTTTGGTACAACGCCCCCCCAGCGCGCATCTTCATGGGGGATTCAGGTGCGCTGGCCCTCGGCGCCGCCATCGGCGCCATCGCCGTGGCCACCAAGCACGAGATCGTCCTGGCCATCGTCGGCGGCCTGTTCGTCGTCGAGACCGTGTCGGTGATCATCCAGGTCGCCTGGTTCAAGCGCACCGGCCGGCGCGTGTTCCTGATGGCGCCCATCCACCACCATTTCGAGAAGCTCGGCTGGTCGGAGCCGACGATCGTGATCCGGTTCTGGATCGTCGCCGTGATGCTGGCCATGCTCGGCCTCTCCACCTTGAAGCTCAGGTGAAGGGGCGATGATCCCGGTCACCTGCTTCGAGGGAAGGGAAGTGGCGGTGTTCGGTCTCGCCCGCACCGGCCTGGCCGCCGCCAGGGCGCTGATCGCCGGCGGGGCGCGCATCGCCGCCTGGGATGAGAATCCGGCCGCGCGCGAGGCCGCCGCCGCCGAGGGTTTCGAGCTGGTCGATCTCGCCAAGGCCGACTGGTCGCGCTTCGCCGCCCTGATGCTCTCGCCCGGCGCCCCGCTCACCCACCCAACTCCACACTGGACGGTGGCCAAGGCCAAAGCCGCTGGCGTGGAGATCCTCGGCGATATCGAACTCTTCGCCCGCGCCGTAGCCATGGCTCCCGAACATCGGCGGCCCAAGATCGTCGCGATCACCGGAACCAACGGCAAGTCGACCACCACCGCCCTGATTGGCCACGTGCTGGACGCGGCCGGCCGCGACGTGCGCATCGGCGGCAACATCGGCGTCGGCGTCCTCTCCTTGCCGGAGATGCATGGCGGCGCCGTCTATGTGCTCGAGCTCTCCTCCTATCAGCTCGATCTCACCGCCTCGCTGAAGCCGGATGTCTCCATCCTGCTCAACATCAGCCCCGACCACCTCGAGCGCCACGGGAGCATGGAGGGCTATCTGGCCGCCAAGCGCAGGGTGCTGCTCAACCAGGGCAAAGGCGACACCGCCGTGATCGGCGTCGACGACGCCTACGGCCAGCAAATCTGCACCGAAATCACCGCCGCCAACCGCCGCACCATCTGGCCGATCAGCGCCCGCAAGGCGATCGGGCGCGGAGTCTATGCGCTGCAGGGCAAGCTCTATGACGCCACCGAAGGCCGGGTGGCGGAGGTCGCCGATCTGGCCGCCGCCAGGTCCTTGCCCGGCCGTCACAACTGGCAGAACGCCGCCGCCGCCTACGCCGCCGCCCGAGCTCTTGGCGTGAGCGTCGAGGATGCGGTGGAGGGGCTGATGAGTTTCCCTGGGCTCGCCCACCGGATGGAGACCATCGGCGCCATTGGCAAGGTTCGTTTCGTCAACGATTCCAAGGCGACCAACGCCGACGCCGCGCGCCAGGCGATGAGCGCCTATCCGAGGTTCTATTGGATCGCCGGCGGGCGGGCCAAGGTCGGTGGCATCGAGCCTTTGACCGAGCTGTTTCCCGCCGTCGCCAAGGCGTATCTGATCGGCGAGGCCGAGGAGGCATTCGCCGCCACCCTCGAAGGCAAGGCGCCCTATGCCCGCTGTGGCGCCCTGGCGGCGGCGGTGCGGGCGGCGTTCGCTGACGCTCGGAAGGACGAGGGCGAGGCGATCGTGCTGTTCTCGCCGGCTTGCGCCTCGTTTGACCAATACGCCGACTTCGAGGAGCGCGGCGAGGCGTTCCGCGCCGCCGTGCTCGCCCTCACCGCCCCGCCGCAGGCGCTCGCCGGATGACCACCATCGAACCCCGCCTTTCCTCGCACGCCTTCTCGCGCCTCGACCGCAGTCGCCTCGGCCTGTGGTGGTGGATGACCGATCGCATCCTGCTGGGCGCGACCGCGGCGCTGATCGTGCTGGGCGTGCTGCTGCAGTTCGGCACCAGCCCGGCGGCGGCTCAGCGCCTGGGCATCGCCTGGCCATTCCACTTCGCTGTCCGTCAATGCCTGTTCGCCGCCGGCGGCGCGGTGATCCTGGTGTTCAGCGCCATGCTGAGTCCCAAGGGCGTCCGCCGGACCGCTTTCTTCATCTATCTGGCGGCGATCGCCGCCATGTGCGCCCTGCCGCTGCTTGGCCACGCCGCCAAGGGCGCCACCAGGTGGGTGGAGATTTCCGGCTTCACCCTGCAGCCATCGGAATTCATGAAGCCGGCGCTGGTCGTCCTGGTGGCGTGGATGTTCGCCGAGGGTCAGAAGGGCGAGGGCGTGCCCGGCGTGTCGATCGCCTTCGGTCTCTACGCCGTGGCGGTGGTGCTGCTGCTGATGGAGCCGGATATCGGCCAGACGGTGCTGATCACCGCCGTTTTCGGCGCGGCTTTCTGGATGGCCGGGGTGCCGATGAGCTGGATCATGGTGCTGGGCAGCATGGCCATCGTCGGCCTCTCCAGCACCTACTTCGTGTTCCAGCATGTCGCCACCCGAGTGCACGGGTTTCTCAACAACGACCACTCCGACACCTCGCAGATCCACCGCGCCGCCGAAGCCATCGCCGCCGGCCGGATGTTCGGACGCGGGCCGGGCGAGGGGATCATGAAGGCGCACGTGCCGGACATGCACACGGACTTCGCCTATTCGGCCGCCGCCGAGGAGTACGGGCTGTGGCTGTCACTGGTGATCATCGCCCTGTTCGCGGTGGTGGTGATCCGCGGCCTCTACCGGGCGATGAAGCTCGCCGATCCCTTCGAGCAGGTGGCGTCGGCGGCGCTGTTCGTGCTCGTCGGCATGCAGGCGTTCATCAACATCGCCGTCAATCTCGCCCTGGTGCCGACCAAGGGCATGACCCTGCCGTTCATCTCCTATGGCGGCTCGTCGACCCTGGCCATGGGTCTCACCCTGGGACTGGCTCTGGCGCTGACCTCGCGCCGCCCTGGCGCCTATGCCTCGCCCGAGGGCCTGGCCCGGGCGGCCGCATTTGACTGAGCGGCTAGCTGTTCTCGCCGCCGGGGGCACCGGCGGCCATCTGTTTCCCGCCCAGGCGCTGGGTGAAGTCCTCATCGCGCGCGGCTGGCGTATAGTGCTGGCCACCGACGAGCGCGGCAAGGGCCTGACCGAAGGCTTTCCCTGCGAGCGGCGCATCGCCACGCCAGCGGCGACGCTGAGCGGTGGGCCGCTGAACCGGGCCCGCCAGGTGCTGGCGATCACCCGAGGGATCCTGCATGCGCGCACCGCTCTGAAAGCGTTGCAGCCGGCGGTGGTGGTGGGGTTTGGCGGCTACCCCTCATTGCCGGCCTTGCTGGCCGCCCGTAGCCTTCGCCTGCCCACGGTGATCCATGAACAGAATGCCGTCATGGGTCGGGCCAACCGTCTTCTGGCCGGGGGGGTGAGTGCGCTCGCCCGAGCCTTCCCGACGCTGATCAACGCGCCGCCGAGCGTCATGGCGCGCGCAGTGGTGGTCGGCAATCCGGTTCGCCCGGCCATCCGGGCGCTCGCGGCAACCCCCTATCAGGCGCCGGCGAGCGAGGCGCCGCTGCATCTGTTCGTCACCGGCGGCAGCCTGGGGGCCAGGGTGCTGTCCGAACAGGTCCCGCCGGCCGTCGCCGCCCTGCCGGCCGCATTGCGCCAGCGCTTGCAGGTGGCGCAGCAGACGCGCTCGGAGTTTCTCGAGCCGGCGGCGGCGACCTATCGCGACGCAGGGGTCACGGCCGAACTGGCCCCGTTCTTCTCCGACATGGCCGAGCGCTGGGCCTGGTCGCACCTGGTGATCTCCAGAGCCGGAGCCTCCACGGTTGGCGAGATCGCCGTCGCCGGCCGTCCGGCGATCCTGGTTCCCCTGCAGATCGCGCTCGATGACGATCAAGGGCACAACGCCCGCCTTCTGGCTGAAGCCGGCGCGGCGGTGGTGGTGCGCGAGCCCGAGCTCACCGCCGCCAGGCTCGCTGAGGTGTTGGCCGAACTGCTCGGCGACCCGGACCGGCTCGGCCGGATGGCCGCGGCGGCGCGCAGCGTGGCCACGCCGGACGCGGCCGAGCGCCTCGCCGATCTGGTCGAGCGCGCCGCGAAGCGATAGAGACAGCTCGATGATGCGCCGGCGGGACCTGGTGGGGAGCCTTGCGGCGGGAGCCCTGCTTCCGGCGCTTCCAGCGCTGGGCGCGAGCCGACATCGCCATCGTCCCGGCGATCCATCGTGGCCGAGTGACACCGCCTGGGCCAACCTCGATCGCGCGGTTGGCGGGCGGTTAGTGAAGCCGGCGCCGATCGCCGAGGCCTGCGCCGTCGCTCCCAGGTCCGCCGCCTGCACCGCCCTCTTCACTGACCTGGCCAACCCATTCTATGTCGGCGACCAGCCGGGTGGGACGCAGGTCAGCGGCTGGCTGGACGCCTGGCGTCCCGGCGTCAGCGCCTATGCGGTCGCCGCGGCCTCCAGCGCCGACGTGGCGCAAGCGGTGAACTTCGCCCGCCGCCACAACCTGCGGCTGGTGGTCAAGGGCGGCGGCCACAGCTACCAGGGGACCTCCAACGCGCCCGACTCCTTGCTGATCTGGACGCGGCGCATGAACGCCATCACGCCGCACGCCACCTTCACCCCGCGCGGGGCTCGCGAGCCGGCGGGGCCGGCGGTGTCGATCGGCGCCGGAGCGATGTGGATCGACGCCTACGAGGAGGTGACCACCAAGGGTGGGCGTTACGTCCAGGGCGGCGGCTGCACCACCGTGGGCGTCGCCGGCCTGACGCTTGGCGGCGGCTTCGGCTCGTTCTCCAAGCAGTACGGCGCCGCGGCGGCCAGTCTCTTGGAGGCGGAAATCGTCACCGCCGACGGCCAGGTGAGGGTGGTCAATGCCGACCGCGATCCGGACCTCTTCTGGGCGCTCAAGGGGGGTGGACAGTGCGCCTTTGGAGTCGTCACCCGCCTGACCCTGAAGACTCACCCGTTGGCCGAGACCGCCGGCGGCGCCTTCGGCGCATTCAAGGCCAGCTCGGACGGAGCCTTCCGCCGGCTGCTGGGCCGCTTCGTCGATCTCTATGCCGAGACCCTGCACACCCCGCATTGGGGCGAAAGCGTCCACGTCGGCGACGACAATTCCCTGCACATCAACATGGTCTTCCAGGGTCTTTCCAACGCCCAGGCCCAAGCCGCCTGGCGACCGCTGATCGATTGGGCGGCGGCCGACAAGGAGATCACCGCGACCGGTCCGCGCATCCTCGGCGCGCCAATGCGCGGCTGGTGGGACTTTTCCGACGCCCGCCGCACCGGCGCCGATTTCGTCAAGTTCGACCGCCGCCCAGGCGCGCCGGCCCACCACGCGTGGTGGAAGGGCGATGGCGAGCAGGTGAGCATGTTTCTGTACGGCTACGATTCCCTGTGGCTGCCGGCATCGCTCCTCAGCCCGCCGGAGCGCGGCCGGCTGGCCGACGCTCTCTATGCCGCCTCGCGCCATTTCGGCGTCGAATTGCACTTCAACAAAGGCCTGGCCGGCGGCTCCGCCGAGGCCCTGGCGGCATCGAGAAACACGGCCACCAATCCGGCGGTGCTGGATGCTTTCGCCCTGGCGATCATCGCCACCGGAGGCCTGCCGGCCTACCCCGGCTATCCCAAGCCGAATATCGCCGCGGCCGAGCGCGACAAGGCGCGTATCGACGCCGCCACCGCCGCGCTCCGGCCGCTCGCCCCTGCGGGCGGCTCCTATGTCTCGGAGAGCAACTATTTCAACCCTGACTGGCGGCGGGCGTTCTGGGGCCCTCACTACCCGCGCTTGGCCGGGATCAAGGCGAAGTATGATCCCAATGGCCTCTTCGTCATGCGCCATGGGGTCGGCCAGGAGCACTGGAGCGACGACGGCTTCACCCGGCTCGCCTAAGCGGCGGGTTTTCGGTTAGCTGTCAGGCATGCGCGCGCGCCCAACGCCCTTCGAACTCGGTCCGGTCCACTTCGTCGGCATCGGCGGGATCGGCATGAGCGGCATCGCCGAGATCATGCTGCGGCTTGGCTATCAGGTGCAGGGCTCAGACGCCAAGGCCGGCGCCAATACCGAGCGCCTGGCGAGCCTGGGAGCCAATGTGTTCATCGGCCACCGACCCGAACAGATCGCTGGCGCCGCGGCGGTGGTCTATTCCAGCGCCATCAAGCCGGACAACCCTGAGATGGCCGCGGCGCGGACGGCCCGCATTCCTCTCGTGCGGCGCGCGGAGATGCTGGCCGAACTGATGCGTGCCCAGACCTCGATCGCCATCGCCGGCGCGCACGGCAAGACCACCACCACCTCGATGGTCGCCGCAGTATTGGACGCCGGCGGGCTTGATCCCACGGTGGTCAATGGCGGGGTGATCAACGCCTACGGCGCCAACGCCAAGATCGGCCTGGGCGACTGGATCGTGGTCGAGGCCGACGAGAGCGACGGTGCGTTCCTGACCCTTCGCTGCACTGTGGCCGTGGTCACCAACATCGACCGCGAGCACCTTGACCACTACGGCGGCTTCGAGGCGCTGAAGAAGGCGTTCAAGGACTTCCTGCAGAACATTCCCTTCTACAGTTTCGCGGCGGTGTGCGCCGACGATCCGGTGCTGGCAGAGGTGGCCGGCCAGGTGGAGAACCGCCGCCTGATCACCTACGGCCTCAACGACAGCGCCGATGTCCGCGCGGTGAACGTGACCGCCGGGGCTGACGGCGCCGGCTTCGATATCGTCGTTGAAGGCGGCGAGAGGCTGGACGGGTTTCGTCTGCCGATGCCCGGCCTGCACAATGTGCGCAACGCCCTGGCGGCGGTCACCGTGGGACTCCAGCTCGGAGTGAAACCGGAAGCCATGCGCGCGGCGTTGGCCGCGTTCTCCGGGGTCAAACGGCGCTTCACCACCACCGGCGAGGTGGCCGGGGTGCGGATCATCGACGATTATGGTCACCATCCGGCGGAGATTTCCGCGGTGCTGGCGGCGGCGAAGGCGGCGTGCCGGAGCCGAGTGATCGCCATCGTCCAGCCGCATCGCTTCACCCGGCTGCGCGATCTGATGGCCGACTTCAGTCGCTGCTTTAAAGACGCCGACGAGGTGATCGTCGCCGACGTCTATCCCGCCGGCGAGGCGCCCATCGCCGGCGTCGACCGCGACGCGCTGGCGGACGGCATCGCCGCCCAAGGCCATCCGCGCGTGCTGCGGCTGGCTTCTCCCGCCGACCTGCCATCCTTGATCGCGCGGGAGGCGAAGAGCGGCGATCTGGTGGTCTTTCTTGGCGCCGGCGATATCACTGCCTGGGCCCACGCCCTGCCCTCACAGCTCGAGGCCCTGGCCGCGCATGGGCTGGCGTGAGGACCTGCCGCCGGTGCGCGGGCGGCTGCTGATCGACGAGCCGCTCGCTGCCTTCACCTGGTTCCGCGTCGGCGGCCCCGCGGACGTGCTGTTTCTGCCCGCTGACGAGGCGGACTTGGCCGCTTTTCTGACCAGCCTGCCTCGCCAGATTCCGGTCACCGTGCTCGGCGTTGGCTCCAACCTCATCGTGCGCGACGGCGGTCTCGAAGGCGTAGCTATCCGCCTCGCCGGCCGCGCCTTCGCTGGCGTCCTCGCCGATGGGCCAGAGCTGAGCGCCGGCGCCGGCGGGCTGGATTCGGCCCTGGCGCGGATCGCCGCCCAGGCAGGCCTGGCGGGTCTCGAATTCTACGCCGGCATCCCAGGGACCATCGGTGGGGCGCTGAGCATGAACGCCGGCTGCTATGGGGCCGAGACCGCCGAGGTCCTGGTCGAGGCGCGCGGCGTCACCCGCGAGGGTCGAGCGATCACCTTGACCACCGCCGATTTTGGCTATGGCTACCGCACCAGCGCCGCCCCGCCAGGCATCGTCTGGACGGCGGCCCGCTATCGCGGTCGGCCCGACGCGCCGGAAGCCATCGCCGGGCGCATGGCGAGGATCACCCAAAGCCGCGCGGCCAGCCAACCGATCCGCGAGAAGACCGGCGGCTCGACGTTCAAGAATCCGCCGGGCCGCTCGGCCTGGAAGCTGATCGACGAAGCCGGCTGGCGCGGCCGGCGCCTGGGCGAGGCGATGTTCTCACCGTTGCACGCCAACTTCATGATCAACACTGGCTCGGCCAGCGCCGCCGAGCTCGAGGCGCTTGGCGAGCGGGTGCGCGCCGACGTCGCCGCCAGGGCGGGTGTCGATCTGGAGTGGGAAATCCGGCGGATCGGACGGGCGGGCGAGGCCGAATCCCGCTAACCAGCGGCTCGATGGCGTCTTCCACGATTTCCGGGCTGCATGTGGCCGTGCTGATGGGCGGGATCTCGGCCGAGCGCGAGGTCAGCCTGATCACTGGCGCCGCCTGCGCCGACGCCCTCGATCGGCTGGGCGCGCGGGTCCGCCGCATCGACGCTGGGCGCGATCTGGCGCAGGTGCTCAGCCTCGACATGCCCGACGTCTGTTTCAACGCCCTGCACGGCTCCTGGGGCGAAGACGGCTGCGTCCAGGGCGTTCTGGAGACGCTGGCGGTTCCCTATACCCACAGCGGCGTCCTGGCCTCGGCCCTGGCCCTGAACAAGAGCAAAGCCAAGGCGGTGATGGCCAGCGCTGGCGTCCCGGTCCCTGGTGGCGGCCTCTACAGCCGGTTCGAGGTCGGCCGAGCGCACGTCATGGCGCCGCCTTACGTGGTCAAGCCCAACGCCGAGGGCTCCTCGGTCGGTGTCTTCAGGGTGTTCGAGGGGGCCAACGCGCCGCCCACCGAGTTGCTTTCGTCCGGCTGGCCCTTCGGCGAGCTGGTGATGGTCGAGCCCTATGTCGCCGGCTTGGAGCTGGCGGTGACGGTGATGGGCGAGCGCGCCCTGGCGGTGACCGAGATCGACGCCCGCACCGGCTTCTACGACTACGAGGCGAAATACGGCGAGGGGGGCTCGGTGCACATCCTACCGGCCCGCATCCCCGATGAGGTGGCCGAGGCGGCGATGGCTCATGCTCTAGCCGCCCATCGCGCGCTCGGCTGCTCGGGCGTGACGCGCAGCGACCTGCGTTATGACCCCCTTAACCACATTCTGGTCCTTCTGGAGGTCAACACCCAGCCTGGGATGACGCCGACGTCTCTCGTGCCCGAGCAAGCCGCCCATATGGGGATCGGGTTCGACGCGCTGGTGGCGTGGATCACGGAGGACGGCCATGCCCGCGGTTGCGCGCCGCGCGGGGCGCAGGTCCGCCAGGACCGCGACCACCATGTCGGCTGAAGCGACCGCCGGCGGCGCGCCGCGTCCGATCCCGCGTGGCGCGTCCAAGCTCGCCGCCGCCCGTCACGCCGGCCTGCCGGCCGGAGCCGCCTCGGCGGCGATCCTGCTTCTCGCCACCCTGATCGCGGTCACCACCCTGGCCACCGGCGGCCGCGGCGCATTCCTGTGGCGGGAGGCGCGCGCGGCGGCCCGCAGCGACCTCGCCACGGTGGGCTTTCGGGCCAACGTCGTGCATCTGCAGGGGGCCTCCCTGGCGGCCCAGAAGGAGGTGCTCGAGGCCGCCGCGATCAGGCCCGGAACCCCGATCCTGGATATCGACCTTGCCGCCGTGCGCGCGCGTGTCGAGCGGGTCGGCTGGGTGGCCAGGGCCAGCGTCATTCGTCTGTTGCCGGACACCATCGTCATCGCCGTCCGCCAGCGGCCGCTGATGGCGGTCTGGGAGCATGGCGGCCACACCGTGGTCATCACCGACAACGGGGCCACCGCCTCGCAGGCCGACCCGGCCCTGTTTGGCGGTTTGCCGCTGGTGGTCGGCGCCGGCGCCGACCGGGCCGCGGCGACGATATTGCCGCAGGTGATGGGCCGACCGCGCCTGGCCCATCGCCTGACCGCTTTGGTGCGCGTCGACGACCGGCGCTGGAACCTGCAACTCGCCGACGGCGGCGTCATCCTGTTGCCGGCGGTGGGCGAGGCCCCCGCCCTGCACCGCCTCGACAGCCTGGACCGCAGCGCCAGGATTCTCGATCTCGGCTTGGCGCGCATCGATCTTAGGGATCCGGAAATGGTTGTCGTGCGACCACGCGGCGCCGCGGCGCCGGCTTTGTCTGGGGGTGGAGTCTAAATGAGCGAGGTGCTCGAACGCGACGCCGGAGAGGCGCGGGCCGCAAGGCGTGAAAGTCGCGAGGCGCTAAAGAGCGCGCTCGGCCGCGCTGGGCCGGTGGCGGCCGTGGACCTGGGGGCCTCGAAGGTCGCCTGCTTCATCATGAAGCCGGAGGGGGTCAAGCGCTCCGACCGCACGCTGGTCACCGCCGGCGTGGGCTACGTCGCCTCGCATGGGGTCAGGGCCGGAGCGATCATCGATGCCGACGAGGCCGCCAAGGCGATCGCCCAGGCGGTGGAGCGCGCTGAAACCATGGCCGGCGTCGAGGTCCAGGGCGTGACCGTGGCCACCGCCTGCGGCCACCTCGCCAGCCACCGGGTCACGGCCCAGGTCGGCGTCGGCGGGCGTCAGATCAGCGAGGCCGACAAGAGCCGCGCCGTGGCTCAGGCGATGACCGGCCTGCGACTGGCCCGCCGCCACGCCATTCACCTGCAGCCCATCGCCTGGGCGGTGGACGGGGAGCGGCGGGTGCGCGACCCGTCCGGCCTCGTCGGCCGCAAGCTGGGCCTGGATCTTCTGGTGGTGTCGATCAACGAGGGGGCGTTCCAGACTCTCGGTCACTGCGTCGAGCGGGCGCACCTCCAGTTCGAGGGGGTCGTGGCCGCGCCCTACGTCTCCTCCCTGGCGGCGCTGGAAGAGGACGAAATGGAGCTGGGCGCGATCTGCATCGACATGGGCGGGGGCTCGACCTCGGTGGCCGTGTGGTCCGGAGGCGCCTTGGTGCATGTCGACAGCTTCGGGGTCGGGGGCGCACACGTCACCCAGGACATCGCCCGCGGCCTGTCGACCTCGATCACCGGCGCCGAGCGCATCAAGACCTTGCATGGCTCGGCGATCGCTTCGGCCAACGAGGACCGCGAGATGATCGAGGCGCCGCCCAGGGGCGATGATCCAGGGGCCGGGCCGGTGATCGCGCCGCGCTCGATGTTGAAGGGTATCATCGCTCCGCGCGTGGAGGAGACCTTCGAACTGCTCAAGGAGAGGCTCAAGGCGGCGGGAGCGTTCGTCGATCCGGGGGCCGGCATCGTTCTCGTCGGCGGGGCGAGCCAGCTCGCCGGCGCCCGCGAGGTCGCGGTCAGGGTCTTCGACCGCTCGGCCCGGCTTGGACGGCCGCGGCGGATACCGCATCTGGCCGACGCCGCCGCCGGTCCGGCGTTCTGCTCGGCCGCCGGCATCCTGCAACGCGCGGCGTTCGGCCCCCGGGAGGCGCCCGCGAAGGGCCAGGCTTCGGGCCGCCCGGCCAGCCCTGTGGATCCGCGCGCCAATGTCGTCGTCAAGGCGGCGGCGTGGCTGAGAGATAATCTCTGAGTGTCGCCATCCCGGGGCGGAGGGAATCGGTCGACCGATAGCCGACTCAGCTTATGCAGTTAACGCCAGCTTAAGGATGATGGTTTCTAAAGTGTTGCTGTCGATCGAGGCAGTCGGTGCGAAGCTGGACTGTCGTTCAAAAGACCAATCGCGGGGTCAAAGATGACGTTCAAGGTGTTCGCGCCGCAGACCAAGGAGCTGAAGCCACGCATCGTCGTGTTCGGCGTCGGCGGCGCTGGCGGCAACGCGGTCAACAATATGATCGACGCCAAACTCGAGGGCGTGGAGTTCGTCGTCGCCAACACCGATTCCCAGCAGCTGGCCTTCTCCAAGACCGACAACCGCATCCAGCTGGGCATCAATGTGACCCAGGGACTGGGCGCCGGCGCGCACCCTGAAGTCGGCATGTCCGCCGCCGAGGAATCCGAGCCTGAAATCGGTGAGCATCTCGATGGCGCCCACATGGTGTTCATCACCGCCGGCATGGGCGGCGGCACGGGCACCGGCGCCGGTCCGATCATCGCCAAATGCGCCCGCCAGCGGAACATCCTCACCGTGGGTGTGGTCACCAAGCCGTTCCACTTCGAGGGCCGCCATCGCATGCGCCTGGCCGAGGCCGGCATCGCCGAGCTGCAGCGCTATGTCGACACCCTGATCGTCATCCCCAACCAGAACCTTTTCCGGGTCGCCAACGAGCGCACCACCTTCGCCGAGGCGTTCGCGCTCGCCGACCAGGTGTTGCATTCGGGCGTGCGTTCGATCACCGACCTCATGGTCCTGCCGGGCCTGATCAATCTCGACTTCGCCGACGTGCGCACGGTGATGACCGAGATGGGCAAGGCGATGATGGGCACCGGCGAGGCCTCCGGCGATGGCCGCGCCCTGATGGCGGCTGAGAACGCCATCCAGAACCCATTGTTGGACGAAGTCACCCTGAAGGGGGCCAAGGCGGTGCTGGTCAACATCACCGGCGGCCTCGACATGACCCTCCTCGAGGTCGACGAGGCGGCCAACGCCATCTCCGGTCAGGTCGATCCGGAAGCCAACATCATCTTCGGCGCCGCCTTCGATCCCAAGCTGGAAGGCGTCGTCCGGGTTTCCGTGGTCGCCACCGGCATGGACGGAGCCTCGATGGCCGCTATCGAGCCACACGCCCAGATGACCCGGGCCGTCGAGCCGGCCCCCTTGGCGCTGGAGCCGGCGCTGGCCTTGGCGGAGGAGGAGCCCGAACCGGTGATGGTGGCTTCGGCCATGCCACAGGCCCACCTCATCTTCGAAGATGCCGAGCCGGCGATGACCGACGCCTTGCAGCCGGCCCGTCGGCCCATGCCGGGCGATGACGACGAGCCGCTGTTCCCAACCCGGCACTACGGCGATGAGCGGCGCCAGAAAGGCGGCTGGCTCAGCCTGTTCGGTGGTCGCCGACAGGAAGCGCCGGTGACGGCCGCCCGCACCACCGCGCAGGTGCAGCCGATCGCCGAACAGTACGAGGACGAGGACGAGGCCGCCGACGAGGATCTGGAGATCCCCTCGTTCCTGCGGCGCCTGGCCAACTGACGGCCGACGGTCGTCATCCCGGCGAGCGCCGGGATCCAGCAAGATTCAATGACTTAATCCGGCAACAGTCGGAAACAGGATATGTGTTTGACCCCCGTTCGGCGCGGCCTATGGGGCGAGGAGGGGGCGCGCGCCGCCGTAAAGCGAGAGAGCCCTTGTCGTTCGATTCCCAGACTACCCTCATTCGTCCGGTGCTGATCGAAGGCGTCGGCATTCACACGGGACAGGTGACCCGGCTCACTCTGAGGCCCGCCAATGTGGGGGCCGGCGTCCGGTTTTTGCGCACCGATATCAAGGACCGCGACCCGGCGATTCCAGCCACCGCCGCGGCGGTGTGCGCGACCAGGCTCGGCACGGTGATCGGCAACGCCGATGGCGTCACCGTGGCGACCATCGAGCACTTGATGGCGGCGCTGAGCGCGCTGGCGGTCGACAACATCCTGGTCGAGATTGACGGACCTGAAGTGCCGATCATGGACGGCTCGTGCCGCGCCTTCGTCGAGGCGCTGGACGACGCCGGACGCCGCCCGCAGGGCGCGCCGCGCCGACACATCGAGATCCTGTCCACCGTGCGCGTGGGCGATGACAAGCATTGGGCGGAACTCTCGCCGGCGTCGGGTTTCGAGGTGGCGTTCGACATCGATTTCGCCGCTGCCGCCATCGGCCGCCAGAGCCTCGAGATCGCCCTCGACGAGGCCAGCTTCCGCACTGAACTGGCGCATTGCCGCACCTTCGGCTTCCTGCATGAGGTCGAGGCGTTGCGCGCCTCCGGTCTGGCGCGCGGCGGCAGCCTGGACAACGTCCTGGTCATCGACGATGGCGCGGTCCTCAATCCGGGCGGTCTGCGCTGCGCCGATGAGTTCGTCCGTCACAAGGCGCTCGACGCGGTCGGCGATCTCTATCTTCTCGGCGGGCCGGTGATCGGCCGCTACCGCGGCGTCCGCGCTGGCCATGCGCTCAACAACGCCCTGCTGCT
Source organism: Caulobacteraceae bacterium (assembly GCA_035999625.1). Classification (GTDB taxonomy): domain Bacteria; phylum Pseudomonadota; class Alphaproteobacteria; order Caulobacterales; family Caulobacteraceae; genus Acaudatibacter. The sequence goes on along the minus strand of DASYGN010000035.1, from coordinate 31,134 downwards.
GGCGTTGGCCGAACAGCATGCCTCTTGGCGCCATACGATCGTCCAGCCGGAGCTGGCCAGGGCCGGTTGAGCGCTCTTTGCGAGGCGCGCGCGGCTCGTGTAGAAGGCGCCGACGCTGGCGCGGGGCGCGCGCTCTGGGCGGGTGAGGTGAAGGTTTCGTGACGGCGAATTCTCGGGGCCGCAGCGCGGTCGTCCTGGCCCTGATCGCGGTCGTCGCGGTCTCTGGTTGTTCCTTGATCAAGAAGAAGAAACCGACCCTTGCCTATCGCGAGGCGCCGGTGGACGTGCTGTATAACGCCGGCGCCCTGCGTCTCGACAAGCACGAGTGGAACGACGCCGCCAACTATTTCAAGGAGGTTGAGCGCCAGCACCCCTATTCGGAGTGGTCGAGGCGGGCGATCCTGATGGAGGCCTACGCCCACTACGAGGCCAACGATTACGCCAGCGCCATCGGCGATGCCGACCGGTTCATCGCCCTCTATCCGGGCAACGCCGCCACGCCCTACGCCTACTACATCAAGGCGATCTGCTACTTCGAACAGATCGTCGATGTGGGCCGTGACCAGGCGGCAACCGATCAGGCGAGAAACGCCTTCGGCGAAGTGATCAAGCGCTATCCGACCACCGAGTACGCCAGGGACGCGAAGTTCAAGCTGGATATGACCAACGACCAGTTGGCCGGCAAGGAAATGACCATCGGTCGCTATTATGAGCGCGCTGGCGACCCGGTGGCCGCCATCGGCCGGTTCAAAACCGTGATCGACTACTATCAGACCACCTCCCACACGCCCGAGGCGCTTTACCGCCTGGTGGAATGCTATCTGACCATCGGTCTGGCGCGCGAGGCGGTGAGGGACGGGGCGGTCCTGGGTTTCAACTATCCCGGCGGTGCGTGGTACCACGACGCCTACGCCCTGCTGACGTCCAAGGGCCTGCGGCCGGCGACCCCGCCGTCCGAGTATCGCGGTCCCGGCCTGCCCCGCCTGTTGCCGTTCGGCAAGCACCGCGAGACCACGGTGGCCCCGCCGGCGGTGGTGATCGCCGCCGAGGAGGCCAAGGCCCCGCAGACCGCCGAGGCGGCTCCCGCGCCCACTTCGGACAAAGCCAAGAAGGCCAAGCGCGACAGCAGCTTCCTGCACGGTGTTCTGGGGCTCTAGTCCGCTCGCGTTCGCCGCCATCGCCCTGCTCGCGCCGACAGGGCTCCAGCAGGGTGTGAGCTTCACCAACTATCCTAGCCTCGCCCACAGTTCCGAGCTGGTGCGGCGCCTGGCCTCGCCGCTGGCCGGGGCGGCCATGGAGCGTCTGTTGGCCGGCAGGAGATTGAACGAAACCCCGCTCGATCTCAGCCGCGAGCGCTACATCGTCTACGTTCCAGCGCACGAGCCGCCGGCCGGCTACGGCCTGCTGGTGTTCGTGCCGCCATGGGATGAGGCGCACCTGCCCCTCGGCTGGGCGAGCGTGCTCGACCGCTTCGGCGTCGTCTATGTCAGCGCCGCGGGATCGGGCAATTCGGCCAGCACCGTCGGCCGGCGCGAGCCGCTGGCGCTGATCGCCGAAGCCAATGCCGCCCAGCGCTATCCGATCGACCCCGAGCGCATCTTCGTCGGCGGCTTTTCCGGCGGCTCGCGGGTCGCCCTGCGCCTGGCGCTGGGCTACCCGGATGTCTTTCGCGGGGTGATGCTCAACGCCGGTTCGGACCCCATCGGCGATCCCGCCGCGCCGCTGCCGCCGCGCGATCTGTTCGAGCTGTTCCGGACCCGAACCCGGCTGGTCTACGTGACCGGCGACAGGGACGATGCCGCGCGGCCCAATGACGTGGATAGCCAAGGTTCCATGAAGCGCTGGTGCGTCGCCCACTACACGGTTGAGCCAATGGCCGAGGTCGGCCACAAGGCGGCCGATCCCGCCGGCCTGGCCGCCGCCCTCGCCGATCTGGAGAAGCCGGTGACCACCGACGCCGCCAAGCAGGCAGCGTGTCAGGCGCGCGTCGATCGGGCCCTTGGCGCCGCGCTCGCCGAGGTCAAAAAGCTGATCGCCAGCGGCAAGCGGGACGAGGCCAGGAAGCGGCTCATCGCCCTCGACACCCGCTTTGGCGGACTGGCGGCGCCGGCCAGCCTCGCGTTGGCCGACAAGGTGGGGCTTTAGCTACGCCGCCGGCTCGAGCCTGGCGGCGCGGTCGATCATGCTCTGCACATACTGACTGCGGGCGTCGAAATCGCGGGCGATGCCCTCGTCCGAATCCTGCAAGGCCTGCACGTCGGTATCGGCGTAGCCGATGATGCCCATTTCCTCGTAGCCGGCGCGGATGATCGGCCCCCACAGGCCAATGTCCTTCACGATCGGCACGATGCGGGCGAACAGCGACGAGCGGAAACGCGTCATCAGCCCGGAATCGTACATGTAGGCGCCGCAATCAGCCGGATCGAGGCCGAGGTTCTTCCACACCTCGACGGCGTCGAACCGGTCGCGCATCAGATAGCAGGCCTCGAGCAGGAAGCTCTCGCGCTCGTCGCGCTCCTTCTGGGTCAGTTGCGGATAGTAGTCGCGCAGGGCCAAGCGGCCGAAGGCCACGTGCCGGCTCTCGTCCTGCATGACATAGGCGTTGACCGCCGCCGCCAGCGGGTTCTGGGCGTTGTCGCGGATCTGCTGGAAGGCGGCCAGGGCCAGGCCTTCGATCACCACCTGCATGCCGAGGTAGGTCATGTCCCAGCGGGTGTCGCGCAGCACCTGGTCGATCAACTCCTGCAACGGCGCGGTCATCGGATAGGCGACCCCGAACTTGGCCAGGAGGCGCTTGTAGCTCTCCACGTGGCGGGCCTCGTCGATGGTCTGGGTGGCGGCGTAGAATTTGGAATCGACGTCCGGCACCTGGGTGACGATCTTGGCGGCGCAGATCAGCGCGCCTTGCTCGCCCTGCATGAACTGGCTGATCTGCCAGGCCTGGAAGTGGCGGCGCACCTTGGCCTTCTCGGCCCGGCTCATCGCTTCGTAGCGGGGCATGCCGGCGATCGGCAGCATCTCCTCGGGCAGCTGTTCGGGATTGTCCTCGTCCAGCTCCTGCGACCAGTCGATGCGGTTTTCCGCGTTCCACTGCATCTCCACACCCTTGCGGTAGAGATGGATCATGGCCTCGCGGCCATCGTCGTAGTCCCAGTTGAAGACCGCGTCGAAATCCTGCGGCACGGACCAGTGCGAGCCCTCGGGATGCAGGGTGTAGATGTCCTTGATCGCGGTCATGGTCTCTCGCCTTTCGCTCGCCACTCACCCTCCGCCAAAACGCGCGGGTCATCAAGGAACGCTCTCCTTCGCCGGCCAAATGGCGTCGTGCATTCGCCTTGGCCGCAAAAGCCACCGTAAATCGCCGTAGATACGGTGGCCCTGGCCCGAAAGAGCTCGGCGTCCACGGCCAACACAGTGGCTGGAACTTTGCATTTTGTCAAAGAGCGGGCCGTCGCCGCGGCGGAATGAGCGGAGTTGCGCAGCCCGCGGTGACTCGGCCATCTTGCGGGCGATGCTGATCGGTCTCGCCATTCGCGACGTGGTCCTGGCGGAGAGCCTCGACTTGGCGTTCGGATCCGGCCTTACGGTGCTCACCGGCGAGACCGGGGCCGGCAAGTCGATCGTGCTCGACGCCCTCGGCCTGGCGCTCGGCGCGCGCGGCGAGGTGGGCCTGGTGCGCCGCGGGGCGACCCAGGCCAGCGCCTCGGCGGTGTTCGCGCCAACGGCGGACCATCCCGTCTGGTCCCTGCTGGAGGAAAAGGGTCTGGCGTTCGATGTCGGCGAGGATCTGGTGCTGCGACGCCTCCTGACCGCCGACGGTCGCTCGCGGGCCTTCGTCAACGACCAGGCGACCGGGGTCGCGGTGCTGCGCGAGGTGGGCGAGATGCTGGTCCAGGTGCATGGCCAGCATCAGACCGTGGGCCTGCTGGACGCGCGCACCCACGGCCCGTTGCTCGACGCCTATGGCGGCCTGCAAGACGCGGTCGCCGACTGCGCCGGCGCCTGGCGCGCCTGGCGCGCCGCTGTCGAGGCGGCTGATGCCCTGGAAAGGGATCAGTCGGTCAGCGCCGCCGAGCGCGACGAGCTATCGAGCCGGCTCACCGAACTCGACCGGCTGGGTCCGCGCCAGGGAGAGGAGGCGGCCCTGGCCGAGGAGCGGGCCATGCTCGCCGCCGCCGAACGGGCCATCGGCGATATCGGCGCGGCGCGCGAGGCGTTTGGCGGCGATGGCCTTTCCTCGCGTCTTGGCCACGCCTACCGCAGCCTTGGGCGGGCGCGGGAGCGGACCATCGCCGCCGGCGTCGCCGCCGAGTCGTCGGCGCCCAGCTTTCTGCAGGCGGCCGCCGAGGCGGTCGACCGGACCCTCATCGAAGCAGCCGAGGCCGAGGCGGCGATCGATCGGGCGGCGGAGGCCTTCTGCCTGGAGCCGGGGCGCCTGGACGATGCCGAGGCGCGCCTGTTCGCTCTCAGGGCCGCGGCGCGCAAGCTCGATGTCACCGTCGATGAGCTACCGGCGGCGAGGGTCGCGCTGGCCGAACGGCTCGCGGCTATCGACGGCGGTGAAGAGCGGACTCTGTCGGCGAAGCATTCGGCCGCAGACGCCAGAAGCGCCTACCTGGCCGCGGCCGCGCGTCTTGGCCAACACCGCACGGCGGCCGGAAAGCGGCTGAGCGCCGCGGTGCAGGCCGAGCTGGCGGCGCTGCATCTGGGCAAGGCGCGTTTCGAGATCGCCCTGGAGTCGCTGCCAGAAGGGCGCATGGGACCAGCGGGCGGCGAGCGGGTCGAGTTCCGCATCGCCACCCTGGCCGGCGCGCCGCTGGCGCCGCTGGCCTCGATCGCCTCCGGCGGGGAACTGGCGCGCCTGGCGCTGGCCATCGAGGTGGTGATCGCCGCCGCCGGCGGGGTTCAGCCGCTGATGATCTTCGACGAGGTCGACCAGGGGGTCGGCGGCGCGGTCGCCGACGCCGTCGGGCAGCGCCTTGCCAGGCTGGCCAAGGGGGCCCAGGTGCTGGTGGTCACCCACAGCCCCCAGGTGGCCGCCCGCGGCGATGATCACCTGCTGGTGGCCAAGCAGGGCAGGGGGACGGCCGAACACAGCGCCGTCGAAAAGCTGTCGCCGCCGTCGCGCGAGGAGGAGATCGCCCGCATGCTGTCCGGCGAGACGATCACCGAGGCGGCACGGGCCGCGGCCCGGGCGCTGCTCGCCGCATGAAGGCGGTCGCCGAACTCACCAAGACGGAGGCGGCCGCGGAACTGGCGCGCTTGGCCGCCGACCTCGCCGAGCATGACCGCCGCTACTTTCAGGACGACGCCCCGCTGGTTTCGGACGCGGACTATGACGCCCTCAAGCGCCGCAACGGGGCTATCGAGGCGCGATTTCCGGACCTGGCGCGCGCGGATTCGCCGTCGCGGCGCGTGGGCGCTGGCCGTTCGGAGACCTTCTCGCCGGTCACCCATGGGGCGCCGATGCTGTCCCTCGACAACGCCTTTTCCGATGCCGACGCGGCCGAGTTCGACGCCCGGGTGCGCCGTTTTCTGCGCCTCGGAGAAGCCGAGGTCGCCTACACCGCCGAGCCCAAGATCGACGGGCTTTCGGCCTCGCTCCTGTATGAGCGCGGGACCCTGGTGCGCGGCGCGACCCGGGGCGATGGCCGGGTTGGCGAGGATGTCACCGCCAACCTGCGCACCGTGGGCGAAATCCCCCATCGCCTGGCGGGGAGTGGCTGGCCAGACGCCATCGAGATTCGCGGCGAGGTCTATCTCGGCCATGCCGACTTCGCGGCCCTCAACGCCGCCGCCGAGGCGGCCGGCGCCCGCACCTACGCCAATCCGCGCAACTCCGCCGCGGGGTCCCTGCGCCAGATCGACCCGGCGGTCACCGCCAAGCGGCCGCTGCGGTTCTTCGCCTACGCCTGGGGCCTGGTGAGCGCGCCCTTCGCGCCGACGCAATGGGAAGCCCTGGAGGCGCTGAGCGCGTGGGGATTCAAGGTGACACCTCAGGCCAGGCGGGTGGCCGGCGTGGCCGGACTGACCGAAGCCTACTCCGAGATGGAGCGGCTTCGCCCGCACCTGGCCTTCGATATCGACGGGGTGGTCTACAAGGTCGACCGCCTGGATTGGCAGGCCAGGCTTGGCTTCGTGTCGCGCTCGCCACGATGGGCGGTGGCGCGCAAGTTCCCGGCCGAGCAGGCGCGCACGGTGCTGGAGGCGATCGACATCCAGGTCGGCCGCACCGGCGCGGTGACCCCGGTGGCGCGCCTGACGCCGGTCACCGTCGGCGGTGTGGTGGTGGTCAACGCCACGCTGCACAACGCCGACGAGATAGCCCGCAAGGATTTGCGCATCGGCGATACGGTGATCGTTCAGCGAGCCGGCGACGTCATCCCCCAGATCGTCGGCTTCATCGCCGATGAGCGGCCCGCCGGCGCCGCTCCATTCGTGTTTCCGACCCATTGTCCGTGCCATCTGGCGACGCCGCTGGCGCGCGAGACGACCGCCGCGGGCGCCGAAACCGTTGTCCGCCGCTGCACGGGTGAGTTCGCCTGCCCGTTTCAGCGCATCGAGCATCTCAAGCACTTCGTCTCGCGGCGGGCGTTCGACATCGAGGGCCTGGGCGAGAAGCAGCTCGCCGCTTTCTACGACGAGGGACTGATTCGTGAGCCGGCGGACATCTTCCGCCTCGGGCGCGATGCGGTGGCTTTGGAAGCCTTGAAGGCGCGCGACCGCTATGGCGAGCAGTCGGTCGCCAATCTCGCCGCCTCCATCGCCGCGCGGCGCACCATCTCGCTCGAGCGGTTCATCAACGCTCTGGGCGTGCGCCATGTTGGCGAGACCACCGCCACCGTGCTGGCCAGGGGCTATGGTGACGCGGTGAGTTTCCTGGCGGCCATGGACAAGGTGGCGGCGCGCGATCCCGCTGCGATCGCCGAGCTGGACGCCCTCGATCAAGTGGGAGCAGCGGTGATCGAAGCCGCCGCCGCGTTCTTCTCCGAGCCGCACAACCGGCGGATGGTGGAGGCGCTGACCGCCGAGCTCACCATCGAGGACGCCGCCTGGCCCAGCAGCGACAGCGTCATCGCCGGCAAGACGGTGGTGTTCACCGGTTCGCTGGAGCGGATGACCCGCGAGGAGGCCAGGGCGCAGGCGGAAGCCCTGGGGGCCAAGGTGGCCGCTTCGGTGTCGAAAAGAACCGATTATGTGGTCGCCGGACCGGGGGCTGGCTCCAAGCTCGGGACCGCCCAATCCCTGGGCGTGACGGTGATCAGCGAGGAAGCGTGGCTGGAGCTGATCGGCGGTTGAGTTCACCGGCCCGTTCACGAACTTCGTGATTTTCCGGGGAACCGGCGTTCGCCGGCCCGGTTTTCCCTGAGGGGGCTTACCCTCGGAGGACCCTCCCCATGATCAAGTCCATCGCGATCGCCGGCGCGACCGCAGCGCTGGTGATCGGCTCGCTGGCGATCGCCCAGACGACCACCAATCCCAACACCAACAACAACCCGCCGGCCTCGGCGACCAACCCGAACGCCCCGGCCGACACCAACGGCGCGATGAACAACAACAACGCAAATCCTAATGCGCCCACCAGTGCTGGGACCTACGGCTCCAACACCGCCGCGACCGACAATGGGATGAACACCAACAACACCACCACGGGCGAGCGCGGCTGAGCGGCCGCCCATTCACTACCGGGGGTCTGGAACTGAACTGGCGGCGGTGGCGGTCCAAGGGGTCCGCCGCCGCCGTGCCGGTGCTCGTCGGCCTGGTGATCGGCCTGTGCGCCGCCCCGCTGCTGCTGCCGCGTATCATCGGCCGCGCCGATCCGGTCGCCAAGGCGATCATGACCCAGGTCCGGCCAGGCCCGCAGGCGCGGTTCTACCGGTCACGAAACTACCGCCCCTTGTGGATAACCCACGGGCGGATCGACCCAGCCGCCTGGTCGCTGCTCACCACGGTGCGGGGCGCCCGCGCCGATGATCTCGACCCGGCCGCCTATCACCCGGCCGAACTCGCCGCGGACCTCTCGCGCCCGCCGCGCGATCCATCCTCGCAGGCGGCTGCCGATCTCGCCCTTTCCCGCGCCTTGGCGAACTACGTGGCCGACCTGCACCGGCCGCCGCCGGTTGCGGCCATGGCGTTTGTCGACCCCGCGGTGCCGACGGCGCCGATTGATCCGTCCACGATCCTGGAGCGGGCGGCGGCAGCGCCCTCGCTCAGTTCGGCGCTGAAAGCGGCGCTGCGCATGAACCCGATCTACGAGCGGCTACGCGCCATCTTCGATCGTCCTGGACTTCCAGGCTCCGAGGCGGCGCTGGTGCGGATCAATCTCGAACGCGCCAGAGCTCTGCCGCCGGATCTTGGTCGCCGCTACCTGTTGGTCAACATTCCCGGCCAGACCCTGGAAGCGTTCGACAACGGCCACAAAGCCCTGGCCATGCGGGTGGTGGTGGGGGCGAGCGACAACAAGACCCCGGCGATGATCGGCGCCATCCGTTACGCCCTCTTCAACCCCTACTGGCAGGTGCCGCCGGATCTGGTGCGCGAAGACATCGCTCCTGCGGTCATTCGCGACCCGCGGTATCTGGCCCTCAAACACTACGAGGCCGTGGCCCCGGCGGGTGTCGACTGGGAGGCGGTGGAGCAAGACGAAGCAACGGTCGAGGTGCGCCAGACGCCCGGACCGGACAACGTCATGGGCAAGGTGAAGTTCATGTTGCCCAACCCGCTGGGCATCTATCTGCATGACACGCCGGACAAGTATCTGTTCGCCGAGACTCGCCGGACCGACAGTCATGGCTGCGTTCGACTGCAGAACGCCCTGCGGCTCGCCGATTGGCTGTTTGCTCGCCGCATCCGGCCTGACCGGTCCGGCCCGCCCGACCAGCGGACGGACCTCTCGCCGCCGGTGCCGGTCTACATCGTCTATCTGACCCTCATGCCCAGCGGCGGACGGCTGAAGGTTTCGCCCGACATCTACCAGCGCGATGCGGTTCTGAGCGCCGACCTGGCCGCCGGCCGACGCGTTTAGTTTGGCGGCTCTGGCTTGGTCTGGTCCGGCGAGGTCCGCGAATGCGCCGGTGGCTGATTGGGATGGGCCGGTATCATGTCCCGATGCGGCGGTGGGGCCGGCGGGGGGCTCGACTCCTGCATGCCCTTCTCTCTCGCCTGCAGAGGTGGGGATTCGGGTCGATTCTGGGGCCCGGATTGGGGTGGCGGCGTCCGCGGCGCCTGTTCGGACCGACTTTGCGGCTGGGTCTGGCGCATGCCCTCGGGTCGACGGCCGTAGCCGTGAGGCCCGCCGCCGCCTTGACGACGCATGGGCGCCGCGCCGACCGGCCCGGCGGTCTGACCCTGATGGTTCGAAGTTCCCTGTTCCATCGCCGTGACCGCAGCGGCTCCGCCTGGCCTGGTGACCGCGTTCGCACGCAGCTCAGGTTTGGACGCGGCGCTGTTGGCGCGTTGCGCCTGAGCCGTCGTCGCCGGGGCGTGGGGCGCGTGTGCGGCGGTCATCTCGGCCGCCGTCGGCCGGGCGGTGGTTCCGCCCCGGGCGCCATTATAGCTCACCCGGCTCCCACTCGGGCGCGCCACCGGCTGACTGTAGCTTCCGGCCACGTGGGCGCGGCCGATATTGCTCGCGCTGCGGTTGTAGAAGAACCGCCCGCCGCGCCACTGACCGCCTTGATAGCCACTGCCGGAATAGCCATGCCCGTAGTCGACGCCGCCGTAGAAGCCTACTCTCGGTCCCCAATAGCCGCGGCTGAAGACGAAGCCGCCGTTGCGCCAGTACCAGTAGCCGGGCGTCCACAGCCAGCCGATGCGCGGCGGCAACACCCACATTCCGGGCACCCAGTAATAACAGTGGCAACCTACGTCCCAGGCCCAATAGCCCGGGGTCCAGATATAACCGGGGCCGGGCAGTACCGGCTGGGCGAAATAGGGGAGGGGCGGGGGCGGCGCGCCGATGTTGACGCTGATGCCGATCTGCGCCGGGGCCGATCCGGCCAGCGCCATTCCAGCCGCAGCCAAAACCACCGCGGCCCCCTGGGCCAGCCAGCGATGTCGCAGAGTCACGTCCGCGGTTCCTCGAGCTTTGGCGGGAAAACGGCCGAACCTGGCCAGGGGTTGCGAAGCGACCGGCGCGTGGTCGGTTAATCCTACTAAAAGTTTAGTTGACGAGAACCGGATGCGGGCCGACTCTGAGACCTAAGAGCTTAGGAGAAGCCGATGGGTCGCGGAGAGGCGATGCTGACGCCGCTCGAGCTGCAGATCATGCAGTCGCTGTGGGAACAGGGCCCCGGAACCGTGGCCGAGGTCCAGGCGCGCCTGAGCCAGCCGCTCGCCTACACCACGGTCCAGACCATGCTTGGCGTGCTGCTTCGCAAGCAGCGCGTGCGTCGCGAGATGGCCGGGCGGGCGTTTGTCTATCGACCGGCGATCAGTCGGGAGAAGGCGGTGGCGGGGGCGCTCAAGGACCTGGTCGGGCGGATGTTCGGCGGCTCCGGCGAGGCGCTGCTGATGTCGCTGATCGACGCGCGCCAGATCACCCCCGACGACCTCGCCAAAGCGGTCAAGCTCGTGCGCGACGCCGAGGAGAAGCGGTGATGGAACACTGGCTGGTTCTGTATGTCGCCAACGCCGTCTGGCGCATCCCGCTGGTGGCCATCGCCGCGGCGCTGGCGGTGCGCATCGCGGTCCTTGGACCGAACGGGCGCCATCGCGTGTGGCTGGGCGCGCTGGTCCTGGCGGCGATCGTCCCGGCCGCGCCGGGACTGGACCTGTTGGCGCGGCCCGCGATGGTCGCCAGCGTCCCGGTATCGAGCATCGAGCCGAGCGCGAGCTCTTCGGCGCTCGCCTTTCCCGCCCTGGTGTTCGACGCCGGCGCCGAACGTCTCCTCGCCCTGGTCTTCGCCCTCATCGCGGTGTTCGCCGCCGCGCGCCTGGTCGCGGCGTGGCGGAGTGCGACCCGCCTGGCCGCCGCGGCCGAGCCGGTGGAGCTGGCGCCGGGCCTGGTTTCGGCGCTTGCCACCGCCGCCCGCGCACACCGGATTGGCATCCCCGCGGTGAGACGATCCGACGATATCGCCGGCCCGGCCGTGGTCGGCGCCTTCCGGCCCTTGATCCTGGCCCCGCGCAGCTTCTTTCGGCTGGGCGAGGCCGAGCAATTGGCGGCGCTGCTGCACGAGCTGGCGCACATCGCTCGGCGAGATTTCGCCGCCAACCTGATCTGCGAAGCCATCGCCCTGCCGGGCGCGTGGCATCCGGTCATTTACGAGATCAAGGCCGGCGTGCGCCGCAGCCGTGAAATCGCCTGCGACGCCATGGCTTCGGCGGCGCTGGGATCGCGGGCGGATTACGCGCGGCGGCTGCTGGCTCTGGCCGAGGCGTTCGGACCGCCATCGTCGGCTCCCGTCGGCGTCGTGGCGTTGATCGGCGGCGGACTGGAGGAACGCATCCTGCACCTGATCGGCGGTCCTGCCCGAGGCTTGAACGGCGCCCGCGTGACCGCCGCGGCGATTGTCGCCGCGGCCCTGTTGGCGCCGGTCCTGATCCTGCGCGTAGCCCCGGCCGTGGCCGCGCCGACCCCGGCCAGGGCGGCGCCGGCGGCGATCGCCCTCGCACCGCCGGCGCCGCTTCCACCGGCGATGGCCGCGGCCCCGAGCCTGGCGTCCGTTCCACCCCACCGGCCCGGGGCGATTGACGGTGTGGCCATTCGGGCCCGCGCGCCGGGGGTGGTCATGGCCGCCAATGAGGCCGCCGCCGCCCCGCCCGCGCCGCCAGCGCCGTCGGCCGCGGCTTTGCCTGCCCTGCCGCCGGCGCCGCCTGAGCCGCCGGCCGCCCCGGCGCCACGCGTCGATGCCGCCGCCATCTCCGCCAAGGTCGAGGCGGCCATGGCCAGGGCGCAAAAGGCCAATGCCGAAGCCATGACCGAGCTGCGCGCGCACTCGGCCGAGATGTCGGCGGCGCAGAGGGCGCAGAGCGAAGTCGAGGTCCGTCGGGCGGTGGCCGAGGCCATGGCCCAGGCTCAGCAGCAAGTGCACGCCGCTTTGACCTCGGAAGAGTTTCGCCGGGCGATGAGCGAGGCCCGGGCCGAGCGGACGCTCCAGGAGGGACGGATTGGCGAGCAGGTGCGCGAACAGGTTCGTCAGGCGATGGCCGAGGCGCAGCGGGCGATGGCCGAGGCGCAGGCCAGGCTGGGCGAGGCTCCGGCGGACTGATTGTTCGCAGCAAAACGGGGCGAGATCCCCGATTCATCGGCATTTCATCAGGAAAATATCAGGTCCGGGCGATAGCGCCCGGCCGCGCCGCATGGTCCACTCGCGGCACATTCGGCTCCGCAGGCGGCGAGCCGGACACCTGAGGAATGGATGCCTTTTCGAGGAGACCAAAAGAGACGCGCACGACGAGGGACCGCCCCGATGGACCCTCGCCGCGCGCACGTTCCGATCGCGCCGGACGCCGCCCCGGCAAAGGTGCAAGCCGACGATCGGGACATGGGCGGTCGCTTCACCGCGACGGTGGTCCCTGATCCTGATCCACCCGCCGCCGGGCTGATCCCCGGCGGCGCGCCCATCTTGGTCTCGCGCCGGGTGGTGTTCGATTCCGGCGTGGTCAGCCTGGACGGGGCGCAGGCGGTGGCGTTCCGCTTTCCGATCCTAGGGCATTCGGCGGGCGATGGGCCTCTGTCGTGCGGCGTTGGGAATCGACTATGGAGCCGGGCTGCTTCCGGGCTCTAGACTAAGCCGAAGCTTATGAGGTCCTGGCCTAATGAGGTGAAGCTTGTCGACCGCTGACTGCTAGAGCTGTGCGGGCTCGCTCGCGGCAGCGTCTAAAGGAGGAGGGACTAGGATGACCTATTCGGTCTCGCAACTGGAGGCGCTGTTCACCAATGCCAACGAAGGCTTTGGTCCCGACGCTTCGGTCCAATCCGCGCTGGCTGCTTTGGCGCAGCAGGATTTGGCCGGCGCGATCTCTGACGCCCAGGCGCTGACCAACGCGCTGCACATCGCCCCGCCGGCGGATGGCTCGATTGGCCCGAACACGCCGGAGAACACCACTGACGTGGCGCTCACCGTCTATCAGTTCTTCACTGGTCTTGCGCCGACGCTGGCCGGCCTCGACTTCCTGGTCAACGGCGGCGGGAATCCCAACGACCTCGACAGCGCCTACTACGCCGGCTTCAACCAAGCTAATCGCTACTACAACTTCGCCCTCAACCTTGTGAGCGGCAATCAGGCGGTGGCGACTAGCTTCGCCTCGACCTACGGCAAGGTCACCTTCGACCAAGCGGTGAACGCCGCCTACGAGGCCATCGTCGGCACGCCGAATGTGGGCCAGGCTCAGGCGCAGGCGGCGATCGCGGCCGTCGAGGCCCAACAGCCTTATTTCGAGCAGGTGGCGGCCGAACGCGCCCCGAACGTCAACCAGGATTTGGCGACCAAGGCGATCATGGTCGCCTACATCCTCGAAGAAGGGGTCAAGGCCGACGTCGGCTACTACGCCAGCGCGATCGACCAGTTTGGCACCGAGCTGGCCACTGGAGCGGCGATCCCCGGCGAGACCGAGGGCGGCGTCAATATCCTGACCGGCCAGCCGTACATGCCGCTCAATGTTGCCCTTGTCGGCGGCGAAACGGTGCAGGGCTTCGCCAGTCCCGGCTTCACCGATGTGATCACGGGTGGCGGTGGGCATTTTGTCGAAGCCATCGGCACCATCAACGGCGGGAATACCGACGTGAATTTTGGTGGAGCCAATGACGACGTCTTCATTTACAGCGGGACCCACAACGAGATTACTGTTACCGGCACCGGGTTTATGATCTACGACTACAGCTCTGGAGCGGACACGATCAACGTCCCCAACGACTACTACAGCTTCCTCTATGCTGTTGGACCGGGCGACTTCACAATCAACGTCGGCGGCACGTCAGACGGGGAATACGGGGACGACACGATCCAACTCGGCACGGGCCTCGACACGGTCTCCATAGCGGCCGGGGACCAACATGTTTCTATCGATCTCGGTCACGTACCCGTCTCGTTCGCCGCGCCGACGACCCTGGCGCAGGCTTCCGTCGATGCCAGCAAGCTGGATGTGATCAGTGGTCTGGGGGCGAGCGATTACATCTTTCTGCCGACTGCGGCGGCGCACGACACTCTGCATCTGGCGTCGAACCTCGCCGGCGTCTCCGGCGAGGCGCTACTGGCCACAGGCACGCTCGCCGGCGGTGTCTTCACCCTGGACGCCACTGGCCACGACGCCCTTCTGACCTACGATAATGGCGCTGGCGGATTCGTCAGTGTGGTCCTGGCCGGCGCGGCCAATGAAGCCGCTCACGCCAGTATCAGTTCTGGCGTGGTCACGTTCTGAAGCAGGCCAGGATTACAGCGGCGCGCAGACCTTCTCCAGCCAGGCGCGCACCGCCGGCTCGACCTTGGGACCGATCTCGGCCAGCACCCGGGCGTGATAGGCGTCGAACTGAGCTCGCTCCTGGGCGCTGAGCAAACCCACCTCCACCAGGTTGCGGTCGATGGGCGCCAGGGTCAGGGTCTCGAAGCCGAGCATCGGCCGGTCCCCACCGGGAATATCCTCAGCCGGCGTCACCACCTGCAGATTCTCGATGCGGATGCCGTAGGCCCCTTCCTTGTAGTAGCCGGGTTCGTTGGAGACGATCATCCCGGCCTCGAGCGGCACGGCGTTGGGCTGCTTGGCGATCCGCTGCGGGCCCTCGTGCACGCCCAGGTAGGCGCCGACCCCGTGGCCGGTGCCGTGGTCGTAGTCGAGGCCGTGAGCCCAAAGGGCCATGCGCGCCAGGGCGTCGAGGGCCGAGCCAGTGGTCCCGGCCGGGAAGCGCACCGCCGCCAGAGCCAGGTTGCCCTTGAGCACCAGGGTGAAGCGCTGTTTCATCTCAGGCGTCGGCTGGCCGATGGCCACCGTGCGGGTGACATCGGTGGTGCCGTCGAGATACTGGGCGCCGCTATCGATCAGCATCAGCGAGCCGGCTTCGCTTTTGCGATTCAGCCGCCGGGTCGGGCGATAGTGGACGATGGCTCCGTTGGATCCGGCTCCGGCGATGGTGTCGAACGACAGGTCCTTGAGCGCCCCGGTGGCTTCGCGGAAAGCCTCCAGAGCGGTGACGGCCTCCACTTCGTCGGGCAGTCGCGCCTCGCTGGCCAGCCAATGCAGGAAGCTCGAGAGCGCGGCGCCGTCGCGCACGTGAGCGGCCTTGGCGCCGGCGATCTCCACCGCATTCTTGCGCGCCCTGGGCAGGGCGCAGGGATCGGCGGCCGAGATGATCTCCGCACCGGCGCCGGTGAGCACTTCGAAGTACCAGGCCGAAGACGAGGCTGGATCGATGACCACCTTGCGCCCGGCCAGTTCGTCGAGCGCCGGGGCGAGGTCCTCGGGTCGCTCGAGGCGCACGGCGTTGCCTAGCCAGGCCGGCAGCTCCGGGGTGACCTTGGCCGGATCGAGAAACAGCCGCGCCGAGCCATCGGCGTTCACGATCGCTTGGGCCAACGGCAGGGGCGAGCGGGCGACATCGCCGCCGCGGACGTTGAACAGCCAGGCGATAGAGGCCGGCGCGGTGATCACCGCCGCGGCGGCGCCGTTCTCGGCCAGCGCCTTGCCGATCCGGGCGCGCTTGGAGCCCGAGTCCTCGCCGGCGAATTCGAGCGGCTGGGGAACGACCGGGGCGGTCGGTTGAGCGGGACGCTCGCCCGCCCAGGCGGCGTCGAGCGGATTGACATCGACCGCCCGCATGCGCGCGCCGGCCTTTTCGGCCGCGGCGGTCAGGCGGGCGAGGGCATCGGGACTGTGCAGGCGGGCGTCGTAGCCGATGGTCCAGCCGGGCTCCGCGTGCGCCTCCAGCCACGCCGGCGGGCCACCCTCGACGAGGTCGCGGATCTCGTAGAGTCCCTGATCGACCTGATCGCGCACCTGCAGGGTGTAGCGGCCGTCGACGAAGATCGCCGCCTTGTCCTTGAAGATCACCGCCGCGCCGGCCGAGCCGGTGAAGCCGGTGGCCCAGGCCAGGCGGGCGTTGGCCTCGGGCAGATATTCGTTCTGGTGCTCGTCCTCGTGCGGCACCACGAAACCGTCCAGACCCTGGCTCGCCATCGCCTGGCGGATCAGGGGCGCGTGGCGCGGTCCGAACGAGCGGTCGGTGGTCTCATCGAAAGTCTGGCGCATAGGCGCGGGTTTAAGGCCTCGCGCGCCATCTGAAAACTCCGGCGTCGCGAACTACTGCGACGGCGGCGACTGGTCGGCCGGCGGCTGGTTATCCGGCGACGATTGCGGCTGACTGGGCGCGGCCTGGTCAGGCGCTTTGGTGCGTCCGGAGCTTGCGGACGCCTGCGCCGCGCGATCGACCGCCGCCTGGCCGGCTTGACCGGCGCCTTGAGCCGCGGTGACCGCCGCCGATTGAGCCGCTGACGCCGCCTGCTGGGCGCTCTGCCCCGATTGCTCGGCGGCCACGGCGTTCACGTCCGGATTGGCCGGCGCCGGGCGGCGGGTGACGACATAGGCCACCGCGATGATCAGGACCACGATCACGACCGCGGCCGCCCACCAGGCCCCGCTCCCGCTTCCCCCGCGCCCGCCTCCAGATGGTTGGACATCGCTCACGGCAGTGCTCCCAGGTGATTCAAGCCGAGGCATGAAACGACCCGGGCCGACGGCGGTTCCGGCGACGTTCATCGGGGGATCATCTTCGAGCGGCTAGGCAAGGAGCGCCTCCCCCTCGCTTCCCCCACGGGAATCCGCCATAGGGGTCGCAAGCACGAACCGCTCAGGGGCGGGAGGAGACCCGTTGATGACCGACGCCGCCGCCAAGGGCGAGACCGGCCAGATCTATTTCTACTTCACCGCGTTGACATTGCTCACCTATCTGGTGGCGCCCGAGGCGTATCTGATCGACGTCTCGACGACCTTCATGCTGAAGAACCAGTTGCACGCCAGCGCCGTCCAGGTGTCGATGTTCCGCCTGCTGACGCCGCTGCCGATCTATCTGGCGTTCATCTTCGGCCTGATCCGCGACCAGTGGAATCCGTTCGGCCGCCGCGACCGCGGCTACCTGCTGCTGTTCGCGCCCGCCACCGCGGCGATCTTCCTGTGGCTGGCGCTCTCCAAGCTGAGCTACGTCGGGCTGATCGCCGGCATGCTGCTGGTGATGGTCGGCGCCCGCTTCATCGCCGCCGCCTATTGGGGGCTGATCGCCCTGGTAGGGCAGGAAAAGCTGATGGCCGGACGCCTTTCGGCTCTATGGAACATCGTCTCCAGCCTGCCGGCGATCGCCGGCGCGGCCGCGGCGGGATATCTCGCCGACCACCTCAATCCGACGCAGATCTTCATCGGGGTCGCCATCCTGACCGGGGCCATCGGCCTGATGGGGCTGTGGAAGCCCAAGGCGGTATTCCATCATGCCTATGAGGCCCCGCAGGCCAGGACCACCAATCTCTGGGGCGATGTCAGACGGCTGATCAAACACCGCGCGGCGTGGCCGGCGGTGCTGATGATCTTCATGTTTCAGTTCGCGCCCGGGGCCAACACGCCGCTGCAGTACTATCTGACCAACACTCTGCACGCTTCGGACGCCATCTACGGACTATACCTCGCCATCTTCGCCGCCTCGTTCATCCCCATTTTCCTGCTCTACGGCTGGCTGTGCAAACGGGTCACCCTGGAGAAGCTCCTGTGGTGGGGCCTGATCATCACCGTGCCGCAGATGGTGCCGCTGGCCTTCATCCACACCGGAGCGCAGGCGCTGTGGCTGGCGGTGCCCATCGGTCTGATGGGCGGGGTGGCGGCGGCGGCGATCTATGACCTGGCCATCCGCTCGTGCCCTCCGGGCCTGCAGGGGACGATGATGATGCTGATCGGGGCCGGAAACCTGTTGTCCTCGCGCGCCAGCGATCTGCTCGGCTCGCAGATTTTCGCCTCCGCCTCCAGCCCCAGGGCCGGCTTCATCTACTGCGTGATCGCGATCACGATCGTCTACGCGCTGATCGTGCCGGTGATCCTGCTGGTCCCCAAGGAGGTGATGAACACCACCGATGGCCAGAAGAGCGACAAGCTGGAGGCCGAGACCCTGGCCGAAATCGGCGAGAGCGCCCCCGCGACCAGCTAACCGCGACGCCTCATCACCAGCGTCGCCCATGGACCCAGATCGCGGCGGCGTTCGGCCCGCAGTCCAGCGCCGAGAAACCTCGCGCGCACGGCTCTGGCTTGACCCCGCAACAGGCCGGAGAGGATCACCACGCCCCCGGGCGCCAGCGCGCGGGCGATCCTGGGCGCCAGGGCGATCAGCGGCGCGGCCAGGATGTTGGCGAAGATGAGATCATAGCCGCGGCCGATCGGGTGATCGGCCAGCGTGAATTCGCCGCTTGCGCCGTTGAGGCGCGCGTTTTCCCTGGCCACGGCGACGGCCCGGGGATCGATGTCGATCCCCACTACCCGGCGGGCGCCGGTCTTGGCGGCGGCGATGGCCAGGACGCCGGTTCCGGCGCCAAGATCGAGTACGCGGCGAAATCGCCGCCGCCGCCGCAGAGCATCGAATTCCAGCAGGCAGCCCAGGGTGGTGTCGTGATGGCCGGTGCCGAACGCCGCGCCGGCCTCGATGCGCAGGGGAATGACGTTCTTTGGGACCCGGCCGCGGTCGTGCGCCCCGAAGACAAAGAAGCGGCCGGCGCGTACGGGCGGCAGGCCGGAAAGCGAGAGGGCCACCCAATCGGCGTCGGCCAGCTGGGCTCGGGTGACAATCAACAGGTCCGACGCCAGGGCGGTTTCCAGGTCGCGCGCCTCCCCCGCCGAACAGGGAAAAGCGTCGATCCGCCAGACGCGGCGAGCCTCGTCCTCCTCGACCATCGACCAGGCGGCGGCCTCGAGCGCCGGGTCGGCTTCGATCGCCTCGGCGGCGGCCATGACGGCTGCCAGGGGCCCGCGGGCGGTGATCTGGACGGCGGCGGCCATGGGTCGCTTTAGCAGGGCTTTGCCGAGGTTTCGCCGCCGGCTATGAGTGAACAGCGTTCACATCAGAGATCCGCCATGGCCCTGCCGCCGATCCTTCGCGACCGCCTGCGCTTGCCGGTGATCGGCTCGCCCCTGTTCATCGTCTCGGGGCCGGATCTGGTCATCGCCCAGTGCAAGGCCGGCATTGTCGGCGCCTTCCCCTCGCTGAACGCGCGCCCGGTGGCCCAGCTGGAGGAATGGCTGGCGCGGATCACCGAGGAGCTGGCCGCCTGGGACGCCGCCCACCCCGAGGCGCCCTCGGCGCCGTTTGCGGTCAATCAGATCGTCCACAAGACCAACAACCGGCTGGATGAGGATGTCGCGCTGTGCGCCAAGTACAGAGTGCCGATCGTCATCACCTCGCTCGGCGCGCGGGCGGACGTCAACGCGGCGGTGCACGGCTGGGGCGGGATCGTGCTGCACGATATCATCTCCGATTTCTTCGCCCGCAAGGCGATCGAGAAAGGCGCCGATGGCCTGATTCCGGTGGCCGCCGGGGCCGGCGGCCATGCCAGCCGGCTTTCGCCCTTCGCCCTGGTGCAGGAGCTGCGCGCCTGGTTCGATGGCCCGATCGCGCTGTCGGGCGCGATCGGCAACGGCCGCGCGATCCTGGCCGCCCAGGCCATGGGCGCGGATCTGGCCTATGTCGGCTCGGCCTTCATCGCCACCAGCGAGGCCAACGCCGCCCAGGGCTACAAGGATATGATCATCGCCTGCGGTGGCGAAGACATTCACTACACCAACCTGTTCACCGGCGTGCATGGCAACTATCTGCGGCCGAGCATCGAGCAAGCCGGTCTCGATCCCGACAATCTGCCCCAGGCCGATCCCTCGAAGATGAATTTTGCCTCCGGGGGCAACCAGAGCGCCAAGGCCTGGCGCGACATCTGGGGCTGCGGCCAGGGCATTGGCGCGGTGACCGAAGTCGTCCCGGCCGGCGAGCTGGTGGCCCGCCTGGGGTCCGAGTACGAGGCCGCCAAGGCGGAACTGGCCGCCAAGACGAGGTTCACCGCCGGCGCAACTCTGGCGTTCGCCGCCGAATAGGCGGAGTCTTGACCGGCGTTCGGGAGGGCGCCGCCGATGAATCCGCTGACCATTTATCTCGCCCGCCTGTTTGGCCTCGGCTGTCTTTTGATGTGCGGCGTGTTCGTCGCCCGGCCCAAGGGATCGCTGGGCGCCATTACTTCGATGATGGAGAGCCGCGGAGCGCTGCTGGTGACGGGCATCGCGACCATGACCGCGGGGCTGGCCGCGGTGATTGGCCATAACCACTGGTCCGGCGGCGTGTTGACGGTGGTGGTCACCGTCCTCTGCTGGGCGACCCTGGTCAAAGGGTTCGCCATCCTGGCCGCGCCGCCCGAATTCCTGGCCGCGCTCTATCGCTGGATAGGCTATCCGGCGAGCTTCCGAGTGGTGATGGGGATCGCCGCCTTGCTCAGCCTGTGGCTGACCTGGGCCGCGTTCAGCGCGGCGACCGCGCCATGATCTGCGGCCCATTCAGCCTTTTCGACCCGCTCAGGGCTTGCCGCTGAGGGAGACCTTGGCGTTTTCGCTGTCGAGAATCTGCGAAAGCAGGGTCCCGTGCTCCAGCCGCGGCGCCTCGGCGAAGGCCAGCCCATTGACTGCCCGCTCGGCGTAGACCTGAGCCAGGTTTTCGGTGGCGAAGCCGAGCTGGCTCGAGCCGGCGGGGTTGGCGGCGCTGGCCGGGTGCAGGGCCAGGGTGACTTCGCCGGTGTCGAACTCGCTCCATTCAGGGGTGGTGAAGCGCACCGTGAGGCCCAGGCTGTCGCGATAGAAGGCCACGGCGGCCGGCATGTCGGCGACGAACTTGATCGCGTATTTCAATTTCGCTTCCATCGTCGATCTCCGGCTGATCGCGCTTTCTAGCACGCTCTTGCCTGCCCGCCCGGCGCGATATAATTAAGTAGCCTAACTAACCATGTCGGACGTCGCACCCATCCCCCTGGCCGAAGCCTTGCGGCCCGCGTTGCTGCGCGTCTCGCGTCTGCTGCGCCGCGAGGCGCAGAAGGCGGGGGCCTCGGCGCTCGACGCCCAGCTTCTGGCTGCCATCGCCAAGCATCCCGGAATCGGCGGCGGTGAACTAGCGGCGCTGGAGCAAATGAGCCCGCCGTCGATGTCGGCGCACCTGAAACGATTGGAAGGGTCGGCCTGGATCGTCCGCCAGCCGCCGTTCCCCAACGATCGGCGACGGGTGGGCTTCGAGGTCACCAGAGCCGGCTCGGCGCAGCTTGCCGCCATTCGCCGCCGGCGCAACGACTGGCTGGCCGCACGCCTGGAAGGCCTCGAACCGGCGGAGCGGCGCGCCCTGGCCGCGGCCGCCGAACCGCTGCTGCGTCTGGCGGGAGAGCGCTGATGGACCGGGGCGCCGTTGGCATCGCGCCCGACCCGCAGATCGCCGCCGAACCGTTTTCGTCCCTGGCTCCGATGATCATCGGCGGGGCGCTGCTGATGCAGACCCTGAGCGCCACGGTGATCTCCAACGCCCTGCCGACCATGGCCCGCTCGTTCGGCGAGGATCCGATCCGGCTCAACACCGCCATCACCGTCTATCTGCTGGCCTCGGCGGTGTGCCTGCCGGTGAGCGGCTGGGCGGCCGATCGGTTCGGGGCCAAGCGCATCTTCCTGATCGCCATCGTCGCCTACGCTGGCGCCAACGCCGCCTGTGGCCTGGCGGGCAATCTCACCCAGATGCTGCTCGCCCGGGCCGGGGAGGGGGCGGCCGGAGCGATGATGGGTCCGGTCGGCCGCCTGGTGCTGTTGCGCTCGACCCCCAAGCACAATCTGGTCAGAGCGCTCAGCGTGCTCACCATGCCGGCGCTGCTGGGCCCGGTGATCGGCCCGGCGATCGGCGGTTTCATCATCACCTATGGTTCGTGGCGGTGGATATTCTTCCTCAACCTGCCGATCGCCGCCCTCGGGGTGGTTCTGGTCCTGAGGTTCATCGACGACGTGCGCGAGGAGGGGGTGGCCCCGCTCGACTGGCCGGGCCTGTTCCTGACCGGGCTCGGCATGGCCGGAGTCGTCTACGGCTTTGACAATCTCGGCCGCGGTCCCCTGCCGCCGGCGGCGATCGCGGCGATGATGAGCCTCGGCGCGGCGCTCCTGGCCATCTATGCCTGGCGGGCGCGGCGCATCGCCAATCCGATTCTCGATCTTGGTCTGCTGCGGGTCCAGACCTTCCGTACCTCGGTTGTCGGCGGCGCGTTCATGCGCATGGCCATGGGCGCGACCCCGTTCATGCTGGCCATGCTGCTGCAGGTGGCCTTTGGCCTGACCGCCCTGCAGGCCGGACTGATGACCTTCGCCAGCGCCGCCGCGGCGCTGGTGATGAAGACCTGCGCGCCGCCGATCCTCGACCGCTTCGGGTTCAAGCGCACCCTGACGGTCAACGCCGTGATCGTCGCCGGCAGCTTCATGGCCTACGCCCTGTTTCAGCCGCGCACGCCGCATTGGCTGATCTATGCGGTCCTGCTGACCGGCGGCTTCTTCAGGTCGCTGCAGTTCACCTCGCTGAACGGGGTCGCCTACGCCGACGTCGACCACGCGCGGATGAGCCGCGCCTCGACCATGTCGACCATGGCTCAGCAACTCTCACAGAGCATCGGCATCGGCATGTCGGCGATTCTCCTGCATGTGTCGCTCATCGCCCATCACGCGCCGCAGCTCAGCGCTGCGGTGATCTCGCCGGTGTTCATCGTCATCGGCGGGGTGTCACTGGTTTCCGGCCTATTCTTCGCCACCCTGCCGGCCGATGCGGGGGCCAGCTTGAAAAGCGTGCGCGGTCGGCGATGACGGTTTCAGACTCCGTCAGCCTCCTCGGGCATGCGCCAGCCGGCGGCGCGACGCCATCCCGACGCCCGATCGATCGCCAGCGCGAGCGCGTCCGCGCGGCCTCGGCACAACGCGCGCCAGTCTTGACTGTGGACCGGCAGAGCCGCCTCGGCGCGATAGAAGCGGGCCAGGGCGCTGGCGGTGCACAGGCATGCGGGGCCGTGGTCGAAGATCACCTGCCCGCCGATGGCGCTGACGGTGCTCATGGACAGGCGTCGGCGAAGGCGGCGGCCAAGGCGCGCCAGCGCGGGGCGTCCAGGACTTCGTCGAATACCGTTTCCAGAATGATGACCCCGGCGCGGGTCGGTTCGAGCGGCCGCAGGAGTGATAGGTCGGCGGCAAGATCGCGCCAGTGGGCGACGGCGGTGGCGATGGCGAGGCCGAGGCGCTCCAGACTCTGTGTTTCATCGGCCGGCGCGGCGCCTTCCGGTCCGTTGGCGAAGGCGGCGGCGGCGAAATCCTGCAGAAGCCGAAGAGACAACATGAATGGAGGATTACATATTGCAATAATTCAGTCAAGACAATATTGCGTTTTGCGATTGTCCGACGTCGAATCACGAGCCGCGCCATGACGTCATTGCCCGCCGATCGCGCTGGACCAGGGCCGTCGACGCTGTTCGCCGCCTTCCTGACGGTCGGATTGTCAGGCTTCGGCGGCGTGTTGCCATTCGCCAGGCGGATGCTGGTCGAGCGCCGGGCCTGGATGAGCGAAGAGGCGTTCAACGAGACCTTGGCTTTGTGCCAGACCCTGCCGGGACCGAACATCGTCAATGTCTCGGTGGTCGTCGGCCAGCGCTTCGCCGGCCCCGCCGGAGCCTTGGCCGCGGTCACCGGCTTGATGGCCGCGCCGATGGTCATCGTGCTGGTCCTGGCCGAGCTCTATGGCCGCTATGGGACGAGCGGCCGGGCAGGGGCGATGATCGCCGCGCTGGGCGCGGCCGCGGCCGGGCTGGTGGCGGCCACCGGCGCCAAGATGGCCTGGGCGATGGTCCGCCGCGGAGCGCTGCCGCCGGTGGCTTTCGTCGCCCTGGCGTTCGTCGCCGTAGGCCTCCTCCAGCTGCCGCTGGTGTGGGTGGTGGCGATCCTCGCCCCGCTCAGCGTCGCGTCGGCGTGGACGGCTCGCCGGTGAAGGCCGCGGGGGGCCAGTTGGTGGCGATCGCGGCGCAGTTCGCGGTTCTGTCCCTGATCGCCTTTGGCGGCGCCAACGCGGTGATCCCGGAGATGCATCGCCAGTCGGTCGAGTTGCACCATTGGATGAGCGATGGCCAATTCGCCAATCTGTTCGCCATCGCCCAGGCGGCGCCCGGTCCCAACGTGCTGATCTCGACCCTGATCGGCTGGAAGGTGGCCGGCGTCGTCGGCGGCGTCGTCGCCACTTTGGCCATGTGCGCGCCCTCGTGCGTGCTGACTTATTTCGCCGCCAAGGTCTGGGACCGTCACCGGGAGGCCCCCTGGCGCACCGCGTTGGCGTCCGGTCTGACGCCGGTGACCGTCGGCCTGGTCCTGGCCAGCGCCTGGCTCCTGGCGCGCGGGGCCGATCTCGACTGGCGGCTGGCGGGCGCAACCATCGCCGTGGCGCTCGCCACCCTCGCCGCCAAGATCAATCCCCTGTGGTGCCTGGGCGCCGCCGCCGCGCTCGGCTGGGCCGGGGTGTTGGGAGCCTAGCGCTCTGCTGCCTTGACGCGGAAGGCCTTGAGCACTTCGCGCGCCTGTTCGCGGCGCTCTTCGGGGATCTCGGTCCAGATCTCGAGGATATCGCTGTCGAGGGCGTTGGGATCGGTGTCGAACAGGAAGCCAGCCCGGGTCCCCAGCACCGGGGCGATCTTGTGCGCCCACTTGTCGCTGAGGCGCCGCTCGCCGGCCTCGATCAGGCTGATCACCGCGCCGGTGGTGCCGATGGCCTCGGCGAGCCTGGCTTGGGTCATGCCGCGGTGTTCGCGCCACGCCCGGACGTAATTGCGCTCTGGATTCCGCGGCATATGGCATTATGCAAACTTTGGCCCTAGCCTGTCGTTAGGCATAATGCAATAATCCAGTTGCGCGAGACATTGCATTATGCAATCTTCCGCGCCATGACCAGTCGCATCGCTCGCGAGCCCCGTCCATGGCTCACCCGCGCCGCCGGCGAATGCGCGTGGCCGATCGATGGCGAGGGTTGGCGCACGCGTTCGTGCTGCAATCCCTGTCCGGGAGAAGACTATTGCCCGGCCCACAAAGACAAACTGTTCAGACCGGCCACGCCGATCGCCGAGGTGATCGCCGGATTGGCCGCCATGGGACTGTGCATCCGATCATGAGACGCCGCCGTATCAGGCGCCCGACCGATCCGGTGATGATCGCCAAGGCCCGGGCGGCGGCGCGGGACAAGGCGCGCGATCCGGCCAGCTGGGGCGTGGATCACACCGCCCTCGATCTGCCGGCCAATGCCTTGGTGGTCACAGATCGCGACCTGGCCGGTCGCATCGCGCGCGCCGCCCGGCGAGACGTCTTCGATCTGCTGCGCGGCCGGGGCCGTCTTGGTCAGCAGGGCTACGACGCCGTTCGCCGCCTTCAGAGCGACCTGGCCCGACTGCATGCCCGCGCTGGCGGCGTCGCCGGTTACCGTGAGCGGGTCGACCATCAGCGGATCGTCGCCGGCCCTGGCGACGCGGCTCTGGAAGCCGGCGGCCGGATCCGCCTTGTGCTGGCGCGCACGGGCGCGGTCAGCGCATCGCTGCTTCTGGCTCTGATCGAGGGCCAGGGCCCCGGCCTCGCCTGGCGGGAGGTGGTGGCCAGGGCCAGCGGCGAGGTCCTCGCCGATGCTCAGAGCGCGGTGGTGCGCCAGGCCTGCGAAAACCTGGCCGCGGCCTATGCTAGCGTTTGCCGCGAGCGGTCTTGACCGCGCCCACCCGGCCCCTGGCTGGCTGCTTGCCGCCCTTGCGGGCGACCGAGACTGTCGGCCGCGGCTTGATGGCGCTGAGCTTGCTCCAGGCGCGCATGGTTTCGCCCGGTTCATCGGTGGTGAAGGCGTGGCCGAAGACGTCGATGCCGGCCAGGATGGCTTCGCGCAACGGCAGCGTCTCCCATCGCCGGATCAGGGCCTTCTGCAGCCTGACGGCCTCGCGCCCCGCTCCGAACAGGGCGTCGATGTGGTGCTCCACGCTGGCGTCGAGCTGATCGCGCGCGACCACCGCCTCCACCAGGCCCATGTTGAACGCCGCGTGGGCGTCGTACGTCTCGCCGAACAACAGCATCTCGCGGGTGCGGCCCCAGCCGATCAGGCCTGGAAGCAGGGCGGCTTCAATCACCGAGGGGATGCCGAGCCTCACCTCGGGCATGCCGAAGGTGGCGCCCTCGGCGGCGATGCGCAGATCGCAGGCGGCGGCCAGTTCCAGCCCGGCTCCCAGCGCATGGCCATTGATCCGGGCGATGACCGGGGCCGGAAAGTTGCGCACCGCATCGCAACAGGCGTGCACCCGGCCGATAAAGCTGCGCGCCTCGGCCGGGAAGGCGATCTGGGCCAGCTCCTCGATGTCGGCGCCGGCGACAAAGGCGCGCCCGCCGGCCCCGGTCAGAACCAGGCAGCGGAGCGTCTCGTCGCGAGCCAGGCTATCCATGGCGGCGACGAACTGGTCCATGATGTCACTGTCGAGGGCGTTGAGCTTGGCCTCCCGATCGAGGGTCACCACCGCCACCGCGCCGCCCTCCCGCTGGTGGTGGGTGACGTGGACGTTTGGGCTTTCGATCATCGGCGCCGCCGCCTTTTCCAGCCGAAGCCATCGCTGTTGGAATACTCCCCGCCGTCCGCGGCGCCTAGCGCCGCCGCCAGCGCCTTGCTCCCACCGGCGCCGCCGATCTAGGCTTTCGCCAGCAGCGGAGAGCGGCCATGGAAACAACGCGAGACACGCCCGCCGTCTGGGCTGATCGAGACCAGCCGGCCGAAGCCCGGATCGCCGATCTGCTTGCCCGCCTCACCGTGGAGGAAAAGGTGACGCTGATGGCCGGTCAGGCCGCCTTCACTCTGCACGGCGTTGAGCGCCTCGGCATCGCTGGACTGCGCATGGCCGACGGCCCGACCGGGGTGCGATCCAATGAAGGCGAGGCGGCGACGGTGTTTCCGACCGGCGTGGCGCTGGCCTCGACCTGGAATCCCGACCTGGTGGGCGAGGTCGCCGGGGCCATCGCCAGGGAGGCCCTGGCTCTGGCCGATCAGGTGATCCTGGCCCCGACCATCAACATCGTCCGCTCGCCCTTGTGGGGGCGCAACTTCGAAACCTATTCCGAGGATCCGTTCCTGACCGGGGCGCTCGGAACCGCGTTCGTCAGCGGGCTGCAGGCGGAGGGCGTCGGGGCCTCGCTCAAGCACTATGCGGTCAACAATCAGGAGACGCGCCGCATGGACGTCGATGCGGTGGTCGACGAGCGAACCTTGCGGGAGATCTACCTCGCCGCCTTCGAGACCGTCGTCCGCGAAGCCAATCCGTGGACGGTGATGGCGTCGTACAACAGGATCAATGGTCCCTACGCGACCGAGCACGTCAGCCTGCTGGAACAGATTCTCAAGGGCGAGTGGGGCTACGATGGGGTGGTGGTCTCGGACTGGAGCGCGGTCCACGCGACGGCGGCCGCGGCCGCCGGCACGGATCTGGAAATGCCCGGCCCGCCGGTATGGTTCGGCGACAAGCTGCTGGCCGCGGCCAGAGCCGGCGAGGTCCCCGAGGCGCGGATCGATGACGCCGCCAGGCGCCTCATTCGCCTCATGCTGCGCACGGGTCTGCTCGATGAAACGCCGCGGCCAGCCGGCGAGCTGCGCTCCAAGCGTCACCGCGAGATCGCCGCCCGGGCGGCGGAGGAATCGGTGGTGTTGCTGAAAAACGACGTCGACCTTCTGCCCCTCCATCCTGGGCGCCTGCGCCGGCTGGCGGTGGTCGGACCCAATGCCGCGGTGCGCCGCATCCAAGGCGGCGGCTCCTCGCATGTCCGGCCGGGCCGCCGCACTTCGGTGCTGCAGTCGCTCGAGGAACGGCTGGGGGCCAGTTGTGAAGTGGTCTACGCCGATGGCGGTGACAACGAGCCGGTCCCACCGGCGGCGCCGGGCGCCTTGTTCAGTCCCGACCAGGGGCGCGGCCAGGCCGGCCTCGCGGTGGCCTATTTCCACGCTCGGGGATTCGCCGAGGCGCCGTTCAGGATCGAGAACGAGCGTGCGATCGGCAAGCTGCTGACCGCCGCCGGCGCGCGGGATGTGGGCGCGGTGCGCTGGAGCGGCTGGTTCTGGCCGGAGCGCGATGGGGTGCATGAGATCGCCCTGCGCGCGCCGGGCGAAGGGCGGATCACCCTCGCGGGCGAGACCCTGCTCGATCCGGCGACGCCGGCGGCGCTCGACGACTGGGATGTCGGTGGCGGCCCGGTGCCCCGGCGCATCGCCTCGCGGCGCCTGGCGGCGGGTCGCGGTTATCCGATCACCATCGATTATGTGCGCCCCTCCGTAGAGATGCGCCCGGCGTGGGAATATGTCGCCATCGGCGTGCGCCAGCCGCGGGGGTCGGTGGAGGAAGCCGCGGAATTGGCCGCCGGCGCCGATGCGGCGGTGGTGGTCATCGGCGCGGCCTCGATCACCGAAGGCGAGGGCTACGATCGGCGGGATTTGCAGCTGCCTGGCGACCAGAACGCCCTGGTCGAGGCGGTCCTGGCGGCCAACCCGCGCACCGTGGTGGTGCTGCTCGCCGGCGCGCCCTACGCCATGCCCTGGATCGAGCACGCGCCGGCGGTCGTGGCCGCATGGCTCGGAGGCGAGGAGGGGCCCGACGCCCTGAGCCGCATCCTGCTCGGCGACACCGAGCCGTCTGGGCGCCTGCCGATGACCATCCCGCGGGCGATCGAGGATACGCCGGCTCATCGCTATTGGCCGGGCGGCGATCAGGCCATCTATGGAGAGGGTGTCCACGTCGGCTATCGGCATTTCGACCGCTCGCCCACCCCGCCGCTGTTCCCCTTCGGTCACGGCCTGACCTACACCCGGTTTGCCTATGCTGGTCTGGAAGCGCCGGAGGAGGCGAGGGTGGGCCAGGAGATCCGGATCAAGTTCATGCTGGCCAACACCGGCGAGCGCGCCGGCAAGGAGACCGCGCAGCTCTATGTGCGCCCGCGCGGACCCTCGGTGGAACGGCCGGTCAAGGAGCTCAAGAGCTTCGTCAAGGTGGCGCTGGCGGCGGGCGAGCGCCGGAAAGTGACGCTGAGGTTGCAAGCGCGCGATTTTGCTTACTGGGATCCGACCAAGGGCGCCTGGACGGTCGAGCCGGGAAGCTATGATCTGCTCGTCGGCGGATCAGCCGCCGATATCGAGCTGCAGGCCACGGTGCGCCTGGCAAGCTGAGCGGTAACGGAACTGTGGTTTGGGCCGCCCGTTCAATGGCGCGAGAATAATCCGACGCCGACGAACGCCATCAATGTTCGCGCCACGCGTCGATAAAGGGAGACGCCAAATGGGTATCATCGCCTGGCTCATTCTGGGCCTGATAGCGGGATTCATCGCCAGCAAGATCGTCAACCACACCGGTTCGGGGCTGGTCATGGACATTGTGCTCGGGGTCATCGGCGCGTTCGTCGGCGGCATGATCATGCATTTCTTCGGCCATACCGGCGTCACCGGACTGAATATTCCCAGTCTCATCGTGGCGGTGATCGGAGCCCTGGTGGTGATGCTGGGTTACCACTTCCTGTTCAGGCGCGGCGGAACCGTCTGAACCGATAACGGCGCGTCGCTTGACGCGCCGCCGTTGCATTGGCCAGAACCACGGTCCCGATCCGTTGGGACCGTGGTTTCATGTCCACCCGCCAAGCTGTTCTCGGTATCGAAGACGGCGCGTTCTTTCACGGCACGCGCAAGATCTTCTCCGGCGTCTCGTTCCTTCTCGATGACGCAACGACCGCGCTTGTCGGCGAGAATGGGGCCGGGAAGTCGACCCTGCTTGGGTGCCTGAGCGGCGAACTGGAGCTCAATTCCGGCAAGATCGTGCGCTCCCGCAGCCTGGCGGTGGGTCACCTGCCGCAGGAGGTTCCGGCAGACTTGGCGGCGCTCAGCGTGCGCCAGGTGATGGAGCGGTCGCTGGCCAAGGTCGGCGCGGCCGGCGAAGACTGGCGCATCGACATGTTGCTGGACGAGATCGGCGTCACCGGAGAGACCGCCGCCGGCCCCTTCGGCGTCCTCTCCGGCGGTTGGCAGAGATTGATCCTGATCGCCGCCGCCGCGCGCCTCGAGGCGCCTGATATCCTGCTGCTCGACGAGCCGACCAACCATCTCGATATCGGCCACATCAACCTCCTCGAGGGCTGGCTGACCGAGAGCTTCCGGCTGCCGATGCTGATCGTCTCGCATGATCGGGCCTTCCTCGACCGGGTGAGCACCCGGACGTTGTTTCTGCGCGCCGATGGCGTGCATGCCTTCAGGGCTCCGTTCGCCACCGCCCGCGAGGAGCTCCTGCGCCGTGACGCCGCCGCTGGCGCGCGCCGTGATCTCGAGGCGAAGGAGATCAGGCGCCTGGAGAAGATGGCCGCGCGCTACCACGTCTGGGGCCAGAAGAACGACATGTTCCACCGCAAGAAGAAGGTGGTTCAGAACCGCATCGCCCGCCTGGAGAAGACCAGGACCGAAGTCTATGTCGCCCGCGAGCGCCGCCTCGAGCTTGGCGATGGCGATATCGAAGCCAAGATCGCCCTGCGGGTCGAGAACCTGCGGCTGATGACCCCGGATGGGGCGCGCAAGCTGCTCGACATCGATCGCCTGGCCATCGGCGCGGGGGACAAGGTGGCCCTGCTGGGCGTCAATGGGGCCGGCAAATCCACCCTCCTGCGCGCCTTGGCCACGGCCTGGAGCGAGCGGGCGCGGCACTACGACGGATCGGCTCAGATCCGGTTCAATCCGGCCAGCCGCCTGGTCTATTTCGACCAGGTGATGCGCGAGCTTCCGCTCCGGCAAAGCCTGGTGGACTATATCGGCGAGATCGAGGGCGTCG
The DNA here is from genome assembly GCA_035999625.1 of Caulobacteraceae bacterium. GTDB lineage: Bacteria > Pseudomonadota > Alphaproteobacteria > Caulobacterales > Caulobacteraceae > Acaudatibacter. The sequence goes on along the minus strand of DASYGN010000035.1, from coordinate 289 downwards.
GCGCGCACGAGGCGGCGCGGACCCTGGCTCAGACGGGTTTCGCCTTCACCAGGCAGCGCGATCCCATTGGCATCACCAGCTATGGCGAGCGCTCACGCCTGATCTTCCTGCGCATGAAGCTGATGAAACCCAACTTCTACCTGCTCGACGAACCCACCAGCCACCTGGACATCGAGGGCCAGGAGGACCTCGAGGGCCAACTCGAGGAGAGCGATGTGGCCTGCGTGTTCGTCTCTCACGATCGCTATTTCACCCGCAGCGCGGCGACGCGCTTCATCGAGTTCCGCCG
>DASYGN010000020.1:0-1750 GCA_035999625.1 Caulobacteraceae bacterium | reverse complement strand
CGGCGTTGGACTGCCTGGCGTGGATGGGGGGGCCGGCGCGGCGGCGATGAGCAGGCCGGCGAGGGCCATCGCCGCCAAGCCCCGCAGAAGAAGATATGGCGCTGTCATGCCTTCCGACCGGCAAAGCTCGTTTGAGCAATGGCCCTAACCGCCAAATCGTTCCGAAAATCGTCAGCCGCGCGGCGAGCCGGCCGGTGGACGATGGCGCGCGCTAGCTGGACGAGAACCGCAGTGGCACGATGACCAGCATCGCCAGGACATAGGCGAACAGAGTGAGATAAACGGCGCTGAAGAACCAGGCTGGCAGGGGCCAGAAGACGATGGCGTTGACCGTCCGCATGATCAGCGGCTGACGGCCGCGGCCGGAGAGCGCGTCCTGCCAAAGGGTGAGGAAACAGGCCCGGCCCGCCAGGGCCTGGCCGGCCACGATCGCCATCGAGGCGAGGTGAGCCAGGCGCCAAACCGGTGCGCGCGCGAACCGCCATTTGCGCCACGCCCCAATCGGGATGATCGCCATGCCGAGGATATTGAAGGCGATGACCAGCAGGTGCAGGGCGAGGATCGCAGCGGCCAAGGCTTGGCTCATGGGCCACATCTTACCCAGCCAGCGTGCGCGCCGCAGGTTACGAAATGCGCACCCGGTTCAGTTCAGTTCGAGTGACTGGGCGACCGCCTTGTGGGTGATGCGACCTTCCCGGACGTTGAGGCCGTTGGCGAGACCCGGATCGTCGGCGAACGCGCCGTCCACGCCCTTGCCCGCGAGCGCTGAGATGTAAGGCGCGGTGGCGGCGCTCAAGGCATAGGTCGAGGTCAGCGGCGCCGCGCCCGGCATGTTGGCGACGCAATAGTGGATCACGTCGTCGACGATGAAGGTCGGATCGGCGTGGGTGGTGGCGTGACTGGTCTCGAAACAGCCGCCCTGATCGATGGCCACATCGACCAGCACCGTCCCGGCGCGCATGCGCGACAGATCCGCCCGGGTAATCAGCTTGGGAGCCGCCGCGCCCGGCACCAGCACGCAGCCGATCACCAGATCGGCGGTCGAAAGCGCTTCGGCCAGCAGGTCATGGGTGGAAAAACAGGTCTTCACCTCGCCGCGAAACTGATCGTCCAGCTCCTCGAGCCGCTGGGCGGAGATGTCGAACAGGGTGACGTCGGCGCGGTGGCCGATGGCCATCTGGGCGGCGTGCTTGCCGCTTACCCCGCCGCCCAGGATCAGCACCTTGGCCGGGAGCACGCCGGGCACGCCGCCGAGCAGCAGGCCGCGGCCGCCGGCCGGCTTCATCAGGTGATAGGCGCCAACGTCCACCGCCATGCGGCCTGCCACCTGGCTCATCGGCGCCAGCAGTGGCAGGCGGCCGTTGCGGTCGGTCACCGTTTCATAGGCGATGGCGGTGCAGCCGCTGGCCATCAGGCCCCTGGCCTGGGCCGGATCGGCCGCCAGGTGCAGGTAGGTGAACAGGAGGTGGCGCGGCTTCAGGCGAGCGATTTCCGCCGCCTGCGGTTCCTTGACCTTGACGATCATGTCCGCCGCCGCGAACACTTGGTCGGCATCCGGCAGGATGGTCGCGCCGACTTCGGAGAAAGCCTGGTCGGCCAGGCCGATGCCGGCCCCGGCGCCGGCCTCGACGAACACTTCGTGGCCCTCCAGGCGCAGGCGATGGACGACCCCCGGCGTCGCGCCGATGCGGAATTCGAGGGTCTTGATTTCCTTGGGCACGCCGATGCGCATGAATGTCTCTTGGCGATG
>DASYGN010000126.1:0-18908 GCA_035999625.1 Caulobacteraceae bacterium | reverse complement strand
CGCGAACATGCGCGTGGTGCCCAGGAAAGGACTCGAACCTTCACGGCCGTTAAGCCACTGGCACCTGAAGCCAGCGCGTCTACCAATTCCGCCACCTGGGCCCGCCCGCCCCGCTGAGGGGTCCGCGCGAGGGCGGGACGCATAGGGCGCCGCTCCGGCGAGGTCAATCAGGCTGGAAACTGAAAGCGCCGAGCCGGATTCAGCCTTCGCATCTGTTGCGCTCAAAGCCATCAGGCTCTGGCGGCGTTGCGCGCGCCGGGGGGCTCGTCTATCCCGCGCCCCATGCAGGGACTGACCACCGTCTTCGGCGGCTCCGGTTTTATCGGCGGCCAGATCGTGCGCGCGCTGGCCCGCCGCGGGCATCGGCTGCGCGTGGCCGTGCGCCGGCCTGGCCGCGCCTATCGCCTGCCGATGATGGGCGATGTCGGCCAGATCGAGATCGTCCAGGCCAACCTGCGCGACGAGGCCTCGGTGGCGCGGGCGCTGGAGGGCGCCGAGGCGTGCGTCAACTGCGTCGGGATTCTCTACCAGAGCGGCCACCAGGGGTTCGAGAGCCTGCACGTCGAGGGGGCCGGCCGGGTCGCCCGGGTGGCGGCGAGGTCCGGGGCCGGGGCCATGGTCCAGCTTTCGGCGCTGGGGGCCGATGCGGCCAGTCCCGCCCTTTATGGGCGCACCAAGGCGGCCGGCGAGGCGGCGGTGCGCGCGGCCTTCCCGGGCGCGGTGATCCTGCGCCCCTCGGTGGTGTTCGGGCCGGGCGATGGCTTCTTCAATCGCTTCGCGCAGATGGCCATGGTGGGGCCGGCCCTGCCGCTGATCGGCGGCGGAGCGACGCGCTTCCAGCCGGTGTTCGTCGGCGATGTCGCCGCCGCCGCGGCGCGCGCGCTGGAGGACCCGGCGATGGCCGGCAAGACCTTCGAGCTCGGCGGGCCGGGGGTGTACTCGTTCACCGAGCTGATGCGCCTGATGCTGGCGGTGATCGGCCGCAAGCGGGCTCTGATTCGGCTCTCGTTCGGGGCCGCCCGCATGATCGGCAAGCTCGGCGATGTGGCCGCGCGCCTGGGTCTGCCGCCGCCGCTGACTTCCGACCAGGTCGAGCTGCTGCGCGCCGACAACGTGGTTTGCGGGACCCTGCCGGGCCTGGCCGAGCTGGGCGTCACGGCGAGCCCGGTGGAGGCGATCATCCCCACCTATCTGTGGCGCTATCGCAAGGGCGGGCAGTACGCGGCCGAGGAAGCGCTGGCGGCGCTATCCCCCTCCACCGCTTCGCGGTCCCCCTGCCCCTGAGGGGGAGGAGAACGGGGCTACCCCCACATAGCGCGCCCGCGGGCGGATCAGCGAGCCGCCGGCGATCTGCTCGATGGCGTGGGCGCTCCAGCCGGATGAGCGGGCGACGGCGAACAGGGCGAACGGCGCGTCGGCCGGCAGATCCAGGGCGCGGGCCAGGGCGACGAGGGCGAAATCGACGTTGTCGTGCGCCCCGGTGGCGCTCTCCATGGCCGCGCGCAGGGCCGCAAGACCGGGCGGCTCGACGAACAGGCCGCTGAGGGCCGCCGCCCGGGGATCGCCGTCGGGATAGAGCGGGTGGCCGAAGCCCGGCGCGGTGACCCCGTGGGCCAGGCGCGCGGCCACCGCCTCGTCGGGGCCGATGCGCTCGGCCTCGTCGGCGAGGACGAGGAGGGCCCCGGCGGCGCCGCCGTGCAGCGGGCCGGAGAGGACGGCCAGGCCGGCCAGGGCGCAGGCGGCCAGGGAAGCGCCGGTGGAGGCGGCGATGCGGGCGGCGAAGGTCGAGGCGTTGAGCTCGTGGTCGGCCAGCAGCACCAGCGTCCGGCGGACGAGATCGAGGCCGGCGGGTCCAAGGCCCCAGGCCTTGCCGAGGCGCTCGTGGACCGGCCCGCCGCCGACCTCCCCGGCCACCGCGTCGGTGATGATATCGAGCAGCGCCGCGGCCTCGTCGGCCAGGGCCTCGCCCTCCATGGCCACGGGCGCGGCGGCGGCGCGGTGGGCCAGGGCGGCGAAGGCGCGCTGGCGCATGGTCGCGCCCGCCGGCGGCGCCGGGCGCGCCGATCGGGGCGGCGCATGCCCCTGGCCGCCGCGCAACAGGCGCGCCACCGCCTCCAAGGTCTCGGTCTCGGCCAGCAGGGCGGCGTCGCGGCCGCGGTAGTAGAGCCGCCCGCCGGCGACGGTGGTGATCGCCGAGGCCAGCACCGGCTCGCCCCAGGCGATGGCGTCGGCGGCGACCTGCGAGCGCTTGCGCCCGCGCGCCTTGGCGGCGGCCAGGGCGGCGATGTCGCTGGCCAGATAGCGGCTGCGGCGCGGGTCGCGGTGATCGGCGCGCGCCTGGATGCGGCCGCGGCTGACGTAGGCGTAGAGGGTCTGGGGGCGCACGCCCAGCCGCTCCATGGCCTCGCGGGCTTCGATCCAATCGCTCATCTTGATTAAGTTGATCAATCTTGATTCTTGCTCGCGAACCTCGCATCTGCGCCGTGAATTGGCAAGGAGCGAGGACGACGATGCGGGTAGCCGATGGCCTCGAAGGCGTGGTGGCGTCCGAGACGGTGCTCTCGGACGTCGATGGTCTGGCCGGACGGCTGATCATCCGCGGCCACGCGCTGGCCGAGCTGGCCGGGCGCTGGCGGTTCGAGGACGTGGTCGCGCTGCTGTGGGGCGGCTTCTTCACCGCCCTGCCGGGCGATCTGGCCCCGGCGCTGGGCGCGGCCAGGGTCGAGGTCGCCGGCGAGGTCCGCGCCCTCGACGACGCCCTGCTGGCGCTCTCGCCCACCGAGGCCATGCGCGCCCTCACCGCCAGGATCGCCGATGGCGATGATCTGGCCACCGCGCTCAGACTGACGGCGGCCCCGGCGGTGTTCACCGCCGCGGTCCTGCGCCGGCAGGCGGGCGAGGGGCCGCTGGCCCCCGATCCCGGCGCCAGCCACGCTGCCGACATCCTGCGCCTGACGCGCGGAGGGGACGCCAGCCCGGCCGAGGCGGCCGCGCTCGACGCCTATCTGGTGACCATCGCCGATCACGGCTTCAACGCCTCGACCTTCGCCGCCCGGGTGGTGGCTTCGACCCGGGCCGGGCTGACCTCGGCGGTGCTGGCCGGGATCGGGGCGCTCAAGGGGCCGCTGCACGGCGGCGCCCCCGGGCCGGTGATCGAGATGCTGGACGCCATCGGCGAGCCGGGGAACGCCCGCGCCTGGCTGGAAGGGGCGCTCGATCGCGGCGAGCGGCTGATGGGCTTTGGCCACCGGGTATACAAGGTCCGCGATCCGCGCGCCGATGCGCTCAAGGCGGCGGTGAAGACGCTCGGCGAGGGCTCCAACGCGCTGCCCGGACGGCTGGCGTTCGCCGAGGCGGTGGAGAGCGCCGCCCTGGCGGTGCTGAAGGCACGCAAGCCCGACCGGTCGCTGGACGTCAATGTCGAGCTCTACACCGCCCTGATGCTGGAGGCCCTGGCGTTTCCGCCGTCGGCGTTCACCTGCGTCTTCGCCATGGGCCGGGCAGCGGGCTGGATCGCCCACGCGCGCGAGCAGACGCTCAATGGCCGGCTGATCCGCCCCGCCTCGCGCTACGTCGGCCCGGCGCCCTGCCTCCCCTCGGTGGGCAGGGTGGCCTGACGCGAGCCACCTCCCCCATCGAGGGGGAGGAGGGTTGTGCTAAGTTCGCCGCCATGAGCCCGCCCGCCAAGGCCGAGCATGACCGCTCCACCCGCGCGGTGACCACCGCCTCGGTGTCAACAGCCGCCATCCTGGTGGCGGCCAAGGCGATCGTCTGGTGGCTGAGCGGCTCGGTCGCCCTGCTGGCCTCGCTGGCCGATTCCGGCCTCGACCTGATCGCCTCCTCGGCGACCTTCTTCGCCGTGCGCTACGCCCAGGCCCCGCCGGACAAGGAACACCGCTTCGGTCATGGCAAGGCGGAAGCGTTCGCCAGCCTGATGCAGGCCGGCCTGGTGTTTGCCTCGGCGGCGGTGATCGCCGAGGAGGCGGTGCGCCACCTGATCCGCCCCCATCCCCTGCAGCGCCAGGGCTGGGCGATCGCGGTGATGGTCTTCTCGCTGGCGCTGACCGGCGGCCTGATCGCCTTCCAGAGCGCGGTCCTCAAGCGGGCCAACTCGGTGGCCGTCTCCGGCGATCGGGCCCACTACTCGGCCGACTTCGTCTCCAACCTGGCGGCGCTGGCGGCGATCGCCGCGGCGGCCCTGATCGGCTGGACCGGGTTCGACGCCCTGGGCGGCCTGGCGGTGGCCGGCGTTTTGCTGTGGGGTGCGGTGGCGGTGTTCCGCGCCTCGTCCGACCAGCTCCTCGACCATGAGCTGCCGGACAAGGACCGCAAGCGCATCATCGCCCTGATGACCGAGGATGCGGCGGTGAGCGCGGTCAGCCAGCTGCGCACCAGAGCGTCGGGGCCGATCGTGCACATCCAGCTGCACGCCGATCTCGATCCGGAGATGAGCCTGGAGGCGGCGCACAAGGTGGTGCTGGCGGCCGAGCGCCGGGTGCTGAAGGCGTTTCCGCAGGCCGACATCCTCATCCATCCGGACCCGCGCGGGCGGGCCGAACCGCACGCCGGCGCGTTCGCCGAAGCCTCCGCCGACGTCGAAACCTAGAGCGCGTTCCGAAACAGTGGGCACGGGTTCTGGCCGTTGTTGGCCTGCGGATTATTGCTATAGCTCGCGCGTGAGCCTGACCCGCACTCTGCACCATTTCCCGCTCGATCCGGCCTCGCGCCAGGTGCGCCTGGCGCTGGCCGAGAAGAAGCTCATCTTCGTCGACGAGGTGGTCCGCTACTGGGAGCGGCCGAAGGCCTTCCTGGCCCTCAACCCCTCGGGCCTGACCCCGGTGCTGGTCGAGCAGGCGACGGCCCTGGAGCCGCTGGTGATCTGCGAGGCCCGGGCCATCCTCGAGCATCTCGAGCGCGAGGTCTCGGGCCCGGATCTGCTGGGTGCGACGCCCGCCGAGCGGGCCGAGACCCGGCGGCTGATGCAATGGTTCGACCGCAAGTTCGACGCCGAGGTCGACGCCTATCTGCTGCAGGAGAAACTGGAGAAGCGCCTGACCAAGATGGGCGCGCCCGATCTCTACAGCCTGCGCCAGGGGCGCGAGGCCCTGCGCGGCCATCTGGCCTACATGGAAAAGCTGCTCGGCGGGCGCGATTGGCTGGCCGGCCGGCGCCTGACGCTGGCCGATTTCGCCGCCGCCGCGCATCTGTCGGTGATCGACTATTTCGGCGATGTCCCCTGGCGCGACTTCGGCCAGGTGAAGACCTGGTACATGAAGATCAAGTCGCGACCGGCGTTCCGGCCCCTGCTGCTGGACCGCTGGCCCGGCCTGCCGCCGTCGGCCCACTATGACGACCTCGATTTCTGAAGAGGCCCCCCTCCCGGCTGTCGCCGGGCCTCCCCCCACAGGGGGGAGAGAGGATCAGCGCCAAGTGGCCTTCATCCGCGCCGCGGCGTTGAAACTCGGCTTCGAGGCCTGCGGCATCGCCGACGTGAGCCAGCCCTGGGAAGCGGGCGAGCGCCTGCAAGCCTTCGTCGACGCTGGCCGTCACGGAACCATGACGTGGATGGAAGCCACCCGCGAGCGGCGCGCGCACCCACGGGCGATGTGGCCGCAGGCGCGCTCGGCGGTGGTGGTGGGGATGAACTATGGGCCCGATCAAGATCCGATGGACCGCCTGGCCGAGACCACCCGCGCCGCGATTTCGGTCTACGCCCAGGGGCGCGACTATCACCAGGTGATCAAGGGCCGGCTCAAGACCCTGGCCGGCCAGATCGCCCGCCGCCTCGGCGGCGAGGTCAAGGTGTTCGTCGATACCGCGCCGGTGATGGAAAAGCCGCTGGCGGCGCTCGCCGGCCTCGGCTGGCAAGGCAAGCACACCAATCTGGTTTCGCGCGAGTTCGGCTCGTGGCTGTTCCTGGGGGTGATCCTCTCCAGCCTCGAGCTGCCGGCGAGCGCGCCGGCCGAGGACGCCTGCGGCTCGTGCCGGGCGTGCCTGGATGTGTGCCCGACGGGCGCCTTTACGGCCCCCTACCAGCTCGATGCGCGGGCGTGCCTCTCCTACCTGACCATCGAGCACCCCGGGCCGATCGAGGCGCGCTACCGCAAGGCCATGGGCCCGCGCGTGTTCGGCTGCGACGATTGCCTGGCGGTGTGCCCATGGAACAAGTTCGCCACCGCCGGGCGGGAAGCCAAGCTGCAGGCGAGGGAGGCGCTGCGCGCCCCGGCCCTGGCCGATCTGGCGGGCCTGGACGAGGCCGGCTTCAAGGCCCTGTTCGCCGGCGGGCCGGTGAAGCGCATCGGCCGCGATCGCCTGGTGCGCAACGCGCTCTACGCCATCGGCGCCTCGGGCGAGGCCGCGCTCATGCCCGCCGCCGCCCAGCGCCTCGACGATAAGGACGAAACCGTGCGCGAGGCCGCCCGCTGGGCGCTGGCCGAGCTCAGCCCTTGCCGATCGAACTCTGGTCCGGCTGGACCGCGATCAGATCGACCTTGAACACCAGCACCGAGTTGGGTGGGATCGGCCCGGCGCCGGCCTCGCCATAGCCGAGCTTGGCGGGCACGTAGATCAGCCACTGATCGCCCGGGCGCATCAGCGCCAGCGCCTCGCGGAAGCCGGGGGTGAGATCGCGCAGGGTGGTGACCGCCGGCACGCCGCGATCGTAGGAGGAATCGAATACCCGCCCGTCGATGAACTTGCCCTCGTAGGCGAATTTGACCTCGTCGGCCGGCTTGGGTCGCAGGCCCGTGGCCGGGCCGGAACGCAGCACCCGGTACTGCAGGCCATCGGCGGTGACGGTGACGCCGGGCGCGTGGGCGTTCTTGGCCAGGAAGGCCTTGCCGACCACCGCCGGATCGGGCGCGTCGTCGGTCCTGGCGCAGGCGGCGAGGGCCAAAGCGGCGAGCAGCGCGGCGGCGCTCACACGGCCCATCTCAGACCACCCGGGGCGGATAGCCGCGCTCGCGCAGGGAGTCGATGATCTCCTGAGTGTGCTGGGCATCGCGGGTCTCGACCAGGAGATCGAACTCCGCCCCCTTGGCCGGCACGTCCAGGGCCAGGCGGTTGTGGGCCACCTCGATGATGTTGGCGCCCAGCTCGCCGATGGTGGTCGAGACCGCCGCCAGCAGGCCGGGCCGGTCGTCGCCGACGATGCGCAGGGAGACCAGGCGCTGGGCGCGGACCAGCTCGCGGGTGAGGACCGAGGCCAGGAGGCGCGGGTCGATGTTGCCGCCGGTGATGATCAGGCCGCACTTCCGGCCGCGGAAGCGTTCCGGATAGGCCAGCAGGGCCGCCAGCGCCGCCGCCCCGGCGCCCTCGGCGACGGTCTTTTCGATGTTGCAATAGAGGGCCACGGCGCGCTCGAAGTAGGGCTCCTCCAGGAGCAGGACGTCGTCGATCAGCGGCCGGGCGATGCGGTAGGTGAGATCGCCCACCTGCTTGACGGCGATGCCCTCGGCGATGGTCTGGCCGCCGCACGGGGCGTTGAGGCCGCGCATGCGGGCGGTGAACGAGGGGAACATGGCCGGCTCGACGCCGATGATGCTGATGTCGGGCTTGATCGCCTTGGCCGCGGTGGCCACGCCGGCGATCAGGCCGCCGCCGCCGATGGGGATCGGCAGGACCTCGATCTCCGGTGCGTCCTCCAGCATCTCCAGGGCCAGGGTGCCCTGGCCGGCCATGACATCCTCGTCGTCGAACGGGTGCACGAACACCTGGCCGCGCTCGGCCTCCAGGTCGCGGGCCACGGCGTAGGCTGAATCATAGCCGTCGCCGTCGATGACCACCTCGGCCCCGAACTCGCGCGTCTGCTGCACCTTCACGTGCGGCGTGCCCCTGGGCATGACGATGGTCACCGGGATGCCCAGCCGCTGGCCGTGGTAGGCGAGGCCCTGGGCGTGGTTGCCGGCCGAGGCGGCGATCACTCCGCGGGCGCGCTCGGCCTCAGTCAGGCGCGAGAGGCGGTTGAGGGCCCCGCGCTCCTTGTAGGCGGCGGTGAATTGCTGGTTCTCGAACTTGACCCACACCTCGGCCCCGGTGATCTCCGACAAGGTGCGCGAGAAGCGACACGGCGTGCGCTCCACATGGCCGGCGATGCGCTGGGCCGCGGCCTTGATATCGTCGAGGCTGAGGGTCATTGGCGGTGCGTCCCCTATAGGGAATTGCCGCGCCATGCTAGGGCGGGGCCGCCAGGGGAGCCGATGCGCCGTCTGATTCTGTTCCGTCACGCCAAGACCGAGGCCCGGGCGCCGAACGGCGGCGAGGACTTCGAGCGCCGCCTGACCGAGCGCGGCCATGCCGACGCGCGCCTGATGGCCGAGGTGCTGGCGGGGGCCGGATGCGCCCCCGACCTGGCCCTGGTCTCGCCGGCGGTGCGCGCCCGCCAGACCTGGGAGGAGGCCAAGGGCGCGTTTCCGGGCGCCGAGGTCGAGTTCCGGCGCAGCCTCTACAATGCTTCCGATGTCGAGCTGGCGGTGGAGATCATCCCTTCGGCCGGCGCCGTGGAGGCCCTGATGCTGGTGGCCCACAATCCCGGGCTGCAGGAGCTGGGCGTCAGCCTGCTGGCCGAGCGTGGCCTCAGGCCATCCGAGGCCGAGCGGATCGCCGCCGGCTTTCCGACCGCGGCGGCGGCGGTGCTGGCCTTCGACGCCGACAATCGCTGCCAGTTGCTGCATCTCTTCCGCCCCAGCGAGCATCGAGCATGAGCCGCATCTACAAGATCCTCTCCGAGGAGGCCTGGCGGGCGGCCGACGCCGTCGGTCGCTTCGAGGGGTCCGGCATCGATCTTACCGACGGCTTCATCCATTTCTCCACCGCCGCCCAGACCAGCGAGACGGCGCGCCTGCACTTCCGCGACCAGGACGGCCTGGTGGCCCTGGAGGTGGAGGCCGACGATCTCGGCGTGGCGCTGAAGTGGGAGCCCGCGCGCGGAGGGGAGCTGTTTCCGCATCTCTACGATCCCCTGCCGACCCACTGCGTGCGCGCGGTGCATCCCCTGCCGCTGGCCTGGGACGGCGTGCCGACGCCGGCCACCGCGCTGCGGTGAGCCTCACCCACGAGCTCGCCACCGCGGCGCTGCGCGCCCTGCCCCCGGAACGCGCTCACGCCGCCAGCCTGATGGCGCTGAAGGCGGGCCTGGGACCGACGGACCTGGCGCCGCCGGACGCCCGCCTGGCCTCCGCCATCGGCGGCCTCGCCCTGGCCAATCCGGTCGGTCTCGCGGCGGGCTACGACAAGAACGGCGAGGTTCCCAGGGCCATGCTCGCGGCCGGGTTCGGCTTTGTCGAATGCGGCACGGTGACGCCCATGGCCCAGGCCGGCAATCCGCGCCCGCGCCTGTTCCGCCTGGCCGAGGATGGCGCGGTGATCAACCGCCTGGGCTTCAACAACGCCGGGCTGGAGGCGTTCGCCGGCCGCCTCCGCCGGCGCTCCGGCGGGATCGTCGGGGCCAACATCGGCGCGGGCAAGGATTCGACCGACCGCATCGGCGATTATGTCGCCGGCCTGGAGCGCCTGTGGGGCTTGGCCGACTATTTCACGCTCAATGTCTCCTCGCCCAACACGCCCGGCCTGCGCGGCCTGCAGACAGGCGAGGCGCTCGCCGAACTGCTGGGCCGCCTGGCGGAGACCCGCGCCCGCCTCGATCCGGCGAAGAACATTCCGGTGCTGCTCAAGATCGCCCCTGACCTCGCCGATTCCGAGATCGAAGCCGTCGTCGAGGCCGCGGTGAGCCACGCCGTTTCCGGCCTGATCGTCTCCAACACCACCACCGCGCGGCCGGCCTCGCTCAGGAGCCGCCACGCGCGCCAGGCCGGGGGTCTCTCGGGCGCGCCGCTGATGGGACCCGCGACCGCGGCGCTGAGGATCGCCTTCGCCGCCGGGGGCGGGCGCCTTTGCCTGATCGGGGCCGGCGGCATCGCCAGCGGGGCCGACGCCTACGCCAAGATCCGCGCCGGGGCGAGCGCGGTGCAGCTCTACACCGCCCTGGTGTTTCAGGGACCGGGCCTGATCGGCCGGATCAAGCGCGAGTTGGCCCAGCGCCTTCTCGCCGACGGCTTTTCCAGCCTTGCCGAGGCGGTGGGCGCGGGGTGAGACTGGTCGCCCGCTTTGGCCTGCTGGCGGCGATCCTGGCGCTGCTGATCGCCGCGCTGCTGAGCGGTGCGTGGCGGTGGATCTCGCTGGCCGAGCTGCGCAGCCACCATGCGGCTCTGCAGGCCTTCGTCGCCGCCCGCCCCCTGATCGCCGGAGGATCGCTGCTGGTCGCATTCATCGCCGTGGTCGCCGCCTGCCTGCCGGGGATCACCCTGATGGCCTCGGCATCGGGGTATCTGTTCGGCGCGCTGGTCGGCGGCGCGATCAGCCTCGCCGCCTGCGTGATCGGCTCGGTGCTGGTGTTCCTGGCCTGCCGCAGCGCCTTCGCCGAGGCCATCGCGGCCCGCAGCGGCCCGCGGGTCGCGGCGCTGGAGAGGGCGTTCGGGGCCAACGCCTTTTCCTATCTGCTGAGCCTCAAGCTGGTCCCGGCCATGCCCTACTTCCTGCCCAACGTCGCCGCCGGCCTGGCCGGGGTGCGCCTCATGACCGTGATCGCCGCGACGGCGCTCGGCAGCGCGCCGGTGTGCTTCATCCTGGCCGGCCTGGGGGCGGGTCTCGGCAAGGTCATCGACCGTGGCGGCCCGCTCAGCGAGCAGATGTTCACGCGCCCGGCGGTGCTGGCGCCCCTGATCGGCCTCTCGATCCTGGCGGTCGCCTCGCTGGCGTTCCGCGTCCTCAGAGCACGAAACCATCAGGCGGGCGCGCCTGATCGTTGAATCTTATCGAAAAGCCAGCGCCCACTTTTCGGAACGCGCTCCGGCGGCGACGGCGGCCTTGATTGCCCCCCCGCCCAAGCTGACGTAACCAACGGGTGATGGCGGACAGCGCCTCAGCAAGCGCGCCGGCGCGCAAGGTCAAGCTCAGCCTGCCCTGGCCGCGCGGGCTGTCGTCACGCCTGCTGCTGCTGACGGTGGTGATCGTGGGGCTGGTCAACCTCTTGATCCTGCCGCCCAACCTCGCCGCCTTCGAGGAGCAGCGCCTTTTGGACCGGGTGCGCGCCGCCGAGGTGGCCACCTTCGTCACCCAGACCGCAGTCAACGGCAAGGTCTCCCAGCCGATGGCCCAGCGGCTCCTGGCCAGCGCCGAGGTGGTCCAAGTGTCGCTGGCGATCAACAACGAGCGCCACCTGATCCTGCAGATGCCGAGGGTGCAGCGCACCCCCTACCTGGTCGATCTGCGCTCTGGAAACCTGCCCTGGCGGGCCCCCTTCGAGACCCTGTTCGGCGGCCGCGGCCGGATGGTGCGGGTGATGGCCAAGCCGCGCTTCCTGCAGGGCGATTTCGTGGAGATCGTCGCCCCTGACGCGCCGCTGCGGCGCGAGCTGGTCACCCAGCTCGAACGGCTGCTGGGCATCGCCATCTTCACCTCGGTGGTCGCCGGCGCGGTGGTCTATCTGTCGCTGAACTACTTTCTGGTGCGGCCGATGCAGCGGATCACCCGCTCGATGGAGGATTTCCGGGCCGACCCCGACGATCCCAAGGCGGTGATCAAGACCTCCGGCCGGCGCGACGAGATTGGCCGGGCCGAGCGCGAGCTCGACCGCATGCAAAGCGATCTGCGCGCCGCCCTGGCCTCGCGCGCCCGCCTGGCGGCGCTGGGCGAGGCGGTGGCCAAGATCAACCATGACCTGCGCAACATGCTGACCAGCGCCCAGCTGGCCTCCGAGCGCATGGCCGCCTCCGGCGATCCGCATGTCGCCCAGGCGCTGCCGAGGCTCGAGCGGGCGCTGGGCCGGGCGGTGACCCTGGCCTCCAACGTTTTGGCTTTCGGCCGCAGCGAGGAGCCGCCGCCGGTCAAGAAGAGCGTGCGCCTGCGCGCGGCGCTGCAGGCGGCCGGCGAGGACGCCGGCCTCGCCGCCGAGGGGGTGGCGCTGGCGATAGGCTTCAAGGGCGAGGCGCAGGTCAGCGCCGATCCCGAGCAGCTGCACCGCATCCTGGTCAACCTGCTGGCCAACGCCCGCCAGGCGATCGATCAGGACGCGGCGCATGGCGGCAGGGGCACGGTCAGCGCCAGCTTGGCGGCCGAGGCGGGCGTCGATGTCATCCGCCTGGCCGACGACGGTCCGGGCCTGCCCGAACGCGCCCGCACGCACATCTTCCAGCCGTTCGCCGGCTCGACCAAGAGCGGCGGGGCGGGCCTGGGCCTGGCCATCGCCCGCGAGCTGGCCCAGGGCCACGGCGGCGATCTGATCCTGGCCCAGACCGGAGCGCAGGGGACGGTGTTCGAGCTGCGGCTGCCGCGAGCATGAGGCGACACCCCCTCCACCCCAGGGGGAGGAGAGTCTAGCCGCAGCAGGCCTTGGCGACGCCCTCGCGGCGGGGGTCGGCGCCGCCCTCGAGGCGGCCGTTCCTGAGCACGATGCCGTGCAGGCCAGAGCCCTCGCCGGCGAAGCCGCCCTTGAGGTTGACCCCCTTGGCGGCCAGGGCGGCGACCACGCCCGGGGCGTACTTGGCCGGCTCGGAACCGTAGAAATCGCCGATGGCCACCAGATTGGGCAGATCGATGGCGTCCTGCACCGGAAGGTTCCAGGCGAACAGGCCGATCAGGGTCTTGACCACGAACGAGGGGATGGCAAGGCCGCCGGGCGATCCCACCGCGGCCACGAACCGGCCGTCGCGGGTGAGGATGATGGCCGGGGCCATGGACGAGCGCGGGCGTTTGCGCGGGCCAACCGCGTTGGCCGCCGGCGCGCCGTCGGTGCGCAGCGGGGCGAAGGAGAAGTCGGTCAGCTCGTTGTTGAGCAGAAACCCATCGACCATGCGGCCATCGCCGAACACGCTCTCCACAGTGGTGGTCATGGAGACGACGTCGCCGGCCGGATCGACGATGGTGAACGAGGAAGTGCCGCCGGGCTCCCTGGTGTGGTCGGGACCGGCGGGCGGCGCGCCGGCGGGATGGCCGGGCGCGGGCGCGGGACCGGCGCTTGGACCGATCAGGCTGGCGCGCGCCGCCAGGTAGCTCGGATCGAGCAGACCCTGGACCGGCACGGCGACAAACGCCGGATCGGCGATGAAGCGCAGATCGTCGGCCTCGGCCAGACGCAGGCCCTGCGATAGCAGGTACCAGCCTTCCGCATCCGTAGGTCCGTGGGCGGCGATGTCGGTGTGGCCGAGGATCCCCAGCGCCTCCAGGGTCACCGGTCCGCCGGAGGGGGCAGGGGGTTCGCACGCCACCCAGCGGAGCCACGGCCGGCACAGGGCCGGCGTTTGCCGTGGGCGATAGGCGGCCAGGTCATCCATGGTCATGCCGCCGGGCAGCGGCGCCTCGGCCAGCTTGGCGACGATATCGCGGGCGATCCGGCCCTTGAGGATGGCGTCGGGGCCCTCCTGGCCGATCAGGCGCAGGGTGGCGGCGTAGGCCGGGTTCTTCAGCCGATCGCCGGCCCGGTAGCGCTGGCCATCGGGCCTGGTGAAATACGCCGCAACATCGGGCGTTGACGCCTGCGGCGCGTGGCCGGCGATGTAGTTCGCCAACCTGGGGCTGACGATGAACCCGTCGTCGGCCAGGCGGGCGGCGGCGGCATAGAGGCTGGCCCACTTCAGCCGGCCATGCGCCTTGTGGGCCAGGGCCAGGGCGGCGATGGCTCCCGGAACCCCGGCCGAGCGGCCCGACAGCACCGCCTTGAAGAACGGCAGCGGCTTGCCGTCGGGGCCCAGGAACAGGGCCGGGGTGGCGCTGGCCGGGGCGAACTCGCGGCCGTCGTAGGCGCTCACCGTGCGGGTCTTGGCGTCGTAGTAGAGCAGGAAGGCGCCGCCGCCGACGCCCGAGCTTTGCGGCTCGACCAGGCCCAGGGTCGCTTGCACCGCGACCGCCGCGTCGATCGCCGAGCCGCCGTGGCGCAGGACCGCCAGGCCGGCCTCGGTGGCGATGGGATTGGCCGCCGCCACCATGCCGCCGGTGCGGGCGAGCGCTGGCGTGGCCAGCAGGGTGATGGCGAGGAGGGTCGACAGGGCGCGCATGGGCGCGAACCTAGACAAGGCCGGCGCGCGGCGCCACCCAGGCCAGATGACCGCCCGTCCCGGACCCCGCAACCTGATCACCGATGTGCCGGGGATCGCCGTCGGCCAGGCCGAGGATGCGCGGGCGCGCACCGGTGTCACGGTGATCCTGCCCGACGATCGCGCGGTCGCCGCGGTGGACGTGCGCGGCGGCGGGCCGGGCACGCGCGAGACCGACGCGCTCGCGCCCGAGACCCTGGTCGAGGCGGTGGACGCCATCGTGCTGGCCGGCGGCTCGGTCTACGGCCTGGCGGCGGCCGATGCGGTGACCGCCTGGCTGGGGGCGCGTGGACGCGGCTTTGGCATGGCCGCGGGCGCGCCGCCGGCCCCGATCGTCCCAGCGGCGATCCTCTACGACCTCGCCAACGGCGGCGACAAAGGCTGGGGCGAGAGCCCGCCCTACCAGGGGCTGGGCCGCGCCGCCGCCGAAGGCGCGGGGGCGGATTTCCAGCTCGGCGGCTTCGGAGCCGGGGCCGGGGCCATGGCCGGGACGCTGAAGGGCGGGACCGGCTCGGCGTCCATCATAGGCGATGACGGGATCACTGTCGGGGCGCTGGCGGCGGTCAACAGTTTCGGCTCGGTGATCGTTCCCGGCGCGCGCGCCTTCTGGGCCGCGCCGTTCGAGATCGGCGACGAATTCGGCGGGATTGCCATGGGCGCGGCGCGGGCCGGGGCCGACGACTGGGGCCTGGCCAAGCGCGCCGCGCAGGCTCGCGAAAGCACCACCCTGGCGGTGATCGCCACCGACGCTCAGCTGACGCCGGCCGAGGCCAGGCGGGTGGCGATCATGGCCCAGGCCGGCCTGGCGCGGGCGATCCGCCCGGCCCACGCGCCTTTCGACGGCGATGTGGTGTTCGTCCTCGCCACCGGCGCCGCGGCGCTGGCGGACCCGCGGCCGACGGCCCTGACCTGGTTGGGCTCGCTGGCCGCCGATTGCCTTGCGCGCGCCATCGCCCGCGGGGTTTACGAAGCCGTCGCCTGGCCGGGCGTGAGGGCCTGGCGGGATCTGGGCTAGGCGAACAGCAGCCTGGCCGCGCCCAGCAGGCCGGGCTCGGGGTGGGCGATGAGGGCGATGGGCACGGCCTGCAGCACCTTCTGCGCCCGGCCCTTGGCCTCGAATCGGGCCCTGACCAGGGCGGTGTCGAGAAAGCCCAGCAGGCGCGGAACGATGCCGCCGCCGATGGCCACCGCCTGCGCCCCATGGACCAGGGCGATATCGCCCATGGCCCCGCCGAGGATCAGGCAGAAGCGCTCGACGCACTCCACCGCCAGGGGATCGGCGCCGGAAAGGGCGCGCTCGAGGATGTGCGGCGCGGTGGCCGTGGCGGCGGCGCGGCCGCGGACCTCGGCCAGGGCGGAGTAGAGGTTCTCCAGCCCCGGGCCGGAGAGCAGGCGCTCGTTGGACACGCGCGGAAACCGACGCAGCAGGGCGGCCAGCAACTCGACCTCCAGGCCACCGATGGGCGGATAGCTGGCGTGGCCGCCTTCGGTGGCCAGGACCAAGGTTTCAGACGCCCCGCGCACCACCGCGCCGACGCCAAGGCCGGTGCCGGGCCCGACCAGGCTGACCACCGCCGGCAGGGCGGCCGGCCACGCCGGACCGGCGAGCGGGCGCCAGTCGGCGGGGCCAAGGCCCGCCAGGGCGTGGCCGATGGCGGCGAAATCGTTGACCACCTGGAACCGGCTCCATCCGAAGCGGGCTTTCAGGGCCAGGGTGCTGAACGACCAGTCGCGGTTGGTGAGCCGGACCAGATCCTCAGCGATCGGCGAGGCGACGCCGAAGGCGGCCATGCTCGGGCGCGGGGCGGCGCCCAGGGCGTCGAGATAGGCGATTACGCATGCCTCGAGGCTGGCATGGTCGGCGTTGACCATGTCCTGGCGGAAGGCGGTGACGATGGCCCCGGCGCCGTCCACGCCGGCGAGGGCGAAGCGGGAATTGGTCCCGCCGATATCGGCCACCAGGCCGACCGGTCGATCGCTTGCGAACAGGTGCGCCTCCGTCCCGCGCGTTATCGGGACACTTGGGCTTTGGCGTCAAATCCGTTAGTCGCGCCCCATGGCGCTGGCTCACCATCCAGTCATCCTGTGCGGCGGCGCCGGAACGCGCCTGTGGCCGGCTTCACGCCCCGATCGTCCCAAGGCCTTCCTGGCCCTGACCTCCGCACGCACCCTGCTGCAGGAGACCGCGCTTCGGGTGTGCGCCGCCGTCGGCGCGGGCCAACCCCTGGTCATCGCCGCCGCCGCCCACGCCTCCCTGGTGCGCGGCCAGCTGGCCGAAGTCGGCATCGAGGCCAGGATCATCACCGAACCCAGCGGGCGCGGCTCGGCCCCGGCCATCGCTATCGCCGCCCTGGAGGCGGCGGCCGACCCGCGGGCGCTGATGGTGGTGGTGGCCTGCGACCACCACGTGCCGGACGGCGCGGCCTTCAACGCCGGGGTCGAAGCGGCGCTGCCGGCGGCCGCGCACGGGGCGATCGTCACCTTCGGTGTCAAGCCGAGCCGGCCCTCGGACGCCTATGGCTACATCCAGCCGGGAGCGTTGCTGGCGGGCGCGGTGCGGCGCGTGGCCCGCTTTCGCGAAAAGCCCAGCCTCGCCGACGCCGGCGCGCTGGTGGCGGAGGGCTGGCTGTGGAACAGCGGCAACTTCGTCTTCGCCGCCGGCGATATGCTGGACGAGCTGGCGGCGCGCGCCCCGGCGGTGCTGGAGGCCGCCCGCGCCGCCCTCACCGCCGCCGACCGTTCCGGCGGGGTCGTTGCCCTCGGTGAGCCGTTCCTGGCCGCGCCCAACATCGCCATCGACGTTGCGGTGATGGAGAAGACCGACCGCGCCGCGGTGCTCCCGGTTGACTACGCCTGGTCGGACCTCGGGGCCTGGGATGCGGTGTTGGAGGCCGCCAGTCTCGACGCGGACGGCAACGCCGTCACCGGCCGCGCGGTGGTGGCGGAGAGCCATGGCTGCCTGATCCGCGCCGGCGAGGCCAGGGTGGTGGCTGTCGGCCTGAAGGACATCGCCGTGGTGGTCGAGGACGGGCGGGTTCTGGTAACCGATCTGGCCCGCGCCCAGCAGGTGCGCGGGGCGGCGGCGCGGATCGAGGAGAGCTAACAGGGCCGAACCAGCGGCCCGCAGAGGGGCGCCAGGAACAGCCGATCCTCCTTGACGATCAAGCGTTGCTCACCGGCGAAGGCGAAGTTGGCCACCGCCGCGGGATCGGCCCTCAAGCGGGCGCGGTAGGCCTCGTAAGCCGCCAGATCGGCGATGCTGTAGACGCCATAGGCGGTGGTGGCCGAGCCCTCGTGCGGGCCGAAATAGCCGATCAGCTCGGCCCCGCAGCGCGGGATGGCCTCGCCCCACACCCGGGCGTAGTGGGCGAAGGCGTCGTGCTTGAAAGGGTCGATCTGGTAGCGGATGAAGCAGGTGATCATGGCGGCCTCGCGGGTCCAGGGTCTAGGCCCAGGGCCAAGGGCGAAGGTTCGCGAATCCTCGAAGGGAGCGTTGATGGCGCAGTGGACCGATGGCTTCGAGGTTCGCTTCGTCGGCCTGACCTCACCGACCGCGGCGCGCATCCAGGCCGGCGGCCATCCCTGCCAGGGCCTCTATGTCACCGCCAAGGGGGCGAGGCCGAAGACCGCGATCATCGCCACCCACTACAATGTCGATTTTTCCGAGCACTACAGCGCCCCCTTGTTCGCCGAGCGCGGCTTCGCCTTCCTGGGCTGGAACACGCGCTTTCGCGGGGCCGAGGATATGTTCCAGCTCGAGCCCGCGCTGATCGACATCGGCGTCGGCGTCCGCTGGCTGAGGGAGGTGGCCGGGGCCGAGCGCATCGTCATTCTCGGCAATTCCGGCGGCGGCTCGCTGATGGCCGCCTACCAGGCCGAGGCCTTGGACCCGAGGCTGGCCCGGACCGCCAAAGGCCCGGCTGGCGAGGCCCTGGCCGCCCTGCCGGCGGCCGATCTCTATATTTCCCTCAACGCCCACCCCGGCCGCCCAGAGGTGCTGACCGCGTGGATGGACGCCTCGGTGATCGACGAGACCGATCCCCTGGCCACCGATCCGGACCTCGATCCCTTCGCTCCGGGGCCGCCCTACAGCGCCGATTTCATCGCCGGCTATCGCGCCGCCCAGGTGGCGCGCAACCAGCGGATCACCGACTGGGCCAAGGCCGAGCTCGCGCGGCTGAACGCCGCCGGGACGCCCGACCGCATCTTCCCGTTGTTCCGCTGCTGGGGAGATTTGCGGTTCATGGATCCGGCCATCGATCCCTCGGAGCGGCCGCCCGGGCGCTGCTACGCCGGCGATCCGGCGATCGCCAACCGGCGGCCGAGCATCGGCCGCGCCAACAGCCTGAGGACCTGGCTGTCGATGTGGTCGCTGGAGACCTCGCCTTGCCGCGGCGAGCCGCACCTGAAGCGGATCGCGGCCCCGGCCCTGGTGGTGCAGAGCCTGGCCGACACCGGCGTCTTTCCCTCGGACGCCAAGGCCATCCACGCCGCCCTGGCCTCGCTCGACAAGACCCTCGAGCTGGTCAAGGGGGCGCATTATTTCGAGGATTCGGTGAACGAGCGGGCCGACGTCGCCGACCTGATGGCCGCCTGGGTCAGGGCGCGGAGCTGACCGCAAATCGTCTTTCCCTTGCCGCCTGACCCCGCTGGGCGATATCGACGGCGCGCTCGACCTGCTCGGCCCATTTTTCACCGGGACAGGCAACACCTTTCTGCTTCACGCCAAGATCGATTCCGACCTCGACCGCGTGCGCGGCGCCCCGCGCTTCAAGGCGATGATGGCCGAGGCCGAAGCGCGGCTGGCGGGGTCCTGATCGT
>DASYGN010000123.1:0-3084 GCA_035999625.1 Caulobacteraceae bacterium | reverse complement strand
CAGCACCACGCCGGAGACCGCCGATGCCTGAGACCTACGACCTGATCCTCGCCGGCGGCGAGGTGGTCAGCCACGCCGGGCGGGGCCAGGCCGACATCGGGGTCAAGGGCGGCCTGATCGCCGCCATCGGCGATCTCGGACAGGCCTCGGCCGGTCAGGTCATCGATGCCAAGGGGCTGACCATCCTGCCGGGCGTCATCGACAGCCAGGTGCATTTTCGCGAGCCGGGCATGGAATGGAAGGAGGATCTGGAGTCCGGATCACGCTGCGCGGTCCTGGGCGGGGTGACGAGCGTGTTCGAGATGCCCAACACCCGGCCGCTGACCATCGACGCCGACGCCCTGGCCGACAAGCTCGCCAGGGCCAAGGGGCGCATGCACTGCGACCACGCCTTCTACATCGGCGCCACCCATGAGAACGCCGCCCTCCTCGGCGAACTGGAGCGCCTGCCCGGCTGCTGCGGGGTCAAGGTGTTCATGGGCGCCTCGACCGGGGATCTGCTGGTCCCTGACGATGCCGGCGTCGAGCGGGTGCTGCGCCAGATAAGCCGCCGGGCCGCTTTCCACTCCGAGGATCAGTATCGCCTCACCGAGCGCCGATCGCTGGCCAGGGAAGGGGACTGGACCAGCCATCCCGAGGTCCGCGACGCCGAAACCGCGATCCGCTCGACGCGCCGGCTGGTCGGCCTGGCCAGCGCGCTCGGCAAGCGCATCCACGTGCTGCACGTCACCACCGCCGACGAAATCGCCTATCTGGCCGAGCACAAGGACATCGCCACGGTGGAGGTGACGCCGCAGCACCTGACGCTCACCGGCCCCGAGGCCTATGAGCGCCTCAAGGGCCTGGCGCAGATGAACCCGCCGATCCGCGATCAGCACCACTACGCCGGCCTATGGCGCGGCATCACCATGAGCGTGGTCGATGTCCTGGGTTCGGACCATGCCCCGCACACCCTGGAGGAGAAGGCGCAGGTCTATCCGGCCTCGCCGTCGGGAATGCCGGGGGTCCAGACGCTTCTGCCGGTGATGCTGAACCACGTCGCCGAGGGCCGGCTGAGCCTCGAACGCCTCGTCGATCTCACCAGTCACGGACCGCAGCGCATCTTCGGCATTGCCGGCAAGGGGCGCATCGCCCAGGGCTGGGACGCCGATCTCACTCTGGTCGATCTCAAGGCGCGCCGGGTATTGCGCCATGCCGACATGGCCACCCGCTCGGGCTGGACACCCTTCGATGGCATGGAAATTCAGGGCTGGCCGATGGCGACCATCATCCGCGGCCAGACGGTGATGCGCGAGGACGAGGTGATCGCCGAAGGCTTGGGCGCGCCGGTCCGGTTCGTCGAGACCCTCGCCGGCGCGCCTGGATAAATGACCTAGGCAGCCAGGGCGGCCACCTCGGCCCAGGTGGTCGCGGCCATGCTCGGCCGCGCGTTCATGCGCGCCAGCCAGCGGGACAAATTGACCCTGGTCTCCGTCAGCAGCGCCCATTCCGGGGTTTCGGTGAAGAAGTCGAGCTGAGCGCCGAGCATGAAATCGGCCAGGCTCGCCTCATCGCCGGCGAAATAGGCTTGATCGCCGAGCAGGCGGGAAAGCTCGCCGAAGACCTGATGGGCCTTGGGCATGGCGGCGGCGATCGCGCCCTCGTCGGGGGTCAGGCCGAGGATCTTTGGCCCCACCACGCGCTGGAAGGCGATGACGTTGCCGACGCCCTGGAAGAGGTACCAGTCGGAAATATTCATCGTCTGATCCATGCGCGCCGCCGCCTTGGGATCGGTCGGGGTGAGCGGCGGGGTCGGCAGAATCCGGTCGAGATAGCGAACGATGGCCGCCGTCTCGTAGAGGCGGAAGTCGCCGTCATCGAGCACCGGCACGCGGCCGAACGGATGGCGAGCAAGATGCGCCTCGCTCTTCAGGGTTTGCGGCGCGACGGGCGCGAACACACACGGCGCGTGCTTCTCATGCAGGACCGCCAGCACGGCGCGGCCGAACGGGCTGCCGGGAATGGAATGGACGACAAAGCGGGTCATGACGCTGGCTCCTTCTGCGGTTGGTTGGTGGTCGAGGCGGCGAAGCCTTCCAGGATCGCGGTCCAGCCGCCGTTCAGCGAGGCGGCGAATTCGGCCGCGTCGGCGCCGAAGCGCTCGAGATGGCGATGTTCGAGAGTGACGCGGGTTCCAGCGCCGTCAGGCTCGAATGTCAGTTCGACCTCGGTGGAAAAGTTGGGGTCGTAGTCGAATTTTCGGTTGAGCCGCCAGGCGAGCAGAATCCGGCCAGGCGGGTCCCAGGCCATCACCTCGCCCCACGGGTACTCGAGCCCTTGCGCGTCGCGTTCGAACCAGCGGCCGCCGGCCCTGGGCTCCATGACGATGGCGGCGAAGGGCTGTTTGCCGATGTGATGGCTGGCCGGCCACCACCGCTCGGCGTGATTGGTGAACAGCGCGAACGCGCGCTCGGGCGGCGCCTTGACGGTGACGGTGCGCACAAGCGGGGCGATGGTCATGAGTTCGTGTCCTTTTCTTCTTCCTCGGTGACGAATTGCGCGAAGGCGGCCAGGGCAGCCGACCAGTGGGCGTCCAGCCAATCGCGCATGGCGGCGATGCCGCGCGGATCCAGACGATAGATGCGGCGTGCGCCATCGGCGGTCTCGGTCACCAGCCCGGCCTCCTTGAGCACGCGCAGATGCTGCGAGACGGCCGGCCGACTGACGGGCAGGTCGGCGGCCAGCCTGCCTACCGCGCGGGGCTGCCGAGCGAGCTGCTCGAAAATCAGGCGCCGAGTCGGGTCACCGAGGGCGGCGAAGGCATCGACCGGTGCGCGCAATGCGTTAGCCATGACTTACCGTAAGCCAGCACTAACGCGATTGTCAACAGCTGCGTTCGACGGTGCTCGCGGGCCCTGGCGCCAGTCGCCGTCAGGCGGTCGGCCGAGCGGTCTGGCTCAGGTCTTGTTGTGCGGCAGCGTGCAGCCGCCGGAGATACCCTTGGCCTGGGCGCACACCAGCGCCGTCTTCGGCGTCAGCGGGGCCAGGGCGTACTCGATCATGAACCCCGGCAGGCCATCGGCGCAGCCGACTTCGATGTAGCCG
>DASYGN010000096.1:0-38025 GCA_035999625.1 Caulobacteraceae bacterium | reverse complement strand
CCCGAGGTGTTCCACCGCCTCACCCGCGGCGGCGACCTGGCCAAGGTCCAGGCCGGCATCGCCGCCGCCCAGGACGCCGGCCTGGAGGTCAAGATCAACGCCGTGGCGCTGGCGCACGACAATGCGGCCGAGCTCCCGGCTCTGATCGAGTGGGCGCACGCCCGCGGCCACGCGATCACCCTGATCGAAGCCATGCCCATGGGCGAGATCGACGAGGATCGCAGCGATCAGTTCCTGTCCCTGGCCGACGTGCGTCGCGAGCTGGAGAGCTTCTGGACCCTCACCGATCTGCCGCTCAGCACCGGCGGGCCGGCGCGCTATGTGAGCGTGGCCGAGACCGGCGGGCGGCTGGGGTTGATCACGCCGCTGAGCCACAACTTCTGCGAAGGCTGCAACCGGGTGCGCCTGACGTGCACCGGCACGCTGCACACCTGCCTTGGCCGCGAGGACGCTACCGATCTGCGCGCGGTGGTGCGCTCGGGGGGCGACCTCGACGCGGCCATTCGCGCCGCCATCGCGGCCAAGCCGAAAGGCCACGATTTTCACATCGCCCGCGGCGCCGCCCCCTCGGTGGCCCGCCACATGTCGACCACCGGCGGATGATCCGGGTCCTGCTGTTCGGGCGCCTGCGCGACGTCGCCGGCTGGGGCGATACGGTGATCGACGCCGCGCCGCCAAGCCTTCACGCCTTGCGTGGCCTGATTGGCGAGCGCTGGCCCGAGCTTTCCCAGGCGCTGAAAGGTCCGGGCGTGCAGGCGGCCATAGACCGCGCCCTGGTGCGCGGCGATGCGCCGCTCCATGCCGGGGCCGAAGTCGCCTTCATGCCCCCGATGAGTGGCGGATGACCACCCTCACCGACGCAGCCTTCGAGCCCGGCGCGGCCCTGACCGCCTTCGTGGCCGGGCGGCGCGAGAGCGGGGCGGTAGCCAGCTTCGTCGGTTTGGCGCGCGGCGAGGCGGGTCAGGCGACGGCGCTCGAGCTGGAGGCGTGGCCCGAATTCACCATCGCCGAAATCGACCGAATGATCGGCGAGGCGCGTCGCCGCTTTGCGCTCCACGACGCCCGGGTCATTCATCGCATTGGCAAGATTGCCCCAGGCGAGGCCATCGTCCTGGTGATGACCGCCGCCGCCCATCGCCGGGAGGCCTTCGAGGCCTGTGACTTCCTGATGGATTACCTGAAATCGCGCGCGCCGTTTTGGAAGAAGGAACATGGCCCGGCGGGCGCGCGCTGGGTCGAGCCCTCGGCGCGCGATCTGGCCGATGCAAAGAGATGGGACCGATGAGTCAGACCCTCGACCCCGGCGGCCGCGTCGACGCGGCGGCGCCGTTCACTCCGGTAAGGATCGCTGTCCTGACCATCTCGGACACGCGCGACGAGGAGAGCGACACCTCCGGCCACCTGCTGGCCGAGCGCGTCAAGGCCGCCGGTCATGTGTTGGCCGGCAAGGACCTCGTGCCCGACAAGGTTGCTTCCATCCGTGAACGGATCAAGGCCTGGACTGTGTCCGGCGAGGTCGACGCCATCGTCACCACGGGCGGCACCGGGCTGACCGGTCGTGATGTCACCCCCGAGGCTATCGAGCCTTTGCTCGACAAGCGCATCGAGGGCTTTTCGGCCATCTTCCATCTGGTCAGCTATCAGTCGGTCGGCCTTTCGACCCTGCAGTCGCGCGCCCTGGCCGGCCTCATCGACGGGGTGTTCGTGTTCTGCCTGCCCGGCTCCAATGGTGCGGTGCGCGATGGCTGGGACAAGGTCATCGCCGCCCAGCTCGATAGCCGCCACAAGCCGTGCAACATGGTCGAGCTGATGCCGAGGCTCGCCGAGCGGTGAGCCGCCTCACCCATCTGGACGAGGAGGGGCGGGCGCGCATGGTCGATGTCTCGGGCAAGGCGATCAGCGCCCGGGAAGCGGTGGCTTCGGGCCTGGTGCGCATGACTTCGGCCACCCGCGATCTGGCCCTGGGCGGGAAATCCCGCAAGGGCGATGTGCGCGCCGCCGCCGAGATCGCCGGGGTGATGGCCGCCAAGCGGACCGCCGATCTCATTCCGCTCTGCCATCCGCTGGCTCTCAGTCGGGTCGAGGTGAAGGTGGAGGCCGCCGATGCGGGGTTGATGGTGACCGCGGTGGCCGCGACGACAGCGCCGACGGGCGTGGAGATGGAGGCTCTGACGGCGGTAAGCATCGCCTGCCTCACCGTCTATGACATGCTCAAGGCGGCCGAGCGCGGAATGGTCATCGAGAACATCCGCCTACTGAAGAAGACCGGCGGCGCTTCCGGCGAGTGGCTGGCGCTGTGAGCTCGATGGCGGTGGAGGCCGCCCGCGCCCGCATGTTGGCCTCGGTTCCCGCGCCGAGGCACGAACCGGTCGCCTTGACGGCGGCGTATGGCCGGGTGCTGGCCGAGGATGTCGTCGCTGGCCGCGATCAGCCGCCGTTCGCCGCCTCGGCCATGGACGGCTGGGCGGTGCGCGCCGCCGATTGTCCGGGCGCTCTGCGCGTGATCGGAGAAAGCGCCGCCGGGCGGAGCTTCGGCGGCGCCTTGGCGGCGGGTGAGGCGGTGCGCATCTTCACCGGGGCGCCGATGCCGCCGGGGGCCGATGCGGTGGTGATCCAGGAGGACGCGCGAGCCGATGGCGGCAGCGTGAGCGTCCCCGAGGTCCGCAGCGGCAAGCACGTGCGCCCGGCGGGGCTCGACTTCAAAGCCGGGGCGCGATTGCTGGCTCGCGGCATTCGCCTCGATGCCTGGCGCCTGGCCCTGGCCGCCGCCGCCGGCTCGGCCAGACTGGCGGTGTCGGTGCGCCCGCGGGTCGCGGTGCTTGCCACCGGCGAGGAGCTGGTTCGTCCAGGCGAAGCGATCGAGCCCGACCAGATCTACGACTCGGGCTCGGCCGCGCTCGGCGCCCTGATCGCGCGATGGGGCGGCGAGCCCTCGCTGTTGGCATCCGCTGGCGATAATGTGCAGGCCATCGTCGGGGCGGTCCAGGGCGCGGCCTGTGATCTGTTGGTCACCATCGGCGGGGCCTCGGTCGGAGATCACGATCTGGTCAAGCCGGCGCTGGCGAAGCTTGGCCTCGTTCTAGAGGTGGAGAGCGTCAATCTCCGTCCTGGCAAGCCGACCTCGTTCGGGCGTCTGGCCGACGGCCGCCTGGTGCTGGGCCTGCCCGGCAATCCGGCTTCGGCCATGGTCTGCGCCCAGCTGTTCCTGCGCCCGCTGATCGTGGCCATGCAGGGCGCCGATCCGACGCCGCCGATGATCGCCGCCCGCGCCGGCGCTGCTCTTCCAGCCAACGGCGAGCGCGAACATTGGCTGCGCGCCGGGCTCGCCCAGGGACCGGACGGGGCCACCGTGGCGACGCCGTTCGGTGACCAGGATTCGTCTCTGATTACCGTTTTCGCCAGCGCCGGCGCCCTGCTTCGGCGAGGCCCTGGAGCGCCCGCGGTAGCGGCCGGCGAGGTTGTGGAGGTGCTGCCGCTGGAGCGGCTGTAGGTGGCGGGGGAGGATGGTTAACCAAGCCTCAAAACCGGCGATACGCCTTGTTTACGCTTGGCGCGGATGATCACCCTCTTCCTCCCCGCCCCGGACCAATCCTTTGCGCCCTCATCCGCTGATCACCAAACTTGGCCTGGGAACCGCCCAGTTCGGCCTCGACAGCCGCCCGCCAGCGCGCGGTCGGGCGCCGGATGCGGAAGTGCGCGAGATTCTCGCCATCGCCGGCCGGGCCGGAGTGTCGGTGCTCGATACCGGAGCCGCCTCGCTGCACGGCGAGGCGATTCTCGGCCAGGTGATGCCAAGGCCGGCGCCGTTCAGGATCACCGTCAAGGCGGCCAGGGGCGACAAGGGTCCGGAGTTCGTCGAGCAGGAGGCCCGCGCCACCCTGGCGAGACTGGGCCTGGTGCGCGCTGACGCGATCATGGTCCAGGCGGCCGGCGATCTGTTCGCGCCCTACGGCAAGGAGTTGTGGTCCAAGCTGATCGAGCTGCGCGATATCGGCCTCTTCGAGCGGGTGGGGATCAGCGCCTACGCCTCCGACGATCCCGCCGGCATGGCGCGCCGATTCGGCCCCGACATCATCCAGGCGCCGGCCAGCCTGCTGGATCAGCGTCTGCTGGTCGACGGCACCTTGGCCGCCATTCGTGAGATGGGGGTGGAGGTGCATCTGCGCTCGATCTTCCTCAATGGCCTGTTGTTCCTGCCGCCCGACCGGGCCCCGAGCCACCTCGGCGCGGCCGCGATCAGCCGCCTTTCCCGCGCCCGCCGCCTGATCGCCGAAGGGCGCAGCGATCCGCTGCAGGCGGCGCTCGCCTTCGCCCTCTCGCGCCAGGAGGCCAGCGCGGTGATCGTTGGCGCGGCAACGGCGGCGGAAGTCAACGCGGTCATCGCCGCCGCCGCCAGCCCGCCGCCCGACCTCGACTGGGACGACCTGGCGCTTGACGATCCCCAGGCCCTCGACCAGCGTCGCTGGGCGGCCGCCTAGCCCCCTTGGCGCCCACCTGTGACCCGGGTCACAGACGAAAGGCTAGCCGCGGTTCATCCACCGCGCACACCTTCACCGAGAATGCCATCGGTCACGACGCCTTGCTGACCTCCCAGGGCGACGATCCATTCGGGGACGATCACCCTGGGTTGAGGGCCAGCCGCACGCCACCGAAGACACCGATGCCCGGCTTGTCGAACCCGACCGGCTCCTCGAAGTGTCGGTTCAGCGCGTTGTCGATCCTGGCGAACAGGGTGAGGCCCGGACTGATCTGGTAATCGCCGGAGAGGTTCAGCACCGCGTAGGGACTGGCGGTCAGGCGTGGGACCTGGAAGGCGCGGTCGATATCCACCCACGCGCCTTTGTAAAGCAGGCTGGCGGCGAGCCGCAGGCGCGGGCTCGCCTGCCAGGTCGCACTGACGCTGGCCTTGTTTTTGGGCCGCCGAAGCAGCTCCTGGCGGGCGATGTCGTCCCTGGCGATGGTCCAGGTATAGTCGGCGCGCAGGGAAAGGCGGCCGAGCTTCAGGGCGGCGAAGGTCTCGACGCCGTAACTGCTCGCCCGGCCGAGGTTGGCCCACGAGGTTCCGGCCGCGTCGGTCTCGATCAGGTTCCTGATGTCGTCGTGGAACCAGGTCGCGCCGATGCGCAGGGGACCAACCGGCTGCTCGATTCCGACATCGTAGCCCAGGCTGGTTTCCGGCCTGAGGTTCGGATTGGCGAAGAAGTCGAAGGCCGGGAAGCTGACGAACAGCTGGCTCAGGGTGGGCGCCTTGAACCCGGCCCCGGCGCTCGTCCGTAGCAGAGTGCCGGCGGGGCCGAGCCGCCAGGCGGCGGCGGTGCGCCAGGTCAGCTCGCCGCCGAAGCGCTGGTCGGCGTCGTAGCGGCCGCTCACCGCCAGGCTGAGGCCGGCCAGCGGCCTGGCCTGAAGTTCGGCGAAGCCGCCGGTGCGCGCGTTGCTGGCGCTACCGGTCAGTCGCTCGAAGATTTGGTCAACGCCAAGGAGCAGGTCGGCGTGCGGGGCCAGGCGCACCGTCGCCAGCCAGTCGATCTTCCACCGATCGCCGTCGTCGACCACCGGCGCGGGCGCCCCGAAGCCCTCGTCGGGGCTGACGATGGTGGTGGCGAAGCGGGCGTAGCTGGCGCCAAGCGCGTTGGCGAGGCGGTCGTCGAACAGCGGAAAATCGAGGCCGGCGCGGACCATGACCTCATTCTTCCTCTGCCGGGTCTGGGCGGCGTCGGGAATGGCCGGGAAGACGGCGAAATCCTCGCCGGTGGAGCGATAGCTGGCGTCGGTCCAGCGGACCACGAGGCTGGCCTTGGCTTTCGGCGCAAGATCGAAACCGAGCTTGGCGGTGGCGGTCAGATTGTCGTAGCGATCACCGATCGCCCGCTCGCCCGGGGCCAACAGGCGCGCCGGCGTGACCGGCGTGTCGCCGGCGAGAAGGTGCGAGAGCCCGAGCGCATAGTGGAAGGGGCCGGCCGCGCCGCGCGCGTAGGCGCTCTGATCGAAAGTGGCGAACGACCCGCCCTCGATAGCGCCGCCGAGGGTGAGCGGCCCCGCGCCGTCGGGCGTTGTCAGGCTGATCACACCGCCCAGCGCATCGCCGCCATAAAGACTGCTTTGCGGGCCGCGCAGCACCTCGATGCGCTCCAGACCGAGGGCCAACGCCTGGCCGAAATCGAAGACGTCGTTTTGGCTGGGGTCGTTGACCTCCACGCCATCGATCAGCACCTCGGTGTGATTGGCGTTGGCCCCGCGGATGAACACCGAGGTCAGACCGCCCGGGCCGCCGGTCTCGACCAGGTTGAGGCCCGGCGCGGCGGCTAGCGCCTCGGGGAGCGTGATCTGCTGATGGATGTCGAGATCGGTCCCCGTGATCAGGGTGACCGAACTGCCTACCGCCTCGAGGGGCGTCGGTGTCAGGGTTGGGCTGACGACCACGCCGGAGACGCGGGTCTGGGCGAAAGCGGCCCCGGCGCCGGCGCTGAGCGCGAGGGCGACGATGAGCAGGCGAAGCATGGCGATCGGCCTTGCGCAGCATCGCCCGCGAAAGCCCGCCCCGGCTCACCCCGTCCGGCGCGGTCGCCAGGCGACCGAGGTTGCGTGGCAGGTCTCCTGGCTCGCGGGTCGACGCCTGATCGAGGGACCAGCCTTCCCAGGTCACCCCAGTGGCTGATGGTCCTTTGAGGCTCGCCGCCTACAGTTGCGGGGGCAGCCGCGGCATTGGGCTTGGGACCCTCACCGCATTCCCTTGCTAAGCCCTCACGGGCGCCACGGCCGCGCTTATCGCCGCGCGCGCCTCAGCCGGCAAGAGGGGAAGGCGGCCACAGTCTGGGGAACAGGGGATGGTCGAGGGGCGCGCCGGCCGGCAGGCTCTCCACTAGGCCGGGAAACTCCGGCGAGGTCGGCCAGGGTCTCGGCGCATGGGTGACATCGGCGCCAACGAAGCGGGCGGAGAATACCCGACGCCGTTGGGGCGAGCCGGCGGCGGCGTGCAGGGTCAGCATGTGAAAGGCCACCGCATCGCCGGGCTCGAGGGCCCAGCCAAGGATCGGGAAGGCGGCGCGATCGGCCTCGATGTCCGGCAGGTCGGCCAGCGCGCCCTCAGGAAACCACTTGGCCCTTCCGTCCGCGAAGCTGCGCGGCATCAGCCATGGGCCAAGATGCGAGCCGGCGAGGAACTCCAGCGTGGTCTCGCGGCTGACCGGATCCAGCGGAATCCAGAAGCTGACCGTCTGGCGACCGTCGAGGTTGTAATAGGGCTGATCCTGGTGCCAGGGGGTGCGGGTGGTGGTTCCCCCGTCCTTGACCAGGACGTGGTCGTGATGGAAGCGCGCCTCGGGCGAGCCCATCAGCTCGGCCGCCGCCCTGGCCAGCGGACCATTCTCGATGAAACCGGTGAAGGCGGCCACGCGCCGCCAGTTGCAGAAGTCCTCGAAGAACCGTCCGGGATCGCCGCTTGCCGTCGCCAGCTTGGCCTGCGCGCTCGGATGGGCGATGACGAAATCCACCCCGTTCCGCAGCGCCTCGAGGTGTTCGGCGCCAATCAATCCGCGCAGCGGGGCCGCGCCGTCGCGGCGGAAGGCGGCGATATCCTGCGAAGAAAGCTCGGCTGTCATCTCTGTGTCGTTTTTGACACGTTCGCCGTCAAACGGTCGAGGGATGTTCGCTCCCACTTGCCGCAGCGCCCGGTTCATAAAAAAATGGCCCGGCGATTGAGAGTTCACTCCGCCGGGCCAGTCGAGCCGCGAGAACGGGGGGGATGAGCCCGCGGCGATTCCTAATGTGATCGCCGCGGGCCATTGTTTCAATCCCCCGCGCGCATGGTTTTTTGCCGCAGCGCCGCGCTCAAGCGCGTTCGTCGGTTTTGAGTGGGTCGTTCAGATAGAAGACCCGAATAGCGGTCAGGCTGGCGATGGCCAGCGGCGCGGCCAGGATCACGCCCAGCAGGCCGAACAGCACCCCGAACACCGCCAGGGCGAACACCGAAATCACCGGCGGCAGGGCGGCCAGGCGCCGCTGCAGCCAGGGCTGAAGCAGATTGGCCTCGATCAGGTGCACGCCAAGGAACATCGCGGTCACCTCGACCGCTTTCATCGGTCCATCGCCGAAAGCCACGATCAGGGCCGGAACCGCGGCGATGAACGGCCCGAACAGGGGAATGAATTCGGCCAAGCCGGCAAAGAGGCCAAGCGCCTCCCACGCCGGAATGCCGAGAACGGCGAGGCCTCCGGCGACCATCAGCCCGATGGTCACCATCGCCGCCACCTGGGCCAACAGCCACATGCGCAGGCGCGCGCCGCACTGATTGATGAACAGCCGGATCCGATCGCCGGCGGCGTCCGGCGCGAGGCGCAACAATCCTCTCCGATAGAGCTCCGGTTGGGCGGTCAGATAGATGCCGGCGACGACGACGAGAATGATGTCCACCACCGCCTGGCCGGCGGAGGCGAAATAGGCGCGCAGGCGCGGGAGCACATTGTGCCCGGACTGAGTCGCGGCTTGGTCGATGGCCCCCAGCAATTGTCGCCCAACTCCGGACCCCGCCAAACTCGTCTGCAGCTTCTGCCATGCGGCGGGCAGGCGGCGGCTGAGTTCGGCGACCTCGCCCTGCAGGCGCAGGACGAAGGCGGCGATCAATGCGGCAGTCACCAGAACCATCGCCAGGCCGGCCAGGATCAGGGCGAGCGGCCTGGCGATTCTCACCCGCTGCTGCAATTGATTGGCGGCGGCGTGCAACAACAGGGCGATCAGCAGGGCGCAGAAAGCCAGCAGGATCACCTCGCGCAGCCTCCAGACGGCCACGGCGATGGCGATGATCAGCACCGCAAGGGCGATGCGTTTGATGAATTGGGCGTCGGTCATCGTGCGCCCAGGAAACGGGGCCACGCGGCGAATGTTCATCCGCGCCTCAGGCCTCGGCGACTTCCCGCGCGCCGACCAGCAGGGCGAGCGCCGCGGCGCCCGCCGCCGCGCCGACCGCTCCGATGACGAAAACCACACCCCTGAGGTGGTGATCCCACAGCTGGCCGGCGACGAGCGCGGCGACCAAGGCGCAAAGGCCGCCGACGGCGCTGAACCAGCCGATGCCGCCGGCGCGCAGGGCAGGGGGCGAAAGATCGCTGGCCAGGGCCTTGCCGGCGGTGCGGTAGACGCCCTGGTGCGCGCCCAGCAGCACGAACAGAGCCGAGACCACGAGCGGTGATCGGCTGAGGGCGAAGCCGCAATAGCTCACGGCGAAGATGCACAGGGCGGCGATGACCAGGTTGCGCCGGCCGAACCGGTCTGAAAGCGCGCCCGCGGGATAGGAAATGAGGGCGGCGAGGAGATTATATCCGGCATAGACGAGAATGGTGTCGATGAGGGACAGGCCCAGCTCGTTGGCGCGCAAGATCAGAAAGGCGTTGCCGGATTTGCCGAGGCCGAAGAGGGCGGTCGCCAGGAGATAACGGCGCCAGGCCAAGGAGAACCTGGCCGGGGCGACGTCGAGCGTGGCTTTGGGCGGCATTGCAACGCTCGGCTCTTTGACCAGAACGACCAAGCAGAAGGCGATGATCCCCGGAACCGCCGAGAGGAAGAAGATCCAGCGCAGGGGCGCGGCGGCGAGGGAGATCAGGGCCACCGCCAGCAACGGCCCGATGAAAGCGCCGGCGTTGTCTCCCGCGCCCTCGAGACCGAAGGCCTTGCCCTGGTGCGCCGGATCGGCGGAGGCGGCGACCAGGGCGTCCCTGGGCGCGGTGCGCACACCCGAGCCGAGGCGATCGGCGAATCGCGCCCCCAGGACCGCCGGCCAGCCCACCGCCAAACCGGTCATCGGCTTGGCCACCGCCGCCAGCGCATAGCCGACGAGAGCGATCGGTTTGCGCCGCGCCAATCGGTCGGAGACCTGGCCGGATATCCCCATGGCCAGGTTGCGGGTGGCGACCGCCACGCCCTCGATCAGGCCCACCGCGCCGCCGCCGGCTCTGAGGGTCTGGGTGAGGAAGATCGGGACCACCGGATACAGCATCTCGGCGGCGATGTCCGAGAACAGGCTGGCCAGGGCCAGCAACACGGTGTTGCGGCTGAGACCGGCGAAGGGGCCGCGCTCGCCAATCATCGGTTGCTCCTGGGCTCGAATTTGTTAACCTTGCCGACAGGTAAGGGGAGGACAAGCGATGACGGCGATGGCGGGCGACGCCCGGCGCGCGGCTTGGGTGCGGACCGACTTCTACACCTGGATGTTCCTGGCCTGCGTGCTGATCGCCTTTCTGGGGTTCACGCCGACCTTCTGGCAACCCATGGCGGCGGGCCAGTTCAAGGCTAATCCGATCGTCCTGGTCCATGGCTTCGCCTTCTTCGCCTGGACCCTGTTCGCGCTCTACCAGGCGAGCCTGATCCCGGCGCGCAACGTCGCTCTGCACCGGGCGGTGGGATTGGCGGGCATCAGCTTCGCCACCGCGATGACCCTGTTCGGCTGCCTGGCGGCCCTCAATTCCCTGAAAACCGGCATCGCCGAGGGTCAGGCCGCGGGCGCGGAGGCCTTCCTGATCGTGCCCCTGTCGGCCATCGCCACCTTCGCCGCCTTTGTCGTCTGGGCGATCGCCAATATCCGCCGGCCCGAGTGGCACAAACGGGCGATGCTGCTGGCCACCATCGCCTTGCTGGGCGCCCCGGTGGCCCGCCCATTGATCGTGTTCGTGTACAAGTTCCCGCCCACCCAGCAGCTGCCAGTATGGTTTGACGTCACCGGCTCGATTGTCGGTTGGCTGCTGGTGGTGATTGGCATGGCATGGGATTGGCGAGCGCGCGGCAAGGTTCATCCGGCCTGGCTGATCGGGCTGGCGGTGCTGGTCGTCGTCCCACTGCTGGCGGTTCCCATCGCCGATACCGCTTCGTGGCACGGTTTCGCCAAAGCCTATGCGGCCATGGCGGGGGCGCCGTTCAAGCCGGCCTGACCGGCAGGCCCTCGGGCTCTGGGGGACGGAAGACGTCTGCGTAGGCGTCGAAGTCGCGGCCAGCCACCTTGGCCAGCCGCTCCAGCAGCGCCGGTATCCGGGTCAGGCTGTAGCGCATGAATTCCACCCCCTGATCGCGCGCTTCGGGATGGGTGGCCGCCGGGTCGTCCAATGCCGCCAGGACGCCATCCAGCGGCATGGCGATACGCACCATCAGGCTGTGCAGATCGGCGCGCAGCTGGGCATCGCGCAGGTCGAGAAGCAGTTCGCGATTACGCTCGTAAAGGTCGAGCTCCGAGCGGGCGGCGATCAGCATCCGCTTGGTGATCGGACCATAGCGCTCGCCCACGGCCATGGACTGCATGGCGCTCTCGAGGATGGTGCGCATGGTGGCCATGGCTTCGCCTACCAGCAGGGCGGCGGCGCGCTCCCTCGCCCGCTCCCGCACTCGGGCCTCCCAGGTGTTGGCGACCATGCCGCTGACGGTGGCCACCACCGCCCCCAGCGCCACCGCGACCAGGGTTTCGGTCTGTCCGCTCGGGGACAATTCGGAGAGTTTGAGCGCGATGAGCACGGCGACCTGGGAGACTAGCCAAACCCCGGCGTCGACGCCACTTGTGGGCTCGAGGGATGCTTATCGGGAGTCGCCGCGTGGTTCACACCGAGGAGTTGCACACCATTCGCCGCAGCGTCGATGTGGTCGGGAGATTATCCGATGGCTTGCTGCGCCTTGGACCGTTCCGCTTGGGCGCCGAGGCGGCGTTGTCGTGGATTCCCGGCATCGGTGAGGCCTATGGCGCTGCGGCCGCCGCTTTTCTGCTCATCCAGGGTTCGCGCGCCGGCGTGCCGCTGACAACGCTGGCGGCGTGCGCCGCTCTGATGGGCGGGCGGACCCTGATCACCGCCGTACCCCTCGGCGGTCCGCTGGTCGCCGACATGCTGGCCCTGCACGGCCTTTCGGCGCGCCTGATCATCAAGGCCATCGACGCCGAGCTCGGGCGCCGAGGAGCCGCGCCGGCGCCTGGCCGATTCCGCTGGGTCGGCGGTTCGGTAGCGGCTTAAGGGCTGGCTGCCAGCTCGGCCGCTTCGGCTGTTCGCCGCGCCTCGCCGCGCCGTCTGGCCCGCCTGGCGTAGAGGAAGGTCCACAGGGCGAGCGCGCCCATGGTCCCATAGCCGATCAGGGGTCCCGCGATCAGATAGTCGTGGACCGACAGCATGAACACCAGGGCGGTCGAGACCGCCGCCTCGGCGAGCAGGCCGATCCCCCAGACCAGGGTCATGACCGTCATCACCCGCCGGAACCCGGCATTGTCCCTGAGGGCGACGAACTGCTCGGCCTCCGTGGCCGAACGGCGCAGAATGGTCGCCCGGGCGAGATAGAAGATCAGCGGCCGCCTGATCGCCGCCGAGATCAGGAACACCAGGCCGATGCTGACGGTCACCAGCTTCTCGCGCAGCTGCAGGACGCGGACGCCGCCGCCGCCGAGGTAGGCCAGCAGGGACAAGGCGATGCCGGCCAAGGCCAGCATCGAAACCGCGTCCAGTCGCCGCTTGATGATCAGCAGGCCGACGCTCCACAGGATCGGCGGGCCGGACGAGGCCATCAGGGCGTGAACATCGCCGAGGCTGGGCTTGAAGTAGTCGAAGATCAGGATCGGCAGGGCGAAGTTGACGGCGACCTCCAGCCCGATCGCCGGGCCGCGCAGCCGCAGCCAGGAAAGCCCCTTGCTCATCCGCGCGTCACTCATGGCCGCTCACTTAGCCGACGCGGACGACATTTCAACCTTTCCAGGCGGTGACGAAAGCGCGCGCCTGCTTCTCCACCTGTCGGGGATCGTCACCTTGGCGATAAAGCGCCGAACCGGCGCCAAACCCTCTTGCGCCCGCCGCCCGCCAGGCGGGCAGCGCCGCCGGGGTGATTCCGCCCACCGGAAGCACCGCGACAGTCTTCGGCAGCACGGCCAGCAGGGCCTTCAGCATCGCCGGCGCGGCGGCCTCGGCCGGAAACAGCTTGAGGGCGTCGGCCCCGGCGGCGATGGCCGCGAAGGCCTCGCTGGCGGTGAAGAAGCCTGGCAGCGACCACAAGCCAGCACGTCGGGTCTCGGCGATCACCGCCGGATCGGTGTTGGGGGAGACGATGAAGCGCGCGCCCGCATCGGCCGCCGCGCGGACGCCCTCCGGACTGAGGACCGTCCCGGCGCCCAGCACGACGCGCTCGCCGACGCTGGCGCGCACGGCGGCGAGGCTCTCCAGCGGCGAGGGCGAATTGAGCGGGATCTCCAGACAGTGGACGCCGCCCTCGAGCAAGGCGGCGGCGATCCCGGGCGCATCGCGGGGACTTATTCCGCGCAGAATGGCGATAACGGGAACCGCGCCCAGGGCATCGATGAAGTCTGCCGTGGCCACGATCCTAGGCGCCGCGGGCGACGAACGGCCCGTTGCGAAACCCCTCGTTCGTCTTGCCGTAGACGAATGGCGCCCCGTCCGGTGTGGTCAGGCGCCCTCCGGCGGCCGCCAGCACCGCATGGCCGGCGGCGATGTCCCATTCCATGGTCGGTCCGGTTCTCGGATAGACGTCGGCCGCCCCCTCGGCGATGCGAACGAGCTTGATCGAGGAGTCCATCGCTTCGCAGCGGGCGACGGCGTAGGCGGCCTGGAGTTCGGCCTGGGCATCGGGCTTCATGGTATGGCTGATCAGCGCGACGGCCTCGCCGGTGGGCCAAGGTCTGGCGTTGACGGTCCGGCTTTGCCCGGCAGCGCGCTTGCGGACCCCGCCCTGGGCGGTGAACCAGGTCTCGCCGGTGGCCGGCGCCACCACCGCGCCGGCGCGCGGCGCGCCCTCGTCGACCAGGGCGATATTGACGGTGAAATGGGGATCGCCGCGCACGAAGGCCTTGGTGCCGTCCAGGGGGTCGACGAGGAAGAACTGGGCGCCGATGGTTTCGGGCGTTCCCGCGGCGCTGGCGTACTCTTCCGAGACGACCGGGGTGCCGGGAAACCACCGCGCCAGGCGCATCAGGATGAGCGTCTCCGCCCGCTGGTCGGCGATGGTCACCGGGCTGCGGTCCGCCTTGGTCTCCACCGCCAGACCCGACTTCCACAGGGGCAGAATGAGGGCCGCGGCCTCCTCGGCGATCTCCGCCAGCAAGGCGCCGACAGCCGGATCGACAAGAGCGGGCGGGTGATCGGCGAAGTTGGCCATCGGGCCTGTTTAGGGGCGCCGGCCGATTTGCCAAGCGCGCAAATCAGCCGATCACTGGCCGGCTATGGATGACGCCGCCGCGATCGAACTGGCCGAGCGCCTCGCCGAGCGCCTGTGCCACGATTTCGCCGGCGCCGGGCAGGGGCTGATCTCCGGGATGGATCTGCTGGCGGCGGCGGGCGGCGCGGCCGAGCGCGAGGAGGCGATCGCTTTCCTCGAGCAGGCGCTAGCCGCCCAGCAAGCCAAAATCGCCTCGGCTCGCCGCGCGTTTGGCCGTCCGGCGGCGATGGAGATCGCTGAGCTGCGGACGCTGATCGAAAGCCTGTTCGACAACCGGCGGGCGCGCCTCGTCTGGGACGTCGAGGCCAGCCGGCTCGAGCCGGCGTCGGCGCGGATCCTTCTCGTCCTGGCCGAGATCGCGGCCGACGCCGCCGCCCTCGGAGGCGAGGTGCGCCTCAGCTGTGCGGATCAGCGACTGGCGGTGGAGATGGTGGGGCCCAAGGTGCTGTTGAAGCCCGAGGTCCGGGCCGGGCTTGGTGGGCAACCTCTGCCGCAAGGTATCGCCGGCCGCTGGATCCACGGGGCGCTGCTGTCGCTCTGGGTCAGGGCTGGCGGCGGAACCATCGCCGTGGAAGACGCCGCCGGGTCGGCGTCAATCCGACTCACCCTTCGCGCGAGCGGTTGAGCATGGCCTGGGCGATCCGCTGGGCGCCCGCATCGTCGCGCTGGCTCAGGGCGGCGGCCACGCGACGCACCATGGCGGGGGTCTTGTTCTGGCCCAGCTTGGTTACGCCGGTCAGCCGCTCGACGCGCATTTCGAACCCGGTGATCCCGGATAGCAGGGCCTCGAACTTGGCCGGATCCATCTTGCCCCTGGTCCACGGCGCCTTGGGGGTGAGGGGGGCTTCATGGCGCTGGGTCAGATCGTCGAGCAGCGCCGTCGCCTCGGCGCGATCCAGCACCCTCACAGGGCCTTCGATCTCGACCGATTCATAGTTCCAGGTCGGCACCTGGTCGGGGGTCTCGTACCAGTCGGGGCTGACGTACGCGTCATCGCCGGTCAGCACCACCAGCGCCTGGCTCCCGGTGGCGAGAGCCGAGCTCAGCGGGTTGCTGGCCCCAAGGTGAAACCGCAGGCGACGAGGATCGTCGAGCAGCACTGGCGCATGGGCGACGAGGGGGCCCTGCGCACCGACGCCGATGACCAGCGCCAGGCCGCCGCCCCGCGCCCGCTCGAGGAGCACCGCCTGATCGGTCTCGTGAAATATTTGCGCCGGATGCACTTTGACCTCATCAACCGTTCTCGGCGTCCGATGTCGGGAAAGTCAGGCGCGTGGTCAAGCCGCCGCCCTTGTTGGCTATATAGCGCACTTCGCCACGCAGCTGGCGTGCGAAGGCGCTCATCAGAGTGCGTCCGACACCATCCTTGGCCTTGATCCTGACGGCGCCGGGAACACCGCTGTCGGCGATGGTCAGCTCCGCCATCTCGTCGGCGACGTGGAAGCCCACCGACAGCACTCCCCCGGCAACGTCCAGGCAGTGCTTGCGCGCATTGGAGATGGCTTCGACCGTAAACAGGGCCAACGGCGCCAGCCGGTCGGCGTCGATGTCGATGTGATCGGCGTCAATTTCGGTGCGGATCGGCGCGGCGCGCTCGCCGGCCACGGTCAGGGCGATCAGTTCGTCGAGAAAATCGCGCAGATCCACCTGCTTGAGGTCAGGGCCTTGATAGAGCGCGCGGTAGATCAGCGCCATCGCGCCGACTCGCTGACGGGTTTCAAACATCGCCACGCGCGCCAGCGGGTCGGCCAGCGCGCGCTCCTGCATATTGAGAAGTGACGAGATCACTTGGAGATTATTCTTCACCCGGTGGTGGGTCTCGCGCAGCAGGTCGTCCTTCTGGGCGACGGTCCGGCGCAGGTCGGCATCCCGCTGGGCGATGGTTCTGGCCATGGAATCCATGGATTCGGCCAGCTGGCGAATCTCGGGCGGCGCCTCCACCGCCCGGGTCGGGCGGACACTGAAGCGTCCCCTGGCGTAGATGGCGGCGATGCGGCGGAGGTAGACGATCCAACGCACCACCCCCCGCTCGGCCACGAAACTGACCGCAAGCAGCGGCGCGAGAAAAGCCAGCGCTGGCAGGACGATGGCGGAGAACGGATTGAACACCGCCCAGGAGACAACCCCCCGGAACGGCGCCGAAAGCACCACATAGACTTCCTGATTCAGCAGCGGCGCGGACGAGAACACCCGCTCCCGGCGGGCCCGGTCGGGTTCGAACCACAGCGTCGGGCCGGCGCGGCCGCGGCCGGCCAGGCGAGCGCCGATGTCGGTGGCGAAGGCGTCGGCGCGGGTCGTCGACAGCAGGTGGCCGAAGCGGTCGGTGATCGCCACTTCTGAAAGCTCGGGCAGTGAACGGTCGACGGTCTGGGGTCGGAGGCTGGCCAGGTCGATGACCGCGGTCAATACGCCTTCGAAGCGTCCGCTGGCGTCCTCGGCGCGCACGCTGGCCAGCAGGGCCGGCTGGTCGGCGTAGGCCACCCCGCCCTGACTGGTCACGGTCATGGGTCGTCCACCGGCCAAGGCCAAGAACCACGGCCTTGCGCCGCGCGCCGGATCGGCCGGGGCGCCGGCGGCGGCGCAAGCGACCCTTCCGGACGCATCGAAACGGATCAGGTTGTCGTAACCGGGGATCCGGTTCTTGATCTCGGCCAGACGCGAAGCGCATTGGTAGCCCACCGACTCGGGGGTGATGGTCTGCAGCAGGATCTCGGCGGCGGCGAGCCTCGCCCTGGCGGTCGCCGCGCTGCGTTCGGCGGCGCTGGCCAATTCGGTCTGATGCACGCGGGTGTCCCGCCGGGCGGCGAGTGTCGACTGGATCGCGCCGATGATCAGCACCGGCGCCAGCGCCACGATCAACGCCAGCCCAAGGCGGACCCGGATCGGCGTATCCGCCCACCGGCCCCGCCCCATAGGGTTCACCGCGCGCCGCTCAGGCGCTCCGCATGGGCCAAAATCGAACCCATGGCCTCGCTGGCCGCCTTGCCGTCCCGCTCGTAGTCGCCGCGCTCGAGAATCAATTGCAGGGCCCTGCGGGCGCGGCTGACTCGGCTCTTCACGGTGCCTACGGCGCAGCCGCAAATGTCGGCGGCCTCCTCGTAGGCGAAGCCACCCGCGCCGACCAGGACCAGCGCCTCCCGCTGCTCGGCGGGCAGCATCGCCAGGCCCTGACGCAATTCGTCCAGCGAGACCACCGCCGATGGATCGTCGATCGCGATCAAGGTCCGCTCCGCGGCGTCCTGGTCGAGCTGCGCCTGGCGCCACGACCGCCGCTTTTCGGAATAGAATTGGTTGCGCAGGATCATGAAGGTCCATGCCTTCATGTTGGTGCCAAGCTCGAAACTGGCCCGGGCGTCCCAGGCCTTCATCATCGCGTCCTGGGCCAGATCATCGGCGGCCGTGGGGTCGCCGGCCAGGGTGCGCGCGAAGGCGCGCAGTTGCGGGATGAGGGCGACCAATTGGACGCGAAAGGCCTCGTCGCGCGCGGCGCCGCTGAGGGCGGCGGGCGCCGGTTCGCCGGCGTGCTGGGTTGGGGCCATCAATGGACGTCCGATTTGTCGTCCGCTCGCCGCAGTATCTCCAGAAACTCGGATGGCACCGGTTCGTTCACCACCTCTTCAAACATCTGCCGAAGCTGAGCGCCGATCGCTTGCTGACGCAGCCGCGCCTCATCGAGCGCGAGCGAACGCTGGGACGACGATCGTTTGGCCATGCGCAAAATAATGCCCCCCTCCGGCGCGAAACGCCACCTCTCAACGTTGGTTTTCACTCAAGCTCCCGGTGATCGCCACCCGTGCGCCAAACGCCTCCCGCGAGAGGCGGTTCCTTCGCGACTCCGTCGTCGGCCGGGTTTATGGTGCTTCTCCAGGAACTCTGAATGTGATTGTGCGTTGGTCGAGTGCGCGGCGGGGGAACTCACGCGCGGCGCCAACGCACGTCGGATCGCCCCGCGGGAGGACACATGAGTCTCACTCAAAGACTGTCGCCACACCTGCCCTACATCCGCCGCTACGCGCGCGCCCTGACTGGCGATCAAGCCACCGGCGACGCCTACGTGCGCACCTCGCTCGAGGCGCTGGCCGCCGGCGCCCAGGCGCTCGACGAGAGCATGCCGCCGAGAGCCGCCCTCTATCAAGTGTTTCACGCTGTCTGGCAGTCGACCGGCGCCAAGCTGGAGACGCGCGACGCCCAGGAGGTCGCGGCGACGCCTGGCGAGCGGCTGATGCGCATCGCGCCGCGCTCGCGTCAGGCCTTCCTGCTCACCGCCGTGGAGGGTTTCAGCGCGGCCGAAGCGGCGGAGATTCTGCGTATTCCCTTCGAGGAGATCGAGGGGCTGATCGGCGAGGCCCAGGCCGATATCGACGCCGAACTGGCCACCGACGTGCTGATCATCGAGGACGAACCGGTGATCGCCGCCGACATCGCCGCTATCGTGCGTGAGCTTGGCCATCACGTCAGCGACATCGCCGCCACCCGCAAGGAGGCGGCCGACGCCGCCAAGCGCGACCAGCCGGGTCTGGTCCTGGCCGACATCCAGTTGGCCGACGGCTCTTCCGGCATCGACGCGGTGCGTGACATTCTTTCCGACCACGACGCGCCGGTGATCTTCATCACCGCCTTTCCCGAGCGCCTGCTCACCGGCGAGCGGCCCGAGCCGACCTTCCTGATCACCAAGCCATTCCAGCCCGAGACGGTGAAGGCGGCGGTCGGCCAGGCGCTGTTCTTCTATCCCCGACGGGCCGAAGCCACCGTCTGAGGTTGGCTGGGCCGCGGCCAGCCGCGGCAGAGGTTGATCAGCGGCCCTTCAACCAGGCCGTGGGCGGCGAGAGCGACGACCACCGAAGCGACGACCGCGAGCGCCGCGAACACGCCGACATGCAGAAGTTGAAGCTTGGCGGCCACTGCGGCCACTATGGCCACGACCGGAACATGCACGAGATAGAGAGCGTAGGAGGCATCGCCTAGCCGCGCCAGCGCTGGGCAGCGTGGCATGGCGCCCGACTGCTCCAGCGCCAGCGCCCCGGCGACGATGAACGCGCCCGGCGGTCCCCAGATGAACGGGCGGCCGAGTTCGCTGAACAGGCCCAGGGCCGCCGGAACGCCGAGCAGCAAGACACCGACGGTCAGCAGCGCCAGTCCCCCGATCGGCCCTGGCAAGGCGCGGTGCTCGGCCAGCAAGGCGATGCCGATGCCGACCGCGAACTCGGCCAGAAGCGGATTGGCGATCAGGATGTAGACCGGATCGGGCAGGATGACCCCGGCGGCGATGATGGCCAGCAACGCACCGCAAACGATCGCCGCCTGGCGCCGGCGCGGAGCGAACAGGGCGGCAGCGAACACGAGGTAGAACAGCGCCTCGTAGTCGAGCGTC
Source organism: Caulobacteraceae bacterium (assembly GCA_035999625.1). Taxonomy (GTDB): domain Bacteria; phylum Pseudomonadota; class Alphaproteobacteria; order Caulobacterales; family Caulobacteraceae; genus Acaudatibacter. Next base: position 18,476 of record DASYGN010000096.1, on the reverse strand, counting down.
CAGCCGGGCGGCAGCAGCGGAAATGGTAATCCGAACGGGCCCAGGTGCGGAATGAACGCCAGCGACAGCAGCAGATGATCCAGGCGCGGAGATACGTTGGGCAGGAACTGGGGCCGGAACCAGACCGCGGCGGCGACGACCAAGGTGACTAGCCAGTAGAACGGCGCCACCCGCGTGATGCGCCGCCACAGGAAGGCGCGGGGCGTCGATTGGCGCCCGCCGGTGACGCGCCACATGATCACGCCGCTGATGATGAAGAACAGATCGACCCCAGCGCGGCCAACGTTGAAGTTCAAGCCCCGCCATTGGCAGGCGTGGAACACGACCACTCCCAGCGCCGCCAGCGCTCGCAGATATTGAATTGAATCGAGAGTCTTCATCAGGGGATGGGTTGCGCGCACCGCCGCCGCTCGCGCAAGCCCGTGCGATCGCCTAGGCTGCCGGGATGAGCCGAATCCCCAATCTGCTGACCGGATTGCGCCTGGCGCTGGCCATCTTCACCTTCTTCGGCCTGGCGGCGGCGGCTCTGCTCAGCGACCGCCTGACCCCGCAAGCCCAGTTTGGGCTTGAGCGCTGGGCCTTCATCGCCTTCGTGGTCGCCGCGCTGACCGATTTCGTCGATGGCTGGCTGGCGAGGCGGCTGCACGCGGTCAGCCTGTGGGGAGCGATCCTGGATCCGATCGCCGACAAGGTGCTGGTGTGCGGGGTCATCCTCGGCCTGCTCACCCTCGGCGGCAATGCGGCGGTGGCGATACCCGCGGCCTTGATCCTGTTCCGCGAATTCACCGTCAGCGCGCTGCGGGAGGTGGCGGCCGGCAAGGGTGTTTCGCTGCCCGTTACCCTGCTCGCCAAATGGAAGACCACGCTCCAGCTCACGGCCTTGGGGGCCGAGTTGCTGATAGCCTGCTGGTCGGCCTTCTCCCTGCCCGACGATCCAGCCATCCTCGGCCCGGCGACGACCGCGGCCAATGTCCTGTTGTGGCTGGCGGCGATCATTACCTTGATCACCGGGGCGCAATACTGGGAGCAGGCGCGCCACGCCCTCGCCGACCGCACCGTGGAGCCGACGTGAAGGTGTGCTAAGGTGTCGAAGTCAATCGTGAAGGGAGAGACATTCGATGGCCTATGTCGATTGGCGGATCAAAGGTCCGGAAATCGTCAACTGCAACTGTGATTGGGGTTGTCCCTGCCAGTTCAACGCCCTGCCCACCCATGGCGATTGCCGAGCGGCGCTCGGCATGCGCATCGATGAGGGTCATTTTGGCGATGTCGATCTGGCGGGCGTGAAATGGGCGGCCATGTATGCCTGGCCAAAGGCGATCCACGAAGGTCACGGAGAGGCCCTGGCGATCGTCGATCCGGCCGCCAGCGAAGCGCAGCGCAACGCCGTTCTGACCATCCTCACCGGGGGTGAGAGCGAACCCGGGGCGACTGTCTTTGGCGTCTTCGCCAGCACCCTCGACAAGCTGCACGAGCCCAGGTTCCTGCCGGTCGACTTCCAGGTCGACATCGAGCGCCGCCGCGGCCACATCAAGGTCCCCGAACTGCTCGACATTGAGCTCAGCCCGATCACGAACCCGATCACCGGCGCCGAGCACCGGGCCAGAGTCAGCCTGCCGCATGGCTTCGAATACCGGGAGGCCGAGTATGCCAGCGGCCGCACCCGCAGCGAGGCGCCGATTCCCCTTTCCTGGGATAAGGGCCACGGCCACACCGCTAACCTGAACATCGGCCCGCACGGCCCCCTCTAAGGTATGGCGCAGGAGGGCGTCATTGCGCGCCTCTTGAGACGCGACCGATGGATTGTGGGCGCCTGTCTGGCGTTGGCCTGCGCTTTTGCCTGGGCTTGGCTGTTCGTGACCGCGCGGCAGATGGGCGCCATGGCCGGTATGGGCGGGACGTCGGCGCCGGGTCCCTACCTCACCAGCGCGTTCGTCATGTGGCTGCTGATGATGGTGGCGATGATGCTGCCCTCGGCCAGCCCCATGATCCTGCTCTACGCGCGGATGGCGGGTCGGGCGGCTCTGCCACCGACGGTGGTGTTTGCCGGTGTCTACCTGGCCTTATGGGCGGCGTTTTCTCTGCTCGCGGCCGGCATTCAGACGCTTTTGGTCCGCGCTGGCCTGATCTCGGCCATCACCTTGAGATTTGGCGATGGGCGCCTCGCCGGCGGCCTGCTTCTTTTGGCCGGCCTCTATCAGCTTACGCCGCTCAAGCAGGCCTGCCTTGGCGCCTGCCGCGCGCCGTTCAGCTTCTTGACGCGGCTGTGGCGGCCAGGTCTCGGCGGCGCGCTGTGGCTGGGCGTGCGCCACGGCCTCTATTGCCTGGGATGCTGCTGGGCGTTGATGGCCCTGTTGTTTGTCGGCGGGGTGATGAGCCTGCCCTGGATCGCGCTGTTGGCGGTCGTTGTACTGCTTGAAAAGCTGGCGCCGATCGGCGAAGCCGGCGGCAAGGTTCTGGGTGCGCTCGCGGCTTCCGCCGGCCTGGTGCTGATTATCGATCCGGCGCTGCTTCAGGGGAGCGGGATGAACTCCTGATTGTCCAGGTCGGGCAGTTTCATTCGGCCCGCCCGCCAGTCGGCCTTGGCCTCCTCGATGCGCTCCTTGGACGAGGAGACGAAGTTCCAGTCGATGAAGCGCGGGCCAAGACTCTCGCCGCCGAGCAGCATGACGATGGCGTCGGACAGCGCTTCGAAGAGCACCGGAGCGCCGGCCGCGAACACGATCATCTGGCCGGCGTCGAAGGCGCGGCCATCGATCTCTACCGCCCCTTGCGCCACGAAAGCCGCGCGCTCGGGATACTCAGCCGGCAATTGCGCCTTGGCGCCTTTGGCCAGGCGCCAGTGGACGTAGAACATCGGCGAAGCGGTGTTCACCTTCGCCTTCACGCCGAAGGCCTCGCCGGCCACCAGGCGGGCCCACAGACCCTCGGTTTCATAGGTCGGCAGGTCCTCCGGCCCGTGATGGGCGAAGGCCGGCTCGCTCTCCTCGAGCTCGAGCGGCAGGGCCACCCAGGACTGGATGCCGTGCATGGTTCCGCCAGTCTTGCGGATGGTGTCGAAGCGCTCCGAATGGGTGATGCCACGCCCGGCGGTCATCCAGTTCACCTCACCGGGGCGGATCGCCATTTCGCTGGCCAAGCTGTCGCGATGGGTGATTTCGCCGTCGAACAGATAGGTGACGGTGGCCAGGCCGATATGCGGATGGGGGCGCACATCCGCTTCACGGGTAAGTCCGGCTTCGAACGCCACCGGTCCCATGTGATCGAAAAACACGAACGGGCCGACGCTGCGATGCGGCGCATAGGGCAGCACGCGGCCCACCTCGAACGCGCCGAGGCTGTGGCCGCGGGCGGGGATCACCAGTTCGATCACCGGGGTCTCCTTTCAGGGGCGCGGTGTCACGTAGGCGCTAATCAGCCCCAGCGGAATGGCGGTGGAATTCTTGACCGCCCGGATGACGATCCGGCTCTCGATGTTGGAAACCAGGCCGAGGGCCAGGATCTTGTCGCGCAGAAAGGTGTCGAAGGCGTGCATGTCGCGGGTGACGATGCGCAGTTCGTAGTCGGCCGCGCCGGTGACCGTGGCGCACTGGACCACCTCCGGCCAGCGGGCCACCTGCTGCTCGAACACCGCCAGGTTGTCCTGGGTAGGCAGGGAGAGCTTGACGGTGCAATAGACCTCGAAATCGAGACCAAGCTTCTCCCGATCCAGCACCGTCACCCGGCGCTGGATCACGCCCTCCTCTTCCAGGCGCTTGATCCGTCGCCAGCATGGACTGGAGGAGAGGCCAACGCGCTCGGCGATCTCGGCCACCGAGAGGCTGGCATCATGCTGGATCAGATCGAGAATGCGGGCATCGACCGCATCAAGACTATCAGACAATTTTGTCCCCATTATCGGCGCTTTGCGCTCAATTCATTCCAGTCTTTACCGGGCTTTGGCAACAGCTTTAGCAAGTTTTCCCGTAGCTCCCATATATCATTGCGAACGGCGACGCCAGCGACGCAGGGAAGGATATTGCCATGATCTATGCTTGGCGGCGCAATAAAGGAAAATCTGTTCCAACGAAGTGTGGGGCTGAATGACCGTGAACACGTCCCTTCGCTTCCAGGTCCCCGAGCCGGCCAGCCGCCCCGGCGACAAGCCGGACTTCTCCAATGTGATCATCCCCGAGGCCGGCTCGGTCCCGCGTCCCCCGGTCGACGTCGCGCCGGAGTTGATCCGCGACCACGCGTTTTCGATCATCCGGGTGCTGAACCGGAAAGGCGAAGCGGTCGGCCCCTGGGTTCCCGATCTCGGCGTCGAGGACCTGATCGCCGGCCTGCGCCACATGATGACCGTGCGAGCCTTCGACGCCCGCATGCAGATGGCCCAGCGCCAGGGCAAGACCAGCTTCTACATGCAGAGCACCGGCGAGGAGGCGGTGAGTTGCGCCTTCCGGGTGGCGCTCTCACCTGGCGACATGAATTTTCCCACCTATCGCCAGGCGGGCCTGCTCATCGCCGGCGGCTATCCCCTGACCGAGATGATGTGCCAGATCTTCTCCAATGAGAAAGACCCGCTGAAGGGTCGCCAGCTGCCGGTGCTTTATTCATCCAAGGCGCACGGCTTCTTCTCGCTCAGCGGCAACCTCGCCACCCAGTTCGTGCAGGCTGTGGGCTGGGCGATGGCCTCAGCGATCAAGGGCGATGACAAGATCGCCGCCGGATGGGTCGGCGATGGGGCCACGGCCGAATCGGATTTCCACGCCGCCCTGGTTTTCGCCTCCACTTACAAGGCTCCGGTGGTGCTGAACGTGGTCAACAACCAGTGGGCGATCTCGACGTTTCAGGGCATCGCCCGCGGCGGCTCGGGCACCTTCGCCGCCAGGGGACTTGGCTTCGGCATTCCGGCGCTGCGCGTCGATGGCAACGACTATCTCGCCACCTACGCGGTGGCCAGGTGGGCGATCGAGCGCGCCCGGCGCAACCTCGGACCGACCCTGGTGGAATACGTCACCTACCGCGCCGGGGCCCATTCCACCTCCGATGATCCCTCCGCCTATCGTCCCAAGGCCGAGTTCGAGGGCTGGCCGCTCGGCGATCCGATCGTGCGCCTGAAGGATCACCTGATCGCCGCCGGCGCCTGGTCGGCCGAACGCCACGCCCAGGCCGAAAGCGAAATTCGCGCCGAGGTGGTGGCGGCGCAGAAGGAGGCGGAAGCCTTCGGCACCCTGCACGCGGGGCCCAAGCCCTCGGCCAGGGACATGTTCGAGGACATCTACGCCGAGCCGCCGCCGCACCTGCGCCGCCAGCGCCAGCAGATCGGGGTCTGACGGCAATGACCCGGATGTCGATGATCGAAGCGATCCGCAGCGCCATGGACGTGGCCATGGGGCGCGACGACGACGTGGTCGTGTTCGGCGAGGATGTGGGCTTCTTCGGCGGCGTGTTCCGCTGCACCCAGGGTCTGCAGCAGAAGTATGGGGCGGCGCGCTGCTTCGACACCCCGATCAGCGAGCTCGGAATCGTCGGCACGGCCATCGGCATGGCCGCCTATGGATTGCGACCCTGTGTCGAGATTCAGTTCGCCGACTACATGTATCCGGCTTACGACCAGATCGTCTCCGAGGTCGCCAGACTCCGGCACCGGTCGGCGGCGGATTTCACCTGCCCGATGGTGATCCGCATGCCCACCGGCGGCGGCATCTTCGGCGGCGAGACCCACAGCCAAAGCCCCGAAGCCCTGTTCACCCATGTATCGGGCCTCAAGACCGTGGCGCCGTCGAATCCGCAAGACGCCAAGGGCCTGTTGATCGCCTCCATCGAATGCGACGATCCGGTGATCTTTCTGGAGCCGAAGCGGCTCTATAACGGCCCCTTCGATGGCCACCACGATCGCCCGGTCACGCCGTGGTCCAAGCACCCGCTGGGCGAGGTGGAGGAGGGGCATTTCACCATTCCTCTCGGCAAGGCGGCCATTCGACGCGAGGGCGCGGCGGTCAGCGTGATCACCTATGGCACCATGGTTCATGTCGCCCTGGCGGCGGCCGAGGAGAGCGGCATCGACGCCGAAGTGATCGATCTTCGCACCCTGATCCCGCTTGATCTGGAGGCGATCGCGGCCTCGGTGAACAAGACCGGCCGCTGCATCGTGCTGCACGAGGCGACGCTGACCTCCGGTTTCGGGGCCGAGCTGGTTTCGCTGGTTCAGGAGGCCTGCTTCTATCGCCTGGAGGCGCCGATCGTGCGCGTCGCCGGCTGGGATACGCCCTATCCGCACGCCCAGGAGTGGGCCTACTTCCCAGGACCCGCAAGGGTCGGGGCGGCCCTGCGCGAGATCATGGAGACGGCATGATGGCCGAACACACCGTCAAGCTGCCCGACGTCGGCGAAGGCGTCGCCGAGGCCGAGCTGGTCGAATGGCACGTCAAGCTGGGCGATCTGGTGCGCGAGGACCAGCCCCTGGCCGATGTGATGACCGACAAGGCGACGGTGGAGATTCCCTCGCCGGTGGATGGCGAGGTCGTCTGGCTGGGCGGCGACATCGGCGATGTGGTCCAGGTCGGCTCGGCCCTGGTGCGGGTGAAGACCGAGGGTGGCTCGGAGGCATCGCCGAAGCCGGTGGAGACGGCTTCCGCGCCCGAGCCGGAACCACCCAGCTCGCCGGCCATGCCCCAGCCGAAGGCTGCCCCGCGGCCAGTTCCGCCGGCGGCGGCGAAGCCCGCGGCAAGCAAGCCGATCGCCTCGCCGGCGGTGCGCCTGGCGGCGCGGGAGGCCGGCATCGATCTGCGCCAGGTGGCCGGCAGCGGTCCGGCGGGGCGGATCACACGCGAGGATCTGGCGGCCTTCGCCGCGCACGGCCGCGCCGCGCCTTCCGGGGTGGCGCGGAAAACCGACATCACCGAGGTCAAGGTGGTCGGGCTTCGCCGGCGGATCGCCGAGAAGATGGCGCTGGCCAAGCAGCGCATCCCCCACATCACCATCGTCGAGGAGGTCGATGTCACCGCGCTCGAAGAGCTTCGCGCGGCCCTCAACCGAGTCCCAAGGGACGGGGTCAAGTTGACCGTCCTTCCGTTCCTGATGCGCGCCATGGTGGTCGCCATCGGCGAGCAGCCGCAGCTCAACGCCTTGTTCGACGACGACGCGGGGATCGTTCGCCAGCACGCCGGGGTGCACATCGGCATCGCCACCCAGACGCCCGGCGGGCTGGTGGTTCCCGTGGTCAAACATGCGGAGGCGCTGAGCCTCTGGCAATCAGGGGCCGAGGTGGCGCGCCTGGCCGAGCGGGCCCGCGATGGCGCGGCGACGCGCGAGGAGTTGGGTGGCTCGACCATCACCATCACTTCCCTGGGTCCCCTCGGCGCGATCGCCACCACGCCGGTGATCAACTACCCCGAGGTCGCCATCGTCGGCGTCAACCGGATGGCGGTGCGGCCGCACTGGGATGGCCACGCCTTCATTCCGCGCAAAATGATGAACCTGTCGTCGAGCTTCGATCATCGGGTGATCGACGGCTGGGACGCGGCGGTGTTCGTCCAGCGGCTCAAGGCCCTGCTGGAGACCCCGGCTCTGCTGTTCGTGGACGCCTGAGCCGATGGACGAGATAGCCTGCAAGCTGCTGATCATCGGGGCCGGCCCCGGCGGCTATGTGGCCGCCATCCGCGCCGGCCAGTTGGGTCTCGACACGGTGATCGTCGAGAAGGGCCGCCTGGGCGGCTCCTGCCTCAACGTCGGCTGCATTCCCTCCAAGGCGCTCATCCATGTCGCCGAGGAATTCGCCGCTGTTGGCCAAGCCGCCTCGGGCAGGAGCCCGTTCGGGATTTCGGCGGCCGCGCCGAGCATTGATCTGAGCAAGACCGTCGCCTGGAAGGACGGCATCGTCCAGCGGCTCAATAATGGCGTCGCCGCCCTCCTGCGGCGGGGGCGGGTCAAGATTGTGCACGGCCAGGCGCGATTTCGCGACGGCAAGAGCGTCAGTGTCGAGACCGAGACCGGATCGGTCACCGTCCGCGCCGAGGCGGTGATCATCGCCACCGGCTCGCGGGCGGTGGAGCTGCCCTTCCTGCCCTTCGGCGGGCCGGTGATATCCTCCACCGAGGCCCTGTCGCTCAACGAAGTGCCAAAGCGCCTGGCCGTGGTCGGCGCGGGCTATATCGGTCTCGAACTCGGCATGGCCTTCGCCAAGCTGGGCTCGAGGGTGACGGTGGTCGAGGCGCTGGACCGTATCCTGCCCCTCTATGATCCGGAACTGACGGCGCCGGTGGCCAGACGCTTGACCGAACTGGGGGTCGAGGTCCTGACCTCGGCCAGAGCCGAGGGCGTGGACGCCAAGGGCGCGCTCAGGGTCAAAACCGCCGCCGGCGCGGCCCGCAAGATCGCCGCCGACAAGGTCCTGGTCACCGTCGGGCGCGCGCCGGCGACGGCCGAGCTTGGCCTCGAGGAACTGGCGTTGGATTTGGATGGCCCCTTCATCCGCATTGACGACCGCTGCCAGACGGCGATGCGGGGCGTCTACGCCATCGGTGATGTCACCGGCGAGCCGATGCTGGCGCATCGGGCCATGGCCCAGGGCGAAATGGTCGCCGAGATCATCGCCGGCCATGATCGCGCCTGGGACAAGCGTTGCATTCCAGCCATCTGTTTCACCGATCCGGAAATCGTCTCGGCCGGCCTCTCTCCCGACGCGGCGCGCGCCGCCGGCCGTGAGGTCAGGGTCGGGGTGTTTCCCTTTCAGGCCAGCGGCCGGGCGATGACCCGCCATGGCGAAATCGGTTTCGTGCGCGTCACCGCCGATGCCGCGAGCCAGCTGGTGCTTGGCATTCAGGCCGTGGGCGAGGGGGTCGACGAGCTTTCGGCCGCCTTTGGCCTCGCCATTGAGATGGGAGCCACCTTGCAGGATATCGCCGGGACCATCCATGCGCACCCAACCCTCGGCGAAGCGGTGCAGGAAGCCGCGCTCAAGGCCATGGGCCAGGCGATTCATATCTGAGCGCGAGGCGGCTATAGCCTCGCCGCATGGATCGGTTCGATTTCGACGCCTGCGTGGTGGGCGCAGGCGCGGTGGGCTTGGCCTGCGCCTACGCTCTGGCGCAACGGTCGTATTCGGTCGTGGTGCTGGAGAAGGAAGCGGCCATCGGTCAGGGCGTTTCCTCGCGCAATTCAGAGGTCGTCCATGCCGGCCTTTATTATCCAACCGGGTCTCTGCGGGCGCGGCTGTGCGTCGCCGGCCGCCGGCAGCTCTATGAATTCCTCATCGCGCACCAGGTCTCGTTCCGCAAATGTGGCAAGCTGGTCGTGGCGGGCGAGGCGGGTGAAATCGCCCGGGTGGAGGCGATCGCCGCCCAGGCGGCCGAGAACGGCGTCGAGGGCGTCCGCCTGCTTTCCGGCGCCGAGGCCAAAGCGCTCGAGCCTGGCCTGCGCGCCCTGGCGGCGCTGGTTTCGCCGGAGACCGGCGTGTTTGATAGCCATGGCTACATGCTCGCCTTGCGGGGCGAAATCGAAGCGCGCGGGGGAACGGTGGCGCCAGGCGCGCCTTTCGAAGGCGCCGATCCCGGCCCAGGCGGGGGCTTCGCCATCCGCTTTGGGGGCGGGCGGCTCACCGCGCGCCTGCTGGTGACGGCGCCCGGCCTGTCGGCGCAGGCCGTGGCGGCGCGGGTCGCGGGCTTTCCTGTCGAACGGATACCGGCGCGCCATTTGGGCAAGGGTGTCTATTTTCGGCTCGCAGGCAGGGCCCCCTTCGAGCGTCTGGTCTATCCGCCGCCGGTCCCGGGCGGGCTCGGAACCCATTACCGCAAGGACCTCGGTGGCCAGGGCGTCTTCGGGCCGGACCTCGCCTACGTCGAGAGCGAGGACTACGGCGTCGATCCGCGCCGCGCCGAGGCCTTCTACGCCAGCATCCGGGAGTTCTGGCCGGCGCTGCCGGACGGGGCGCTCAGCCCCGACTACGCCGGCATCAGGCCGAAGATCCATGGACCGGGCGAGGCCCAGCCCGACTTCCGCATCGATGGGCCGGATGCGCACGGCGTCGCCGGGCTGGCGGCGTTGTTTGGCATCGAAAGTCCCGGGCTGACGGCCTCGCTGGCCATCGGCGAACATGTGGCGGACCTGCTGGCCGAGGCTTGATATGAGCGGGGCGAGGCCCCTATAAGCGCGGCTCCCGTGCGGCTGGGTAGCTCAGTTGGTTAGAGCGGTGGATTCATAACCCACAGGTCGGCGGTTCGAGCCCGCCCCCAGCTACCACTTCTGCCTACCGCCCCGTCGGGATGTCCTTGAACGCCACGTCCTTGTCCAGGCGCACGTCCTGCGGCAGGCCCAGCACCCGCTCGGCAATGATGTTACGCAGGATCTCGTCGGTGCCGCCGGCGATGCGAAGCCCGGGCGCGGCCATCAACGACATCTGGAAAGCGCCCGCCAGCGGGGCCAGCTCCGGATCGCTGATGATCCCGAACTGATCCTCGAGCTCGAGCGCGGCGTTGGCCATCTCCTGCATCAGCCCGGCGGTGACGATCTTGCTGATCGAGCTTTCCGGCCCCGGCGTCTGACCGCGGGACAGAGCGGTCATGGTCCGGTAGGTGGTGTACTTCAGGCCCTCGGCCTGGACGTACCATTCGGCGATCTTCTCGCGCAGGGCGCCATCCTTCAGCGCCATCCCCGCCAGGGTGGAGATATCACCGGCCAGCTTGAACACCCGCCGGTGGCCAGAGCCGGTTCCCCCGCCGCCGACCGAGAGACGCTCGTTCATCAAGGTGACCAGGGCCACGCGCCAGCCCTCGCCGACGTCGCCGACACGCTGGGAATCCTTGACCTTGAGGTCGGTGAAATAGACCTCGTTGAAGTTCGAGGCGCCTGACATCTGATGGATCGGCCGCACCTCGACGCCGGGAGCCTTCATGTCGATCCAGAACATGGTCATGCCCTTGTGCTTGGGCACATCCGGATCGGTCCGCACCAGCAGGAGGCCGAAGTCGGAATAGTGGGCGCCTGAGGTCCACACCTTCTGGCCGTTAATCACCCAGCCGTCACCCTCGCGAATGGCCCGGGTGCGGGCCGCGGCTACGTCCGATCCGCCGGCGGGTTCGCTGAACAGCTGGCACCAGATCTCCTCGCCGAGCACGGCCGGTTTCACGAACCGCTGCTTGTCGGCGTCGTTTCCGGCGGCCATCACCGTGGGCACGCACATGCCAAGGCCGATGGCGAAGGGATTGACCGGTGTCGCGACCTTGGCCTCTTCCTGGCCGAAGATCACCGATTGCCAGGCTTTGCCGCCGCCGCCGCCCCACTCCTTGGGCCAGGTGATGCAGGCATAGCCGGCCTCGGCCTTCTTGCGCTGCCAGGCGCGGGAGGCCTCCAAGTTCGGAGCGTCATCGTGGCTGACCTCGCCGACGCGGGTCTTTGGCGCATTGGCCTCCAGCCAGGCGCGCGCCTGGGCGCGATAGGCGGCTTCCTCGGGTGTGTCGTTGAAATCCATGGCGATGCTCGTTTCAGGCCGCGTTGCGGCGTTCGAGTTCGGAGACCAGGCGCTCCTTCCAGGCCTTGGCGGCGCCGGCCACCAAGCCGAGCTGCTGGGCGCGGCGGTAGAAGAGGTGGCAGTCGACCTCCCAGGTGTAGCCCATGCCGCCGTGGGTCTGCAGGCTTTCCTTGGCCGCGAACCAGAACGCTTCGCAGCCGGCCACGCGGGCCGCGGCGGCGGCGGTGGGCAGTTCGGCGGCCCCGCTTTCGAGCGCCCAGGCGCCGTAATAGGCGTTGGAACGGGCCAGCTCGGTCTTGATGTAGATGTCGGCCAGCTTGTGTTTGATCGCCTGATAGCTGCCGATCGGGCGGCCGAAGGCGTAGCGTTGCAGGGCGTATTCCTTGGCCATCTCCAGGCAGCGGCCCGCCCCTCCAACCTGCTCGAAGGCGAGGAGAACGGCGGCGCGGTTGAGCACCTGTTCGGCCAGCGCCATGCCCTCGCCGGCCTCGCCCAGTCGCTCTGCCGCCGCGCCGGTGAAGGTCAGGCGGGCGGCGCCTCGGGTGGGATCGAGGGTCTGCAAAGTCTCGCGTTTCACCCCCGCGCCGGCGAGCTCAACCAGCCACAGGGAGGAACGCTGACCATCCTTGGCCAGGACCACGGCCAGATCGGCGATGTCGCCATCGGTGACCGGAATCTTGGCGCCGCTGATCTTGCCGCCTTCGACCCGGGCGGCGATTTGGCTCTCGGTGAGCACGCCCGGCCGCTCGACGGTGGCGAAGCAGCCGATCACCTCGCCGGCGGCGAGCTTGGGCAGCCACTTGGCTTTCTGCGCCTCGGAGCCGGCCAGCATGATCGCCTCGGCCAGGAAATACACGCTCGAGGCGAAGGGGATCGGGGCCAGGGCGCGCCCGAGTTCCTCGGCGATGACGCACAGCTCCAGGCGGCCAAGGCCGAGCCCGCCGTGCGCCTCGGGGATCGCCGCGCCCAGCCAGCCCTGCTCGGCCACCGCTTTCCACAGCGCCTTGTCGTACGACGCCGCCGGATCGTCCAACACCGCCCGCACGGCGCTCACCGGTGAGCGCGCCTCGAGGAACTTTCGCGCCTCGCCCTTGAGGAACTTCTGGTCGTCCGAAAAGTCGAAATCCATGGCCGCCGCCTCGTTCAATCGGATTCACGATAACGGCCTTTGACACGAGCGAAAGCCTGACCGCGCGTCAAGCCTTGGACAAATTCCTCACCCTGCCGATGGCGGGGGCGCGCCAAGGGCGCTAAAGACCCGCGCCATGCGCACCGAAACTCCACCGCCGATCCGGCTCGACGATTATCGCCCGCCCGCCTTTCTGATCGACACGGTCGACCTCGACTTCAGTCTCGAGCCGCACGCCACGCGGGTGAAGGCCAGGCTGGGCATCCGCCGGAACGGCGACCATGATCAGCCTTTGCGGCTGAACGGCGAGCGGCTGAAGGCGATCTCCATCGCCATCGACGGAAGGGTCCTCGGCCCGGACGAGCACAGCATCGATGGCGAATGGCTGACCGTGGCCGCCGCCCCCGACGCCTTCACCCTGGAGACCGAGGTCGAGATCGACCCGGGGGCCAACACCTACCTCGACGGCCTCTATATCTCCGGCGGCCGATTTTGCACCCAGTGCGAGGCGGAAGGTTTTCGCAAGATCACCTGGTTCGCCGACCGGCCCGACGTGCTCGCCCGCTATACGGTGCGCATCGAAGCGGCGAGGCGCTATCCGCGCCTGCTCTCCAACGGCAATCTGATCGAGGAAGGGGATCTTCCGGGCGGCCGCCACTTCGCGGTCTGGCAGGATCCGTTTCCAAAGCCCTGCTACCTGTTCGCCCTGGTGGCCGGCGAACTCGACGTGCTCGAGGATGCCTTCACCACCATGGGCGGGCGCCAGGTCGCTCTGCGCATCTTCGTCGACACCGGCATGGCCCCCAGGGCGGCCTACGCCATGGATAGCCTCAAGCGCGCCATGCGCTGGGACGAGACCGCGTTCGGCCGCGAATACGACCTCGACCTGTTCATGATCGTGGCGGTGCGCGATTTCAACTTCGGGGCCATGGAGAACAAGGGCCTCAACATCTTCAATTCCTCGTTGCTGCTGGCCAATCCGGCCACCGCCACGGATGCCGACTATGAAGCCATCGAGAGCGTCATCGCGCACGAATACTTCCACAACTGGAGCGGCGATCGGGTCACGTGCCGCGACTGGTTCCAACTGTGCCTGAAGGAGGGCCTGACGGTCTTCCGCGACCAGTCGTTTTCGGAGGACCAGCGCGGGGCCGCGGTCAGCCGGATCAAGGATGTGATGAGCCTCAGGGCGCGGCAGTTCTCCGAGGACGCCGGGCCGCTCGCCCACCCGGTGCGGCCGTCGAGCTTCGTGAAGATCGACAACTTCTACACCGCCACCATCTATGAGAAGGGCGCCGAGGTCATCCGCATGCTGAAGACCTTGTTGGGCGCGACGGCGTTCCGCGCTGGCATGGATCTCTATTTCGACCGCTACGATGGTCAGGCCACGACCATGGAGGCCTTCATCGCCGGCTTCGCCGAGATTTCCGGCCGCGACCTCGATCCCTTCTTCGTCTGGTATGAGCAGGCGGGAACGCCGACGGTGGCCATGTCCGCCACCTACGACGCCAGCGCCCGCGCCCTGGAGCTGTCGTTCGCCCAGTCGACAAAACCCACCCCGGGCCAGCCGGTGAAGCGGCCGCTGCCGATTCCGATCGCCTTTGGCCTCCTGGACGAGGACGGACGGTCTCTGCGCGACACCGACGTTGTCGTGCTTGACGCCGCCGAGCAGACCCTGCGCCTGGAAGGGGTCGAGCGCACGCCGGTGGTCTCGGCCCTGCGCGGCTTCTCAGCCCCGGTGACCCTGGCCAGCGACGCGCCGACCAAGGACGCCTACGTGCTGCTGGCCTCGGACCCGGATCTGTTCAACCGCTGGGACGCTGGCCAAAGCCTGGCGCGGGACCTGATCCTGAAGCGCGCCGCCGGCCGCGCCGACGATGTTGGCGAGGAACGCTTCGCCGAGGCGATGGGCCGCGCCCTCGAAGACCAATCCGCCGATCCGGCGCTGAAGGCCCTGATGCTGGCCCTGCCTTCCGAGCCCGACGTGGCGATGGCGGTCGAGGCCGCCGATCCGGCGGCGATTCACGACGCCCGCGAAGCGCTCCGGCGACGGATGGCGGCCCACCTCGGTTCGACCCTCCGCCGCTGGCATGAGGGGCTGCGCGAGCCGGCGGCGTTCTCGCCCGACGCGGAGGCGGCCGGCCGGCGGGCGTTGCGCAACCAGGCTTTGGAGCTGCTGGCGGCCCACCCCAACGCGCGCAACCGCGACCTCGCCAGGGCCCACTATAACGACGCCAACAACATGACCGACACCATGGGTGGCCTCACCGCCTTGATGCGCCTGGGCGGAGCTGACTTCGAAGCCGCGCTCGCCGACTTCTATGGCCGGTGGAAGTCCGAACCGCTGGTGATCGACAAGTGGTTCGCCTTGCAGGCCCGCGATGCCCATCCAGGCGCGCTGGAACGGGTCAAGGCGCTGGCGGCGCACGAGGATTTCGATCCCCACAATCCCAATCGCCTGCGCGCGGTGGTGCAGAGTTTCGCCGCCTACAACCCCTCCGGTTTCCATGATCCGAGCGGCGCCGGTTATCGCTTCCTGGCCGACCAGGTGATCGCGGTCGACGCCTACAATCCGATGCTCGCGGCGCGGTTGTTCGAGCCTCTGGGCGTCTGGCAGCGCTATGCGCCAAACCTGGCGGCCTTGATGCGCGCCGAAATCGCCCGCATTGGCGCTCAACCCAGGCTGTCCAAGAATCTGAGCGAGCTGGTCGGCCGGGCGCTGGGCGATTCCGCTTAGGGTGTGGGGAAAAGGGTCCGGCTGGCCCTGAGCGCGGCGCCTCGGACCCTCCTGATCTTGCCGGTCAACCCGGAAATATCCCGCACTCCGCCGGCTTGCGCGAGCAGCGCTTTGAGCGGTTTGGGTTCGCCGCTCGGGTCATCATCCTCGAGCGCGATCTTGAGCAGTTGCGACAGGTCCTGTTGCAGGCTCCAGGCTTCGCTCAACTGGGCGAGCGCCGCCGTGGGCGCCAGATCCGCTTCGGCCAGGGCCGCCAGGGCCTCGCCGGTATTGGCGCGCAACGGGCCACCGGCGGCGGCGTGGATCAGTTGCAGGTGCTGAGCGGCGAACTCGATATCGACCAGGCCGCCATCGCTGAGCTTCATGTCCCAGAAGCCGGCGGCGGGACGCTCGCGCTTCATCAGGGCGCGCATGGCGATCACGTCCCTGGCGGTGGCCTTGGCATCGCGCGGCCGTCTGAGGGCGGCCTCGATGCTGCGCCCCGCCTGGGCGGCGAAGTCTGGGGTGGTCGCCCACACCACCCGCCCTCGGGTCATGGCCAACAGCTCCCAGGTCTCGGCCTCGCCGGCGTAGTAGCCCTCGAAGGCGGCCATGCTGACGGCGACCGGGCCCTTGGTGCCCGAGGGGCGCAGCTGCATGTCGACGTCATAGAGGCCGCCTTCGACGCTGTAGGTGGACAGGGCGGCGATGAGACGCTGGGTGAAACGGGCGTAGAAGGTATCGCCGCTGAGCCCCTTGCCGAGCGAGACCTCATCCCCCGGCGCAGGGCGGTACAGGGTCATCAGATCGAGGTCGGACTGAGCGGTCATCTCGCGCGAGCCGCATTTGCCCAGGGCGATCACCGCCGCCTCGCCGGCGAAGGCGCCGAACGCCCGCTCGGCCTCGGCCAGCGAGACCCAGGCCAGGCCTTCGATCAAGGCGTCGGCGAGCGCGGTGAACGCCCGTCCGGCGCCCGGCGCGCCAACGGTTCGCTCCAGGACCTGGACGCCGATCTGGAAGGCGCGCTCGCGGCGCGCGCGCCTGGCCACATCCATCGCCTCTTCGAAACTCGCCGCCTGGCGCAGCAGGGGCGGAAGGTCGAGCGGCGCCTCGATCGGTCCGAAGAAACCGGGGTCGATCAAGGCATCGAGGGTCGCCGGGTTGCGCGCCAGAGTGGCGGCGAAACGCGGGGCGAAAGCCATGATCCGCACGACCAGCGCCAGAAGATCCGGCTGGGCCAGAAACAGCGATTGGATTTGCACGCCGGAGCTCAGCCTGGCGAAGAAATCGCCGAACCGGGCAAAGGCGAGATCGGCCGCGCCGGTGGCGGCGGCGGCCTCCAGCAGGCGCGGCGCCAGCCTGGTCAGCAGTTCACGGCCGCGCTCGGTCCGGGTGGGGCCGATACGACCATGATGCCAGCCGCGGATGCTCGCCGAGGCTTTGACCGGCTCGGAAAATCCCATGCGCATCAGCGTCGCCAGGGTCTCCGGATCGTCATCGACTCCGGTGAACACCAGGCTGCCGAAGCGGGACGAGAGCGGCTCCTCGCCGGCGAACAGCGCCGCATAGCGTCGGTTCACGGTGTTCAGCACCTTGACGACGGCGGCATCGAACCCTCGCAGCTCGGCGAAGCCCGCGAGGGCCGCTATCCGCCTTCGCTCGGCGTCGGCCTCGGGCAGCCGGTGGGTCTGCTCGTCGCCGATCATCTGAACCCGATGCTCCCAGCCTCTGAGGCGATCATAGGCGTGGGTCAGGTCGGCCGCGGCGGCCGGTTCGATCCGTCCCGCCTCGGCTAGCGCCGAGAGGGCGTCCAGGGTCGCGCGCGCCCTGAGACCCGGATGCCGGCCGCCAAGGATCAGCTGCTGGGTCTGGGCGTAGAATTCGATCTCGCGGATGCCGCCGGCCCCCAGTTTGAGATCCATCCCCCGGGCGCTGATCCGCTCGTCGACCTTGTGGACGTGGATCTGTCGCTTGATCGAGTGAATGTCGGCGATCGCCGCGTAGTCGAGGTTGCGCCGCCAGATGAAGGGGCTCAACTCGTCCAGAAACGCCTGGCCGCGCGCGATGTCGCCGGCCATCGCTCTGGCCTTGATGAACGCCGCCCGCTCCCAGTTCTGGCCGACGCTTTCGTAGTAGGCGAACGCCCTGGCGACCGACAGCGCCACCGGGGTCGAGGGAGGGTCTGGCCGCAGACGCAGATCTACCCGGAACACGTAGCCCTGCGGCGTCCGTTCCTGGAGCAGGCTCGCCATGCGCTCGGTCAGGCGCGCCGCGGCCGGGACGGGATCGACCCCGGGGGCGGCCGGGAACGCCCCCGGCTCGAACAGGACGATGATGTCGATGTCGCTGGAGTAGTTGAGTTCGAAGGCGCCCAGTTTGCCCATGGCGATGACAAACAGTCCGGGGACGGGACCCTGGGGGCCTTCGCCAAGACGCGCCAGACGGCCCTGCTCAACCGCCTCGCGCGCCGCCAGGCTCAGCGCCGCCGCCACCGCGGCGTCCGCGAACCCGGTCAGCGCCGCGGTCACCTGTTCCAGGCCCCACACGCCGCCGAGATCGGCGAGCGCCGTCAGCAGATGCAACCTGGCCTTGAGTTCGCGCAGCTCGGACGCGGCGATATCGACCCGGGGTTCGGCGGCGCATGAGCCCAGGCGCTTCAGCAGGTCGGCGAGGCTCGCCTCAGGCGCTGCGGCCAGCAGCCGCCGAAGCCGGTCGGGGGTCCGCATCGCCAGCGCCGCCAGGTAGGGAGCGGCGGCCAGCGCCGGCGCCAACGCCGGCCAGGCCAGCTCCAGGCGATCGGCCCAACCCCGCGTCTGCGCCGCCGCCGCGAGATGGTCATGCGCCCGCTCCGCGGCGCGCGCATCGATCACCGGACCGCACGGACGCATCAGCTCGCCGAGCGGTTGCCGGTCTCCCACTATCCGACCTTCGGCAGCACCAGAGCGACCCGCAGGCCGGGTCCGGCCTCGCCTCCGCCCGGGCCCTCGTCGAGCTCGAGATGGCCGCGATGCGAGCGCGCCACCGCCGCCACCAGCGACAGCCCCAGCCCCACCCCCGGGAGGTTGCGGCTATGTTCGAGGCGGACGAAACGCTGCACCACCCGGGCTCGATCCGCGGCCGGCACCCCGGGCCCGGTGTCGGTGACCGACATCTCGATGTCGCCCGAGGAGCGGCGCCGGACG
>DASYGN010000056.1:0-4341 GCA_035999625.1 Caulobacteraceae bacterium | reverse complement strand
CTATGCTGCCCCCGACATGTCTCGGCCACATCCCGGCAGCGCCTTGCTGGCGACGCTCGCCTGCGCCGTCTCGCTCGCGCCTGGCAGGGTCACAGCCCAGAGCTGGCTGACGGCGGCGCCTTCGCGGGCCCTGGTCACCGGTATCACCGCCGCCGATATTTCGCCGACCCAGACCCGGCTGACCCTGGTGTTCAATCAGCCGCCGCCGCCGTTTTCGATCATCGCCAACAATGGCGCGACCGACGTCATCGCCTTCACCGGCTCGGCCCTGGCCCCGCGCGTGGTCGCCCCCGAGGGTCGCCATGGCGCGGTGCAGGACGCAGCCTTCGCCCAGAACGACAGCATCCTGACCCTGACCCTCAAGGGCGCCGGGCCCCTGCACGTCACCGCCCAGCCCCTTTCCCTCGGCATCGCCCTGACCATCGAGGGCCTCGCCAAGCCGGGCGCGGCGGCGGGGCCGGGGCCGGTGGCGGCGATCGCGCCCTACGATTTCGCCGCGCCGGGCAACGTCTTCGAGGTGGTGCCGCTCAAATACGCCGACGTCAGCGAGATCGTCGGCCTGCTGACCGCCGGCCAGAGCGTCAAGTCCAACGACGGCTTTGCTCCGCAGGAGCCGGCATTCGGTTCGGCCGGCATGTCCGGCGCCTATGGCGGCGGCGGGATCCCAGGTCCCAACCTCGGCGGCGCCGGCGCGAGCGGCCAAAGCTCGTCCGATCCGCTGGGCCAGTCGGTGGACGACACCGTCGGCGTCGACCGGCGCCTCAACGCCATCACGCTGCGCGGTTCGGTAGCCAAGGTCGCCGAACTCAAGGCCGAGATCGCCAAGCTCGACGTGCCGGTCACCAGCGTGGTCCTGGAAACGGTGTTCGTGGAGCTGACCGAGACCGGGGCGCGCAACGTCGGCCTCGACTTCAACAACGGCAATTCCCAGATCGCCGCGGTCGCCTACAATTTCACCCGCGGCGGGTTTCCAAGCGCCCCCGACACCGCCCGCGACGGTGCGGTGACCGCCAATCTGCAGGCCGCCGTCTACGCCCAGATCCAGCACGGCGAGGGGCGGATCATCTCCAAGCCTCGCATCGCCGCCCAGAGCGGCTCGACAGCCCGGATCGTCACCGGCGACGCCCTGCCGATCCTCACCGCCATCGCCCTTTCCGGGGTCAACGCGGTCTCCCAGCAGGTGCAGTACGTCAACGTCGGGGTGACCCTGCAGATCGCCCCCCGGGTCACCGACGATGGCGTGGTCACCTCGCACATCTTCGCCGAGGTCTCGACCGTCACCGGCCGCTCGCAAGGCTACCCGACCATCAGCCAGCGCGAGGCCACCACCTCGGCCACGGTCAGGGACGGTGAATCGTTCGTCATCGGCGGCCTGACCCAGGACAGCGATCTTTCCACCCACGGCAAGGTGCCCCTGGCCGGCGACCTGCCGCTGGTCGGCTCGCTGTTCAGGCTGGAGAATTCCACCAAGACCAAGACCGAGCTCTACATCATCGTCACCCCGCACATCGTCCGCGGTCGCGACGCGGCCGCCGCCGCCCTGGCGGCGCAACGCTAAGCCGCCTTCATCGGCATAACCGGCCTTCCGTCGCACCGACGCCGGTTTCGTCTCAACCCCCGCCCGGTCGGCCGCCGCCAAGCTAGACTGCCCACCTCATTCAACGAGGGACTGGTCATGACACTTCACCTCAAGACGCTGTTCGTCGGCGCGGCGGCTCTGGCCGCGACAGCAGCCCTGGCCCCGGCGGCCTGGGCCGGATGCGGCGGCGGCGGCTCGCTGACGCCGGCCACCTGGACGACATCGGGCCAATCCGGCCCGGCCCTGACCCGCATCGACTATGGCCGCCCGCCGATCGCCGGCCTGTGGTCGGTGACCCTGACCTCAGCCAGCGGCCAGAACAACGACTGGGGTTTCGCCGCCTGGAACAGCGACGGCACCGAAATCATGAATAGCGGCGGTCACACGCCGGCGTCGGGCAACTTCTGCATGGGGGCGTGGGCCCAGACCGCACCCAATGTCTATCATCTCAATCACTGGGCGCTGGCCTATGTGCCCTCGGCCAGCCCGCCGTTCGGGACGCTGGCGGCCAAGATCAACATCAAGGAGACGGTCTCGCTGTCGGGCCCGAACGCCTTCTCCGGCACCTTCACCATGGACATCTATGTCCAGCCGAGCGGGCCGCACCTGACCGACCACGGGACGATCACCGCAACCCGGGTGACGCCGTTCTGACCTCCGGTGCGAACGGGAGAGCCGGCTATCAGACTCTAGCGCCGGCTCTCCACTCACATCTGCCGGAACAGATGCCGATAGGGCTCGCTGACCGCCAGCCGGGTCGGACGCGAGCGGATCTTCACACTGTATCCGGAGACGTCGCGGATCACCGATTCGATTGCTTCCACATTGACGATGGTCGAGCGGTGAATGCGCCAGAAGCAATCGGGGTCGAGCTCGTCCTCCAGCTGCTTGATCGAGCGGCGGATGAGCGCCTCGCGCCGGTCGGTGACCACGGTGGTGTATTTGGCCTCGGCCTGGAAGAAGCGCACCTCGCCGATCCTGATCAGGTCGATCTCGTTCCCGCGCGAGGCCTTGATCCAGCGTAGATAGGGCTTGGGGCGATTGAGCAGCCCGAGTTCCTGGATCAGCTGGGCCACCGCTTCGGGCGGCAGTTCGGTCCAGTTGGAGCCGATCGATCTGGCGTTTGACATCGCGGCGCCCCTTCGCCTGCCGGCGCGCCATGCGCCAGCTATTCAGCGCGCCGACCCTGGCGGGGGCGAGTGAATTCAGCGCCAATTGATCGTCAAAGCAGCGCGAATTCGCCCGAAACCCACCAACAACGCGCCGCACGCCCACTTTAGCGAGCGGCCAATCGTCGCGCCTATAGTCAATTTCCAACCCCCGCGAGCCTAGACCGCGAGGCGGGCGACCAGTTCGGTGCGCGAGCGGGCGCCGTATTTGCGGAAGATCGACTGCACCTGATTGGCGATGGTGTTTGGGCTGGCGCCGCGGCGCAGGGCGATATCGCCATTGGTCGAGCCGGCGATCAGCATCGCCAGCACGGCGCGTTCGGCGCTGGTCAGGGCGCCCAGCTTCGCCGCTTCGAACTCCGGCGTCGAACCGATCAGCAGGGTCTCGTCCGCCAACGCGATTTGAGCCAGCTGCGCGCGCACGCCATAGGGTGAAAAGAACGCCGCCAGCTCGACCCGCGAGCCCAGGCCCAGCTTTTCCTGAGCCCGTCGGAGGCTGTTGTCCACCGAGGCGGCGGAAACCCCCAGCACATAGGCGATCTCCTTGGCCGAGCGGCCGATACCGGCGAACTCCGCCACCTGACGCTCGCGCAGCGACAGGCCGCGCGGATCGGGGAAGCGTGGATCGTTGCGCACCGCGACCACGAACCGGCGGCCATCGCTGTCGAACCGGTCGATGAGGGACCAGCGGCCCTGAACCAGACCCTCCCAGGCGTCCAGCGCGCCATCGCAGTCCTGGCGCCCGGCCCGGCTGCGGACCCTGTCAAAGGCCAGCACCGCCTCGCGCAGCCGCTCCCGGGCGCTCGCCTCGGTGGCCGCCGCGCGGGCGTCGTGCAGCTTGCCGGCGCCATCGAAGATCGCTTCGATCGGCCGGCCATCCAGGCTCGCCAGTTCGGGCGCCAGGGTGCGCAGGCGCATGCCGGCGCCGATGTGGGCCGCGCAGCGGGTCCAGCGCCGCCGTTCCAGCGGCGTCGGCCGGCGGGGCGCATCGAGCAGATGGGTGAGGACGGTGGTGCGCCCGGAACCGCTGTGTACGATCATCGCCAGCACGTCGGTGACATCGGGATTTATCGCCCGGAAGCGGGCTTCGAAATCCGAGGTCATGCCCTCCGTCAGCTCGCTCAGGCTGCTGACCACCTTGCCGCTGCGGAACATGCGGTCGAGCGCTTCGGGCGGGGTCATATCCGCAACCGCCTGAACCTGGTCGGCCATTTCCGGACGGCCGCGGATCTGCACCTTTATGTTCTCCGCGCCGGTGGGCTTGAGGGCGAAGGTCAGTCCCACGCAAACCCGATCCCGCCATGGCTCCTGGGCGACGCGGTCCATGACCGCGCCCAGCCAGGTCTCGTCATCGCCATCGAGGGAGTAACCCGCCTCCAGAACGGCGATCCAGTCGGCCCCGCGCCGCATCATCCAGGCGCCGCGGCCAGCGGCGTGAACCGCGGGCTGGCCTGCTTTTCGGTGATTATCAACGCCCCTCGACCCCCAGCCGCGGCAAGTCTTGCGATGTTTCGCTCCCGGCGCAAGCCGGCCAAAGCCATGCTAAGCCTCACCGCCATGGCCAATTCAGTCTATGCCGCCCTGCCGACCACC
>DASYGN010000010.1:0-5569 GCA_035999625.1 Caulobacteraceae bacterium | reverse complement strand
AGAGGCTCGAATACCACCTGATCGGGGCCATCGCCGCCGACGAGCGGGCCAGGCTCCAAGATCTGGCCGATGCGGCGGGTTTCACCGGGCTGCGCATCCATGGCCGGGTGGAGGAAGAGGCGTTCCTGCGCCACCTCGCCGAGGCCGATATCGTCAGCTGTGTGCGCAAACCGGTCATTGAAGGCGCCTCGGGCTCAGCCATCGAGGCCATGCTGGCCAGCAAGCCGGTCCTCGTCGCCAACGCCGGTTTCTACGCCGAACTGCCGGACGATCTGGTGTTCAAGCTTCCCGCCCAGATTTCGCCCACGACCTTGTCGCGTCAGATTGAATGGCTGGCGGATAATGCCGACCAGCGGGCCGCCGTCGGGGCCAGGGCGGCGGCCTGGGCGCGGAAACATTTCAGCCCTTCCGGCTACGCCGCGGCTCTGGACAACCTGGCGAGAGAGACCGCGGACCGTTTCCCCGCTCTTAAGGTCGATCCCAGCTTCGCCGTCCCGCGTCCCTCCGCGCGCGCGAGCCAGCCCGGATCGAAGCCCCGCCGGGCGAGGAAGGTTCTCGTCCTCAACACCGCGGTCCCGTTCGTGCGCGGCGGGGCCGAGGCGCTCGCCGACCAGCTCGTCGCCCATCTGAACGCGATCAAAGGCGTGGAAAGCGAACTGATCAAGATCCCCTTCCAGTGGGTTCCCTTCGACCGGGTTATCGAGGAGATCCTCATCGCCCGCTGCCTGCGCCTGGAAAATGTCGACCAGGTGATCGCGCTCAAGTTCCCGGCCTATCTTGTCCCGTTCGAGAACAAGACCCTCTGGCTCCTGCACCAGTTCCGCCAGGCTTACGATCTGGGCGAGGCTGGCCAGGGACTGGGCGATGGCGCGCGCGATCAGGCGTTGCGGGCGGCGATCAGGGCGGCCGACGAGACCGCGTTCGGCGCCGCGCGCCAGCTCTACTGCAACTCCCCGGTCACCCAGGCGCGGCTGGCCCACTACAACGGCTTCGCCGCCGAGGTGCTCTATCCGCCGATGAACGATGAGGCCTTGTTCACCGGCGGGCGTTCGGCCGGCTATATCTTTGCTGGTGGACGGGTCGGCCCGGCGAAGCGCCAGCATCTCTTGATCGAAGCCCTGGCCCGAGTGCGCGGGTCCGCCCGCCTGATCATCGCCGGACCGCCGGACAGCGAGGACTATGCCGACAGCCTGCGGGCGCTGGTCGAGCGGCACGAGCTGGCCTCCCGCGTCGAGCTGCGCCTGGGCTTTCATCCGCGCGAGCGGATCGCGGCCTGGGTGAACGAGGCGCTCGCCTGCGCGCTGCTGCCCTTCGACGAGGATTCGCTGAGCTATGTGGCCATGGAGGCCTTCACCGCCGGCAAGCCGGTGCTGACCGCCTCGGACTGTGGCGGCGTGCTCGGCCTGGTGACCGGAGAAACCGGAATCGTCGCCGAGCCTGACGCGGCGTCCCTGGCCGAGGGCCTGGCGCGCCTCGCCGCCGATCCGGCGGCGACGGAGGCGCTAGGAAAGGCGGCCCGCGCCGCCTGGCTGGATCTGGGCGTCAGCTGGGAGCAGACGATCGAGAAGCTGTTCGTCTGAATCGGCGCCGGCCCCAACCGCGCCCACGGGATCGCCGTCCCCCGAGAGCAGAACCGCGATCCAGTGCGAGCCCTTGAACTGCGCCAGGATGACCATCGACAGCACGGTCAGCGGCGTCGACAGGAACATGCCCGGCAGGCCGAAGATGGTTCCCCAGAAGGCCAGGGACAGCATGACGATCAGGGGATCCATGTTGAGGCTGCGACCCTGCATGCGCGGCAGGAAGATGTTGCCGACCACAAAGGTGATCGCGAACAGCCCGGCCAGGATCGCCGCGGCGTGGCTGAAATCGCCGAACTGGACGACCGCGAACACCGCCGGCAGGAAGATGGCCGCGACCGCGCCCAGGATGGGCACATAGTTGAGGATGAAGACCAGGAAGGCCCAGAACGCCGCGTGCTCGAGACCGACCGCCAGCATCACCAGGAAGCCGGCGACGGCGATGGCCAGGCCGGTCACGGTCTGGATCCACAGGTAGCGCTCGATGGCGTCGCGAACGTGGACGAAAACGGCGAGCGCCTCGCGCCGGCCCTCGCGGGTGGCGAACAGCTTGACCGCCTTGCGCTCGAAGGCGTGGCGCGAGGCGATGATGAAGCCCAGGTAGATCAGGACCAGCACCGCCGCCTGTCCAAACGATTGCAGGCCGGCGGCGGCGACGCCGATATAACGCTCTGGATGCAGCCGGCTCATGACCTGGCCGACCGAAACCGGCGCGTGGGGTCCAAGCCTCGCCGCCTCTTGCGCGATCAGCCCGTTCAGTCTCGGGGCCGCGTCACCGAGCGTCGCCAAGAACGAGGCGGCGTTGGCGGCCACCACGCCGGCCGTGACCAGCACCAGAACCGCAGCCAGCGCGATCGCCGTCGTCATCGCGGCGCCGGGAGGCAGGGCCGGCAAACGTCCGCGAATGACGCGCGAGAGGCCATCGACCATCACCGCCAGGAAGATGGCCAGCAGCAGGGGCGTGATGATCGCGCCCAGGGATCGGAGCGCCGCGCCGGTCACCACCACGGCGATCACCACCAGGGCGTTGCGGGCGGTGGTGGAAACCTGCGGTTGCGGGGCCATGGCGCTTGTTCTGCCGCGCCCGCTCGCTAAGTCAATCGGGCGATGATCGCCCTCATCACCAGCGGTGACGAAATCAAGCTGCGCGCGGCGCAGGCGATCCTGGCCGGCGAAGGCCTCGCCAGCGAACTGTTCGACACCGCCGCCGGCCGGCTGTGGCCGCCGATCATTCCTGTCCGGCTGATGGTGGCCGACACCGACGCCAATGCCGCGCGCCGCGTCCTGCGCCAGCATGGCTGGCGCGAGGCCAAGGATGGTGAATGGGATCTGGTGGGCCAGATCTGAAGGTCTTCGTCGCCACACTGGAGCGGCCCGAGCCGGCGCCGTAAATCTGGCGCATGGACCTGTGGCGCGACTTCCTGACCAATCCTGGACGGGCCATTCACAAGTGGCCGCATTACTTCCCCATCTATGAGCGCCACTTCGCGCCCTGGCGCGGACGCAGCCTGGTGTTTCTGGAAATCGGTGTCGCCAAGGGCGGCTCGCTGGAGATGTGGCGGCGATGGTTCGGGCCGATGGCGGTGATCGTCGGCATCGACATCGACAGGCGCTGCGCCGATCGCGCCGGCGAGGGCGTCGATGTGCGCATCGGCGATCAGAGCGATCCGCGATTCCTGCAGCGGGTGATTGACGAATTCGGCGTTCCCGACATCGTCCTCGACGATGGCAGCCACCAGATGGCGGACATCAAGGCCAGTTTCGATTTTCTCTATCCGCGCATGGGCCTCAACGGCGTCTACATGGTCGAGGACCTGCACACCGCCTACTGGAAGCGGTTCGGCGGCGGGCTCGGCGAGCCGGCCAGTTTCATCAATATCGCCAAGGGGTTGGTCGATCAGCTCAACGCCGATCATGCCGAGGGCGCGATTACGCCCGACGCCTTCACCCGCCAGACCCTCGCCATCGCCTTCTACGACAGCGTCGTGGTGTTCGAAAAAGGCGCAACGCCCGACAAACGGGCGCTGGAGATCGAAGGCGGGCGCATCCGCCAGCCGCGCCGCCGTTCATCGCCGGTTCAAGCCGCTCGCTCGATAAGCCAACCGCGCGGTCAGCCTTGACCCGCCGCCGCCGCTCCTGCATGGGAGCGCCGCGGGTGGGCTGGGCCCTCGATGGAGATAAACGCCATGCGGATCGCCGGCTTGGCCGTAGCTTTGATCCTTTGTTTGCCGAGCCTCGGCTTCGCCGCCGAGAAGGCCGGCGCGGTCAGCAAGGAAGCGCACGAGAAGGGCATGGCCGCCGCGCCCGCCCTCGTCCAGGCCGCGGGCTCTGATTGTCAGGTGTCCGACGCCCGCTACATCGGCCAGGCGAGCGATCCCAAGACCAAGGCCAAGACCACCCTTTACGAAGTCGCCTGCACCGGCAGCGAGGGATTGCTGGTGCAAGAGATCAGCACCGAGCCCAAGCCGGGGATCTTCACCTGCGAGGAGGCGGCGAGCGCCGCTTCGACAGGCAACAAGGGCGCCACCCAATGCCTCTTGCCTGAGAACGCCAACCCGGTGGAAGGCCTCAAGCCGTTCATCGCCAAGTCGGGGGTGAACTGCACGCCCGACAAGGTCCGCGCGCTCGGCCATTCGGGCACCAACGCCTTCTTCGAACTCGCCTGTCACGAGGGACCGCCGGGCTACATCCTCGAGATCAGCGCTCCGCCGCGCCTCGATCAGAAGGTCACCGCCGAGCCCTGCCTGATGTTCGAGCCGACCAACAGCGTCCATTGCGAATTGACCGACCGCGCCAGCCAGATGGCGATCGTCGACCGCCTGACCAGCCAGTCGGGCAAGCCCTGCACGATCAAGGATCGCGGCTTCATCGGCGTCAGCGCCAGTGACACCACCTACTACGAGGTCTCCTGCACGGACGGCAAAGGCTACGTCCTCGAGCAGGCGGCCAATGGCGCGTTCGTCAAGGCGATCGATTGCATCAATGCCGACGCCATCGCCGGCGGGTGCAAGCTCACCGACACCCGGAAGGCCAAGACCGAGCAGAACGGGCTCTATTCAGACCTGGCCAAGAAGGCCGGCTACAACTGCAACGTGTCCGGCTACTATCCGTTCGCCGAGACCACGCCGGGCACCGAGACGGTCGAGCTGACCTGCTCCAATCGCCCCGACGGCGCCATCGCCCAGTTCCCGGTGAGCGGCGGGGTTGGCCATGTGTATGACTGCGCCCATTCCGAGCTCATGGGCTTCCGGTGCACGATGTCGAAGCCGGATGCGGCCTACCCAAAGCTGACCGCCGATCTCAAGAGCCTCGGCAAGGCGAGCTGCGTGGTTTCCGAATCGCGCGTGGTCGGCGTCTCGGCCGAGAAGCACGGCTACATCGAAGTCGGCTGCGCCGACGGCCTGCCGGGGTTCATGATCGAGTACACCCTGGCCCCGCTGACGCCGAAGACGGCGCTGGTGTGCGCCCAGGCCAAGGGTATCTCGGGCGGCTGCACGCTGCCGCACAACAAGACCTGAGCCAGACCGCTCGGCCGACCGCCCGACCGCGACTGGCGCCAGGGCCGGCGAGCACCGTCGAACGCGCCGTCGTCCTGAGGGGCGGCGGGCGATTCGCGCCATAGCTGTTGACAATCGCGTTAGTGCTCGCTTACGGTAAGTCATGGCTAACGCATTGCGCGCACCGGTCGACGCCTTCGCCGCCCTCGGGGACCCGACCCGGCGCCTGATTTTCGAGCAGCTCGCTCGGCAGCCCCGCGCGGTAGGCAGGCTGGCCGCCGACCTGCCCGTCAGTCGGCCGGCCGTCTCGCAGCATCTGCGCGTGCTCAAGGAGGCCGGGCTGGTGACCGAGACCGCCGACGGCGCACGCCGCATCTATCGTCTGGATCCGCGCGGCATCGCCGCCATGCGCGATTGGCTGGACACCCACTGGTCGGCCGCCCTGGCCGCCTTCGCGCAATTCGTCACCGAGGAAGAAGAAAAGGACACGAA
>DASYGN010000115.1:0-11160 GCA_035999625.1 Caulobacteraceae bacterium | reverse complement strand
GTGGGTGTCCTTGGAGACCGGGCGGATCTCCACCGGCGGGTCGATCCGGCCGGTGGGGCGGATCACCTGCTCGGCGAAGACCCCGCCGGACTGCGCCAGCTCCCAGGCCGCCGGCGTGGCCGCCCCAGTGATGGTGTCGGGCCGCATGGCGTCCCATTCCTCGAATTTCAGCGGCCGGTTGTCGAGACAGGAGGGCAGGCGGAAGCCGTACTCGGCCAGGGTGAACTTGCGATTGTAGTCGCCGCGGTACATGGCCCCGAGCTGGGGCACCGTCTGGTGGCTCTCGTCGACAAACAGCAGGGCGTTGTCGGGGATATATTCGAACAGGGTCGGCGGTGGCTCGCCGGGCCGGCGGCCGGTCAGATAGCGCGAGTAGTTCTCGATCCCGGCGCAGCTGCCGGTGGCCTCGATCATCTCCAGGTCGAAGGTGGTGCGCTGCTCCAGCCGCTGGGCCTCCAGCAGCTTGCCGCTGGCGGTCAGCCAGTCCAGGCGCTGCTTGAGCTCGGCCTTGATCGCGCTCGCCGCCTGGATCAGCGTCGGCCGGGGGGTCACATAGTGGCTGTTGGCGTAGACCCGGACCTGAGGCAGATCGGCGGTCTTCCTGCCGGTCAGGGGATCGAACTCGGCGATCGTCTCGATCTCATCGCCGAACATGGAGATGCGCCAGGCGCGGTCCTCGTAGTGGGCCGGGAAGATCTCCAAGGTGTCGCCGCGCCGGCGGAAGGTCCCGCGCTCGAAGGCGTTGTCGTTGCGCTTGTACTGCTGGGCCACCAGGTCGCCCATCAGCCGCCGCTGATCGATCTTGTCGCCGAGCTTCAGGTCGAAGGTCATGGCGGTGTAGGTCTCCACCGAGCCGATGCCGTAGATGCACGACACCGAGGCCACCACGATCACATCGTCGCGCTCGAGGATCGCCCGCGTCGCCGAGTGGCGCATGCGATCGATCTGCTCGTTCCGCGATGAGTCCTTCTCGATGTAGGTGTCGGTGCGGGCGACGTAGGCCTCCGGCTGGTAGTAGTCGTAGTAGGAGACGAAATACTCCACCGCGTTGTTCGGGAAGTAGCTCTTGAACTCGCTGTAGAGCTGCGCCGCCAGGGTCTTGTTGTGGGCCAGGATCAACGCCGGGCGCTGAGCCTGGGCGATCACCTTGGCCATGGTGAAGGTCTTGCCAGAGCCAGTGACGCCCAGCAGCACCTGATCGCGCTCGCCGGCGCCCAGGCCCCCGCTCAATTCGGCGATCGCCGCCGGCTGGTCTCCGGCCGGCTGGTAATCGCTGCTGAGCGCGAACGCCCGACCACCCTCGCTCTTTGCCGGCCGCGCCGGGCGGTGCGGCGTCCACAGACTCGGCGCGAGATCATGGGCGAAGGCGGCCGAAACGTCGGCCACGCCGAGGCTGGAACGGGGCATGAACGGCAAGGTAGGGGCCCGCGCGCGCCTTGCCAATGGCCGCGAACCCCCGCCTTGTGCGCCGGCGGAGGGCGAAGCCTTGGCGGCATAGCGCTCCTGCTGCGCTGCAGCATGATCGCTTGCCGCTGGGGTGAGGACGGGCTATAGGCCGCCCTTCGGCGCGCACTTTCGCGGGCCGGACCTGCGATTCAGCGCTGGGCTTCGCCCCGCGATCGCAGAGACCGCGGGGGGCCTGGCGGGCCCTCGTCACACGGGAATACCATTGGTGACTCACACGCTGTGGTCGCGCGCGACAAAGCGCGCCCTCATCGCCGTGGCCGTTGTCGGCCTCGCCGCCGGCGCCGCCGGCGCCACCCAGAGCTCCAACGCCGAGGCTTACGCCCAGGCGCTGCTGCATGGCTACCGGCACAATGGTCCCTCGCCCTCGCCGGTCCATGCGCCAAAGCCGGCGACCGCGCCCGGCCCATCGGACGCTCCCGCCACCACGCCCCGCCAGGCGCCGCGCGAGGGACCGGTGAAGGCGCCGGCCAGCGCCCGCGAGCGCGACCCGGCGCGGGCCAGGGCCATCGATTGCCTGACCGCCGCCGTCTATTACGAAGCCCGCGGCGAGTCCGGCGCCGGACAGGCTGCGGTCGCCCAGGTGGTGCTCAACCGCACCCACCGCGCCGGCTACCCCAAGGGCGTCTGCGGCGTGGTCTATCAGCGCGCCCCCGGCGGCTGCCAGTTCAGCTTCGTCTGCAACGGGGCGATGCATCGCACGCGCGAGCACGCCGCCTGGACTCGCTCGCGGCATGTCGCCGCCCTGGCCCTGGCCGGTCATGTGATGAAGGCGGTGGGCCGGGCCACCTGCTTCCACGCCCTGCCACGGCGCCAAGCCCGCGCCGCGGGCGTCAAGCTCGGCCATCAGGTGTTCTACGCCGCCAAATAGCTTATCCCTCGGTCCCATGACCGAGCCGACATCGATCCTGTTCGCCATCTTTCCGGGCGTCACCCAGCTCGATTTCACCGGCCCGCATCAGGTGCTGAGCCGCCTGCCTGGCGCCCAGGTGCGGGTGGCCAGCGTTTCTGGCGAGCCCGTCGCCGCCGACGGCCTGGTCTTCGCCGGCCTGGCGCGGCTGGACACGATCGAGCGCTGTGATGTCCTGTGCGTGCCGGGCGGGGCGGGAACTGACCGGGCGATTCTCGACCCGGCCTTCCTGGCGGAGATTGGTCGGCTGGCCGCCAAGGCGCGTTACCTCACCTCGGTGTGCACCGGCTCGCTGGTCCTGGGCGCCGCCGGCTTGCTGCGCGGCAAGCGGGCCGCCTGCCACTGGAGCGCGCGCGATCTGCTGGCCCGCTTCGGGGCCATCCCCGATCCAGGCCGGGTGGTCCGGGACGGGAACATCCTCACGGGCGGCGGGGTCACCGCCGGCATCGACTTCGCCCTCACCCTGGCGGCCGAGATCGCCGGCCCCGAGGTGGCTCAGGCGATCCAGCTGAGCCTGGAATATGCCCCGGCGCCGCCGTTCATGGCGGGATCGCCTGACACCGCCGCGCCCGAGGTGGTCGCGCGCGTGCGTCGGCTGGGGGCGGCGGCGCGCCAGGCGCGCGAGGCGGCGGTCGAGACCGCCAGCCGCTCAGGCTACATCCAGTCCTATGTCGAGGATCGGCGCTGAGTGGGTCAGCGCGCCGACGCTGATGAAATCCACCCCGGTCTCGGCCATCTTGCGGACGGTGGCGAGGCTCACCCCGCCCGAAGCCTCGAGCAATGCGCGGCCGGCGGTCTGGCGGACGGCGGCGGCCATGTCGTCCACGGTGAAATTGTCGAGCAGGACGATGTCAGGCTTCTCGGCCAGGGCCATGTCGAGCTGATCGAGCCGGTCGATCTCGACCTCGACCCTGACCATGTGACCCACCGCCGCGCGCGCCCGCCGCACCGCTTCGCGGACACCGCCGCAGGCGGCGACGTGATTGTCCTTGATCAGCACCGCGTCATCGAGGCCAAAACGGTGGTTGGTCCCGCCGCCGCAGCGCACGGCGTATTTCTCCAGGGCCCGCAGCCCCGGCGTGGTCTTGCGCGTGTCGAGAATGCGCGCGCTCGTGCCGGCGACCTCGGCCATGAACGCGGCGGTGAGGGTGGCGATGCCGGATAGGTGACACAGCAGGTTGAGCGCCGTGCGTTCAGCCGCCAACAGCGCCCGCGCGTCGGCTTCCACCCGCGCCAAAGGCGCGCCGGCGGCGACCGCGGCGCCGTCCTTGGCCCGCAGTTCGACCCCCGCTGCCGGGTCCAACAGGCGCACCGCCAGGAAGACGCAATCCAGACCGGCCACGATCCCATCGGCGCGGGCTGTGAATGTCGCCGCCATGCGCGCGTCGGCGTCGATGCAGGCTTGCGAGGTGATATCGCCGGCGCGACCGAGATCCTCGGCGAGGGCCGCGCGCACAACCTCCCGGGCGCCCGGAACTTCGCTCAAGCGGCCTGCGCCCGGGCCGGCGCCGCCAGGCGCAGCAAGCTGCGCTCGGCAGACCGGGCTGCAGCCGGAAAATCGCGGCGGAAATGGGCCCCGCGGCTCTCCTGGCGCTCCAGCGCCGCCTTGGCGATCAATCCGGCGACGATCAGCGGCGCGGCCGGGCCATGCAGCCGCGACTGGCGCCCGATCCAGGCCAGCAGATCGCCAAGACCGGCGGCGTCGCGGGTGACGCCGGCCTGGCCGCTCATCCGCACGCGCAGCTCCGCCAGGATGGGGGCCGGCAGGGACGGCAGGGCGATGGCCGGGACGACCGCTCCCGAAGCGCCGCGCGCGGTGGCCGCCGAACGCCCGGCCCTGGCGCCGAACACCGCCGCTTCGAGAAGCGAGTTCGAGGCCAGGCGGTTGGCCCCATGCACTCCGGTCGAGGCGCATTCGCCGACCGCGAACAGCCCTGGAAGGGACGTCCGGCCGTGTGAGTCCGTCGCCACCCCGCCCATGTGATAGTGGGCCGCCGGGGTCACCGGAATCGGCTGGACCGACGGATCAAGGCCGCCGGCCCTGCAGGCGGCGTCGACGGCCGGGAAGTGGCGGGCGAAATCCGCCCCGATGGCGGTCGGGGTGTCCAGGAACACCGGGCCGAGCCGTGATTGTTCGGCGATGGCTCTGGCCACCACGTCGCGCGGCGCCAGATCGGCCAGCGGATGGTGGCGGTCCATGAACGCGATCCCGTGCTCATCCACCAGGCGAGCGCCATCGCCGCGCAGGGCCTCGGTGGCCAGGGGCGCTGGGTCAATGCCCAGGGCGATGGCGGTCGGGTGAAACTGGATGAATTCCGGATCGGCGATCTCGGCCCCGGCCATCGCCGCCAGCGCCAGACCCTCGCCTTGCGCGGCCAGGGGATTGGTGGTCACCGCGTAGAGGCCGCCGATGCCGCCGGTGGCGAGAACGGTCGCCGAACTGACGATTTCGCTGAGCGCGCCGTCGGCCTCGACCATGGCCCCGGCCACCGCGCCAGCGGCATTCTGCAACAGCGAAATGGCGCGGACGCCCTCGCGCACCTCGATGTGCGGGGCGGCCCGCACGGCGGCGATGACGGCCCGCATGATCGCCAGACCGGCGCCGTCGCCGCCGACCCGGGCCACGCGCGCCCGCGAGTGCGCCGCCTCGAGACTTTGAACGAAGGTTCCGGTTGCGTCGCGGTCGAAGGGTGCGCCGAGCGCCGCCAGCGCGCGCACGGCGAGCGGGCCCTCGCCGGTCAGGATGTCGACCGCGGCCGGGTCGCAGAGTCCGGCGCCGGCCGCCAGCGTGTCGGCCGCGTGGAGGGATGGCTCGTCACCTTCACCGAGCGCGGCGGCCATGCCGCCCTGCGCCCAGGCCGAGGCGCAGCCTTCGCCGAGCGGACCGGGGCTGAGCACCATGGCGCGGCGGGGCGCGGCGGCGAGCGCGGCGGTGAGACCGGCCAGGCCGGCGCCGATCACCAACACGCCGTCAAGGTGGAGGCGCTCGACCATGATCAGATCAGCTCGACGTCCACGTGATGGCGCGCCTTGACCAGATCGTAGCGCGCCGGCGTCGCCGGCGGCGGCAGATCGATCATCCGCTGCACCGCCAGCCTGGCCCGGGCGGCGATCTGTTCGTCCACGCGAACCTCGAAGCGGTCGAACACCAGGGCGTCGCGAATTCCCTCGAGGGTGATGCGCTTCATGTGCGGGCACAGGTTGCACGGGCGCACGAACTCGGTCTCCGGGGCCTCGCAGGCGACGTTGTCGGCCATCGAGCATTCGGTGATCAGCACCACCCGGGCTGGCTTGCGCCGCAGCACATAGTCACTCATCGCCGCGGTCGAGCCGGCGAAGTCGGCCGCCTCCAGAACGTCGGGGGGACATTCGGGATGGGCCAGGACGACCGCGTCCGGCCAGGCCTCGCGCATCTCGGCGATATCCTCGCCGGTGAAGCGCTCGTGCACCTCGCAACGGCCGCGCCAGGCAATGATGCCGACCTCGGTCTGGCGGGCGACGTTGCGGGCCAGATACTCGTCCGGAAGCAGGATCGCCCGATCCACGCCGAACTCGGCGGCGATCGCCTCCACCACCTGGACCGCGTTGGCGCTGGTGCAGCAGATATCGGTCTCGGCCTTCACCTCGGCGGTGGTGTTGACGTAGGTGACCACGGGCAGGCCAGGATAGCGCTGCTTGATCAGGCGCACGTCGGCGCCGGTGATCGAAGCGGCCAGCGAGCAGCCGGCGCGCAGATCCGGGATCAGCACCCGCTTGTCGGGACAGAGGATCTTGGAGGTCTCGGCCATGAAGTGGACGCCGGCCTGGACGATCACCGCGGCATCGCTGCGCTGCGCTTCGCGCGCCAGGCCCAGGCTGTCGCCGACAAAATCGCCGACCCCGTGGAAGATCTCCGGGGTCATGTAGTTGTGGGCCAGGACGACCGCGTTCCTGGCCTTTTTGAGCCGGTTGATCTCGGCGATCAGCGGCGCCTGTAGGCGCCATTCGAGGGGCGTCAGGTGGCCGCCGATCTTTTCCCAAAGGGGTGCGGTCGCCGCCTCGATTTCGGGCGTGAAGGCCAGGGCGGTTGATCCGTCGGCCATGGCGTCCTCCTTATGCTCAAATTGAGCATTTCCGCCACCTTAAAAAGGGACGCCGACCGGACCGGACCGCGCCCCGCTTATGCTAACTCTGAGCATAAGTTGACTCCCATATAAACCGTGAGCGTAGCGAGGGGAACCCTTCGCGTGAAAATCGTGATCAGCCGGCGGGTGATCGCTTCCGCGTCGGCCGCCTCGGCCCGGCGGACAATCACCAGACGCCGATCTTGTCGGCCTCGGCCCTGTTCAGGGGATGGTGGGCCCGGGCGTGATCCTCCTCGGCCAGCAGGCGCACGCTCTCCAGCGCCGCCATGCAGCCCATCCCGGCGGCGGTGACCGCCTGGCGGTAGACGTCATCGGTCACATCGCCGGCGGCGAACACGCCAACGTTCGAAGTCGCCGTCGAGCCCGAGCGGACAGCAATGTAGCCGCCGGCCTTCAGCTCCAGCTGGTCCGTGAACAGCTCGGAGGCCGGCGAGTGGCCGATGGCGATGAACAGTCCAGCGCAGGCGATCTCGCGCGTCGCGCCGGTCTGGGCGTGGCGCAGCCTCACGCCGCTCACGGTCGCCGGCGCCCCGGCGCCCAGCACCTCCTCGACCGCGTGATCCCAAACGACGTCGATGGCCGGATGAGCGAACAGACGTTCCTGCAGCACCTTGTCGGCGCGCAATTCATCGCGGCGGTGAACCAGCGTCACCTTGGTGGCGAACTTGGTCAGGAACAGCGCCTCCTCCACCGCCGTGTTGCCGCCGCCGACCACCACCACCTCCTTGCCGCGATAGAAGAAGCCATCGCAGGTGGCGCAGGCCGACACCCCGGCCCCTTGCAAGGCCTGCTCGCTGGGAAGGCCGAGCCACTTGGCCTGGGCGCCGGTGGCGATGATCAGCGTCTCGGCCAGCCATTCGGCCCCCGAATCGCAGGTCAGGCGGAACGGTCGCTGCGAGAGGTCCGCGCGGGTGACGATGTCGTCGATCACCTCGGCGCCGACGTGCGCGGCCTGGTCGCGCATCTGATCCATCAGCCACGGACCCTGAATCACCTCGGCGAAACCGGGGTAGTTCTCCACATCGGTGGTGATGGTGAGCTGACCGCCGGGGGTCAGGCCGGTCAGCAAGACCGGGTTCAGCAGCGCCCGGGCGGCGTAGATGGCGGCGGTGTAGCCAGCGGGTCCCGCGCCGATGATCAGACAGCGGACGGAGCGGGGTGGGCTCACACCCACTCGACCTTCAGGATCTCATAGGCCTTCACGCCGCCCGGTGTGTTGACCTCGACGACATCGCCGGTCTCCTTGCCGATCATCGCCCGGGCGATTGGCGAGGCGATGGAGATCTTGCCCGAGCGCACGTCGGCCTCGTGCTCGCCGACAATCTGGTAGCGGGCCTTCTCCTCGGTATCCTCGTCGACGACGCTGACCGTGGCTCCGAATTTCACCTGTGCGCCCGAGAGGCGCGAGACATCGATGATCTGGGCCCGAGCCATGCGGTCCTCAATCTCGGCGATGCGGCTTTCGATCCAGCCCTGCCGGTCCTTGGCCGCGTGATATTCGGCGTTTTCCGAGAGGTCGCCATGGGTGCGCGCCTCGCCAATGGCGGCGGTGACCGCCGGCCGTTCCTGGGTCTTCAGACGCCTTAGCTCTTCGTCGAGGGCGTGAAAGCCCTCGGCGGTCATCGGTACTTTTTCCATCGTAGGATTAGCCAGATCCGCCTTTTTTTGAACATCCGATGCCGGCCGCGGGCGATGTCGGCCGGGGGCCAGAAAGAATAGGGGTGGGGCGAAACGGATTCAAGAGAAGCTTAGCGGCCGCGGCGGAGCTGCAGATCGCCGCCCGGCATGTGGGCGATGAACAGGCTGTTGCTCCAGCGGTGAAGGGTGAGCAGCGCGCCTCCGTTGGCGTCCATCAGGCGCATGCCATCGGCGCTCGCCGTCCAGCCGGTGGGCGGGGCGCTGAGCGCCACGCCGCACGGCTCCATCGCGCGCGCGGCGTGATCGGCCCGCAAGGCGATCCGGCAGATTGTCTGACCATTCGATTCCAGCGACCAGATCCCAGCGGCCTCGGCCGGACTGAGCGGTACGCCGGCCTCGTTGTCGGCCGCGAGGGCCGTCGCGCCGGCCACGATCGTCGCCGCAGAGAGCATCAGAGCGATGGGGAGCTTCATGGGCGCCTCCTGGCTGCTTCGCCGAACAAACGTCGGCGCGCGCGACCCGTTGCGAAATCGCTCGCGATCAGCCTTTGATCACGGCGGACTTCGGTCGAGGGAGACGTCGTTGAGCAATCTCATCGTTCATGGCGGGCGGCCGCTGCGCGGGCGCATCACGCCGTCGGCCAACAAGAACGCGGTGCTGCCGATCCTGTGCGCCACCCTGCTCACCGACGAGCCGGTGATTTTGCGCAACCTGCCCGACATCACCGATGTCCAGCAGATCCTCGGCTGCTTCGAGGCTCTCGGCAGCGAGGTGGCGTGGGACAAGGCGGCCCAGGTCCTGCGCCTCGATCACTCGACCGCGCGGCGCCTGACCGGGACCTCGCTGCCGGAGGGCATGCGCTCCTCGATCATGCTCATCCCGCCGCTCCTGGCGCGGTTCGGCGAGGCCAGGCTCGAGGGCGAGGTCAAGGGCTGCACCCTGGGGGCGCGCGAGATCGATCCGCACATCGAGGTGTTCCAGACGTTCGGCGTGACCGTGGCCGAGGAAGGCGACGCCCTCGCTCTGACGCTGGCGCGGCCCTTCCGCGCCGCCACCCACTGGCTCGACTACGCCTCGGTGACGACGACGGAAAACTTTGTCCTGTGCGCGGTCACCGCGCGCGGTGTCTCGCAGCTCACCAACGCCGCCTGCGAACCCCACGTGCAGGAGTTCTGCGCCTTCCTGAGCTTGATGGGCGCGCGCATCGAGGGCATGGGCGCCAGCCGGCTGACCGTCGAGGGGGTCGAACGCCTTGCCGGCGCCGATTACACCTTCGCCGAGGATTTCCACGAGATCGCCACCTTCCTGGCCCTGGGGGCGATCACCGGTGGCGAAGTGGCGGTGCGCAACGCCAGGCCCGAGCAGTTTCCGCTGATCGATCGCGCGTTCGCCAAGTTCGGGGTCGAAATCGGCCACAAGGACGGCTGGTCATGTTGCAAGGCGGACGGGCCGCTCAAGGTGCGCGCGCCCTTCACCTCCTACATCCTGCCGAAGATCGAGGCCGCTCCATGGCCCTATCTGCCGGTCGACCTGCTGCCGGTGTTCGTCGCCCTTGGTGCGCGGGCCGAGGGTCAGATGCTGTTCTGGAACAAGGTCTACGAGGGCGCCCTCGGCTGGACCTCGGAGCTGGCCAAGTTCGGCGCTCACGCCCTGCAGTGCGACCCGCACCGGGTGATCACCTTCGGCGGCAAGCCGCTCTATCCGGCCAGGGTCGAGAGCCCCTACATCATCCGCGTGGCCATCGCCCTGCTGATGCTGGCGGCCAGCATCGAGGGCCAGTCGGTGATCCTCAACGCCGATCCGATCCGCCGCGCTCACCCGAGGTTCGTGGAGAATCTGACCGCCATCGGCGCCCAGGTGGAATGGGCCTGAGGCTCAATTCGGTCGCCTCGTCGCGGCGGTGGCTGTAGGCTGAGGTCGGGGTAACGCCGGAAAGGTCACGCCATGGTCTATGCGCCCAGCCATCGCGATTTCTACGACGCCGACAGCCACGTCATGGAGCTGCCCGACTTCCTCAAGGCCTACGCCGATCCCGACGTGCGCGATGAGGTGTGGTCGGTGCGCTATACCGCGTCCCTGGTCACCGACGAGGAAGTCGCGGTCATCATGGCGCAGGGCGGGCGCCACACGCCCGAGCATGTGCGGGCCCAGATCGATCTTGGCGACCGGCTGATCGAGTCATCGAAGGAGATCCAGGCCCTGGGCGCTTTCGACGGCGCTGATCGGCGCACGGCCATGGACATGCTGGGCTTCCGCCGCCAGCTGGTCTTCCCCACGCATTCGGTGGCCCAGCCGTTCTCGGTCAGCAAGAAGTTCGCGCCGCGCGTGCGCTATGGCGCGGCCCGGGCGCTGAACCGGCACATGGCCGCCATCTGCGGCGAGGATGCGCGCCTGATGGGCGTGGCGGTGGCGCCGCTCGACGAACCGGAACTGGCCCTGGCCGAAGTCGAGTTCGCGCTGGAAGCCGGCCTCAAGGCGATCTGGGTTCCCCATCATCCTGGCGGTGAGCGCTCGCCCTTCCACCTCGACCTGGAGCCCTTCTGGGCCCGCCTGGCCGAGACCGGCCTGCCGTTCGTCATCCATGTCGGCGGCGCGCCGCTGCAAGCGGGGGGACCGTGGATGCTTACCGGCCGACCGGCGGCGAGGGACTGGATGGGCGGGGGCGAGAATCTAAGGACCAAGGACATCGCCATCGCTCACCAGGCGCCGGAATCGTTCGTCAGCATGATGGTCATCGATGGCGTTCTGGAGCGCCACCGGGCCCTGCGCGGCGCGGTGGTCGAACTCGGGGCCGGCTGGGTTCCCGAACTTGTCCACCGCCTCGATTGGGTGGTCGACCAATGGCGGCGGGTCGATGAAGGGCTCAGGACCTTCACGCGCAAACCCTCCGAGCAGATCGCCGAGCAGCTGGCCTTCACCCCGTTCGTGTTCGAGCCGGCCGGCGATCTTATCGACCGATCGAGCGCGGAGCTGTACTTGTTCTCGAGCGACTATCCGCACGTCGAGGGCGGCCGCAATCCGATC
>DASYGN010000104.1:0-11352 GCA_035999625.1 Caulobacteraceae bacterium | reverse complement strand
GCTTTCAGCGGACGAGTGAAGGGCAATGTTCGACCCAAAGCCGTCCTCGCGATCGGCCCGATTCGTCCCCCGGAAATCGGCCTGTCTGTCGTCTCTCCCTGGCGCCCTCTGGCGGCGTGTTCGTCGTACCGCCGAGTGGTCCCGTTCGTGCCTCTCAGCCGGCGATCTCAGCGACCTTTGCCAGAAAGCCATGCATGGCCCTTACCTCGCGGCGGGGACACAATCCTTAGGTCCACTTTCCACCCCGAGCCGAAGTTGGACGCGTCCGCTTCCTGGCATTGCGTCAGGCCACCCGGCCAGCGGCCGCTTTCCGGACAACCGCCAACGGGCAAGAACGACCCGAAGCGGGCGTACAGCCGCCTTGCTCGCGGGCTCCGCCGATGTCTGCTCAACCGCCAGAAGCGATCAGTCCGCCAGGCGAATCTCGAGCGCGGCGCCGCTGGCCATATGGCGTGTAATCGACATAAATTGTCATAATATCGTAAGCGCGACACAATCGGAGTGTGCAACGTTCACTTGGCAGAACGGAGCTTTGCCATGACCGCCACGTTTCGGCATTTTGCGATCAACGCCGACGATGTCCAGCGCGCCAAGCGCTTCTATGAAGATGTATTCGGCTGGACATTCGAGCCTTGGGGTCCGCCGGACTTCTACCAGATCAAGAACGCCGGCCATGGCTTTCTCGGCGCGCTGCAGGGTCGCCGAGAACTCAAGCCAGGCGAAAGAATGCGGGGTTTCGAGGCGACCATGGGCGTCGATGACCTGGACGCCACGGTCGCTGCGGTTGAGGCCGGAGGCGGCAAGATCGTCATGCAACCCTCCCGAATCGAAGGCGTGGGGCGCCTGATCTACTTCGAGGACACGGATGGCAATCTGGTCGGCGCAATGCAGTACGAGCCCGGCGTCTTCGATTGAGCGAAACCGGCGATGGCTTCGCAGTCAGGTCGCTAGCGGTCACTTATTCTGACGGCGTGCAACTTGCCCACCACAAGCATCCCTGGGGACAGCTAGTCTTCGGCACCAGCGGGGTTATGACCGTGCACACTGATGGCGCGACATGGCTGGCGCCAGCGACCCGCGCTATCTGGATGCCGGCCGATATCGCCCATGAGATCGTGATGAAGGGCGAGGTCGCCATGCGCACCCTCTACATCGCCCCGGAACGCGCCGCGCCTCTGCCATCGATGCCCAGAGTGATCGAAATCGCTCCTCTCTTGCGCGAGTTGATCCTCCACATTCTGGCCATTGGAATGCTCGACCCTGCCCGACCTGACCACGACCGCCTGGCCGGCTTGCTGACCGATCTTCTGGTCCAGGCGCGAGCGCAGGACCTGATGCTACCTCTGCCCCGCGACAAGCGCGCCCAGACGCTCGCCAACCATCTGCAGACGCGGCCGGGTGACCGCGCCAATCTCGCCGACCTGGCGCAGCAGGCCGGCGCCAGCCTGCGCACGCTGCAGCGACTCTTTCCTAAGGAGACCGGCCTGACCGTGGAGGCGTGGCGCCAGAAGGCGCGGCTGATCTGGGCCGTGGCCCAGTTAGGCGCCGGCGCCAGTGTTACGGCCGCAGCTTTGGATTGCGGCTACGAGAGCCCCAGCGCCTTCATCACCGCCTTCAGGCGTCAGTTTGGCGTGACGCCCAGCAGCTACCGGCAGAGGTAGCAGGGTTTCGTGAGATGATCAGTTTTGGTGCGGAGCAGACCTAACGTGCCCGCAGCCCTAACAGTCGCTTTCAACCCAACTCCGATGTCCCAAGGTCCTCTGTCCGGCGACGATTGAGTTTCCGGACAAATTAATTTCCGGACCGGTAGACGGACAACGTGCTCCCGAGAATCCAACCCTCCCAATGTCTGAGATGGGTCGATTCTTGGCCTTGGCCTTCCGGCCGAAACTCGACCTTCGGCTCTGGCGGGCCCCGAGATCTACCGGATGGAGTCCAGGGCGTGATGCCCGCGCCATCAGCTTGCGGAACCGACTTTGAAACCTGTTCGCATCCCGTAGATCTGTGCCCGCTCGCCTCATGTTGGACCTTACCCACTAGCCAGGGCCGTAGCCGTCGAATGCATAGTCGTTGAGGAACTGGCGCCCCCACAGAAACCTGCGCTCCACCGGCCCCAGCCGGGCCGCGTCGCAGGCTTCGGCCCACCCCTCCCGGATGGACGCCACCTGGGCGTCGATCACCGCCCGCGCCTCTGCGCCGCTGAGGTGGTATCGCGTGGCGGCGGCCTGGCAAGCGGCCAGCTGGCTGCGGCGATCCTCGCCCTGGATCAGCATGGCCTGGCTCGCCTCGCGCCCGGTGCGCGCCTGCGGGCAGAGATCGTAGGCGGGGGTCAGCGTCAGCGCCGCGCCGTCCCAGAAGGCGGCGTGGTTGCGCGCGTGATCGTCGGTGTTGCCCGACAGCACGTTGAAGACGATGCGGCCGAACAGCTCGTGCAGGGTGGCGCGCGGGCTGGTGAAGCGCGCTCGGACCAGGTCCGCCAGATCGGCGTAGCTGGCGTAGCGGGCCTGCATCTCGTCCAGGCCGAACAGGGTCAGGGCCGAGACCATCGCCCGCCGTCGCCAGCCGTCCCCCTTCCCCTCTTCCTGGGCCGGCTCGCGGTCGAAGCGCTCGACGAGCAGCACATCCTTGCCCGCCGCGCTCACCAGCTCGACCGGCGCAACGGCAAGTCCAGCCCGGGCCGCCAAGCGCATGGCGATGAACTCGGCCTTGACCACCGGATAGGTGTCGTTGGCGGCGGAGAACTTGGCGATGAACCTGCGTCCGTCCGCGCCGATCAGCGCCTTCGGCCGGGCGCCGCCGATCGAGCTGCCGTGGAAGAGGGCCCGCTGCAGCTCCTGGGGGATGGGCTCGCCCCGCTCCACCCGGCCCGCGGCGTCCAGGAGCTCCTCGAGGGTGGCCTCGGCCTCCAGGCGCGCCCGGTAGGCCGTCGGTGAGGCCTGGAAGTCCAGGGCGCCGGCCCGCTCCGAGCCGGACGCGAGCAGGAAGGTCAGCTCGTCGAATTGGGCGGCTTGCGCCGCCTCACCTTTCAGGCCGGTGAGCCGGTTGATGATCACCCGGCGGCCCCAGGCGTCCGGCGCCCCATCGCGCAGGCACCCGGCCATGGCCAGTGGCGGCGCGGGCGTGATCACGCCCCGCCGCAGCGGCAGCTCGGGTGCGTAGATCGGGATCGCGCCTTTCAGGGCGAGATAGGATTGGCCATAGTTGAAGACGTAGGCCGGCCCCGATCGGGCGAGCCGCCCGGCGACGACCGGCTGGGTAGCGCCCGGCAACCAGATCCAGACGAAGGCCTCGCCCGGCGCCGCCAGGTCAGAAGTCATCCTTCACCGCCTCCGGCCGCCGGCGGATGGACTGCGGCAGGAGCGCGATCTTGTCGCGCACCCGCTCGAGCTGGGGCGCCAGCGTCGAGGCCTCGGGCTCGAACAGCGGGGTCCCGGCCAGCGCCGCCGCCTCGAACACCAGGCCGATCTCCACCTTGGGATCGCCCTTCTCGATGAGCTGAAGCGTGCTGCGGGCGACCCCGGCCCGCTCGGCCAGCTCGCTCTCGGTCATGCCGCGCTGCTTGCGGGCCAGCCGCACCTGGGCGCCCAGCAGCCGCAGCGCCTCCTGGGCCAGGCGGGAATAGGATCGGGCGCGTGGGCTCATGGCGACGCTCCAATGACGGGCGTAGCGGTCATCAAGCCTTCCCGACCGCCGTGGCGGCCACTATGCAGCATCAGGTTAAGAATTCAACCACCGTGACCGATATGGCGGTCACAGAGGCTCTCATGACTGCCATGCCGGTCATACAGCACGGGGACAGTGGCCGCGCCCGGGCCGAAGAGGAGGGGAATCGCCTATGCAAAACGTCGTCATCCCGCACGGAGGCCGAAGGCCGCAGATGCGGGACCCGGGGGCCGCAAGCGCTGATGGAAGCCGCCGCTGGGTCCCGGCTCTCCGCTGCGCTCCGGCCGGGATGACGGCGAGGGAGGATTGAAAGGAAACGCCGGGTCGGCGTTTTGACGGAAAACCCATCGTGCTCTAGGCCAACGCCATGACCAGGCGGGGCATCATTCTGGCCGGCGGCGCAGGCACCCGGCTCTATCCGCTCACCGTGGCGGTGAGCAAACAGCTGATGCCGGTCTACGACAAGCCGATGATCTATTATCCCCTCTCGGTGCTGATGCTGGCCGGCATCCGCGAGGTGCTGGTGATCACCACCCCGCACGAGCAGGACGCCTTCCGCCGGTTGCTGGGCGATGGACGACAGTGGGGCCTGACCATCGCCTACGCCATCCAGCCGCGGCCCGAGGGCCTGGCCCAGGCCTACCGCATCGGGGCCGATTTCGTCGCCGGCGCGCCCTCGGCGCTGATCCTCGGCGACAACCTGTTCTACGGCGCCAATCTGCCGCTGCTGCTGCGCAAGGCCCACGATCGGGAACGGGGGGCGAGCATCTTCGCTTATCGCGTCAACGATCCCACGCAGTATGGCGTGGTCAGCTTCGAGGCCGGCGGCAGGGCGGTGGCGATCGAGGAAAAGCCGGCGGCGCCGAAATCCAACTTCGCCGTCACCGGCCTCTACTTCTATGACGGGCGCGCCAGCGCCTTCGCCGCCGAGCTGAAGCCCTCGGCGCGCGGCGAGCTGGAGATCACCGATCTCAACCGCCGCTATCTGGACGCCGGCGAGCTGGCGGTGGAGGTGCTGGGCCGCGGCCACGCCTGGCTCGACACCGGCGCCCACGCGGCGCTGCTCGACGCGGCCCAGTTCGTGCGCATCGTCGAAGAGCGCGAGGGGCTCAAGATCGGCTGCCCCGAGGAGATCGCCTGGCGCCAGAAATGGATATCCGACGCCGAGCTGGAGGCGCTGGCCGCGCCGCTCAAGTCGAGCGGCTATGGCGAGTACCTGCTGGGCCTGCTGGCGGAGGGTCGGTGAAGGTCCTTTACCCCCTCCACCCCTTTGGGGTCCCCCTCCCCCATCGGGGGAGGAGAGCGTTGGGGAGCCCCGGCAAAGCCGGGAGGGGGGTTTAGGGATGAACTTCCTCCCCACTCCGATCGCCGGCGCCCACATCATCGAGCCGCGGGTGTTCGGCGATGCGCGCGGCTGGTTCATGGAAACCTGGCGCGCCGACGCCTTCGCCGCCGCCGGCATCGGCCCCACGTTCGTGCAGGACAATCACAGCCGCTCGGTCCGGGGCGTGCTGCGCGGCCTGCACTACCAGTCGCCCAACCCCCAGGGAAAGCTGATCCGGGTGGCCGCCGGGGCGGTCTTTGACGTCATCGTCGACCTGCGCGCCGCCTCGCCCAGCTTCAGGCAATGGTTCGGGCTCGAGCTCAGCGCCGACAACCACCGCCTGCTGTGGGCGCCGCCGGGCGTGGCGCACGGGTTCCTCACCCTCTCGGAGAGCTGCGACTTCCTCTAC
Organism: Caulobacteraceae bacterium; assembly: GCA_035999625.1. Lineage (GTDB taxonomy): Bacteria > Pseudomonadota > Alphaproteobacteria > Caulobacterales > Caulobacteraceae > Acaudatibacter. The sequence goes on along the minus strand of DASYGN010000104.1, from coordinate 5,956 downwards.
AGATGCACCGCCTACCATGACCCGGCCAGCGAGCGGTCGGTGCGCTGGGACGATCCTGACCTGGCCATCGCCTGGCCGCTGGGCGCCGGGGCCGCGCCAACGGTCTCGGCCAAGGACGCCGCCGCGCCGCCGCTGGCCCAGGCGGTCATCTATCCATGAAGGCGCTGGTGACCGGCGCCGCCGGCCAGGTCGGGCGGGCATGGGCCGCCGCCGCGCCCGACGGGTGGCGACTCACCGCCCTGGCCAGGGCCGAGCTCGACATCGGCGATGGCGAGGCGGTGCGGCGCTCGGTGGAGAGGCTGGCGCCGGACCTGATCCTGAGCGCCGCCGCCTACACCGCCGTCGACCGCGCCGAGAGCGAGGCCGAGGCCGCGTTCCGGGTCAATCGCGATGGGGCCGCCCACCTCGCCCGCGCCGCCCAGGCCATCGGCGCGCGCTTGATCCACCTCTCGACCGACTTCGTCTTCGACGGCGCCGCCGGCCGACCCTATCGCCCCGATGACGCCACCGGCCCTCTGGGCGTCTACGGGGCCTCCAAGCTCGCCGGCGAGCAGGCGGTCCTCGAGGCGCTGCCCGAGGCGCTGATCGTCCGCTCGGCATGGATCTATGGACCGGAGGGAAGCAACTTCCTGGCCACCATGCTGCGGCTGATGAGGAGCGGCGGCGAGGTGTCGGTGGTCGCCGACCAGATCGGCGCGCCGACCTCGGTCCTCACCCTGGCGCCCGCCCTGTGGTCGCTGGCCGGGACCGAGGCCAGCGGGGTGTGGCATTTCACCAACGCCGGCATCGCCTCCTGGTATGATTTCGCCCAGGCGATCGCCGAGGAAGCCCTCGCCGTCGGCCTGCTGACCCAGGCTCCCGACGTGCGGCCGATCGCCACCAGCGATTATCCGACCCCGGCGCGCCGGCCGAGCTACAGCGTCCTCGACTGCCAGGCGACCTACGCGCGCCTCGGAGCGCCGGCGCCGCACTGGCGCGAGGGCTTGCGCGCGACGCTGGCGCGCATGACAAGGCGCGCGCAATGATGTCACCCCTTCACCCCCTCCGTCCTGGCTGTCGCCAGGACACCTCCCCCATCAAGGGGGAGGAGGGGGTCGCCATCTTCCCTCCCTCCCCTCGATGGGGAGGGTGGCGCAGCGCGCCGGGCCTCCCCCCGGCGGGGGGAGAGAGCCGTCATCCATGAGCGCCTTGCTGGTCACTGGCGGCGCCGGCTTCATCGGCGCCAATTTCGTCCGTCACTGGCGCGCCCGGCGCCCGGCGGAGACGATCGTCGTCCTCGACGCCCTCACCTATGCCGGCAACCGGGCCAACCTGGCCGGCATCGCCGACGTCCGCTTCGTGCACGGCGACATCCGCGATCAGGGTCTCGTCGAGACCCTGTTGGCCGAGGCGGCGCTCGACACCATCGTCCACTTCGCCGCCGAGAGCCACGTGGACCGCTCGATCCACGGACCGGATGTGTTTGTCGACACCAACATCGTCGGCACCCATGCGCTGCTGAAGGCGGCCCGCGCCGTGTGGCTCGACCGCGGGTCCGGACGGCCGCACCGCTTCCACCACATCTCCACCGACGAGGTCTATGGCAGCCTCGGGCCGGACGATCCGGCCTTCCACGAGCTGACGCCCTATGCGCCCAACTCGCCCTACGCCGCCAGCAAGGCGGCCTCCGACCATCTGGTGCGCGCCTATCAGCGCACCTTCGGCCTGCAGGCGACGATCTCCAACTGCTCCAACAACTTCGGCCCCTATCAGCATCCCGAGAAGCTGATCCCCCTGTTCCTGATCAACGCCCTGCACGGCCGCGCCCTGCCGCTCTATGGCGATGGCGGCAATGTGCGCGACTGGCTGGATGTCGCCGACCACTGCGCGGCGATCGCTCTCATTCTCGAGCGCGGGACACCCGGGGAGACCTACAATGTCGGCGGCGGCGCCGAGCTCACCAACCTGGAGATCGTTGGTCGTCTGTGTCAGGCGGTCGACCAGGCCTTCGCCGCCAATCCCGGCCTGAAGCGGAGGTTCGCCGCCGCCCCGGCGGCCAGCGGGGCCAGCTCGATCGGATTGCTGGCTGGCATCGCCGACCGAGCCGGTCACGACCGCCGCTACGCCATCGACGATGGCAAGATCCGCCGCCAGCTCGGCTACGCCCCGGCCGGCGATTTCGCCGCCAGCCTCGCCGCCACCCTGGCCTGGTATCTGGCCAACGAAGGCTGGTGGCGCCAGGTGATGTCGGGCGAGCATCAGGCCTGGCTGACGACCAACTACGCCACCTCGCGTTGAGCCACGGGGCGCAGCCCCCTCCACCCCTTCGGGGTCCCCCAGCGGGGGAGGAGAGGCTAAACACCGGCGTTGGCGAACACATCGGCGAGGCGCGCCGCCATCTCGTGCCCGGGCAGAGCCCGCCGGCCCTCCATCACCGCCGAATAGATCAGATCGCGGCCGTGGCTGCTGGCGATCCGCCCCTCGGCCCAGCCGACCGTGCGCGAGCCATCGGCGGTGGTGTTGCAGCTGGCGTCGCGGCCGCCGGGCGTCGCCGCCAGCGCCAGCGCCTGCTTGGCGGTCAGGAAGCCCGGACGGTCGCAGGCCGGCAGACCGCGCACGCAATCGAAGCCGGCGTTGTAGGTGTAGAGCGTCCGGCCGCTGGCCCGCTCGGCGATGATGACGCAGGTGGTGGGATCGCCGATCGATTGGCCGATGCCGGCGTCGAGCTGATCGCTGGGCAGCTTGGGCCCGGCGGGCGCGCAGGCAAAGGCCGTCAGGCAGAGCAGGATCAGGAGCACCCGGTTCATGGCTTGCGCGCCCAGTCGGGCAGCTTGGCCCGCAACCCGTCGTGGTCCAGCCAGCCCCGGTGCTTGTCGTCCAGGATGTCGAAGCGATGATCGGCGGCGGCCAGCCATTCGGCCAGGGTGATGTGGGAATTGAGCGCGGTGTCGGCGCTGCTCACCGGCTCGGGATCATCGAGCAGGGAGCTGGCCTTGATCGTGTCGCCGCGGCGGCTGGCGAAGCCCTGGCCATCGATGTCCAGGACCGCGGCGACCGACTTCTCGTAGGCGGCGATCTCGAAGCCGTCGATCACGCCATCGCCGTCGGCGTCCAGGTGGTGGAAGAATTGGGTGGCGTCGGCGCGGAACGCCGCCCGGTCGATGCGCCCATCCTTGCCCGCCACCCGGGCGAACCAGGCGTCGAACCCGTCCGGCGCCGCGGCCGTTGGCCAGAAGGGCTCGCCCGAGGGGCTGATGAACACGCCCACCTGGGCGGCGGCGATAACCGGTCCCGCCATCGCCAGCGCAAGGACGAAGCCGAAAACGGCGGCGCGCATCGGGATCAGCTTCTCCACCGCAGTTCGACCGGCTCGACCGGATTGACGAACGCGCGGCCCTCGCGCCGGCTGGCCGCCCACTCACGCTTGAGCGCCTGATACCACTTGGCCTGACGATCGGCGTCATCGATCCACATCAGCGGCGGATCGTATTTCAGCCCGGCGTTCTGCAATTCGACCATGTCGCGATCCTGGCCCAGGAAACGCCGTGCGCCGGCCCGGATCAAGGGCGCCGCGAGGCTGAAGATCGGATGATCCGACCACACCAGCTGGGTGACGCGCGTGCGCGCCTCGTCGATCGGCGTCAGGCAGGTCAAGGCGAGGACCTGGCGGCGTCCGGCGCGGATGTGCTCCCAGCGCAGACCCGGCAGGCGGAAGGTGATCTCGGTCGTGGGGGCGCCGCCCAGCAGCCGGTAGGCCCTGGAATTGCGCGACGGCGGATGGCGGACCATGACAAAGCCCTCGGGCGCGGGGCCGAAGGCCTTGACCTTGGCGTGGATCGAGGCGCGCGAACGCCACCACCACTGGCGATGGACGAAGGGGCCGTGGGCGGGATCCATCAGCCCGACCGCCGCCTGGTCGATGTGGGCGGCGAAAATCATCGTCTCGACGAGCTTGGGCCGGCCGCCGACCAGTTCGGGCAGGAGGGGCGGCGGCGCCGGCGCCGCGGAGGCGGCCGCCTCGTCCGCCATCCAGATGAACACCAGGCCCTGGCTCTCAGCCACCGGATAGCGGCGCACGGCGATGCGCCCCGGATCCAGCCCCTCGGCCCCGGTCAGCGAGGGAATCGCCAGGCACCGACCGCCAGGCGCGTAACGCCAGCCGTGGTAGGGGCATTCGATGCTCCAGGCGCCATCGGCCTCGCGGGCGAAGCGGCCGGCCGACAGCGGCGCCGCCCGATGCGGGCAGATATCGCGCAGGGCCAGGATCTCGCCCGCCGGCGTGCGGCCGATGAGCACCGGCTCGCCGAGCAGCTCATGGCGGCGCATGCGCCCTGGCCTGATGTCCTCGGCCAGGGCCGCGACGTACCAGGCATCGCGCAGGAAGCCGCGGCCGAATCCGGCGCGGGGAGCGGGCTCGCCTTCAGCCATGCCGCCATTGTGCGGTCCCGCCGCGCAAGGCGCAATCAGCGGCGAACCAGAGGCATGACGCAGTGCCGATTCGGGCTCGTCGGAATGGCCGTAGCCCAAGTTCATCATGGCGACGGCGCCCCCCAGTCCCTTCAGGGCATAGGCGTGCGCCGGCAGCCAGTAGCGCATGGCGCGGCGTCAAGCCTCGGGCGTGCTTGGGAACAAATTTATGTGGGTGGATGTTTGGCCGCAGTTCTCTCATTACGCGACGCAGGCTACGAGTTGGCGTCGTCGTGAGGCCTGGGGAGTGAACGGGATGACTGACACGCAGAGAGAGAAAATGTTCCGGCTCCTTCAGCAGGAGCGGGAACGGACACTCGCAAGCCCACAGACCGCACGAGAATCCCTGATGCGCAGTGGCGCCTACAATGAGGATGGCTCACTCAAGTCTGCCTTCGGCGGCGCGAAACCCCACGCGGCCTAGTGAGCCGCCACCCCTCGTTCGTCCTTGGCTATCATGGTTGCGAGCGGGAAATGGCTCACGCGGTAGCCCGACGCGAAAGACCCCTCCGGCCGGGCATCGGAAAATATCATTGGTTGGGGAATGGAATCTATTTCTGGGAGGATGACCCGCTCCGCGCGATTGAGTGGGCCAAGGGGCGGCCGGGGAAGCGCGCGCTCAAAGACCCTTGGGTGGTGGGCGCCGTCATAGACCTCGGAAATTGCCTGGACCTTCGCGTACGCGAAAACGTCGAACTCTTGCGACAGGCGTATCAACTTGTCTGCGACGAGGCCCGGGAGGCGGGAATGGAGCTTCCCACCAATCAGGAAGCCCCCAACGACAAGAGTCCAGACAAGGTCCTCCGTTATTTGGATCATGCAGTCATTGAGCGCCTGCACCGGATGGCCACAGAAGGCGGCCTGGAGCCATTCGACACGGTGCGCGCGCTCTTTCACGAAGGCTCGGAGCTATACAAAGACAGCGGGTTCGAGGAGAAAACCCATACCGAGATCGCCGTCCGAAGCGAACGTCAGATTGTCGGATATTTTCTCCCCAAGGAGACGCCGCTTCTGACTCAGGCGGCCATCCGCGCGGCTTCTCCGGGAGCAGCGGACGCCTAACCGGCGATGCCTATCCGCTCGGACGCCGGCATCGGTGAATCATCAGCCAATCATCAGGTCGTGGTCCTGTCGCGCCGCGGCCGAACCGGGCTTGATCCTTGCGCAGGCAATGCGGGAGGATGCGATGAAAGTGTGGACGGTTTTGACGACGCTGGCGGTGATGGGCTTCCTGGCCTTCGCCGTGTTGGTCAACGACGCCTCGCTTCTGGCTCATGGCTGAGAAGCATGGCCTGAGCTTGGCCGGTGGCGGCGCGGCGCGGGGGCTGCTAGCCTTGTGCCGATCAGGGACGGTTGGTGCGGCGGATGAGCGGCAACGGCGAGGCGGAGCGTGGGCCGATCGTGCTCGCCCATGCGCGCGCCTTCCGCATCGGCGCGCTGAACATCGATCCGCGCCTGCGCCGCGTGGCCCATGACGATGGCCGCGAAAACATTCTCGAACCCAGGGTCA
>DASYGN010000003.1:0-17004 GCA_035999625.1 Caulobacteraceae bacterium | reverse complement strand
TCAGGCGTTGCAGCGGGCGCGCGCCATAGAGATCGAACAGGCGCTCGAGATCGGGATCGGCCGAGGCCAGCCCGCGCGCCGCGCCGGAAAACATCGGAAAGAAGGCGACGATCGCCGCCAGGGCGATGATCGCCCGCTCCGGATGCTCGACCCCGGACCAGATCACGAACAACGGGGCGATAGCCACCACTGGCGTCACCTGCAGCGCCACCGCGATCGGGCGGATGGCGCGATCCAGGGTTTCGCTCAGGCTGACGGCCAGGGCCAGCACGCCGGCGAACACCGTCGCCGCCAGCAGCGCCTCGAGCGCCATGGCCAAGGTCCGCCCGGCGGAGACGGCGAGCAACGGTCCGCTGGCGATAAGCGCGCCGATGATGGCGCTCGGCGGCGGCAGAACGTAGGTCGGGACGCCGGTCAGGCGGGTGGCGACCTCCCACAACGCCAGCAGCGCCGCGATCAGGAGCCAGGGGGCCAGCCGCCGGATCATGCCGCCCGCTCCATCGCCTGGGCGAGACGGTGCGAGACAGTCTCGGCCGCCTGGCGGAATTCGCTCGTGCTGCGGAAATTTGGCGGACGCGGCTGAGGCGCGTGTATCGCCACTTCGCCGGCGATCCGCCCAGGTCCCGGCGTGAGAATGATCACCCGCTGGCCCATATAGACCGCCTCCTCGACGTTGTGGGTCACGAAGACGATGGTCGGGGCGGCGTCGCGCCAGATCGCCAGCAGGTCATCGGCGAGCGTCCGGCGGGTGATCTCATCGAGGGCGGCGAAAGGCTCGTCGAGGAGCAATAGCCTTGGGCGTGTGACCAGGGCTCTGGCCAGGGCGGCGCGCATGGCCATGCCGCCGGAGAGTTGCGCCGGCCGCGCGGTGGCCGCGCTTGCCAGTCCGACCCGCCGCAGAGCTTCCGAGGCGCGGCGCCTGGCCTCGGCGCGGGCCGTCCCAGCCAGTTCCAGCGGCAGGGTGATGTTGTCGAGCGCCGACAGCCAGGGCGCCAGGGTCGGCGATTGGAACACCACCGAGGTCTGCCCGCGCGCCAGATTGCGGCTCAGCGAGCCCGCCGAGGGCGCTTCGAGACCGGCGAGCAGTCGCAGCGCGGTCGACTTGCCGCAGCCCGATGGTCCGACCAGGCTGACGATCTCTCCCTCGGCGAGAGTGAGGTCCAGCGGGCCAAGCGCGGAGCCCCGCGATCGGTAGGCGACCTCGACCCCCTCGAGCCTGGCGATGGTCACCGCGACCCGCGTCCCTTCCCGATGAACTGCAGGGTGTAGGCCTGGTGATAGTCGAGACCTTTGGGGTAGACGCCCTGCGCCGCCGCCAGATCGAAAAAGCTCTTCCACCGGGCATCGGTCATCGCCCCCAGCCCGAGGCGCAGCGCATCCCCAGAATCGACGATGCCATAGCGGCGCATCTTGTCGCGCGCCTGGCTGAGGACGGCTTCGGTCATCTCCGGATTGTCTTTCAGGATCAATCGATCGCCGGGACCCGGATCGCCGCGCAGATAGTCGCGCCAGCCGGCGGCGCTGGCGTCGACGAAGGCGCGCACCCAGGCCGGATGGGCGGCGATCATGCTATCGGGGGCAAGGACCATGGCCGCATAGCCGGGGTAGCCTTCGTCGGCGAGCAGGAACACCGCCGGCTTGATGTGACCCTGCTGTTCGATGGTGTACGGCTCGCTGGTCACATAGCCTTGCTGGACCAGGCGCTTGTCGGCCAGGAAGGGACCGTTGTTGAAGGTGTATTTGCGCACCTGATCATCGGTGAAGCCGTATTTGGCCTTCAGCCACACCCAGAAGGCGCTGATCGAGGCGTCGGACAGCAGAATCGGATGGCCCTTCATGTCGGCGATCGAGCGGATGCCGGCGTCAGGGTGGGCGATCAGCACCTGCGGGTCCTTCTGCATGAAGGCCGCCACCGCCTTCACCGGCACGTGTTGCGCGGCCAGATTCATGACGATGAAGCTGTTGGAGCCGATGCCCATTTCCACCGCGCCCGCGGCCACCAGCTGGGGAACATTGGTCCCCGGGCCGCCCGGCACGATGGTCACTGCGAGGCCCCGCTTGGCGTATTCGCCATTGGCCAGCGCCTCGTAGAAGCCGCCCTGCTCGGCCTCCGCCCGCCAATCGGTGGCGAAGCGGATGGCGACCTGGTTCGAGGAAGGCGCTGTCGGCTTGGCGCAGCCCAATAGCAGCAGCGCCGCCGTCAGAAACACGCCCGCCGCCAGTTTCATCGATCGCCCCTCTTCGCCGCGCGGCGAACGTTAGGCTGGAGCCCGGGTTGCGCCAAGCGCCTCGGCCTGGGCGGCCAGGTCGAGCCAAGCCGCTTCGGCCTCGCTGAGCGCGCGGCGAAGAGCGTCGAGACGCTCGCTGATGGCCACAAAAGCCTCGGGGTCGCGACCGTAGAGCTCGGGATCGGCCAGGCGCCGCTCCTCTGTGGCGATCTTGGCCGCCAGGGCGGGCATGTCCGCCTCCAGCTCAGCCAGGCGGCGTGTGTCGCGGTAGGACATCTTGACCGCTGTCGTCCGATCCCGGACCGGCTTGGACTTGGCTAGGCGGGGTGATGCAGGCGGCGGCTCGAAGAAGCCGGGGTTCTGGGCCACGAAATCATCCCATCCGCCAGGCGTCTCGACGATGCCGCCGCGGCCGTCGAGAGCGATGGTGGAGGTGGCCAGACGCTCGATGAAGTCGCGGTCGTGGCTGACCAGGATCATCGCCCCGCCGAAATCGGCCAACACATCCTCGAGAAGGTCGAGAGTCTCCAGGTCGAGATCGTTGGTCGGCTCGTCAAGGACCAGGAGATTGGCCGGTTTGGCCAGGGCGCTGGCGAGCAGCAACCGGTTGCGCTCGCCGCCCGAAAGGCTGTCGACCGGCTGGCGCAGCTGCTCGGCCCGAATCTGGAAGTCGGCGGCGTAACCGGCCACGTGCCTGGGCTTGCCCTGGACCACGATCTGGTCGCCACCCCCCGGCGCCAGGATTTCGGCCACCGTCTTGCCGGGCGTCAGTTCGGACCGGGCCTGACTCACCGAGACAATCTCCAACCCGGTCCCATTTCTGACCGACCCTTGGTCCGGAGGGATGATCCCAAGCAGCAGCCCCGCCAAGGTCGACTTGCCGGCGCCGTTTGGACCGATGATGGCCACCCGATCGCCGCGCAGGATGCGGGTCGAAAAGCCCTGGATCACCTGGCGCTCGCCATATCGCTTGCTGACCCCGCGGGCTTCCAGGACCAGCGCCCCCGAGCGTGGGGGCGGCCCGCCGGCCATGCTCAGCGCCCCGGCGGCTTCGCGCATGCGCCGCGATTTTTCCGCGCGCAGCGCGGCGAGTCGGCGCAGCCGGCCCTCATTGCGCGCTCGCCGGCCGGTGACGCCGCGCGCCAGCCATCGCTCTTCCCGCTCGATCGCGCCGGCGAGGCGGCTGCTGGCCCGGGCCTCGGCGGCGGCGATGTCCGCCGCCCAGTCCTCGAACCGCCGATAGCCGGCGTCGAGGCGGCGAAGCCGCCGACCCTCCAGCCAGAAACAGCAGTCGGTGGTCCGCTCGAGGAAAGCCCGGTCGTGACTGACCACCAGCACCGCCGCCCGCTCACGCCCGAGCCGAGACTCGAGGGTGGCGATGGCGAGGATATCGAGGTGGTTGGTCGGCTCGTCCATCAACAGCAGGTCGGGCGCCTCGGCGAATGCCCGGGCTAGCGCGGCCCGGCGCGCCTCGCCGCCGGAGAGCCCCCTCCCCTCCCGCTCAGGATCCAATCCGAACGCCTCCAGCGCCGCGCGGGCGCGATGCCGCTCCGCCCCGTTGGCGGTAGCGAAGGCCTCGAGGCTTGCGGCTTCGACCCTCGGCTCCTGGGAAACCAGCGCCACCCGGAGGCCAGGGGTCACCGTCCGCTCACCGGCGTCCGGCTCGATCGCGCCCGAGACCAGCCGCAGGAGGGTCGACTTGCCGACTCCGTTCCTGCCCACCAGGCAGGCGCGCGCGCCCTTCTCCAGCGTCAGATCGACGCCTTCGAACATCAGCCGCGGTCCATCGGCGAGGCGCACGTCGCGCAATTGCAGCAGGGGCGCGGCCATGGCGTTAGAGGGCTTTCTAGGTTTCGCGAGCGAGACGGTTTAGGACAGCCCGACGATGCCGGCGAGACCATTCTGGGAAATCAAAACCTTGGCTGAGCTCTCGCCGGCCGAGTGGGAGAGTCTGTGCGACGGCTGCGGCCTTTGCTGCCTGGTCAGGCTGGAAGACGAGGTCACCGGGGAGGTGACGCCGACGCGAGTCGCCTGTCGCCTCTTCGACGATCACGCTTGCCGCTGCCGCGACTACGCCCGCCGCCGCGCCAAGGTGCCCGACTGCATCAAGCTCACACCCGGCAATATCGCCGACCTGCCGTGGATGCCCAAGAGTTGCGCCTACCGTCGATTGAGCGAAGGCCGTGGCCTCGCCGACTGGCATCCCCTGATCAGCGGCGATCCGGAAAGCGTCCATGCCGCGGGCGTTTCGATCCGCGGCCAGACGGTGAGCGAATCCTGCCTGGGCCATCCCGACGAGGCGGTCGACTATATCGCCCCTGACCTGATCGACGAGCGCGGGGCCGAGCCGGGCGCGGGGCCGGCTTGCGTCAGGCGCCAGACAGGCTAACTGAAGCAGTCACCAACGAGGGCTCCGGAGTTTGGCGCAGGATCCTTATGCCGAGCTGGGCGTAGCGCGCGGGGCCAGCGCGGAGGATATCCGCAAGGCGTTTCGCAAACTCGCCAAGAAGCATCACCCGGACGCCAATCCAGGCGACAAGGCCTCCGAGGAAAGGTTCAAGCGGCTCAGCGCCGCCTTCGACCTGCTTGGCGACCCCGACAAGCGGCGCAAATTCGACGCCGGCGAGATCGATGCCGACGGCCGCGAGACCACGCGCGGCTTCGCCGGCAACCCGTTCGGCCAGGGCGGCTTTGGCCAGGGAAGCGGCCCCTTCGGGCGCGGCGGTCGCGCGGCCGATTTCGAAAACGTCGATCTTGGCGACATCCTGGGCGAGATGTTCGGCGGCCGTCGCGGTGGCTTCGCCTCCAAGGGCGCCGATGTCAGGGCGCGTCTCGAGATCGATCTCGAGGATTCCATCCTCGGGGCCAAGAAGCGCATCGCTTTCAGTGACGGGCGAACCCTGGACGTCACCATTCCCGCCGGCGCGGCCGATGGTCAGGTGCTGCGGCTCAAGGGTCAGGGCGCCCCGGGTCGCGCCGGGCCGGGCGATGCCCTGATCGAGCTGGCCATCCGGCCCCATCCCAAATTCCGCCGCGAAGGCGAGGCGCTGGTCATGGACGTGCCGATCAGCGTCCCCGACGCGGTGCTGGGCGGCAAGGTCCAGGCCCCCACCCCCGACGGCGCGGTCACGCTCAATGTCCCCAAGGGCTCCAACTCCGGATCCACCTTACGGCTGCGCCGGCGAGGTCTGGCCGACGCCCAGGGGCGGCGCGGCGACCTCCTGGCCAGGCTGATCGTGACCCTGCCCGATGGGCCGGATGACGCGCTCGAGCGTTTCGCCGAGACGTGGCGAAAGGAACGACCCTACACCCCGCGTGGTCGCTCGTGATGGCCTCGTCAGCGCGTGATCAGACGTGAACGTCTCAGCGGCCATGTTCAGATACGGTTCAGGGCGTGAGCGTTACCAAGACGCGCCGTGAACACCCTGAGCACCCTGCTGGCCGTGGTATGCCTTGCCCTGGGCCTCGCCCAGCCGACCGCCGCCCAAGAGCGGGAGCGCGGTGGGCGCCCGCCCATGGCGCGGGGGGACTATGGGGCCTCGCGCGGTGGGGATTACTATGGCCGCGGAGCTTGGCGCGAGCCGGCCTACGAGCGCGCAGGGCCGCGCTTTGTCCGCCCTCCCGAGGCGCGCGGATACGAGCGTCCTCCCGAGCCGCGCGGATACGAGCGCACTCCCGCCCCCGGCGCGCGCGGCGTGCCGGCCTTTGGCGGCGGGTGGCGTGAACAACAGGATTTTCTGCGCCAGGGTGTGCGCGAGGGACAGCTGGCGCCGCTCGGCCGGGTCATCGGCCGGATCGGACAGATCACCCCCGGCCGTCAGCTCGATTCGCACCTCGAATATGTCGGGCAACGTCTGGTCTACCGGGTGCGCTGGATGACCGAGCAGGGCCGCAGGGTCGACTATTTCGTCGATGCCGCCTCCGGCGCGATAATCTCCGAGCGATAGGGGGCAAGGCGTGCGCATTCTCCTGGTCGAGGACGATCCAGACCTCTCGCGCCAGCTCAAGCAGGCGCTGGCCGACGCCGGCTATGCCGTCGACCACGCTCCTGACGGTGAGGAAGCGGCCTTCCTGGGCGAAACCGAACCCTACGACGCCATCGTGCTGGACCTCGGCCTGCCCAAGCTCGACGGCGCCTCGGTGCTCGAGGGCTGGCGCCGCCAGCAGGTAGCCGCGCCGGTGCTGATCCTGACCGCCCGCGGCTCGTGGAGCGAGAAGGTGGCCGGCTTCGACGCCGGAGCCGACGACTATCTGACCAAGCCATTCCACACCGAGGAGCTTCTGGCCCGGCTGCGGGCGCTGCTGCGGCGGTCGGCGGGCCACGCCGCGCCCAGTCTGAGCTGCGGGGCCCTGCGCCTGGATCCTCGCGCCGCCCGCGCGTCAGTCGCCGGAGAGCCGGTGCGGCTGACCTCGCTCGAGTACCGCATGCTGCATTATCTGATCATGCACCAGGGCCGGGTGATCAGTCGCACCGAACTGGTCGAGCACCTGTACGATCAGGATTTCGATCGCGATTCCAACACCATAGAGGTGTTCGTCGGACGCCTGCGCAAGAAGATCGGGGCCGAGCGCGTGGAGACGGTGCGCGGGCTGGGGTACCGGCTGGTGGCGCTCGAGGGCGAGGCGAACGAGGCGTGAGGCGGCCGCGGACGGGGCCGGTCAGCACCTCCCTGGTCCGCCGCCTGGTGGTGCTGGCGGCGGTCTGGAGCCTCGGGGTGCTGGCGGTCGCCGGCGTCGCCTTGTCGCTGTTCTTCGCCCACACCGCCACGGCGCGGTTCGACGATGACCTGAGCGACGATCTCGACGGCCTCCTCGCCGGCGCGGTGGTCGAGAACGGGGTGATCACGCCACCCGCTGGCACCGAAGCGCGCGCCAGTCGGGCCTATTCCGGCGAATATTGGGAGATCGCGACGCCGGACGGCGCCGGTGGCCTGCATGCGCTGGTGCGCTCGCGCTCATTGTGGGACCGAGCCTTGCCGGCGCCCCCTGGCGGCGTGGCCAGCCTGGCCAAGGCGCAAGGCAAGTCGGTTTTCTACGACAGCCTCGGGCCGCTCGACCAGCCCCTGCGCATCGACGCCCTGCAGGCCAGGGTCGCCGACTTCGCCGCGCCGGTGGTGTTCATGACCGGCGAAGACCGCACGCCGGTGAACCGCGAGGTGCGAACCTTCATCACCACCATCGCCGTGGCCCTGGGCATTCTGGCCATCGGTCTGATCGCGGCGGTGATCATCCAGGTCAGGGTGGGCCTGCGACCCCTGTTCGCGCTCCGGCGGGCGGTGGCCGACGTCCGCACCGGCAAGAGCGAGCGGGTGGTGGGCGCCTACCCGAGCGAGCTCGAGCCGCTGGCCAGCGAGCTCAACGCGCTGGTGGCGCACAATCAGCAGGTGGTGGAGCGCCAGCGCACCCATGTCGGCAACCTGGCCCACGCCCTGAAGACGCCGTTGTCGGTGATCATGACCGAGGCTAGCCAGCAGGGCGGCGCGCTATCGGAGTTGGTCGGCCGCCAGGCAACGATCATGAGCCAGCAGGTCGATCATCACCTGCGGCGGGCCAGGGCCGCGGCCCGCACCCAGGGGCTCGGCGAGCGCACCGAGGTCGCGCCGGTGCTCGAGGAGCTGGCCCACGCCCTGGAAATGATCTTTCGCGACAAGGTGGCCCACATCGACGTCCTCGCCGCCGAGGGCCTGATGTTCCTGGGCGAGCGCCAGGATCTCCTGGAGATGGCCGGCAATGTCATGGAGAACGCCTGCAAGTGGTGCCGCGCCCGGGTCCGGGTGGCGACCGCGAACGGGGCCATTCCCCGGACCTTCGTCCTGACCGTCGAGGATGACGGCGAAGGTCTTCCGGCGGAGGAACGCACCGCGGTTCTGCGCCGGGGCGAGCGGCGCGACGAGACGGCCCCGGGATCTGGCCTCGGGCTATCGATCGTGGACGAACTCGCGAGGGCATATGGCGGCGCCGTCACCCTTGGGCAATCCAGGCTTGGCGGGCTCAAGGTCGAATTGAGCCTTCCCCGGGCGGAATCCTGACCGCCGCCCTCGCGATCACGAGCTCAATTGGTTAACAGGTGAATATGATCGGTCTGTGGATCGCCGCCGCCGTGCTGAGCGCCGCCGCCGCCGCGCTGATCCTCTGGCGCGCCTCGGCGGTCGCCGCGGACGGCGGCGCCGACCCTTCCTTGCCCGTCTATCGGCGCGCGCTGGCTGAAATCGACGACCTGGCCGAGCGGGGCCTGTTGCCGGAGGCCGAGCGCGAAGCCGCTCGCGCCGAGGCCGCCCGCCGCCTGCTACGCGTCGCCGAACGTCCCGCGCCGGCGCCTGATCGGGCCCCCGCCGGCGGACGGACAGTGCTGGCGATCTGCCTCGCCACCGCGACCGCAACCCTGGTCATCTACTTGGCCATCGGCTCGCCAAGCCTCCCCGATCAACCGTTCAAGGCGCGGCTGGCCGCCTGGCGCGCCCGGCCAGAGAGCGCACCGCCAGCCGGCCTCGCCGCCGCCTTGGCCGAGGTCGCCGACGAGCGGCCAACCGATCCTGAACCGCTGCGGAGGCTGGCCGCCCTCGATCTGTCGCTGGGTGATGTCGGCGGGGCCGAGCACGCGCTACGCCGGGCGATGGCGCGCGCCCCCGGCGTCGCCGATCTCCCCGCCATGCTCGGCGAACTGATGGTCCTTGGCGCTTCCGGGAGGATCGGTCCCGAGGCCGAGGCTCTGTTCAGGCAAGCGGTGGCGCGCAATCCGAACCAGCCGGCGGCGCGCTATTACCTGGCCCGGGCGAAGCTGGCGTCGGGCCAGATCGCGGCCGGCCTGGCCGAGTGGCGCGCGCTTCTGGCCACCCTTGCGGCCAACGATCCTCGACGCGCGGCGCTGGCCGCTGAGATCGCGGAGGTGGAGAGGACCGGCCGGGCGCCCGCGCCCGAGACCGCGCGCCAGGCGAGCGGCGCTGGCGATCTTGGGCCGGCCGTGCAGGCGATGGTCGCCGCTCTGGCCGCTCAGCTTCACGCGCACCCGGACGATCCCGGCGGCTGGGTCCGGCTTGTCCGCGCCTACGCCGTCCTCGGCGATGAGCGCGCGCGCGATGCTGCTCTGGCCCAGGCGCGGGCGCGGTACGCGGCCCAGCCGGATGAGTTGGCGCGGCTGGCGGGCGCCGCTCAGGCTCGTCCCGCCGCGGGCCTAGCCCGCTGATGGCCTGGCTGCCCAAATCGCGCAGCGCCAGGCGGCGCCTGACGGTGATCGCCGCGGCCACCCCCATCCTCGCCGCCGCCGCCGGCCTGACCCTCTACGGTCTGCGCACCTCGATCTCCTATTTCTACACCCCAGCACAGGCGCGGACCGCCCATGTGGCGGCGGGGACCCTGATCCAGCTCGGCGGCCTGGTGAAGGTCGGCTCCGTCACCAAAGTGGCCGACGGCTCAATCTCGTTCGTCGTCACCGATCGTCGGGCGAGCGCCCCGGTGCTCTACCACGGCGACCTGCCGGACCTGTTTCGCGAAGGCCAGGGCGTGGTCGCCATGGGCGCCTTCAACCCCGGCGGCGTCTTCGTGGCCACGACCATCCTCGCCAAACACGACGAGCGCTATATGCCGCGCGAGCTGGCGAGGGCGCTGAAGGCGCGCGGCGAGTGGCGCGGCGGGGGAGCCACCCCCAGCTATGCCGGCGGCGGCACATGACCGCCGAGCTCGGCGCCTTCGCGCTCATTCTCGCCTTTTGCCTGTCGGCGACCCAGGCTGGGGCCGCCTTCGCCGCCCGCATCCGTCGCGACCGGACCTTGGCCGGTTGCGCCGAGGGCGCGGCGCTGGCCGCTTTCGTCGCCATTGGCCTGGGCTTCGCGGCGCTGATCTGGGCCTTCGTCACCTCCGACTTCTCGGTGATCAACGTGGCCCAGAATTCGCACACCGAAAAGCCGCTGATCTACAAGATCGCCGGCGCCTGGGGCAGCCACGAAGGCTCGATCCTGTTGTGGTGTTTCGCGCTTTCCGGCTACGGCGCGGCCCTGGCGCTGGCGCGCCGCCTGCCCTTCGGGCTCAAGACGCTGGCGGTCGGTGTCCAGGGCAGCCTCGGGGTGCTGTTCATCGGCTACATGGTGTTCGCCTCCAACCCCTTGATGCGTCTCACCGATCCTCCGGTCGAAGGCCGTTCGCTCAATCCCCTGCTGCAGGATCCGGCCCTGGCCGCGCACCCACCGTTTCTCTACGCCGGCTATGTCGGCCTTTCGGTGGTGTTTTCCCTGGCTCTGGCGGGGTTGCTCGAGGGCCGGGTGGACAGCGCCTGGGCGCGCTGGGTGCGGCCTTGGACCCTGGCGGCCTGGGGGCTGCTCACGGTCGGCATCACGCTGGGTTCGTACTGGGCCTATTACGAACTCGGCTGGGGCGGCTGGTGGTTCTGGGACCCGGTGGAGAACGCCAGCCTGATGCCCTGGCTGATGGCCACGGCCCTGTTGCATTCGGCCATCGTCACCGAAAAGCGCGGCGCGCTGGCCGCCTGGACGAGCTTCCTGGCCATCGGCGCCTTCACCCTCTCGATGCTGGGCGCCTTCCTGGTCCGCTCGGGCGTCCTGACCTCGGTGCACGCCTTCGCCGTCGATCCGAAACGCGGGACCATCCTGCTGGCGGTGCTCGCCCTCACCGCCGGGACCGGGTTCGCCCTGTTCGCCTGGCGCGCGCCGTTGCTCAAGGACCGCGCGGTCTTCGCCCCGGTCAGCCGGGAAAGCGCCCTGGTGGTCAACAACATCGTTCTGGCGGCGGTGACCTGCGCGGTTCTCACCGGCACCCTATGGCCGCTGATGCTGGAGGCGTTCGGCAGGCAGGGCGGGGTCGGCCCCCCCTATTATGACCTGGTGGTGGGTCCTCTCTTCGCCCTGGCGCTGCTCATCCTTCCCGCTGGCCCGCTTCTGGCATGGAAGCGCGGCGACGGCCTGGCCACGCTGCGCCGGCTGTGGCCGGCCGCCGCGCTCGCCGCTGGCGCGGGGCTCATCACCTACGCCGTGGTCGAACCCAAGCGGGCGATCGGGGTGATCGGCGTCGGCCTCGGGCTGTGGCTGGTCACCGGGGTGGTGACCGAGGCGGCCGAGCGCATCAATCTCGGCCGCATCCCCCTGGCCGCCAGCGCCAAGCGGATCACCGCGGTTCCCAGGGGCGGATGGGGCATGAGCTTCGCCCACGCCGGGCTCGGCCTCTTCGTCATGGGCGCGGCGTTCCAATCCGGATGGAAGCTCGAGGCGGACGCGGTGCTGGGGCTCGGGCAGGGACTGAATCTGGGCGCCTATCATTTGCGCCTCGACCGGGTCGGTGAGGGACCGGGGCCGAACTATGATTCCGAACGCGCCAGCATCGCCGTGACCGACGCCGCGGGGCGATTGGTCTGCCAGGCCAGACCCGAGCGCCGCACTTACGATGTCGGCGGCGAGACCACCTCCAAAGTCGCCCTATGCCCGCACGGGCTCGACGACCTCTACGTGGTCATCGGGGACCGCCGCGCGCGCGGCGCCGGATCGGCCTGGCTGGTGCGCAGTTATCTCAATCCGTGGATCCGCCTGGTTTTTCTGGGACCGATCCTGATGGCGCTGGGCGGCGCCCTGTCGCTCTCGGACCGGCGGCTGCGCTTCGCGGTGGGACGGCGGATGGCCGCGCCGACGCCCAAAATGGCGCCCGCCGAGTGAGCGCGCAGAAGCTGATCTGCCTGCTGGGGGCCGTCCTTTGCCTGGCCGCCGCGGGCGATCCGGCCGATCGCCTGCCAAATCCGGCGCTCGAGGGGCGCGCCAGAGCGCTTTTCCAGGAAACGCGCTGTCTCGTCTGCCAAGGCGAATCGATCGACGATTCCGAAGCGCCGCTGGCGGCCGATCTGCGGCGGGTGATCCGGGAGCGGATCGCCGCCGGCGCCAGCGATGGCCAGGTGCGTGCGTTTCTCACCGCCCGCTACGGCGAGTACGTGTTGTTTCGGCCGCGATTTTCATGGCGCAACAGCGTGCTGTGGACGGCCCCCTTCCTCGTGGCCCTGACCGGCCTGGTCATGCTCGCCGCACGCCGTCGCCGCCCGGGAGAGGATGAGCCGGCCTTGTCCGCCGAGGAGGAATCCCGGCTGGCGGCCCTGCAGTCGACTGGCGACACCTTGGCGCCCGAATTGGGTTCCAAGAATGCCCCTGGACTAACTGAAAGGTAACTTGTGAGCCCTCGCGCTCCTTGGCATGCGATATTACATTAGCGGTTCCGCCGCTTAGCGAAACCGAGGACTCCAAAAGGAACTACCGATGGCCGTCACCAGATCTCACGTTGTTGTCGGCGTCCTGGCCGGCGCCGGGATCGCCGCCGCCGCCATGGCCGGCGCCGGGATCCATCCATCCGCTTCGTTTGACGGCGGCGGGAATTTGATCAAGGCCTCGACCCTGCCAGCGCTGCCCTCGTCGCCGGGCGCGCCGCTCTCGTTCGCCGACATCTTCGAAAAGGTGTCGCCGGCGGTGGTCTCGATCGATGTCACCTCGCGCGCGCCGGTGACCTCCTTGCGCGGCATCCCCGGCTTCGAGAACTTTCCCTTCGATATCATCCCCCGCGGACAGGGCCAGGGAGCTCAGGGACAAGGTCAGGGACAGGACGGCGCCCAGACGCTGGGGCCAAAGCAGATGTCGGCCGGTTCCGGCTTTTTCATCTCGCCTGACGGCTACATCGTCACCAACAACCACGTCATCGATCATGCCGACGAGATCAAGGTGGTGCTCAAGAACGGCCAGGAGCTCAAGGGGGTTGTCGTTGGCCGCGATGACGCCACCGACCTGGCGGTGATCAAGGTCGATGGCCACAACTTCCCGTACGTGAATTTCGAAAACGCGGCCCGCCCGCGGGTCGGCGACTGGGTCCTGGCGGTTGGCAATCCGTTCAGCCTCGGCAACACCGCCACCGCCGGCATCGTTTCGGCCTACAACCGCGACCTGGGCGAGAACTTCGTCGACTACATCCAGATCGACGCGCCGATCAATCGCGGCAACTCGGGCGGTCCGACCTTCGACACCTACGGACGGGTGATCGGGGTCAACACCGCCATCTTCTCACCCTCGGGCGGATCGGTCGGCATCGGCTTCGATATTCCCGCCGACGTCGCCGCCTCGGTGACCAAGCAGCTGATCTCCAACGGTCACATCCGGCGTGGCTATATCGGCGCCACCATCCAGCCGCTCAGCGATGAGATGGCGGATTCCTTCGGCCTTGGCGGCCGCAAGGGCGCGGTGGTGGCCGACGTCGTGCCCGGCGGTCCGGCGCAAAAGGCCGGCGTCGAGTCCGGAGACGTGGTCGTCGGCGTCAATGGTCATCCGATCAGCAGCTACACCGAGATGACCCGCGAGGTGGCCAAGGTCCAGGCTGGTGATGTCGCCAAGCTGGATATCTTCCGCGGCGGCAAGGAGCGGACCATCGATGTCCGCACCGAGGTCAGGCCCAGCGAGCAGCAGCTGGCCCAGAACGGCGGGACCGATGAGAACAGCGGCGCTGGCACGGGGGCCAAATCCGGCCAGAGCAGTGGCTCGGCGATACTCGGCATGAGCCTTTCACCGCTCACCCCGATGGAGCGCCAGGAGTTCAATCTCGGCCAGAACGCCCGCGGGGTGGTGGTGCAGAACGTCAAAGGCTCGTCCGACGCCAGCGACAAGGGCCTGCAACGCGGCGATGTCATCGTCCGGGCCGGTGATCGCGAGGTGGCCAGCACCGGCGATATCGCCGCGGCGGTCAGCGAATGGAAGAAAGCGGGCCGCAAGGAGATTCCCCTGGCGATCAGCCGGGGCGGCCGCACGCTTTACGTGCCGTTGAAGATCGAAGGCTGAACCAGACCGGAACCGGGGGCGCCATGAAAGTACTGATCGTCGAGGACGATCTGGCGGCCGCCGAGGCGATGGCCAAGGGCCTGGCCGAAGCCGGGCATGAGTGCCGTTCGGCCGCCGATGGCGAAGCCGGACTGAGCCTCGCCGGCGACGAGGCGTTCGACGTGCTGATCGTCGACCGGATGATGCCCAAGCTCGACGGGGTGGCGATGGTCGAGAGGCTGCGCGCCGGAGGCGACCAGACTCCGGTGCTGTTTCTCTCCGCCCTGGGCGAGATCAACGACCGGGTGAGCGGCCTCAAGGCGGGCGGCGATGACTATCTGGTCAAGCCGTATGCGTTCGCCGAACTGATCGCCCGCGTCGAGGCCCTGGCCAGGCGGCGCGAAACCGGATCGGTGCAAACGGTGCTCAAGGTCGGCGACCTGGAGATGGACCTTCTGGGCCGCGAGGTCAGGCGCGCCGGCCAGGAGATCGATCTGCAGCCGCGCGAGTTCCAGCTCCTGGAATTCCTGATGCGCAACGCCGGCCAGTCGGTCACCCGGACCATGCTGCTGGAGAAGGTCTGGGAATACCACTTCGATCCGCAGACCAACGTCATCGACGTCCACATCTCCAGGCTGCGCGCCAAGATCGACAAGGGCTTCGAGCGGGCCATGCTCCAGACCGTGCGTGGAGCCGGCTACCGGCTGGAAGCCTGAGCCGGTGAGGTTCGCGCGAAAGGTGACCCGATGATCAGCCGACCTTCACCTCCGGCGCACTAGCCAGGATGCGTCTGCCGCGCGTGCTGCGCACCACGCCGTTTCGCATGACACTGCTGTTTCTGGCTCTGTTCGCCGCCGCGGCCTCAGCCTTTCTGGCCTACATCTACCTGGCCACCGCCGGCGAGGTGACCCGCCGCGCCGACGCCCACGTGGCGGCCGAGATGCGCTCGCTGGAGACGGTCTACGCCCGCGGCGGAGTCAGTGCCCTCAACCAGGCGGTGATCGAACGCTCCTCCGCCGATCATGGCCTGCTGTACCTGCTCACCGACAGGTCGGGGGCGCCGATCTCGGGATCGATCGGGGTCAGTCCGGTCAAGCGCCACGACCGCGACCGCACCTGGGCCAGCTTCGTCCTCACCGAGACCAACCCCGACGGCGCGGTTCTGCGCCGGCCCGCGCGCGGCCTGCAGGAGCGCATGGGCGAGGATTGGATGTTCGTCGGCGCCGACATCGGCGAGGCCGAGGGCTTTGTGGTGCGGATCCTGCGCGCGCTCTGGGGCGCGGGAGCGCTGGTGATCGTCCTCGGTCTGGCTGGCGGCGTATTGGTCAGCCGTGACGTCAATCGCCGCCTGGCGAGCCTGAACGGAGTGATCGACGCCGCCCGGCGTGGCGATCTGGCGGCCCGCGCCAGGGTCCGTGGGGCCGGCGATGAGTATGACGAACTTGCCGATGGTCTCAACGACATGCTCGAGCGGCTCGAGCGGTCGGTCGGCGGCCTGCGCCATGCCGGCGACGCCATCGCCCATGATCTGCGCTCTCCCCTCACCCGGCTGCGCGCCCGGCTGGAGGCGGCGATGATCGAGGCCGACGCCGGCCGCACCGATCCCAGGCTCGCCCTGCATCAGGCGCTGGAGGATGCCGACGGGGTTCTGCGCACCTTCGCCGCGGTATTGGCCATCGCCCGCCTGGAGGCCGCCGGCGACGCCCCCGATCAAGGCTTCTTCGATCCTGGCGCCCTGGCCGAGGACGTGGCCGAACTCTACGGCCCGCTATGCGAGGATAAGGGTCTGGAATTCAAGGCTGAGCTGACCCCGACCCTGAACGTCAAAGGCAACCGCGAGTTCGTCGCCCAGGCGCTGTCGAACATCCTCGACAACGCGGTCAAATACACGCCGGCCGGCGGGGCGGTCATGCTCCGCGTCCGGCGCCGCTCCTCGGGCGACATCGAGATGTCGGTCACCGACACCGGGCCCGGGGTGCCGGCCGCGGATCGAGCCCGGGTGGTGCAGCGTTTCGTCCGCCTCGAACATAGCCGCAACCTCCCAGGGGTGGGGCTGGGGCTGTCGCTGGTGGCGGCGGTGGCGCGCTCGCATCGCGGCCATCTCGAGCTCGACGAGGGCCCGGGCGGAGGCGAGGCCGGACCCGGCCTGCGGGTCGCCCTGGTGCTGCCGAAGGTCGGATAGTGGGAGACCGGCAACCGCTCGGCGAGCTGATGCGTCCGTGCGGTCCGGTGATCGATGCGCGCGCCGCGGAGCGGGCGCACGACCATCTCGCGGCGGCGGCGCAGACGCGGGGTTGGGCCGATCGCCTGGAGCTGGCCTGGCCGGCGTTGGCGCCGGCGCTGGCCGCCGCTCCCTATCTGGCGGCGCTGGCGATGCGCGGGCCCGACCGGCTTCGGCGGCTGCTGATCACCCCGCCTGAGGCGAGCCTCGCCGGCCTGCTGAAGCGCCTGGGCTCATGCGCCGCCGAACCCCGGGTCGATGTCGCCGCGTCCGAGCTGCGCGAACTCAAGGCCAGGCTGCATCTGCTGACGGCGCTCGCCGATCTCGGCGGCGTGTGGGGCCTGGAACAGGTGACCTGGGCGTTGACCCGGTTCGCGGACGCCGCGGTGGCGGCGGCGCTGAGCCTGGCGGCGCGCGAGGCGGTCGAACAAGGCCGTCTGGCGCGTCTTGGCGAGGGCCCCCAGGGTCCCGTCCCCGGACTGTTTGTCATCGCCATGGGCAAACTGGGCGCCTTCGAACTCAACTACTCCAGCGACATCGACATCATTGTCCTGTTCTAGCCGGAGGCATTCCCGGCCGCTCCCGGGGTCGATCCCGTGCCGGCCGCGGCGCGCCTGACCGAGCGCATGGCGAGCCTGCTCCAGGAACGGACGCCGCGGGGCTACGTGTTCCGGGTGGATCTGCGTCTGCGGCCAGACCCTCCCTCGACCCCGGTGGCGCTGTCGGTCGCCAGGGCGTTCGCCTACTACGAGAGCGTCGGCCAGAACTGGGA
>DASYGN010000124.1:0-6298 GCA_035999625.1 Caulobacteraceae bacterium | reverse complement strand
CCCGGTCCACACCACCCCGGGATAGCCCTTGAGCGGCTTCAGCGGCTCGCCGGCGTAGGCCCAGTCCGGCGTCTCCTCGATGTTGAGGTGATAGCGCGGCTCGCGCCCGGTGCGGGTGAGAAACAGAGCGCGCGGAATATTGACCATCTCCGGCGCGCGCGGGCGCTGGTAGAGTAGCGGGCTGCCGCAGCGCGAGCAGAAGCTGCGCACCATCCCGGCCTCTTCATAGCGCGTGACCCGTTCCTCGCCGGTGGTGAACCGGAAGCGGCTCTTGTAGGCGCCGACGTAGGTGGCGCTGGCCGCCCCGTGGGCGCGTCGGCTGGCCGCGCCGTGATCGTGCCAGGCCCAGCGCGCCGGGACGGTGATCTGGAATTTCACCTCGCCGCACAGGCACTGGCCCTCGGCGGTCGGCCCATCCCAGACCGCCGCCGATCCCGATTTCACCCTTGGCATCTCACTTGGTCTCCGCGCCGGATGTTATCGGATCAACTGGATCTTCACGCCAACCTCGACCCCTCGCCAGGCCCGATCCGCGGTGAGCGCCGTTGCGCCCAGTCGGGCGGCCAGAACCAGGCAGGCGCGATCACCCAGCGAGAGTCCCGCAGACCGAGTCGCTTGGCGAAGCAGACCACTCGCGCGCGCCTGCTCGGCATCGAAGGCAACGACGCGAAGGTCGAGCAGGCCGAGCGCCGAATCGATCGCCTCAGGGGTCATCCCGCGTTCGCTCAGCCTGGCGACAACCTCGCCGAGATTGACGGCTCCAATGCGGCTTCCCGGTAGCGCGGTCCTGACTGTCTCCCATCCCTGTTCGCGGTGGATCAGGCACAGCAGGGCGGACGCGTCGAGAACCAGGATGTCACTCACGCTCGGCTTCGGATCGCCGCTCGGCGATCAGGTCGTCTACAAGGCTCACATTCGCCGGGACGAATTTGGCGACGATCGCCTGCGCCGCGCCGATCACCTCGTCCAGCGAACGGACCGTCACCCCTTCGGGCCTGTCCTCGACCACCAGCGTGTCGCCTACCCCGAAGCCGTGCTTGCGTCGCAGCGCTGCCGGAATGACGATCTTGCCGCCCTCGACGACTTTCACGTGAAAGGTCATGTTCCGAAGTCCGATTGGGTATCAAATCGAAAATGATACCTGCCATGCGCCAGGTCAAGGATGTCGGTCGTCACGGCGACGAAGGCCGGGTAAACCTCCATGGTCATGCTAGATTCGCCTCGTCGAAGGAACCAGTCCATCCGCATCGGAGCGGCGCTGCGGGCCAAAGCATGCACCCACTGAAGCGGGAGTGGCGCTACCTCAGCGGCCTTGTCCGCACCCTCCTGCGGGTGCGCTCGATCGCCCCTGGGTCGGCCAATCTGGCCACCGACGATCTCGAAGCCGCGGTCGATCAGCACCGCGAGCGGCCGGCGATCCGCTTCCAGACCCGCCAGCTCAGCTATGGGGCCATGGACGATCTGGCCAACCGCTACGCCCACTGGGCGCTGGCCCGTGGTCTTCGCCCGGGCGAGACGGTGGCCGTCCTGCTCCCCAACCGGCTGGAATATCTGCCCCTGTGGTTCGGCCTGTCCAAGGTCGGGGTGGTCGCCGCCCTGATCAACAACCAGCTGACCGGCGAGGCGTTGCGCCACTGCCTGGAGCTCTCCGGCGCGCAGCTGGCGGTGGTCGATGCCTCGACGGCGGGCGCCTTCACCGCCGCCGCGCGTGGCGGCATCCGCAGCTGGGACCTCGACCGCGACCTCGGGGCGGCGGCCGCCGCGCTCAGCGCCGCCCGTCCGGCCAAGTCCGCGCGTGGCGGCATGACCGCCTCCGACACCTGCCTGCTCATCTACACCAGCGGCACCACCGGCCTGCCCAAGGCGGCGCGCATCAACCACATGCGCGCCCAGCTCTACATGCGCGGCTTCGCCGGCGCGACCGGCGCCAGGCCCAGCGATCGCCTCTACCTCACCCTGCCGCTCTATCACGCCACCGGCGGCCTGTGCGCCGCCGGCGCGGCCCTGCTCAACGGCGCCTGCCTGCTGGTGCGTGACAGCTTCTCGGCCAGCCATTTCTGGGATGAGATCCGCGCCGAGGCGGCGACCATCTTCGTCTACGTGGGCGAGCTCTGCCGCTATCTGGTCAATCAGCCGAGGGCCGCCAGCGAGCGCGCCCACAGCCTGCGGCTGGCCTTCGGCAATGGCCTCTCCAGGGATATCTGGGGCGAGATGGAAGATCGCTTCGCCGTGCCGCGCATCCTCGAATTCTACGGATCCACCGAGGGCAACGTCTATCTGTTCAACTTCGACGGCGGCCATGGGGCGGTGGGCCGCATCGCCCCCTATCTGGCCCCGATGTTCAACGTCACCCTGGCCAGGTTCGATGTCGAGACCGAGGCCCCGGTGCGCGGCCCGGGCGGCCGCTGCGTCGCCTGCGCGCCGGGCGAGGTCGGCGAGTGCCTGGGGGCGATCCACGGCGATGCCCGCTCCGCCTTCAGCGGCTATGTCGACAAGGCCGCCAGCGAGCAGAAGGTGCTGCGCAACGCCTTCCGCAAGAACGACGCCTGGTTTCGCACCGGCGATCTGATGACCCGCGACCGCCAGGGCTATTTCTACTTCGTCGACCGGATCGGCGACACCTTCCGCTGGAAGGGCGAAAATGTCTCCACCCACGAGGTCGCCCAGACCCTGCTGACCGCGCCCGGGGTGATGGAGGCGGTGGTCTATGGCGTCACCGTCCCGGCGCACGAGGGCCGGGCGGGCATGGCCGCCCTGGTCACCTCGGCCGAGTTCAGCCTCCAGGATCTGCGCCGGGTGGTCGAAAAGGCCCTGCCGGCCTACGCCCAGCCGCTGTTCCTGCGGCTGATGCCACAGCTGTCGATCACCGGCACCTTCAAGCCGCTGAAGACCGAGCTGACGGCGCAAGGCTTCGATCCGGCCAAGGTTTCCGGACCCCTGTACCTGCACAGCCGCGAATTGGGCTTCGTGCCCCTGGGGCAGGCGGTGTTCGACCTGATCGAAAGCGGCGAGGCGCGGCTTTAGGAGCTCAATATTTGCCGGGATGACGCGGTTGGGGGAACCGGCAACCGGTCTATATTGCCCCCGTGAGCGAGATCCTTTCCGGCGCCGCCCTGATCAAGGACGAGGTGCGTCGCCTGCCCGACGCGCCCGGCGTCTACCGCATGTTCGGCGAGGACGGCGAGGCCCTCTACGTCGGCAAGGCCCGCAGCCTGAAGAAGCGCGTCATCCAGTATGCCCAGGGCCGGTTCCATACCCAGCGCATCGCCCTGATGGTCGATCTGACCCGGTCGATGGAGTTCACCTCGACCCGCACCGAGGCCGACGCCCTGTTGCTGGAAATCAACCTGATCAAGCAGCTGAAGCCGCGCTTCAACGTCCTGCTGCGCGACGACAAGAGCTTCCCCGAGATCGTCATCCGCCGCGAGCACCCGGCCGCCCAGCTCAAGAAGCACCGCGGCGCCCATTCGATCCGCGGCGAATACTATGGCCCCTTCGCCAGCGCCTGGGCGGTCAACCGCACCCTCAACACCCTGCAGAAGGCGTTCCTGCTCCGCTCCTGCTCGGACAATGTCTACGAGACCCGGACGAGGCCCTGTCTGCTGCACCAGATCCGCCGCTGCTCGGCCCCCTGCACCGGCCTGATCTCGCTGGCCGACTACGAGGTCCTGGTCGGCGAGGCCGAGTCCTTCCTCACCGGCAAGAGCCGCGCCGTCCTGGCCCGCATGGCGGCCGACATGCAGGCCGCCTCCGACGCCCTGGAATTCGAACAGGCGGCCCGGCTGCGCGACCGCATTCGCGCCCTGTCCTCGGTGGCCCAGGAGACCCAGGTCAACCCCGAGACCCTCACCGACGCCGATGTCATCGCCCTGCACGCCGAGGGCGGCGCGGCCTGCGTCCAGGTGTTCTTCTTCCGCGCCGGCCAGAACTGGGGCAACCACGCCTACTTCCCGCGCATCGACCGCACCGATGCCAATGACGAGATCATGGCCGCGTTCCTGGGCCAGTTCTACGAGGCCCGGCCGATCCCCAAGCTGATCCTCACCAGCGTCGTCCCCAGCGAGGCGGCGCTGATCGCCGAGGCCTTCAGCCTCAAGGCCGGGCGCAGGATCGAGATCGCCACCCCCCGGCGCGGCGAGAAGCGGGCGCTCGTCGACCACGCCCTGGCCAACGCCCGCGAGGCCCTGGGGCGCAAGCTCTCCGAATCCTCCGCCCAGACGCGGCTCCTCACCGGCGTCTGCGAAGCCTTCGGCCTGGAGGGAAACCCCGAGCGCATCGAGGTCTATGACAACTCCCACATCATGGGGACCAACGCCGTCGGCGGCATGATCGTCGCCGGGCCCGAGGGTTTTCAGAAGAACCAGTACCGCAAGTTCAACATCAGGAGCACCGAGCTGACCCCCGGCGACGACTACGGCATGATGAAGGAGGTGCTGCGCCGGCGCTTCAGCCGCCTGGCCCGCGAGGAGGAGGCCGGTCAGGCCCCGGCCCGGCCCGATCTGGTGCTCGTCGACGGCGGCGCCGGCCAGCTCGAGGCGGCGCTGGAGGTGATGGCCGATCTCGGCGTCGACGATGTCGCCGTGGTCGGCGTCGCCAAGGGACCGGACCGCGATGCCGGCCTCGAGCGCTTCTTCCTGCCCGGCAAGCCGCCGTTCATGCTCGAGCCGAAATCGCCGGTGCTCTACTACCTCCAGCGCCTGCGCGACGAGGCCCACCGCTTCGCCATCGGCGCCCACCGCACCCGCCGGGCCGGCGAGATGCGGCGCAATCCGCTCGACGAGATCGAGGGCGTGGGGCCGGGCCGCAAGCGCGCCCTGCTGCACGCCTTCGGCTCGGCCCGCGGGGTCTCGCGCGCCTCGCTGGGCGATCTGGCCAAGGTCGACGGCGTCAGCGCCTCGCTGGCTCGCCGCATCCACGATCACTTCCGCAAGGGGGCGTGACCGGAGGGAGGGAGGGGAGGGAGGGGTGTCAACCCCGCCGCCTAGGCCGCCGCGCCGTAGGTCAGGGAGACGAACACGTCCTCCAGGTCCGGCTCCTCGGTGCGCAGGTCCTTGATCGGCACCCCGGCGGCGCGCACCGCGTGGATGACCGCCTCGACCCCGGCCTCAGCGCGCTTGAAGCCCACCGCCAAATCGCCGTCCGGGCGCAGGCGGGCCTCGAACGGAGCCAGGTCAGGCGGCGCGCTGAGCGGCGTTTCCGGGGTCACCACCACGGTGCGGCTGTCCAGCCGCTGCAGCAGCTGGGTCTTGGGCTCGCACGCCACCACCAGGCCGTGGTTGACGATGGCGATGGTGTCGCACAGCTCCTCGGCCTCCTCGAGGTAGTGGGTGGTGAGGACGATGGTCACCCCGCCGCGATTGAGCTCGGTCACGTAGGCCCACAGCTGCCGGCGCAGCTCGACATCGACCCCGGCGGTGGGCTCGTCGAGGATCAGCACCGGCGGGTTGTGGACCATCGCCTTGGCCACCATCAGCCGCCGCTTCATGCCCCCGGAGAGCTGGCGCACATAGGCGTCGGCCTTGTCGGCCAGGCCGACCGCGGTCAGGAGCTCGACGGTGCGCCGCTCGCGCCTGGGGACGCCGTAGAGTCCGGCCTGGGTGTCGAGCGACTCGCGCGGGGTGAAGAAGTAGTCGGCGGCGATCTCCTGGGGAACCACGCCGATGGCCGCCCTGGCGTCCCTGGGCCGCTCGTCGATGTCACGGCCCCAGATCGCCACCTTGCCGCCGGTCTTGCGGGTCATCCCGGCGAGGATGTTGATGAACGTCGACTTGCCGGCCCCGTTGGGACCCAGGAGGCCGAAGATCGAGCCGCGCGGCACCACCAGGTCGATGCCTCTGAGGGCGCTCACCGCGGGCGTGGTCTTGGTGGCCGGATAGGTCTTGGCCAGGGCGTGCGCCTCGATGGCGTTATCGGGAAGACTCATGGGTTGGTGATATAGGCCGGCGGAGCGATTGACGGAAACATCGCCGCGACCCTAAGAACCGCCGTGCCCTCCGACAGCCCCGCTCACAGCGCCAGCGACATCAACACGCCACCGCCGCCGGAGGTGATCGTCGTCCGCACTCGGCGCGTGGCCTGCGATGGCGTCGGCGGCGCGCTCGGCCACCCGCGCGTGTGGCTGGAGATGGGCGAGGCCGGCTTCGTCGACTGCTCCTACTGCGACCGCCGCTTCGTCGCGGCCACCGCGCCGGGCGACGAGGACGAGCGCCTGGCCCCCGGGGTCTACGAAGGCTCCGCCGGGCATTAGAGTCCGGAAACCGCCGGTCCGCGGGATGACCTGTCACCAAGGCGGGCCTAT
>DASYGN010000106.1:0-12474 GCA_035999625.1 Caulobacteraceae bacterium | reverse complement strand
TATCTCGACCAGCGACTGAAGGAACTCCGCCTTACCTAGAGGTCTCGCCGATCACGCACCCGGCCAGGTCATCGTCGCGCACGGTCCGCTGGCGAGCGTCGATGCGGCCGCTGCGCGAGCGCACGTAGGGTCCAGGATCGGCGGCGCTCCACTTCAACGGCCGCGGCAGCACCGCCGCCAGGCGCGAGGCCTCGGCCGGGCTGAGATCGGCCGCGTCGGTGTGGAAATAGCGCTCGGCCGCCGCTTCGACGCCATAGACGCCAGGGCCCATCTCCACGGTGTTGAGGTAGACTTCCATGATCCGCCGCTTGCCCCACAGCGTCTCGATGAGGACGGTGAACCAGGCCTCCACGCCCTTGCGCACCCATGATCGACCCGGCCACAGGAAGACGTTCTTGGCTGTCTGCTGGCTGATGGTCGAACCCCCGCGCAGGCGCGCCCCGCGCCGGGCGTCATGCGCCAGGGCCCTGTCGATGGCGTGAAGGTCGAAACCGTGGTGGACGCAGAAGCGGGCGTCTTCCGAGGCGATGGCCGCTCGGACCATGGTCGGGGCGATGTGCGAGATCGGTCGCCAGCGACGATCGAGGCCGTGCCCTTGCGCCAGCCGTTCGATCATCAGCAGGGTGATCGGCGGCGGGACGAAGCGGTAGAAGAGCGCCCAGGCCGGCGGAACGAAGAGGGCGAGGATCAGCACGATCACCAGCGCGCGGCCGATTGCGCGCAGCAGTTCAGCGCCCCGCTTGCGGCGCTTGACGTTCCAGCCCTTGGCCATCGCTTCCCTAGTCAGCTTGGGGCAATGAGGCGCAACAGATCGCCACATTAGGATGAATCGATCATGGACGTCAGCGAGGCGGTCAGGCGGCGCATGTCGGTGCGCGCGTTCCGCAGTCAGCCGGTTGCGGGCGCTCTGGTGCGGGAAATTCTCGAACTGGCGCATGGCGCGCCCTCGGGCGGCAATCTTCAGCCCTGGCGGGTCTACGCGCTGACCGGCGCGCCGCTGGATGAGCTCAAGGCGGTGATTGCCGCCACGCCGATGGAGGAACCGGAATACGACGTCTATCCGGCCCATCTCTGGGAGCCGTTCCGCACCCGCCGCTTCCAGTGCGGAGAGGATCTTTACGCCTCGATCGACATCCCGCGCGAGGATCGACCGGCGCGCTTTCGCCAGTTGGCGCGCAATCTGGAATTCTTCGGCGCGCCGGTGGGTCTGTTCTTCTTTCTCGAGCGCAAGCTTGGACCGCCGCAATGGTCGGATCTGGGCATGTATATGCAGACGCTGATGCTGCTGGCGGTGGAGCGCGGCCTCGACACCTGCGCCCAGGAGTTCTGGGCTCGCTATCCCAAGACCGTGGCCGCTCTGCTCGGCCTTGCCGATGACCAGATGCTGTTCTCCGGCATGGCCATGGGTTACCGCGATGACGCCGCGCCGATCAACAATTGGCGCACCCGGCGCGACCCGTTCGAGGCGTTTGCCGAAATGCGCGGGTTCTAGTCAGGTCTGGGCCCCGGCCACGCCCGCAGCCCCGGCTTCGTCGCCCCAGGCGATGCGGCCATCCTGAACCGCCAGGGCGGTGATCGGCGCGCCCGGCTCGGGCTTGACGTAGTGCAATCCGCCGCCATCAGCGCCGCTGACCCAGACGCGGCCATCCTGCAGCCCCGCGGCCATCCAGGCGCCATCGCCGGCGACACGGGCGATGAGCGTGGTTTCGTCGACGCCGATCTCCAGCGCCTGCTTGCCCATCGGACCATCGGCGCCGGAGAAGGGCCACATCACCACCCCGTTCGCCCCCGACGTCGCCAGCCAGCCGTCGACGAAGACCAGGCTCGTGATCTTGGACGGATAACCGCCCATGCGCATGTCGGCGCTGTCCTTGAGCCGCCAGCCGTGCACGGCGTTTTCCTGCATCGACGAGACCAGAAACCGGCCATCAGGGCTGAACGCCACGGCGATGTGCGAGCCAGCCCAGCGCAGCATCACCGGCTTCTGCTCGGCGATCTTCGCCCACCACAGCGCCGCGCCGCCGTAGGTCGCCGCCGCCAGTCGCCGGCCCTTGGGATCGAACGCCACGGCGGCCACGCTTCGCTGGTGGGTGAACCGGCGTTCGAACGCCGCATCGGCGCAGTCTTTTATCCACACATCGCGGCCGCAGCCGAACGCGATCAGCCCCGATGCGGGACTGGCCGCGACCACGTCGATCCAGGCGCCGCCGCGCTCGGCCAGAGCTTCGCCGCCGGTGCGTCTGGCCCAGACCAGCCGCCCGTCATCGCCGCCGGTGAGGATTCCCTCGCCGCTCGGATGCCGGCTGGCCGCGAGCACCGCGCCATCGTGAGCGAGAACGCTGGCCCCGCCTTCCCAGACCACCCGGCCATCGCCGAGAGCGAACACCGCCTCGCCGCCATCGAACGCCGCGGCGCTGACAAAGGCGTCAAAAGCAAACTCCAAGTCACCCTCCCGCGAGCGCTGATCGACCGGTCTTTACAAGCTCCGACTTCCGCGCCAAGGGTGTCGGCGATCGGGTCGGCCGCATAGGCCGGCGCCAGGGAGTTATCTATGGCTGCAAAGCTCGCCGGCGAAAGCAAGAACAAGTTCGACCTCGGTCAGAACAGCGACATGAATGTCACCCCGTTCGTGGACGTGATGCTGGTTCTGCTGATCATCTTCATGGTCGTCGCCCCGTTGGCGACGGTCTCGATCCGCATCGACCTGCCGCCGGCCAAGGCCCCGCCGCCGGATCAGCACCAGAAACCGCCGACGTTCATCTCCATCCAGGACACCGGCCAGATCTTCGTTTCGTTCGGCAAGACCGAGATCAGGCCCTCGTCGATGGACCGGCTGGGTTACGACCTCGCGGCCTCGCTGGGCGTGCCCAATCCGACCAACGAGCGCATCTTCATCCGCGCCGACCGCCATGTGCGCTATCGGCAGTTCATGGATGTGATCAACCAGCTGCAGCTGGACGGCTACTACAAGATCGGCCTGATCGCCGAGAACCTCGGCACCGTCTAACCCCTGAACGGGTCGGCGGCGTAGACGCCCAACACCTCCAGGTGATCGGAGAAGTATCCGAGCTCTTCCAGGGCGCGGCTGAGTGGCGCATCGTCGGGCCGGCCATCGACCTCGGCGTAGAAGAAGGTGGCGGTGAACGCCCCGTTCTCCATGTAGCTTTCCAGCTTGGTCATGTTGACGCCGTTGGTGGCGAACCCGCCCAGCGCCTTGTAGAGCGCCGCCGGGATGTTGCGCACCCGGAACACGAAGCTGGTGATGCAGGCGGTTGCGGCCGGCGGGGGCGGCGGCGAGGCGTCGGCGGACATGACCAGGAACCGGGTGGTGTTGTGGGCTTCGTCCTCGATGTCCCGCAGCAGAATGTCGAGGCCGTAAAGCTCCGCCGCCAGGGCCGGGGCGATGGCGGCCCGGGTGCGATCGGGGTGTTCGGCGAGCGCCTTGGCCGCCCCGGCGGTATCGCCCGAAGGCTCGGTCCGCACCTTGAGCCGGCGCAATGTCCGCCGGCACTGGCCAAGGGCGATCGGCATCGACACCACCGTCGACACCTCCTCCAGACTGA
Source organism: Caulobacteraceae bacterium (assembly GCA_035999625.1). Classification (GTDB taxonomy): domain Bacteria; phylum Pseudomonadota; class Alphaproteobacteria; order Caulobacterales; family Caulobacteraceae; genus Acaudatibacter. The sequence continues at coordinate 8,911 of DASYGN010000106.1, read as the reverse complement.
CCCCGCGATTGGCCATCAGCTGGAAATGGATCGGCTTGAAGCGCTCGCCGATGATCTTGAGGCCCGAGCTCGGCAGCAGGTGATGCACGTCGGCGACCCGGCCGGCGATGGAGTTTTCGACCGGAATCAGGCCGAGCTGGCAGTCGCCGCGGCGGACCGCGTCGAAGGCGTCCTCGAAGGTGGCGCAGGCGATCGGCGCATGATCCGGAAAATAGGCGCGGCACGCTTCGTCGCTGTTGGCCCCGGCTTCGCCCTGAAAGGCGATGCGCTCGCTTTGGCTCATGCTCGCTCCTGCCTGCGCACGGCTTCGAGATCGGCTGGAGAATCGACCGACAAGGGCGCCGCAGCGATAATGGCGGCGCGGATGCTGAGGCCAAGCTCCAGGGCGCGCAGCTGTTCCAAATTCTCCCGGCGCTCCAGCTCGGCGGGCGCGGCGGCGGTGAACCGGTGCAGCGCCGCGCGGCGAAAGGCGTAAAGGCCGACATGCCGCCAGATCGGCGCCTCACCATAGAGCCTCGAGCGAGTGAAATAGAGCGCCCGACCGATCTTCCCACCGGGATCGAGGGCCAGGATGGCCTTGACCACGTCGGGATTGTCGCGATCGGCCGCCGACGCCTCGGGCGCGGCCAGGGTGGCGATATCGCAGCCGCCCGCCGCCAGCGCGGCCAGGCAGGCGCGGATCGCCGCCGGATCGATGAACGGCATATCGCCCTGCAGATTGACGATGACATCGTGAGCGCCTTGGGGATCGACGGCCTCCAGGGCGGCGAACACACGATCCGATCCCGAGGGCAACGCTGGATCGGTCAGCACCGCGCGGGCGCCAGCCGCGCTCGCGGGAGCGAGTATCTCTGGGTCGGCCGCGGCCACCACCACCGGTCCGATGCCCGCGGCCACGGCCGCTCTCGCCACGTGGGCGATCATCGGCGCCCCGCCGATGTCGGCCAGCGGCTTGCCGGGCAGGCGCCGCGCTCCCATTCGGGCTGGGATCAGGACGATCGGGTTCACGGGTTCGTAAGGTTCCGGAGCTGTCGGCGCGCCTGGTTTCGCCGTCTGGCGATGGCCGTTTGCGCTCTGCGCGGTAGCGTGTATGACACGCCAGCGCAACAACGAGCGGGGGCTGGCGGGCACCCGATTCGCGGCGCCAGTCCGGTCGGGTCAGTCAAGGCGAACGATGAGCGGTCTCCAGCGGAACATGATCCTGGGCGCGGTGCTTACCACCGCTTTCGTCCTGGCCGTTCTGGGGGTGGTCACCCCGATGTTTTTCGAACCCACGCCCCCGGCCAAGCCGGGCTACGCCATCGCCGTGGCGGCCACCGAGGGCGCTCCTGAGGCGCCGGCGCCGCCGCCCGATTGGGGCACGGTGCTGAAGACCGCCGACGTCCAGGCCGGCCAGGCCAAGACGGCGGTGTGCCAGGCCTGCCACATCTTCGCGCCATCCGGAGCCAACAACATCGGACCGGGCCTGTGGGGCGTCCTCGGACGCAAGCCCGGCACCCATCCGGGCTTTTCCTATTCCCCGGCCATGGTGGCGTTCGGGAACAAGATCGGCGTCTGGGACTATCAGCATATCTACGATTTTATCGCCGGACCGCAGAAGTACATCGATGGCACCAAGATGACCTTCATCGGCATGAAGGACTCCCAGGATCGGATCAACGTGATCGCCTATCTGCACACCCTGGGCTCGACCTTGCCGATTCCGCCGCCCAATCCCAAGGCCGCGGCCCCGGCTAAGGGTGGCGCCGCCGGCGCCAGCAACACCGCCGCGCCGACCAATTCGGCTGCGCCGGCCAACGCCGCCGCGCCCACCAACGCCGCCGCGCCGGCCAAGGGGTGAAGCGATGCGCGGCGCCCTGATTGCGGTCCTTCTGGCCGGCCTCGCCGCCGCGCCCGCGTTGGCCGGCCAAGCGCCCCGCGTCTCCATCGCCACCCTCGCCCAGCTGCCGACGCCGTTGCCGCTGCCCTACGATCCCACCCGCGACGCCAAGGCGGACGTGGCGGCGGCCAAGGCTAAGGCGCGCGCCGAGCACAAGCTTTTGCTGATCGACCTCGGCGGCAACTGGTGTGGTGACTGCCGGGTGCTGGCCGGCATCCTCAAGCTGCCGGAAGTGGCCGGTTTCGTCGCCCGCAACTATGTGATCGTCAACGTCGACGTCGGGCGCATGAACCGCAACCTCGACATCCCCGCGCGCTATGGCGTCAAGCGGCTCGAGGGCGTGCCGAGCCTGCTGGTCGTCGACGGGCGCGGCCACCTCGAGGATGCGGGCCATATTGCCGCGCTCGCCGATGCGCGCTCGATGACCCCGCAGGCCCTGGCCGACTGGCTGGCGAGCTGGACCGCGCCGCCCAGCTAGAGCTGGGCCAGCATATACTCGGCCGACGAGACCTTGAATTCGCCGCCTTGCTCGACGTTGAGCTCCTTGACCACCCCATCATCGACGATCATCGAATAGCGCTGCGAGCGCTGGCCCATGCCGAACCGGCCGGCGTCGAGCTCGAGGCCGAGGCTCCTGGTGAAATCGCCGTTGCCGTCGGCCAGCATCAGCACATCATCGCCGACACCCTGATTGTCGCCCCAGGCCTTCATCACGAAGGCGTCATTGACCGAGACGCAGGCGATGCGATCGACGCCCTTGGCCTTGAGGTCGGCGGCGTGAGCCTTGAAGCCAGGCAGGTGCTTGGCCGAGCAGGTTGGCGTGAACGCGCCCGGAACCGCGAACAAGGCGACCTTCTTGCCGGCGAAAACCTCGTCGGAGGTCATCGGCCCTGGCCCGCCGTCGCCAAAGGTCATGAACGTGGCGCTGGGAATCCTGTCACCAACCTTGATGGTCATGGCGTCGTCTCCTTGGCATTGGGTGAAGACACCGCAGATAGACGTCAAGGGCCGCCGCGCCAAGCGCGCGTAGTGGCTGGATGCTCTTGAATCTGCGCCCCCGAAGGCCGATCATGAGGGCATGGCCCCTGGTTCTGGCGCCTATCTCGGCGGCCGCCTCTTGGTGGCGATGCCCGGCATCGAAGATCCGCGGTTCGAACGGGCGGTGGTCTACATCTGCGCCCACGACTCCGACCACGCCATGGGCTTGACGGTCAACCGGCCGGTCGAGGGCCTGACGGTTTCACGCCTCCTCGCCCGGCTGAAGGTCAAGACGCCGGTGAAACCGCTGGAGGATCTGGTCCTGATGGGCGGGCCGGTGGATCAGGAACGCGGCTTCGTGCTGCATACCGACGACTACCAGTGCGAATCGAACAGCGTCACGGTTTCACCCGGCGTGATGCTGACCGCCACTCGCGAGGTGCTGGAAGCCATGTCCGCCGGCGAGCCGCACCCGCGCAAGGCGGTCATGGCTCTCGGCTACGCTGGCTGGGACCAGGGACAGTTGGAGCGCGAGATCCGCCACAACGTCTGGCTGACCTGCGAGGCCGATGAGAATTTGTTGTTCGGCGATGACCATGAGCACAAGTGGTCGCGCGCTCTGGCCAAGATCGGCGTCGCCGCCGAGCGCCTCTCCGCCCAGACCGGCCGGGCCTGACCTCTAGACCAACACTTCCTCGTGGCGGACCTCGCCCGGGCCGCCGGGCGAGACCAGTCCGAACAACAGGTGATCGCGCCATACCCCGTTGATCCTGAGATAGGCCATGGCCATGCCCTCCTGGCGGAAGCCGGCGCGCGCCAGCACCCGGCGCGAGCCGTCGTTGGTCGGGATGCAGGCGGCCTCGATCCGGTGCAAGCCCAGGCGGTCGAAACCAAAGCGCACCACCGCCTTCACCGCCGCCAGGGTGTATCCCCGCCGGGTGTGGGCCTCGCCGACCCAATAGCCGACCTGACCCATCTGGGCGACGCCGCGGCGGATGTTCGAGAGGGTGATGCCGCCCACCATGACGTTGTCGTCGGCCCGGAACACCAGGAAGGGATAGGCGGCGCCCCGCTCCAGGTCCTGGGCGTAGGCCGCCAGGCGGCGGCGGAAGGCCGCGCGGGTCAGGTCATCGGCGGGCCAGGTCGGCTCCCAGGGCTGCAGGAAGGCGCGCGAGCCGCCGCGCAAGACCGACCACTCGGAATAGTCCTGGGGCTTGGGCGGGCGCAGCCGCACGCCCTCGCCTTCCAGACGAAGGTCATGGTCGCTGGCGATCCAGTCGAGCAGGGCCATGGCTCAATCTTGGCTCGGTTCAGGCCGCGCGCCAAGCGGCGCGTCAGCCGAACAACGCCTCGCCGAGGCGGTCGGGCGCATCCATCGCCGCCCGGGGCCCAAGGGCGCAGGCGGCGAAGCGCCCTTCGGCCAATAGTCTGGCGGCTAGGCGGGCGATGTCCTGGGCCGCGACGGCGTCGATCGCCGCCGCCATCTCCGCCGCGCTCAGCAGACGATTGAAGGCCAGCCACTGGGCCGCCGCCATCTCAGCGCGGGCGGTCAGCGATTCCCGGCCCATGAACAGCGATGCCTTGAGCTGCGCCTTGGCCCTTGCCAGCTCGGCTGGCTGGCAGCCGGCGGCGAGGGCGGTGATCTGCTCGCCGGCCACCCTCGCCAGACGGCCCGCGTTCGCCGCCGCGCAGCCGGCGTAGATGCCGAGCACGCCGATATCCGACCAGGCCTCGGCCCAGGCGTCGATGGCGTAGGCAAGGCCCAGCCGCTCACGCGCTTCCTGGAACAGCCGCGAGGACATCCCGCCGCCAAGCATCTCGGCGTAGAGGCGCAGGGCCCAATAATCGGGATCGCTCACCGCTGGAGCCGGCAGCATGAACACCAGATGCGCCTGTTCCAGTCGCCGCCTCTCGCGGGTGGCGCCGCCGACGAAGCGGGCGCCAGGCGCGGGCGGCGCCCCAGCCGTGGCGAGAGATCCGAAGCTGGTCTCGCTGAGGCGCAGAAGTTCGTCCTCAGCCACCGCTCCGGCGGCCGAGACCACCAGGCGGTCGGCGCTGTAGAGCCCGGCGCGCCAAGCCTCCAGCGTCGGTGGCGTGGCGGTGGCGATGGTCTCAGGGCGGCCAAGGATCGGGCGGCCAAGCGGCTGATCGGGGAAGGCGGCGCCTTGAGCGAGCTCGAAGACGACATCGTCGGGCGTATCGGCGGCCTCGGCGATCTCCTGGCCGACGACGTGGATCTCCTTGCCGAGGTCATCAGCATCGAGAGCTGGCCGCTGGACCAGATCCGCGCTCACCGCCATCGCCAGCGGCAGTCCACCGGCTAGCGCCCGCACCTGAAAGCTGGTCCGCTCCTGGCCAGTGGCGGCGTTGATGTGCCCGCCATCGGCCTCGATCGCCTCGACGATATCCTTGGCCGATCGCTCGCCGGCGCCCTTGAACACCATGTGCTCCAGCAAGTGCGACCAGCCGGAACGATCGGCGCTCTCCCAGCGCGCACCTCGCCCGGCGACGACGCTGAGGGCCAGGGTGTCGTACCCCGGGACGGGATCACAGAGGACGGTGACGCCGTTGGCGAGGCGATGGACCTTGGTCACGACCACGCCCGCACATAGCCCTTGAGCGCCTCCACATCGGGGGCCATGGGCTCGAGGCGTTCGCGCAGCCCGGCGAGCTTGGCGACTGCCGGCGGGTCAAGCGGCGCCTGCCCGGTCGCGGCCAGGACGGCGTCCGGGAACTTGGCCGGATGAGCGGTGGACAGCACCACCATCGGCGCGCCTTGCCAAGTCGATCGCTCAGCGGCTGACAGCGCCACCGCCGTATGCGGGTCGATCAGCATGCCGCTTTCCCGCCAGGCGCGGCGCATGGCCTGGGCGGTGTCGGCCTCGCTGGCGGAGGCCCCGTCGAAGACCTCGCCGAGCGCCGCTCGCAGGGCAGGTGTGAGCGAGATCTCGCCGGTGCGGGCGAAGGCTTCGAACGCCTGGGCGGTTTCCAGGTTACCGCGGCCGGCATGTTCGAAGTGCAGGCGCTCGAAATTGGAGGCCGCCTGGATGTCCATGGCCGGACTTTGCGTCTCGACCGCGGGTCCGCGCCGATAGATCCCCTCGCACAGAGCCTTGGCGATCATGGCGTTGGCGTTGGTGGCGGCGATGATGCGCCGCACCGGCAGGCCCATGGCCCGCGTCGCCCAGCCGGCATAGGCGTCGCCGAAATTCCCCGTGGGCACGGCGAAGGCGATCTCCCGTCCGGGCGCGCCCAGCGCGGCGCCGGCGGTGAAGTAGTAGACGCACTGGGCGGCGATGCGCGCGATGTTGACCGAATTGACCGCCGCCAGGCCGGTCTCGCGTGCGAAGGCGTGGTCGGCGAACAGGGCTTTCATCATCGCCTGGCAGGCGTCGAAATCCGCCCCGATGGCCAGGCAGCGGACATTGTCGGCCCCGGTGGTGGTCATGAACCGGCGCTGGACGGCGGAGATGCGCCCTTCCGGATAGAGAATGATCAGGCGCACGCCGGGAACGCCGGCGAACGCCACCGCCGCCGCCCCGCCGGTGTCGCCCGACGTGGCCGCGACAACGGTCATGGTTCGCGACCGTCGCTCGAGGGCATGGGCGAACAGCCCGCCGAGCACCTGCATGGCGATGTCCTTGAAGGCCAGGGTCGGGCCGTGGAACAGCTCGAGCACGAACCTCGCCGGCGCCAACTGGACCAGCGGCGCCACGGCGATGTGATCGAAGCGGCTGTAGGCGGCGGCGCACACGGCTTCCAGCACCGGGCGCGGAATGTCCTCGCCGGCGAACAGCGCCAGAATGCGCGCCGCGACCTCGGCGTAGGGCCGCTCGGCGAAGCCTGCGATGTCGGCGGCGGCGAGCCTGGGCCAGACCCTGGGCGTATAGAGCCCACCGTCCGGGGCCATACCGGCCAGCAGGGCGTCGGTGAAGCCAACCTCAGGCGCCGCGCCACGGGTCGAGACATATCTCATCGCGCGCGCACCTTGCGCCACACAAAGGCCGCCCACATCCACAGCAGGACCCCGGCCAGGCCGAACCAGGTCAGGGCGTAGACGAAATGGTTGTTGGGGATGTCCTGGGGCAGCGGGGCCGGCGACAGCCCGGGCGTGGGCGGGGTTTCGGTCTCCACCGCCAGGTACCAGGGCGCCGGGCGCTGGCCAGGACCGGCGATCAGCCTGAGGCTGGAGGCGTCAAGCGAGACCAGGGTGATCTCGCCGGCGCTCGCTCGCGCCGGGACGCTGAGAAACGAGTGGGCCCCCGGGGCGCGGAGGATACCGCTCACGCTATGGGGGATGGGAAACACCTTCGCCGATGGCTGCATCTGGCCAGCGAAGCCCTCGACCAGGCCGCGATCGAGCACCACGCCGGTCCACGGGCCCGCCGGCGTTGGACAAAAGCTCATCAGCCGCCATCCCACGCGCCGATTGTGCAGGGCGTAGCGATAGACGACCTGGGCTGGCGGCGGCTGCGGCGCGCACCGAACGCTGACCCGGACGAAGCCGACATCGACGCCCCTGGCCGCGCTGGCCAGCACCGCCGGCAGGGGTCGGGGCGGCGCGTGCGTCAGCGCCGCGATCCTGGCCAGCAGGTCCTGCTTCCAGGCCAGGCGGTGGAGCTGCCAGACGCCGAGGCCAAGCAGGATGGCGAGGCCAACCGCCGCGGCCACGGTGATGCCGAGCGGGAACCGCCTCACGGCTGGCGCGCGGGCGGGGCCCGGTGACGGAGATGGGCGGCGATCATCAGCCCCTTCATCGGCCGCAGCAGCGCCAGCGACAGCCCCGCCGCCAGCGGTATCCAGACGGCCAGTGGGACCCACACCGGCGGTTGATAGAGGACCTCGGTGATCAGGGCGCCGAAGACGGCGATGAAGCCCACCACCAGGATGACGAACACCGCTGGCCCGTCACCACTGTCGTTGGCGGACAGGTCACGACCGCACGCGGAGCAGGTTCGCGCAACGCGCAGGAAACCCTCGAACAGAGCGCCCTGGCTGCACGCCGGGCAACGCCCGCGCGCGCCCGCCAGGAATGGCGCCAGGCCCTCGCTCGCGGTCAATGCCCCCAGCCGGCCCCGAAGGTCACGTAGAGGAAGGTGAACAGGAACAGCCACACCACGTCGACGAAGTGCCAGTACCAGGCGGCCGCCTCGAAGCCGAAATGCTGCGTGGGCGTAAATCCGCCGCCGATCAGCCTCGCCAGGCACACCGACAGGAAGATCGAGCCGATGATGACGTGGAAGCCATGGAAGCCGGTGGCCATGAAGAAGGCCGAGCCATAGAGGCCGGCGTTGGACGCCTCCTCCGAATAGAACATGTGGTCGGCCAGGATGTGATGGTATTCGAAGGCCTGGATGCCGGTGAACAGCAGGCCAAGGGCGATGGTGATCGCCAGGCCGAGCTTGGCCCCATTGCGGTCGCCCTTCTGCAGCGCGTGGTGGGCCCAGGTGACCGTGGTCCCTGAGAGCAGCAGGGTCAGGGTGTTGATCAGCGGGAGCTCGAACGCCGGCACCACCTCCACGCCCTTGGGCGGCCATGTGGCCCAGGCGGCGCGCACGTCATCGATCGAGGAGAGGGTGCGCACATGGTGGAAGAGCGCCATCTCGAAGAAGATCCAAAACCAGGCGACGAAAAACATCACCTCCGAGGCGATGAACAGGATCATGCCGTAGCGGAGGTGGAGCTGCACGACAGGCGTCTCGTAGCCCTCGTGCGCCTCCTTGATCACGTCGCGCCACCAGCCGAACATGGTGAAGATGACGAGGACGAGACCCGGGATGATGTACCAAAGATGCGGGGTACCGGCCTTCTTCGACACGAAAAAGAGTAGTGCGCCAATCGCGAGCGTGAAAGCACCCGCGGCGCCCACAGCGGGCCACGGGCTCGGATTGACGAGATGGTAGTCGTGCTGATTGGCGTGGGCGTCGGCCATTGTTCTCTCCCGGTCCTCCCAAACGTATCGAGGCGTCCTCCGCCTCAAAGCTAAACCTAAAATCACGATCCCGAACTGCTGCCGGGCGATGCGGCGACGCCCGACCCGTTATCGGCTCGGTA
>DASYGN010000058.1:0-20010 GCA_035999625.1 Caulobacteraceae bacterium | reverse complement strand
GCCAGGCGAAACTGCAGCGCCTGGAAATCCTTCAGCGGTCGGCCGAACTGCTTGCGTGTGGCGAGATAATCCTTGGCCGTGTCGAGGGCGAAGGCGGCCCCGCCGAGGGAACAGGCGGCGATGTTGAGCCGGCCGCCGTCCAGGCCCGCCATGGCGATGCGGAATCCTTGGCCTTCCTCGCCGACGCGATTGGCGGCCGGCACGCGCACGTTGTCGAAATGCACCGCCGCGGTCGGCTGGCTGGACCAGCCGAGCTTGCGCTCCTGGGCGCCGAACGTGAGACCGGGCGAGCCAGTCTCGACCACGAAGGTGGAGACGCCGCCCGCGCCGGCGGCGCCGGTCCTGGCCATGACCACATAGAGGTCGGAAGCTCCGGCCCCGGAGATGAACGCCTTGGAGCCGTTCAGCACATACCCGCCGCCCTCGCGCGTGGCGCTGGTGGCGAGCGCGGCCGCGTCCGATCCGGCCCCGGGCTCGGTCAGACAATAGGAGGCGATCAGCTCCATGGTGGTGAGGCGCGGCAAATAGCGGCGGCGCAGATCGTCCGCCCCGAAGGCGTCGATCATCCAGCTGGCCATGTTGTGGATGGAGAGGAAGGCCACGGTCGAAGGATCGCCGGCGGCCAGAGCCTCGAACACGATCGCCGCGTCCAGCCGCGTGAGGCCCGAACCACCGACATCCTCGCGCACGCAGACGCCGGCGAAGCCGAGCGCGGCGGCGGCGCGCAGGGTCTCGACGGGAAAGGACTTGTCCTCGTCCCAGCGGGCGGCGTTGGGACTCAGTTCAGCGGCCGCGAACGCCCTGGCGGCGTTCTCGATCGCCCGCTGATCCTCGGAGAGGGCGAAGTCCATTCAGGAACGCCCCTCCTCCCCCTCGATGGGGGAGGCGGCCCGGAGGGCCGGAGGGGGTGGGGCCGTCACCCCACCCGTCCCCCGCTGCGCGCGGTACACCCTCCCCATCGCGGGGAGGGAGGGTTTCGAAGGTGTCAGCCTCATCCCATGGTCGGGATGACGAAGTGGCCGTCGGCGTCCATGCCTTCCGGCCAGCGAGCGGTGACCGTCTTGACCTTGGTATAGAACTTCACCCCCTCCATGCCGTGCTGGTTGGTGTCGCCAAAGGCGCTCCGCTTCCAGCCGCCGAAGGTGTGGTAGGCGACCGGCACCGGGATCGGCACGTTGACGCCCACCATGCCGACGTTGACCTGCGAGGCGAAGTCGCGCGCCGCCCGGCCGTTGCGGGTGAACACCGCCACGCCGTTGCCGTACGGGTGATCGGAGGGCAGGGCCACCGCCTCCTCGAAGGTCTCGGCGCGCACGATCTGCAGCACCGGACCGAAGATCTCCTCCTGATAGGTCTTCATCTCGCGTTTGACATGGTCGAACAGCGAGGGGCCGACGAAGAAGCCATCCTCATAGCCCTGCAGCTTGAAGCCGCGGCCATCGACCACCAGTTCGGCCCCCTCATCGACGCCGAGCTGGATATAGTCCTCGATCTTCTTTCTGTGGGCGGCGCTGACCACCGGCCCGTATTGCGCCGCCGGATCGGTGGAGATGCCGACCTTGAGCCCTTCGATTTCGCTCCGCACCTTCTCGCGCAGGGCATCGGCGGTCTTGGCCCCCACCGGCACCACCACCGGCAGGGCCATGCAGCGCTCGCCGGCCGAGCCGTAGGCGGCGCCAATGATGTCCTTCACCGCCGCGTCGAGATCGGCGTCGGGCAGCACCACGCCGTGGTTCTTGGCCCCGCCCATGGCCTGGACGCGCTTCCCGTGCGCCGTCCCGGTGGCGTAGACGTAACTGGCGATGTCGGAGGAGCCGACGAAACTCACCGCGCGGATCAGCGGATGGGTCAGGATGGCGTCGACCGCCTGCTTATCGCCGTTGACCAGGTTGAGAATGCCGGCCGGACCGCCAGCTTCCATGAACAGCTCCGCCAGGCGTAGCGGCACGCCCGGATCCTTCTCCGAGGGCTTGAGGACAAAGGCGTTGCCGACCGCGATGGCGATGCCGAACATCCACATCGGGATCATGGCCGGGAAGTTGAACGGGGTGATGCCGGCCACCACGCCCAGCGGCTGGCGCATGGAATAGACGTCGATCCCCGGTCCCGCGCCTTCGGTGTACTCGCCCTTGAGCGCATGGGGGATGCCGCAGGCGAACTCGATGACATCGATGCCGCGCATGACATCGCCGCGCGCGTCGGCCAGCACCTTGCCGTGCTCGCAGGACAGCAGCTCGGCCAGCTCCTCCATGCGCGCCTCGACCAGGCGCTTGAACTCGAACATCACCCGCGCGCGGCGCTGCGGATTGGTCGCCGCCCAGGCGACTTGGGCGCGCACCCCGGACTGGACGGCGGCGTCGACCTCGCCGGCGCTGGCGAAGGCGACGCTCGCCTGCACTTCGCCGGTGTTGGGGTTGAACACCTGGCCCGAGCGGCCGCTGGCCCCAGCGACGGCGGCGCCATCGATGAAATGGCCGATTTGACGCATGAACTTGACCCTCTTCTGCTCTCGCCGCCCGCGCGCTTCATCTAGGCCGGGCGAGGCGTGGCGCCAACCATAGGCGTGTGTCCGAGCTAGCTGAGCATTGGCGTCATGCCGGGTTCGGCCTTGGCCATCGCGCGTTGGTAGGCGCCGCGTTCGCCGATGCGCCGGAGGTAGGCCTTCAGATTGTCGTAGCCATCGATGGAGGCGCCGCGAAACGCCCGGCTGGTGGTCAGGCAATAGACCATCATGATGTCGGCCGTGGTGAGATTGGCGCCGCCGAAGAAGGGCGCCTGGCCAAGCCTCGCCTCCACCATCGACCAGCCGCGTCGTCCACGGTCATCGACAAATCCCGCCGCCGGGTTGCCTTCGCCACCCATGGCCATGACCAGTTGCATCATCATTGTGGTCATGAAGGTGCCGTTGGACCAGTGAAACCAGAACAGGTGGTCGGCGAAATCCGGATCTCCGGGTTTGGGCGTCAAGCGGCCGTGGCCATGACGAGCGCAGAGATACTCGCAGATCGCCCCGCTTTCACCCAGCACCAGATCGCCGTCGGTGATCACCGGGGCGATGCCCATGGGATGCAGGGCCTTGTACTCATCCGGCGCCAGACGATTGTCGGCTCGTCGCTCGTAGCGCTTGAGCTGGTAGTCGAGCTCGAGCTCCTCGCACAGCCAGACGATGCGTTCCGATTGGGAAAGCCCCAGGTGGTGAACCGTGAGCATGGCGCGATGTTCCTCCAGCGGTTGGCGCTCCGGCCGACAAAGCGCCTCTGTCGCCAGGCTGCAAGGACAATAAAACCAGGATAGCGTGCGCTGGTCGTCCGAGCGCTCGTTGGCGTTGGAACTTCAGGAGCAAGAACCGTGATCCCTGGCCTGATGCAGCACACGCCGCTGCAGATCTCCGCCATCTTGCGCTTCGCCGCGCAGGCACATTCGCGGCGCGAGATCGTCTCGCGGCAGATCGCCGGGCCGCTATGGCGCTATGATTACGGCGGCCTCGCCGAGCGCGCCGCGCGGGCCGCCCAGGCGTTGGCCAGCCTCGGCGTGAAGTCCGGCGATCGCGTCAGCTCGCTGGCCTGGAACACGCACCGGCATCTCGAGCTGTTCTACGCCGTCCCTGGCTTGGGCGCGGTGCTGCACACCGCCAACCCGCGCCTCTTCGATGATCAGATCGCCTATACGATCAACCACGCCCAAAGCGGGGTGTTGCTCTTCGACACCAACCTGCGAGCCACGCTCGAGCGCATCGCCGCAAGGCTCACGACGGTGAAGACCTACATCGAGCTGGCGGAGACCGCCGCGCCAAGCTCTCTCGCCGCGCTCGCCTACGAGCGCCTGCTCGTCGGCGAAGGGGAAACCTTCGACTGGCCGGCCCTCGATGAGAACGCCGGCGCCTTCCTCTGCTATACCTCGGGGACCACCGGCGATCCCAAGGGCGTGCTCTACAGCCACCGCGCGGTGGTGCTCCACGCCATGGCGGCGGGCCTCAACAGCGCCTTCGGGTTCACCGCGTTCGACGTGGTCATGCCGTGTTCGTCGCTCTACCACGCCACCGCCTGGGGCCTGCCGTTCACCGCCCCGATCTGCGGCGCCAAGCTGGTCCTGCCCGCCGACAGGATGGATGGGGCCAGCCTGCACGAGCTGATTCAGGGCGAGGGCGTCACCTTTACCGGCGGTGTGCCGACCATCTGGACCCTGTACCTCGAGCATCTGGCCAAGGTGGGCGAGCGCCCGCGGACGCTAAAGAAGGTGATGATCGGCGGATCGGCTGTCCCCCGGGCCATGGCCGAGGCGCTCAAGTCCAAGTACGGGGTTCAGACCCTGCAGATCTGGGGCATGACCGAGACCTGCCCGATGGGCGTCATCGCCTCGCCCACCCCGGCGCTGGCCGACCGCGGCGAGGAAGCCATGCAGGAGGCGCTATGGACGCGCCAGGGCCGGCTGCAGTTCGGTATCGAGCTCAAGATCGTCGATGAGGAGGCTCGCAGCCTGCCCTGGGATGGTCAGACTGCAGGCGCGCTGATGGTGCGCGGTCCATGGGTCGTGCGCCGCTATTTCCGCCAGGATCACGATGCGGCGGACGCGGACGGCTGGTTCGACACCGGCGATATCGCCACCCTCGACGCCGACGGATTCCTGCGCATCACCGATCGCAGCAAGGATGTGATCAAGTCAGGCGGCGAGTGGATCAGCTCCATCGATCTGGAAAACATCGCCGTTGGCCATCCTGGGGTGCGGATCGCGGCGGTGATCGGCGTGCCTCACCCCAAATGGGAAGAGCGGCCGGTGCTGATCATCGAGACGCACGAGGGCGCGGAGCTCGATCGGCAAGCCATGCTCGATTACCTGGCGCCTCAGGTCGCCAAGTGGTGGCTGCCGGAGGAGGTGATCTTCGCCAGCGTGCCCCTGACCGCCACCGGCAAGGTCGACAAGAAGCGCCTCCGCCAGACTTACGCGCCGGCCGGCTGAGATTCGATCACCGACCCAGGGGAGATCGCAGAAAATGGCGGTGAGAGAGGGATTCGAACCCTCGTTACGGTTTCCCGTAAACACGCTTTCCAAGCGTGCGCCTTCAACCACTCGGCCACCTCACCCAAGGCGAGGGCGCGGAATACACTGAGCGCGGTCCAAGCGACAAGGCGGGTGCTGGCGAGGTGGCGCGAATCCGCCGATCAAGCCGTCGTGGTTGGCAGCGTAAATGACGTTCAGGCGCGGCGACGCGCCCGATGGACCTTGGCGTTGGTGCTCGCGGTGGCCCTGGCCAGCCGCGCAATCGCCATCTTCGCCTTTCCCGGCCTGGCGCACCCGGACGAGAATTTCTCGTTTTTCGAACCGGCGCACCGGCTGGCGTTCGGCTACGGGATCAAGGATCTAGCCTTCGAGGACGGCCTGCGCTCCTACGTGATCCCGTATCTTTTGGCGGCTTTGTTTCGGATCGCTGAACCGATCTTCGGCGGTCCACAGGGTTATATCCGCCTCGCCCGCCTCGCCATCGCGCTGATTTCGCTGGCCCCGGTCGCCGCCATTTACGCCATGGGGCGGCGCACCAGCCTGATCCACGGACTTATCGCCGGCCTGGTCGCGGCCACCTGGTTCGACATCGTCTACTTCTCCTACAGGCCACTGACCGAAGCCATCGGTTGCGATGCCGCACTTGTCGCGCTCGCCCTGGCGGCGCGGCCGCGCGACGAAATCGGCCCCAAGCTTGGCGCGGCGATTGGCGCGTGCCTGGCGCTCACCGCCATGGTGCGCCTGCAACTCATACCGGGCGTGGCGTTCGTCGCTTTCTGGCTTGGCCGCGGCGAGGCGCGCCGCTGGCTGACCATGGCCGCCGGCGGTCTTCCGATCGCGCTGGCCTTCGGCGCGGTGGATTGGATCACCTGGGGCGCGCCGTTCCGCTCCTATCTTCAGGCGGTGAACTTCAATCTCATCGAAGGCAAGGCCTCCAACTACGGTCCAAGGCCTGCCGATTGGTACCTGGTGGCCATATTCGCCAATTGGAGCCTGTTCATTCCGGCGATCGCCGTCCTGATCGCCGTGCGGTGGCGCAAATCGGCGCTGTGGCTGGGGTTCGCCGTGGTCACCGTCCTTGTGCACTCGCTGATACCGCACAAGAATTACCGCTACATCTATCCGGCGATGGCGGCGTTGATCGTCGTCGCCGCGATGGGCTCGGCCGATCTGCTTGCCGCCAGGGCGCGGATCTCGAAGCTCGCCGTCGCCGTGACGATGGCGCTGTGGATCACCGCTTCGTTCGTCCTCGCCTTCTATCCGCCGATGGCGGGGCGGTGGGCCTGGTCGCGCGGCTTGATCCTGAGTGAGGCGGCTCTCGCCAAAGAGCCCGGGCTTTGTGGCCTCCTGTTCTATGATCAGCCCTGGTACGAGACCGGCGGTTACGCTTTTCTCCACCGGGACGTTCCAGTCTACGTCTCGGCGTTTCATCCAGAAGCCGGCCGGGACGGGACGCCCGCCTTCAACGCCGTCGTCGTACGGCGCTCGTCGCTGAGCGCCTTCCCGACCTACCGCCGGCTGGCCTGCTATGGCGAAGGAGGCGTCGATGACGCGTGCACGATGATGCGCGCTGGGCCCTGCCGCCGCGTTTCCGGGCTGACGCCGCTCATGCAACAGCACCGGCTAGGCGAGCGCCCCTATCAGGATTAGGACCGCCATGGCGCGCGATCGTCGTGCAACCTACATCCCTATCGGAATCCGAGGAGCCGCCATGCCGATGTTCGCCAAAGCCAGAGACGCCGAGGCCCTGCCGGGCCGTTCCAACCCGATCCCGACCAGCGAGATCTCGTTCGTCAGCGGCAAGCCGTTGAAGGGCCCCTATCCAGTGGGCTTGGAACTGGCCCATTTCGCCATGGGCTGCTTCTGGGGCGTGGAGCGCAAGTTCTGGCAGATCCCGGGCGTGTGGGTGACCGCAGCCGGCTACATGGGCGGGGCGACGCCCAATCCCACCTACCAGGAGACGTGCACCGGGCGAACCGGCCATACCGAAACCGTGCGCGTGGTGTTCGATCCCAAGCAGGTTTCCTATGCCGATCTGCTCAAGCTGTTCTGGGAGGGCCATGATCCCACCCAGGGCATGCGCCAGGGAAACGATGTCGGCAGCCAATACCGCTCGGCCATTTTCACCGCCTCGGCCGACCAGGCGGCGGCGGCGCGGGCCTCGGAGGCCGCCTATCAGCAGGCGCTGAGCGCCGCCGGCCGCGGCCGGATCACCACCGAGATCGCCCCGGCCGGCGAGTTCTATTTCGCCGAGGATTATCACCAGCAGTATCTGGCCAAGAATCCGGACGGCTATTGCGGGGTGGGAGGCACAGGGGTGGCGTGTCCGATCGGCGTAGGCCTCGCCTCATGAGCCCGGCGGCGCTCGACGCCGCCTGCCGGGCGTTGCCAGGGGTGACCATGGTGGTTCAATGGGGAGCGGACGGCGTCTACAAGGTCGGCGGACGCATCTTCGCCGTCACCGGACCCTCGGGGGTGTCGATCAAGGTCACCGACATAGCGTTCGAGGTCCTGACCGAGACCGGCCGCGCCCGCCCGGCGCCCTACCTGGCGCGGGCCAAGTGGGTCCGTTTCGATGCCCTGGCCGAACTCGACGATGACGAAATGCACGACTGGCTGGTGACCGCCCATGCCCTGGTGGCGGCCAAGCTGACCAGGGCCCAGCGCGCCGAGATCGGCCTCTGATCCTCGGCGATCATGTGATCCCAAACACCCGGGCCGCGACCAGCGCCAGCGTTACCGTGATCGCCCCGCCGATACGGGTGGCGATCTGGGCGAATGGCATGAGCTGCATGCGATTGCAGGCCGACAGGATCGCCACCGCGCCCGTGCCGCCCTGACCTGAGTGGCAGGCGTTCACGATGGCGACGTCGATCGGGTACATGCCCACCATTCGTGCGGTGGCGAACCCGGTTCCCATCAGCGTGGCGACGGTGACGACGATGGTTACGATGGTCGGCAGGTTGAAAGCCTCGACCAGCTTGTCCCACGGGGTCATGGCGACGCCGATGGCGAACAACAGGGGATAGGTCACCCCGATGCGGAAGAACTGGTAAACGCCGTAGGCCCCCTGCTCCAGGGCGGGCGGGACGAGCTGGCCGAGCTTGAGCGCCACCGTCGCGAACAGCATGGTCACCGGAGCGGGAAAACCGGTGAGCGACTGGACAACCGCTCCCACCAGATAGAGGGCGACGGCGAGCACGGCGGCGGCGGCGATCGTCTCAACGCCCGGATCCGGGTGGATGGCGCCTTCGCCAGCGAGCGCGACGTCCTCTTCGCCCTGTTGCAGACGACCCTCACCGGTCAGCTGGGGCCTGGCCTTGCCAAGATAGTTGAGCATTCCGGAAAACAGGATCGCCGCCAGACTGCCCAGCATTACGCAGGGGAGGACCTCGGCGAACAGCGCGCCTTGCGCCTCGTGTCCAATGGCCGCGTAGCCCATCGACAGCGGTATCGCGCCCTCGCCGACCCCGCCAGCCATCACCGGAATGACGATCTTGAAGAGGGCGTGATTGACCCCCAGCCCGAGCAGCGCTCCGGCGGCGCATCCGGCCGCCAGGGCGGCGGCGGCCCCGAGCGCCAGGGGAATGAAGATCTTGACGAAGCCGGCGATCAACAGGCGCCGGTCCATGCCGAGGATCGAGCCGACGATGATCGAGGCGATGAACAGATAGAGGAAGTTGCTCTGGTGGGTGAAGTCAGAGATCGATACGGCCAGCGGCTTTGGCAGCAGGTGCGCATAGACCAGGTACGACGGTACGAAGGTCGCCAGTATGGCCGCCGCGCCGACGTGACGCAGATAAGGCAACCGCCGTCCGATCTCGGCGCAAGCGAACCCGCCGACGGCGAGCACGGCCATGTTCATCAGGATGTCGCTGGGAACCTTGCCGCGGCTGACGAACACCGTGGCGATCGCCACCACCACCGCCGCCACCGGCAGAGGGATGACGCCGATCCTGAAGTCCATGATCCGCCACCAACGGGCAAGACCGCCATCCGGTCGGGTAGGTGCGGATCGCGTCACGTCCTCTCCCTCCGCCTAGTCAGGCGCGTAGGTCAGCACCGTGAAGGTATTGTCCAGATACCGGTTCGGGTAAAACGGACTAGGCCCGGTGTTGATCGATTTGGCCGGATCGACGACGCCTTCGGCGGTAACGGTGTAGATTTTGCTCGACGCGGGATCCAGCGCCATGGTCCGCGCATTCGGGCGGGTCGTGAACGCACCGGCGAAACGGTAGGCGTCCGCGCCTGCCTCGGCGATGACGACGATGTTCGAATCGACGCCATTGGAGGTGAAGATCAGTCGCCGCACGGGATCGAATACGACCCCGTCGTTGCCGCGGCCGATGGCTTGGGTGGCCACCATCTTGCCCGAGTCCGCGTCCACCACCGCCAGGATCGGACGCTCGCCTCGGCAACCGACGAACAGCCGCCGTGCCCTGACGTCCATCGCCAGACCGGTCGGCTCCTCGCAGCCCGGGAGGGGCCACTCCGCCGCCAGCCGGTGGGAGCGGGCGTCTATCTTGGCGATCCTGTTCCTGTCGCGCTCGTTGACAAAGACGAACCCGCGCCCGTCGGCCACGACCGCCTCGAGTTCGCGGGCGCCAATGTGGGTGCGGCCGGTCGGTCGGCCCGAACGGGCGTCGAGGAACACCAGTTCGCGGTCGTCGCCGAGAGTGAACACCATCTGGCTGGTGATCGGTTCGTAGAACACCGAATCGACCGCGCCGCCCAGCTTGACGCGGGCCAGGGTGGCGAGGCTGGAGAGCCGGAAGATAGTCGTCGTGCCGTCCTCGTTGGCCGTATAGCCGCGGTCGAATTGCGGCGCGAGACGAGCGGCATTGGCCCCCTCGGAGCGGGCGATGCGCTTCACCATCGCCTTGCGGCGCAGATCATAGACCTGCTCGCCGTCCTTGCGCCGGCCGAGGAATAGCCGGGGTCGATTCGGATCAAGAGCGATGTAGTCCCATGCCGGAGCGGCGCCCGGCAGCTTCACGGCCGATTGCAGATGGTAGCCCGGCGCAGCCAATGCCGCGCCAGTCGCCAGCGCGCCGGCCACGGCCAACATCGCCCCTCTGCCGAAGGCCATATCTTACGTCTCCGAGGCGGTCGTTGAGCGGAGACAACCTGCCGATGGAACCTGAACCCACGCTAACGCCAATCTGAATGTTCTGTCAGGATTCCGGCGTCGGCGTTGCGTCGCCCCGCCAATGGAGGGAAACTTGCCTGCGGGAGGACCATCCGGGGCATGAAGGTGCTGATCGTCGAGGATGAGCGGCGACTGGGTCAGTTCCTCCGCAAGGGCCTGGCTGAGCAAACCCACACCACGGCCTGGGTGCAGACCTGTCGCGAGGCCAACGACGCGCTGGTCGAGACCCGGTACGATCTTATCGTCGTCGATCTCAATCTTCCGGACGGCGATGGCATCGATCTGATTCGCGAGTGGCGCGCCAACGGCTTCAACGAGCCGGTGTTGATCCTGTCGGCCCGCGACGGGATCGAGGATCGCATCAAGGGACTCGACGTCGGCGCTGACGATTATCTGCCCAAGCCGTTCAGCATCGACGAACTGCTGGCCAAGATGCGGGCGTTGATGCGGCGGCAGTCGGTGGTCAAGCAGTCGGTGCTGGAGCGCAACGGCATCCGTCTGGACCTGCTGGGCCACATTGCCGAGGTGAACGGCAAGCCGGTCGATCTCACCGGGCGCGAATATGCCCTGCTGGAGATCTTCCTGCAGAACGCCGGGCGGGTGCTTACCCGAACCTTGATCTCGGAGAAGATCTGGTCCTCACACTACGACGTCGACACCAATCTGTTGGATGTCTACATGAGCCGGCTGAGGGCCAAGCTCGAGGGCGCGGTGGGGCGGCCGGTGTTCAAGACCGTCCGCGGCATCGGCTACCAGATGCTATGAGATCGATCGGCGCGCGCCTGGCGTTCTGGTACGCGCTGTGCGCGGCGCTTACCGTCGCGCTGCTGTTCATGGCCGGCTATCAGCTGCTCGGCAACCGGCTGACCCACGGTCTCGACCAACTGAACGAGGCCGAGTTTCGCCAGCTCAAGGCTCACCTCGGGACTGACTACCAAAACCTCACCTCGGCTGAGATGGATCGCCGCATTCGCGAAACCAGTGAGTCGGCGTCGGTGCTCTATTACATCAGCATCAGCGACCCGAAGTCCGACGTCCGCTTCCGCTCGCACAACCTCGGCGCCCGCGACATCCCCGACATCAAGGGCCTGCGCGCCTATCATACTTCGATCCCCGGCATCGGTCCGGTGCGCGCCGACGAATTCCTGCTGCCACCGTTCGACGTCACCCTCGCCACCTCGTCGCAGGCCATGCACGACGGATTGCGCGAGTACGCTCGCATCTCCGCCGCCCTGTTCGCCGTCATGCTGCTGGCCAGCATCGCGATCGGGCTTGTGCTCAGTCGAATCCTGCTGGCGCCAATGCGTGCGATCCGCGAGACGGCCAATCGCATCGGCTCCGACAATCTCTCCGAGCGCATTCTCGTGGGAGACGTCAAGGACGAGTTGAGCGGCCTCGGCCATTTGCTCAACGCCATGTTCGACCGCCTTGAGGGAGCGTTCGTCCAGATCCGGCGCTTTTCCGACGAAGCCTCGCACGAACTCAAGACGCCCTTGTCGCTCATTCGCCTGCATGCCGAGGACATGCTGCGCAAGGGCGACCTCAACGAGGCCGACCAGGAATCGGTTTCGGTGCTGCTCGAGGAGTTGGCGCGCCTCAACCAGATCATCGACGAGTTGCTGTTCCTGTCGCGAGCCGAAGCCAAGGCCATCACTTTCAGGACGCGGCTGCAGGACCCGACCGGCTTCCTGGAGCGGTTCAGCCAGGACGCCCAGGCGTTGTGCGAGCACGCCGGCCTCCGTTTCGAATGGCGTCACCAGGGGATCGGAGCGGCGGATTTCGAGGAGAAATGGATCCGGCAGGTGCTGCTCAACGTGCTCACCAACGCCATCAACGCTTCGCCGGTGAATGGCCGGATCGTGCTCGATTCCGAGCTTCGCGAGGGCCTGTGGCGCGTCAGCATCGAGGACGAGGGGCCCGGGTTGACCTCCGATCAGCGAGAACGGATCTTCGAACGCTTCGTGCGCCTGAGGGCCGGCGAAGCCGCCGAGCGTGGCAGTGGCCTCGGCCTCACCATATCGCGCAGCATCGTCGAGCAGCACGGCGGAACCATCAACGCGACGGCGGCGTCGGCCGCGCACGGACTTAAGGTGACATTCGACATTCCCGCCGCAGAGGCGAGCGGCGCCCCCAGAGCGCTCAGGGCCGCGGCCTGAGACAGCGCGGACGGTGGGTGGGGGCCCGCCCGGTCAGAAGAACTTCATCTTGGCGGCGATGTACCACGTCCGGCCAATGACGTCGTAGGTCGCCGCGTCAGTGCGCAGTTCGAGCGTATGGATGAACGGCGGGTCTCGGTCGGTGAGATTGTTGATCCCAGCGCTCAATTGTAGATTGTTTGCGAATGTGTAGTGAACGTCGAGGTCGAAATAGCTTACCGCGGGTACGGGTGCGGAAGGATCATCCATATTGCCCATCGCGCCAATATAGCGCCAGCGGAAAGCGCCACTGAACGGGCCGTTACTGTAGGTAAGCGCGCTGTTCAACTTCCACCTTGGGTGGGTGTAAAGGTTTTCTCCATCGGAAGTCACCAAGCTGTCGGTGATCTTGCCGGCGTAGTTGACCGCCGCCGTGCCGTCAGACGGGGTGACAGTGTAGTTGTTCAGATAGGAGATAACCGAGCTGACCCCGATCCGTCCGGCGTTTTCCGGCAGGCCGAGCGAGGCCAGGTCGAAACGGTAGTCAAGCTGGGCGTCGACCCCGTCAAGCGCGATGGTGTTGAAGTTGAAGGTGCCCGAGGTCAG
This sequence comes from Caulobacteraceae bacterium, assembly GCA_035999625.1. Lineage (GTDB taxonomy): Bacteria > Pseudomonadota > Alphaproteobacteria > Caulobacterales > Caulobacteraceae > Acaudatibacter. The sequence continues at coordinate 7,122 of DASYGN010000058.1, read as the reverse complement.
CAGGGAGATCGTGCCTGAGCCAGGATCGCGCTGGATCCGCGCGCAGAACGGTCCGCTGTTGGCGGCGGCCGCGTAACAGTCCGCCAGAATCTGGTTCGGCGACAGCTGCGCGATCGCCCCGGAAATGTTGATGTTGTAGTAATCGACCGAGACGCTGAGGCCGCGCACGGGGGTCAGCACCGCGCCGATGGACCAGGTGTGGCCGGTCTCCGGCTGAAGCAGGCTGTTGCCACCGGACTGGATCGGCACTGAGACCACAGCGCCGTTGTAGGTGAACGTCGGCGAACCCGCCGCGGGCGACTGCGCCGCGCAGAGGGCCTGAACCGCCGCTGCGTTGGGTCCTTTCCGATAGGGACTCAGAATATCGCAGGGGTCGCCCGACAGGTTCTCGTTGGACACCGACTGGCCGACGTAAAGGTCGGCGAGGCTGGGGGCGCGGATGGCGACGGAATAGCCGCCGCGGAGCCGAAGGGCGTCGAAGATCGTCCAGCTGGCGTCAACCTTCCAGGTGTGCTTGCCCGAGAAGGTGTTGTATTTGGAGAAGCGATAGGCCGCGTCCAGCGAGACGTCCTTGGCGAACGGCTTGTCACGCAGCACCGGCACGAGAGTCTCGGCGAAGAACTCCACGGCGCTCTGCGAGCCCTGCGAGGGCGAATCGAAGCCGTAGTTCAACGTATCTCCGGTGACGAACAACGAGTCCGGACGATAGGTGTATTGCGACTGGCGATAGTCGCCGCCGAGCGCGAGTTTGACCTCGCCGGCGGGCAACCGGAACACCGGTCCCTGGATCGAATACTCGATGTCCTTGGCGGTCAGGAGGTCGGTCGTGTGGTCGGTCCTGCCGGCATAGCTCAGGCAGGCCGAGCTGACCGGTTGGTCGCCCAGCGGATTCCAGCTGCATCCGCCGACCCCCTCATGGGCGAGGACATTGTTGATGGCGGTGATGCTGATGTCGTGGTTCGCTTGGCTGTCGTACAGGCTGCGACCAAAGGAGGCGTAGACGTCCCAGGTGAAGGGCGTGCCGGGAATGTCACCCTTCAGTCCGGCCAGGGCCTGCCAGACGTTGTAGTGAAAGTCCTGGACCCGGTCCCCCCAGCCGTACAGGAGTTTGGTGTAGTAGAAGCCCGAGCCGGCGGGCGGCGCGCCGCCATAGGCGGAGTCCAGCAACGACATCAGCGCCGGGTTCGCCTGCACGAACGGGTTGCTGACCGGGACAAACAGGTGCTGCGGGGCGACCGAACTGGGCTTGGAACTGCCGGGGCTGGTCGCGTCGAACGCCGTCGAGTCCGAGAAATTGAACTGGCCGTAGACCGTGATGTGGTCGTTGATCTGGTAGTCGGCCTTGCCGAAGAAGTTGTATTTGGTCAGTGGCACCTGGACGGCGAAATAGTTGCCGAGCACCACGCCGGCCGCAGTGCAGCCCGCGGCGACGGTGGCGCCCAATTCCTTGCCGGCGCCCTTGTAGTTCTGGGCGCACACGGGGGCATTGACCGTGGTGAACAGCGTGCCGTCGGTGTTGACGCCGATCCAACCCCCATAGGCGCCGGCGCCAGGCAAGGGGGTTGTGCCGGGGTAGCCAGCCAGAACCGCATTGACCGCGCCGACCGACGGCGCCAGGCCGGGCGCGCCCCAGCCGCCGGCGAAGATCGCCCCTTCCGGCGGGCGGTTTAGGAACCGGACCGTCGGCTGGGTGAAGAAGTCTCGTTGCGAGCCATACACCGCGGCCCGGTCGGAATATTCCGCGGCCAGGATGGCGTGGCCCTTATCGTCGGCGAAGTTGCCGCCGACCACGATCGAGAAGTCGTTGGTGTCGCCGTCGCCGTGAGTCGAAGCACCGTGCTCGGCGCTCAGCTCGACACCCGAGAAATGCTGGCGAAGCTTGAAATTGGCCACGCCGGCGATGGCGTCGGAGCCGTAGGCGGTGGAAGCGCCGCCGGTGACCACCTCGACGCTCTCGATCATCGCCATCGGGATGGTGTTGAGATCGATCGAACCGTCGGGTGTCGATGGCATCAGGCGGCGGCCGTCCATCAGGACCAGAGAGCGGTTGCGGCCGATGCCGCGCAGGTCGCTGTACGACGCCCCGCCGCCGAAGCCGACGCTGCCCTGCACGTCGCCGACTTCCGCCGCGCCCTGCGCCGCTTCGAATTGTGGCATCTGCCCGACGACACGGTCCAGCGAAGGCGAGGCGACGGACTGGATCACGTCCGCGCCGATGGTCGAGATCGGGCTTTCGGCCTTGAAATCCTGGCGAATGATGCGCGAGCCGGTGATCACCACCTCTTGGACCTTGGTCGGCCCGCCTGCTTGAGCATCCGGGGGTGGCTGCGTCTGAGCGTGGGCGGCCGCGCCCATGCTCATCAGGATAACTATCGGAGCCAGCGCCACATGCGCCTTGAGTTTGGCCCGCATGGAATGCTCAGGTGCGTGCACAGCGTCCCCCATCGTCTTGCTTTGTTGTCATCGCATCGGCGTCACTGCACCGATTCCGGCGACATTTGGCTAATTGGCCAACCTGAACCGAACCTGAAAGCTAACTGAACTTCCTGAAACGCTGCCTTCGCGCCAGTTTGGGCTATTGCCGAGGCCTGGTCGGGGTGGAAAAACCGCCGCGTCCACAAGGCGAGCGCGGCGTGTCCCAGACATTCATTCCAGCGGTGTTCTATCGCGGCGGCACCAGCAAGGGCGTGTTCTTCCACGCCGGCGCTTTGCCCGCCGATCACCAGGCCGCAGGCGCGATCCTGCTGGCCGCGCTGGGCAGCCCCGACCCCTATGGCCGTCAGCTTGACGGCATGGGCGGCGGCATCTCCTCGCTGTCCAAGGCGGCGATCGTCGGCCGGTCCGACCACCCGGAGGCTGACGTCGACTACACCTTCGTCCAGATCGCCGTCGACCGGCCGGTGGCGGACTGGAGCAACGCTTGCGGCAACCTGGCCTCCGCGGTCGGCCATTTCGCCGTCGACGAGGGGCTGGTTGCGGCCACGGATGGCGAGGCTCTGGTGCGCATTCATCAGACCAACACCGGCAAGATCATCCATGCCCGTTTTCAGGTCAGGGGCGGCAAGGCCGAGACCGCGGGCGATTTCATCATCCCGGGCGTATCGGCGCCCGGCTCGCGCATCCGGCTGGACTTCCTCGATCCCGCCGGGGCCGTCACCGGCCGCCTCCTGCCGACCGGCCGCGCGGTCGATGAGGTGGAGCTTGACGATGGTCGGCGCTTCGAGGTGTCGATCATCGACGCCACTTCGCTGGTCGTCTATCTCGACGCCCGCGCCCTGAGCCTGACCGGCGCCGAATCGCCCGACGAGATCGAAGCGGCGCCCGACGTAATGAATACTCTGGAGGCTCTGCGGCGGCAGGCGGGCGTGGCGGCGAGGTTGGCTGGCGCCGCGGCGGCGATCGGTCTTCAGACGCCCAGGATCGCCCTGGTGGCGCCGCCTACATCGTTCCGGAGCCTCGATGGCGACATCTTCGCGGAAGACCAGTTCGATGTGGCGACGCGCATGCTCTCCATGCAGCGGGTGCATCGGGCGGCGCCGGGCACTGGGGGGCTTAACCTCGCAGTGGCTTGCCAGATTGGGGGCACGATACCGGCCAGGGTCGCGCGCTCGGCCGGCGCGGGCGGCGAACTGCGGGTCGGCACGCCCTCTGGCGTCGTCTCGGTGGGCGCCGTGGTCCGCGAGCACGACGGTGGGTGGGTCGCCGACAGCGCCGTGCTCTGCCGCACCGCCCGGCGGCTGATGCAGGGCGAAGTCGCGATCCCGGCCGCCGCGGCTCGCGGACGAATTGGATGACCGCGCGGCTGCGGGCGGCGATCAACCTCGGCAACCCGGTTCTGGCGAAGCGCGGCCGCGACGGCGCCCTGGGGGGAGTCAGTGTCGACCTGGCTCGGGCGCTGGCTCGGCAATCCGGCCAGGAACTGGAGCTGATCGCTTATGACGCCGCCGCCCGGGTGGTCGAGGCCGCTCACGCCGGCGCCTGGGACGTCGCCTTTCTCGCCATCGATCCGCAGCGCGCGACCGAAATCGCCTTCACCGAACCCTATCTTGAGATCGAAGGCGTGTTCGTCGTCGCCGGCGAGGCTCAGTGGAACAGCCTCGAGGATCTCGATCGTCCAGGCGTGCGCATCGCGGTCGGTCGTGGGGCCGCCTACGACCTGCACCTGAGCCGTGTGCTCGCGCGGGCCGAGTTGGTCCGCGCGCCGACCTCGGCGGCGGCGCTTTCATGGTTCTTCGAGCGCGGGCTGGAGGCGGCGGCCGGCATCCGGACGGCCGCGGAGACCTTCGCCGCCAGCAGGCCCGGCCTGCGGCTCATCGATCCGCCGTTCATGACCATCCGCCAGGCGATGGCGGTGCCGATCGCCGAGAGCGCCGCCGTGTCAAGTCTGCAGGCGTTCCTCGATCAGGCGCTCGCCGAGGAACCGGTGGCGAGAGCGTTGGCGCTCATCGGCTAATCCTCTGCGATCAGGCTCGCGGTCCGGGTCTCGCGCATCATCAGGGCGACGAAGCCGGCCACCGCCATGGTCGCGGCGACGTAGAGGTAGAAGCCGCTCTCGTGGCCGGCTTTCTTGAACGTCAGGGCGACGTATTCGGCCCCGCCGCCGAACACCGCGTTGGCGAGCGCGTAGGGCAGGGCGACGCCCAGGCCGCGCAGGTTGGTGGGAAACAACTCGGCCTTCACCACCGCGCTCACCGAGGTGTAGCCGGCTAGAAACACCAGCGCCAGGCAGGCGAGGGCCAACGCCACGCCGGGGCCGCGCGCATGGGACAGACCGGTCAGGATCGGCCAGGCCAGCGCCGCGCCGATGAGGAACCCGCCGGCCAGGACGCGCTTGCGCCCGACCCGGTCAGCCAGCCATCCGCCCACCGGCTGCAGCAGCAGGAGCACCACCAGCGAGGCGAGGCTGATCTGGCTTGCGGCGGCGCGGCTGAAATGGGTCGTGTTGACCAGGAAGGTCTGCAGATAGGCGGTATAGCAATAGTAGCCGAGCGAGCCGCCGGCGGTGAGCGCCAGCACGATGCCGCATTCGCGCCGGTGATCGCTGATCAGACGCCAGGTGGATGATCCCGAACTTCGGCCCTTGCTCGCGGCCGCGAACGACGGCGTCTCCTCGAGGCGCGCCTGCAGCCAGAACACCGCCAGCGCCAAAAGCGCGCCGATGGCGAACGGGATGCGCCAGCCGACGGTCTCGATCTGCCTCTGGCTCATCAGCGTCTGCAGGACGATGAGCACCGCGACCGCGGCGATCTGGCCGCCGATCAGAGTGACATACTGGAACGACGACCACAGGCCGCGCCGCTCGCGTCCGGCCATTTCCGCCAGATAGGTGGCGCTGGCGCCGTACTCGCCGCCGACGCTCAGACCCTGCAGGATGCGGGTCAAGGTGAGGATAACCGGCGCCGCGACGCCGATGCGGGCATAGGTCGGGGTGAGCGCCATGATCAGCGATCCCACGCACATCAACGCCACCGAGAGCACCAGGGCGGGTTTGCGTCCCCAGCGATCGGCGATGATGCCGGTGATCCAGGCGCCGAGCGGCCGGGCGAGGAATCCGACCGCGAAGATGGCCGCGGTTTTCAGCAGCTGCGCGGTCTGATCGCCGCCGGGAAAGAAGGCCTTGGCGAAATAGAGGGAAAACGCGGTGTAGGCGAACCAGTCGTACCACTCGATGAGATTGCCGGCCGAGCCGCCGAGAATGGCCCTCGCCCTGGCCCAGGGGCTCATCGTCGCCAGCGCCCCCGCCGTCACCGGGTCAGTCGAACCGGTCGGCGGTGTGCAGGGCGCCGTCCTGGCGGGTGATGTTCAGCGCATAGTGGAGGCCGATCACCGCGCCCTTGACCTTGGGCAGGAACCACAGGGTGAACCCCGCCAGGGCGATGAGCACGCCGGGGACCACCAGCGCCAGCGGCGCCTTCCACACCTCGATCAGGATCAGGGGGATCACCACCAGGTGGCCGGTGATGAGAATGGTGAAATAGGCTGGCCCGTCGTCCGAGGGATAACAATCGAGATCATGCCCGCAGACCAGGCACGCCGGCGAAACCTTGAGATACCGATAGAAGATGGCGCCCTGCCGGCAATGCGGGCAGTGGCCGCCAAACCCGCGCCCCATGGCGCGCAGAACCCCTTGCTGGCGTGGCGAGATCATGCCCGCCCATATGGCGGCCCCAAGGGTCGGAGAAAAGGGGGCGCGGCCCGTTCTGGACAACCAGGCGGCGTTGGGTTCAATCGAGGCCGAAGCAGGAGATAGCCATGAACGGCATCGCGCTGGACTACGCCACCGCCACCGCCGGCGAGCTGCTCGCTGCGCTCAAGGCGCGCCAGGTGAGCGCCGAAGAGCTGTTTGAGGCGGCCGCGGACCGCATCGAGGCCCTCGATGGGCCGATCAACGCCGTGGTGGTGCGCGATTTCGATCGGGCGCGGAGCGCCGCGCGGGCGGCCGATGCGGCGCTGGCCAGGGGTGAGGATCGGCCGTTGCTCGGCTTGCCGATGACGGTCAAGGAGGCTCACAACGTCGAAGGCCTGCCGACCACCTGGGGTTCGGAGGCGTTCAAGGGCTGGATCGCCCCCGCCGACAGCGTCGGGGTGGCGAGGCTTAGAGCCGCGGGCGCGGTGATCCTGGGCAAGACCAACGTGCCGCCGTTCCTGGCCGACTGGCAGAGCGCCAACCCCGTCTATGGCCGCACCAGCCATCCCCTCGACCCGGCCTTGACGCCGGGCGGATCCTCCGGCGGCGCCGCGGCGGCTTTGGCGGCCGGCATGGTCCCCCTGGAGCTCGGCTCCGACATCGGCGGGTCGATCCGGGTGCCGGCGGCGTTCTGCGGTGTCGTCGGCCATAAGCCGAGCTACGAGCTGATCCCGACCCGCGGCCACGTCCCCCCGGGCCTCGACGGCGCGCCGATAGTCCTGGGCGTCGTCGGCCCGATGGCCAGGTCGGTGGCCGATCTCGAGTTGGCGCTCTTGGTTCTCGCCGGTCCCGATGGGGAGGAAGCCAAAGGCTATCGCGTGGCACTGCCAAGGCCTCGCCACAAGCACATCGCCGACTACCGGGTCCTGGTGGTCGATCATCATCCAGCCGCGGCTCTGGCCAGCGAGATCCGCGCCGCCCTCGATGCCGCCGCT
>DASYGN010000037.1:0-31073 GCA_035999625.1 Caulobacteraceae bacterium | reverse complement strand
TCCGAGCAACGCTAGCCCCCTTCGTATTACCGCGGCTGCTGGCACGAAGTTAGCCGGAGCTTCTTCTGCGGGTACCGTCATTATCGTCCCCGCTGAAAGAATTTTACAATCCTAAGACCTTCATCATTCACGCGGCATGGCTGCGTCAGGCTTTCGCCCATTGCGCAAGATTCCCTACTGCTGCCTCCCGTAGGAGTCTGGGCCGTGTCTCAGTCCCAGTGTGGCTGATCATCCTCTCAGACCAGCTACTGATCGTCGCCTTGGTGGGCCTTTACCCCACCAACTAGCTAATCAGACGCGGGCCGCTCCAATGGCGATAAATCTTTCCCCCGAAGGGCACATCCGGTATTAGCTCAAGTTTCCCTGAGTTGTTCCGAACCAAAGGGCACGTTCCCACGTGTTACTCACCCGTCCGCCACTAATCCCGAAGGATCCGTTCGACTTGCATGTATTAGGCCTGCCGCCAGCGTTCGCTCTGAGCCAGGATCAAACTCTCAGGTTGAGTTGACGTTCTGACTTTCGTTTCATTGGCCCCGTAGGACCGATGAGCGTAGTCTGCGTAGTCTAAATTGACGAGTTCCCACGAACCGTCGCGCCCGAGGGCGAAACGGTCATGGTATGTCTTCAAAAGAGACCGCAAACCAGTCAGCGTCGAGATGATCGCGAACGATCATCACAGGACGCCGCCGCCTGCGTTTCTCTTTCCAAATCAACGATGTCAAAGACCCGATCGACCTCGCGGCCAACCCCGTCGGAAGCGCCCGACGGCGGCGGGAGGCGGGTCTCTAGACGCGCCCCCTTGCAGTGTCAACAACCTTGCGCCGCACGCGCCGAAACCAGCCCGACGGGCGCAGAAACCACCGCTAGGGCCGCCGGGGCACGCCCCACGAGTCCTTCAGCGATTCGGTTGAAGCCGCGGAAAATAGGTCCGGAGCGCTCGAAAAGCAAGCGCTCATCGAAGTCTCACGCGGTGGCGATGTAGGCCCGCAGCCCCTCGGCCTCGGCCTCGGTTTCGGCGATCTTGCTCTTCACCAGATCGCCGATCGAGACGATGCCGATCAGGCGATGCTCGACGCACACCGGCAGGTGGCGGATGCGCCGGTCGGTCATCCGCTCCATCAGCGAATCGACGGTCTCGTTCGGCTGGGCGAAAATCACGTCCCGGGTCATGCACGCCGACACCGGGCGGGTGAGGCCGGCCGCACCCTCTTCCGCCACCACGCGCACGATATCGCGTTCGGAGACAATGCCGGCGACCTCGCGGTCACCCTCGACGACCACCATCGCGCCCACCCGGCGCTGATGCAGCATACCGGCCACCTCGGCCACCGTCTGGCCCGGCGAGGCGGTGAACACCATGTCGCCCTTGTGCTTGAGAATACCGGCAACGTGCATCGCCTTCTCCCTGTTCTAAGGAAGGCTGGGTCCGAAGATTCGCCCCGAACGGCCGCGAGATCAAGCTCTATGGAGTCATCTGTGCGTGAGCGCCGGCCGCCCAGGCGAAGGGTGAGATCAGCAGCAGCCCGGCGAAATAGCCGATGATGTGCGCCTCCCAGGCCACCGGGGCGCCGGCCGCGCCCGGCGTCAGCCCGGTAAATCCCAGCAGGACGTTGAGCAGAATCCATGCCAGGGTCATCCCGATCACTGTCTTGCCGCCCAACGGCCCCAGCCGCCCGCGGCCTTCGATCAGGCGCGCCGCCGCGCCCATCAAGCCCGAGGCCGCCCCCGAGGCGCCGATCAAAGCCCAGTCACTCGTCCCGACACCGATCTTGGCCAGCACCGCCGCCAGCGCGGCGTAGCCGGCGCCGGCGATCACCCCGCAGGCGAGGAAGAACAGGGCGAAGACCAGCGCCCCCAGGGCGTCGGCGCGGAGGAACCTGGCCACCGGGGCGCCGAAGGCGAGGATAAAGATGCTGTTCATCGCCAGGTGCGCCCAGCCGGCGTGGACAAACAGGTGCGTCACCAGGTCGGTCCAGCGACCCTGGCTCAAATCCCCGGCGGAAAGGGCGAAGGGTTCCGGGCTGGTCCCCGACCACACCCTGGCCAGATGGGCGGCGATGAGGACCGCGATCAGCGCGACGACCGGCCAGGGCGCGTTGACGGCCGGCTCGCGGCCCGCCGGTTCCGGCTCCTGGCTGCGCATCATCGGTGGATCACGCCGCTGACCGGTTTTCGATTTCCCTGGCCGCGAGGGGAGCGGCGCCGAGGATCATGTCGGCCGCCTTCTCGGCTATCATGATCGTCGGGGCATTGGTGTTGCCGCCCACCAGGGTCGGCATGACCGAAGCGTCGATCACCCGCAGACCCCCGATGCCGACGACCTTCAGCGTATCGTCGACCACCGCCATCGGATCGCCCGAGGGGCCCATGCGGCAGGTTCCCACCGGATGATAGATGGTCTCCGCCGAGCGCCGCATCCAAGCCTCGATCTCACCGTCCGAGCCGATCCCCGGCCCCGGCGCCACCTCGCGCCGAGCGATCGCCGCCAAGGCGGGCTGGGCGGCCAGATCGCGCACGATGTCAAACCCAGCGCGCAAGGCGCGGCGGTCTTCCTCGGTCGCCAGGTAGTTGCAGAAAATCGCCGGATCGGCGAGCGGATCGGCGCTGCGCAGAGCGACGTGTCCGCGGCTCTCCGGGCGAAGTTGGCAGACGTGGATGGTGAAACCGTCGGCTTCGGCCGGGACCTTGCCGTGATCGCGCATGATTGCGAGGACGCAGTGGAGTTGCAGATCGGGCGCCTCCACATCCGGCCGCGATTTCAGGAAGGCGCCCGCCTCGAGGTAGTTTTGGCGGCCAGGTCCTTGGCCGAACAGCATGTAGCCAAGCCCGGTCGTCAGGCGCCGCGCTCCTCTACTATGCGAAAACGCCGATTTCACGCTCGGCGCTTCCCACGCCAGCGACAGGTCGAGGTGATCCTGCAGATTGGCGCCGACGCCTGGCAGCGGGTGAACGCAGTCGACACCCACCGCGCGAAGCTGGTCGGGCTCGCCGATGCCGGAAAGCTGGAGGATCTGCGGCGATTGCGCCGTGCCGGCACAGAGCAGCACCTCGCTTTCGGCAAGCGCGGTTTTGGTCTCGCCATCCTGCAGGTAGTCGACGCCCACCGCGCGCCCGCGTTCGATGACAATGCGGACGATTCTGGCCCCGGTTTCGGCGCGCAGGTTGGGCCGGGTCAGGGCCGGGTGCAGATAGCCGACCGCGGCGCTCGCCCGGCGGCCATTCCTGATCGTCAGTTGATAGGGTCCAAACCCCTCCTGGTGGGCGCCGTTGAAGTCGCCGGTGAGCGGATGGCCGGCTTCGCGCCCGGCGGCGATGAAGCGTGAATAGACTTCGCTCGGCGAGGCCGCCTTGGAGACATAGAGAGGGCCATCATCGCCGTGGAAAGCGTCGGCCCCGCCCTCGAAAGTTTCCGCCCGTTTGAAGTAGGGCAGGACATCGGCGTAGCCCCAGCCGGTCAGACCCAGCTGGCGCCAGTGATCGTAGTCGCGGGCATGGCCGCGAATGTAGATCATGCCATTGATCGACGACGATCCTCCCCAGCCTCGGCCACGCGGCCACCACAGCCGGCGACCGTCCAGGTGCGGCTCGGGTTCGGTCCAGAACCCCCAATTGAACGCGCCCTTCTCGGGCAGGATCGCGCCGACGCCGGCCGGCATGCGCACCAGGATGGAGTTGTCCTTGCCGCCGGCCTCGAGCAGCAGGACCCTGGCGTCCGGCCGCGCGCTGAGGCGATTGGCGAGGACGCAGCCGGCCGAGCCGGCGCCGATGATGATGTAGTCGTAGTCTTCCGCCGCCATGTCGCGCCTCGCTTGGTTGTCACCCCGCTTTAGGCACTGGCGTCCGACGAAGCCAGGGCGCGGCCCGGCGGAGCAACCGCCAGGCTTCGGCCCCCTCTTGAAGCCGCAGGACGTGGGCGGCGCCGAAATAGATCGGCAGGCTGACGACGATCGCCGACACCAGGCCGACGAGACGCCACAGGAAATGCTGCGTCGCCCCCTCGATCAGATGGTTGACCTCGAAAGCCACGCCTCCACACAGAAGCGCGGCGGCGAGGCAGCGGACGAGGAACAAGGCCCACTGGCGGACGCCGCCGATATCGACCCTGGTCGAGAGCGCCGCCATCAACTGCATGAAGTTGATCAGCGCCACCGCCGAGGTGGTCAGCGCCAGTCCCACGTGGCCCAGGCCGAGCACGGTGGCGTTGAGGGTGTTGAGGACCAGGTTGATGCCGATGCCGATCAAGCTGATGCGCAGCGGCGTCTTGGGCAGGCCCAGGGCGTAGAAGCAGGGGGTGAGGACGCGGATGGCCGCGTAGCCGGCCAGGCCCACGGCGTAGGCCTGCAACGCCATCGCCGTCTCCAGAGTGTCGTGGGCGCTGAACCGGCCGTGCTGATAGATGACGGCGATGATCGGGCCGGCCAGGAAGGCGAGCCCGGCCGATGCCGGCAGGGCGAGAAACCAGGCCAGGCGCAGTGAATCCCGGACGGTGGCGCCAAACCCGGCCATGTCGCGGCGGCCAAAGGCCCGGGTCACCGCCGGCAGGGTCACCGTGGCCAGGGAGACGCCAAAAAGGCCGATCGGCAGTTGAGCCAGGCGGAAGGCGCAGGCCAGCCACGAACGCCCGCCGTTGATCTCGGAGGCGAAATTGCCGTTGACCAGCACGTTGACCTGGACCGCCGAGGCGGCGATCACGCTCGGCCACATCAAATCCCAAAGGCGCTTCAGGCGCGGATCCTTGAGATCCAGGCGCCAGCGGAAGCGGAAGCCGAGGCGGAAGAGCGCGGGCAGCTGCATGGCCAGTTGGGCCAGGCCGCCCAGCAGAACGCCGAGGCTGACGCCATAGAGGGCGCTGGCGCCGAAGCGCGGATGCAGCCAATGGCCGCGCGCGCCGGGATCGAAAGCGTAGGCCAGGGTGACGCCGGCGATAACCGAGACGATGTTGAACACCGTCGAGGCCGAGGCCGGGATGCCGAAGATGAACCTCGCGTTCAGCATCCCCATCACCGCCGCGGCCAGGGAAACGAACAGAATGAAGGGAAACAGCACCCGGGTGAGGCTGACGGTGAGCTCGAATTTGCCGGGAACGCTGTGGTAGCCGTAGTTGGTGACTTCAACCAGCAATGGCGCGGCCGCCACGGCGACGACGCACACGACGCCGAGCACGAACACCATCGCCGAAAGGATCAGGTTGGCCAGCTCCCACGCCGGCTTCTCGCCTTCGGCGTCCCAGGTGGCCGTGAACATGGTGGTGAAGGAGATCGATAGGGCCCCCTCGGCGAATGCGTCGCGCAGCAGGTTCGGGATCTGGAACGAGGCCAGATAGACGTCGAGCAGCTTGCCGGCCCCGAACATGGCCGCGAATACCTGCTCGCGCACCAGGCCGAACAGGCGTGAGGCGATCACCGCCAGGCCGACGATCCCGGCCGCGCGACGGGTGCCAGGTTCGGCGGAGGTCTGGTTCATCGGCGCTCCATTAGAGCGCTTCGTGGCGATTCTTGGAATTTGTCGCGGGGCCTCAGCGGCCGGTCCATTTCGGCGGCCGCTTTTCAGCGAAGGCTTTTGGCCCCTCGACGAAGTCCTGCGAGCCAAACAAAGCCGCAACGGCGGGATAGTGGCGCTGGCCGCGGATGGCCGCCTCAAGGCTCGGCTCGTCGAGTCCGCGCAGGACCGCCTCCTTGGACGCCCGCACCGACATCGGGCTGCAGGCGCAGATCTCCTCGGCGAGCGAGCGCGCCGCGGGCATCAGCTCGTTCGGCGGGACCACCCGGTGGACGAAGCCCAGAGCCATCCCTTCCTCGGCCGGGACCCGGCGGGCGGTGAGGATCATGGCCATCGCCCGCTTGAGGCCGATGGCGCGCGGCAGCCGGTGCAGGCCGCCGGCGAGCGCCGCCAGGCCGACCCTGGGCTCCGGCAGAGCAAAAACGGCGGTCTGCGAGGCGAGGATGATGTCGCATGCCAGGGCGATCTCGAAACCACCGCCCATGGCGACGCCGTTGACCGCCGCGATCAGCGGTTTGGCGAGGTCGAAACGCAAGGCCAATCCGGCGAAGCCGCTCGCGGGAGACTTCATTTCGCCGCCGCCGGCCTGCCACTTGAGATCGTTGCCGGCGGAAAAGGCGCGATCGCCGGCGCCGGTGATGATCCCCACCCATTGATCGGGATCGGCGGCGAAGGCGTTCAGCGCCTCGTCCATCTCGAAATGCATCGGCGAATGGACGGCGTTCATCACCTGCGGGCGATTGAGGGTGATGATGGTCAGCGGGCCGTCGCGCTCGACGGTGATGAACTCATAGGCCATGGCGGCTCCTTCAGGCAGGCGAAAGCTCAGCTTTGAACCGCTTCCAGTTCTCGACATAGTGGTGGGCGTTGAAAGCCAGGCCTGCGGCCTGTTCCTCGGTCAACTCGCGCACCACCCTCCCCGGCTGACCCATCACCACGCTGCGGTCGGGGATGATCTTGTTCTCGGTAATCAGGGCCCCGGCGCCGATCAGGCAGCCGCGGCCAATGCGCGCACCGCCCAGCACCACCGCGCCGATACCGATCAGGGAACCATCCCCGACCGTGCAGCCGTGGAGCATGGCCATGTGGCCGATGGTGACGTTGTCGCCAATGGTCAGCGGTTGTCCGGCGTCGGTGTGCAGAACGCTGTTGTCCTGAACATTGGAATTGACCCCGATTTCGATCGGATCATTGTCGCCTCTGGCGACGGCTCCAAACCAGATACTAGAGTTAGTCTTGAATACTACTTTGCCGATTACGACTGCAGTCGGCGCAATCCAATATAGCCCATCAATTGGGTAGGTGGGCGTGGCGCTGCCCAGCCTATAGGCAGTCATCCGTGCGCCTCCTATTCTTGTCGACATTCACTTGATTAACCCTTCCGAAACCGCGCTAGCCTCAGGCTCGTTTGGCGATTCGGCGGGGCTGATCGCCTCGCCGCATCCCGCCGCCGGCCACCGGCCGACGGTCTCCTCGTGAACGGAGAACCGGGTGTCGCTTAGTGTGGTTTGGCGGTCAACACCGCCGCCATCGCGAGACGGGGCCGCCAGCAGCGGCGGCCAGTTTTTCCAGATGTTCACGCGCCCATCAGTTTCTCACCGCCGGACCTCGCGTTCGGCCCTTCATGGAGGACGTGGATGACCAAGCGAGCCCTCAAGCGTTTTGTCCGGGACGGCGCGTTTGACGAGCGCGAGTTCGACGACGCCAAGATCCGCCGGCTCCCGGTAGCTCGCGGCTGGTCGCCGACCCCGAACAATGACGATCGCGAGCAGGGCTATCTCAAGACGATCAGGGCCAAGTCGGAGGGCCAGGAGCGGCTGCTGGCGGCGATCGAACAGCAACGTCTGGTGCTGGCGCTCGGCCCGGCGGGAAGCGGCAAAACCTATCTCTCCATCGCCAAGGCGGTGCAGGCCCTTGAGGCCGGCCAGGTCGGGCGCATCGTGCTCTCGCGCCCAGCGGTGGAAGCTGGAGAATCGCTCGGCTTCCTGCCCGGCGAGCTGGAAGACAAGCTGGCACCGTATCTTCGCCCGCTCTACGACGCCCTCTCCGATCGCCTGTCGATGAAGCGGGTGCGCTCACTGATTACCGAAGGCGCGATCGAGATCGCCCCGGTGGGCTTCATGCGCGGGCGCACCCTCAACAACGCCTTCGTGGTCATCGACGAGGCGCAGAACTGCACCTATGGCCAGCTCAAGATGCTGCTGACGCGCCTGGGCTGGAATTCGACCATGGTGGTCACCGGCGATCCCGGTCAATCAGACCTGCTGCCGGAAATATCCGGCCTGGCTCAGGTCGCCGACCGGCTGGAAACGCTGGAATCGGTGGCCGTCGTCCGCCTTGGGGAAATCGACATCGTGCGCCACCCGCTGGTCGCGGACATGCTGCGGGTTCTCTAAGGAAAAGATCGCCCGGAGGCTCACAGCTTCCGGGCGACAGTCAGCGAGTACAGAGGGGGGGAACCCTGCGCCTCGCGCAATGGTAACGCTTCAGCACGGCGAAGGTTGCCCGCCCCCGGCGCGCTTCGCCTACACACAACTGTCACGCTTCACCGCTAACCCTCGCCCATCCGCTCCTCGTCGGGGGGACGGCGAAGCAAGGAAGATCGGCATGACCTTGAAGGCGAGACTGATCGGCGGCGCCGCCGTGGGCGCGGCGCTGTCCCTCGGTTTGATCGGGACCGCCGGGGCCAAGACCACCAGACATCGCGCCCCGTCGTCGAGCGAGCGCGCCCTCAGAACCGAGGTGGAGAGCCTGAAGGCTGAGGTTCACGCGCTGGAGGCGCGCCTCGACGTGCAAAGCGCGGCTCAGCAACAGGCGGCGGCCCACCAGCAGGCGCAGATCCAGGCGACTCAGGCGCAGGCCCAGGCGGCCCAAACCGCGGCCCAGGCGGCCCAGACCCAGGTGGCCTCGCAGCAGTCGCAAATCGAAACGCTTCCCGCCGAAGTCGAGACCGCGACCCGCAAGGCGGCCCCCAAGCCCGGCTGGTGGAACGACACCAGGGTCGGCGGCACGGTGTTCGCCGATCTGTCCCACATCGACAACCGCAACGACGGGGTGAAGAACGCCCAGTCGGGGACCGACTACGACATCAAGCGGGCGTATATTTCCATCGACCATCGCTTCAACGATGTGTTCTCGGCCAACCTGACCACCGACTTCACCTACGACAGCACGACCAAAGCGACCCAGCTTTTCGTCAAGAAGGCCTTCCTGCAGACCAACCTCGTCGACAAGGCGTTGATCGTTCGCGCCGGCAGCGCCGATCTGCCCTGGGTGCCGTTCGTCGAAGGCTTCTACGGCTATCGCTACGTCGAGAAGGAATTGCTCGACTACTACGGCTTCGGAACCTCGGCCGATTGGGGGGTGCACGCGCTGGGCTCGCTGTGGGGCGACCATGTGAGCTACGCCGTCTCCGTCGTCGACGGCGAGGGCTTCAAAATCCCGGCGCTCGGCAACGCCAACCGCACGCGCACGATGGACGTCGAGGGCCGTCTGAGCGCCAATCTGGATCACGTCACCCTGGCCATAGGCGGCTACGCCGGCAAGCTCGGCAAGGATGTCACCAACACCCCAACCTTCCACACCGCCGAGCGCTTCGACGCCCTGGCCGCCTACACCGACGCACGGTTTCGACTCGGCGCCGAATACCTGTGGGCCAGGTACTGGAACGACGTCACCCAGCCGGCGCGGAGCAAGACCAACACGTCGGAGGGTGTCTCGGCGTTCGCCTCGTTCTGGTTCACGCCCAAATTGTCGATCTTCGGCCGCTACGACTATCTGAAGCCGCAGGAAGACACCAACCCGGCGCTGCACAGCAACTATTATGACGTCGGTCTCAGCTACAAGCCGATCGGACCCCTGGATTTCGCCCTCGTCTACAAGCACGACTCAGTGCTCGACGGCCTGCTCAGCACCGGCAACGGGACCATAGGCGCCCTGAATGCCAACCACGTCGGCAAGGGTGACTATGACGAGGTCGGCGTCTTCACGCAGATGAAGTTCTAGCGACCGACCGAGTGTCACCAAACTGTAAAACGGCCGCTCTATGTGGCGGCTCATCCTTCGTCTCAGCAAAGGAAGCCAACATGATCAGGGTATTCGCCGCCGCGCTCATCGCCACGGTCGGGATCGGCGCCGGCGCCCGCGCCGCGACCATCTCCGGCGCGGGGGCAACCTTTCCCGCCCCAGTCTACGCCAAATGGGCCGAGGAATACAAAGCCCAGACCGGAAACGCCTTGAACTATCAGGCCATCGGCTCTGGCGGCGGGATCAAGCAGATCAACGCCGGCACGGTGGATTTCGGAGCCTCCGACATGCCCCTCAAGGCTGACGAGTTGGCCAAGGACGGCCTGCAGCAATTCCCCACCGTGATCGGCGGCGTGGTCCCGGTGATGAATCTGCCGGGGATCAAGCCCGGCCAGGTGAAGCTGACCGGAGCGATCCTGGCCGACATCTACCGCGGGGTGCGCAAGAACTGGAACGATCCAGTGATCGCCTCCTACAACCCCGGCGTGAAGCTGCCGAACCTGCCGATCACGGTGGTGCACCGCTCGGACGGCTCGGGGACCACCTTTCTGTTCACCAGCTATCTGGCGATGGAGGCGCGGCACTGGGCGTCGGGTCCCGGCGCCAATGTGTCGGTGAACTGGCCGGTGGGCATCGGCGGCAAGGGCAACGACGGGGTCGCCGCCTTCGTCAAGCAGACGGTCGGCTCGATCGGCTATGTGGAATACGCCTACGCGCTGGAAAACCACATGGACTACGCGCTGCTGAAGAACAAATCCGGGCGTTGGGTGGCGCCGACCGCGGCCGCCTTCGCCGCCTCGGCGGCCGGCGCGAAATGGTCGGCGGCGCCGGGTTACTACCTGCTGCTGCTCAATCAACCGGGCGCCGCGGCGTGGCCGATCAGCGGCGCGACCTTCATTCTGATGCACAAGAAGCAGGCCAACCCGCAGACTGCGCGCGCGGTGCTGTCGTTCTTCGACTGGGCGTACAAGAATGGTGATCGCGCCGCGCAAACGCTGGACTACGTCACCCTGCCCGAACCGGTGAAGGCCTTGATGCGCCGGTCATGGCTGACCATCGTCGGGCCGGACGGCAAGCCGGTCTATCATTGAGCATGTCCATCGCAGAGAGCTCGATCGCCGAGGTTCCGTTGCGCCGCTCCGCGGCCAGGGGATCGGTGCTGGAGCCGCTGTTTCACGGCGCCTGTTTCGCCGCGGCGACCGCGCTCATGGTCACTCTCGGCGGCGTGCTCGTCGCCCTGGCCATCGGCGGCTGGCCGGCCCTGGCCAAGTTCGGACTGGGATTCCTCACCAACGTCACCTGGGATCCGGTCCAGGACGTCTACGGGGCGGCCGGCCCGATCGTGGGCACCCTGATCACCGCGGCCCTGGCGCTGATCATGGCCTTGCCGGTGGCCGCCGGGGTCGCCTTCTTTCTGGTCGAGCTCTGCCCTCAGGCGTTGCGCCGGACGATCGGCACGGCGGTCGAGCTCCTGGCCGGGATACCCTCGATCGTCTACGGCATGTGGGGCCTGTTCGTGTTCGCGCCGGTGTTCGCCAAATGGGTTGAGCTGCCGGCGATGACCGCGGCTCAGGGGGCGGGTGGCTTGTGGAGCGACCTGGTGAGCGGCGCGCCCAACGGCTCAGGCATCCTCGCCGCCTCGATCATCCTGGCGATCATGATCCTGCCGTTCATGGCCGCGACCCTGCGCGAGCTGCTGCTCACCGTGCCGACGCAGGTCCGCGAGAGCGCCTACGGCCTTGGCGCCACGACCGGGGAGGTAGTGATGCGCGTCACCCTGCCCTATGTGCGCGGCGGGGTGATCGGGACGGTGATGCTGGGCCTTGGCCGGGCGCTCGGCGAGACCATGGCCGTCACCTTCATCATCGGCAATTCGCACGCTTTCCCCAAGGGTCTGTTCGACGCCGGCTCGACTATCGCCTCGACTATCGCCAACGAATTCAACGAGGCCAGCGGCCTGCAGGCTTCGGCCCTGGTGGCGCTCGGCCTGGTGTTGTTCCTGATCACCTTTTTGGTGCTGGCGCTGGCGCGGTTGTTGCTGCGCCACCAGACGCGGCATTAGCGATGGTCGTCTCCCTCGCCAAGGTCGGTCGGCGGCGGCTCGAGAACCGCCTTTTCGTCGCCTTCTGCATGGCGGTGACCGGTCTCGCCCTGGCGGCGCTAGCTCTGATCCTGATCTCGCTGGCCAGGCAGGGGATCAGCGGGCTGAACCTCGCCGTCTTCACCAGGTCCACGCCCGCCGCCGGAACCCCGGGCGGCCTCTTGAACGCCATCGTCGGCTCGATCCTGCTGTGCGCGCTCGGCATGGCGATCGCCGGCGTGATCGGCGTACTGAGCGGCACCTGGCTCGCCGAATACGCCGGCCGCGGCCGCTATGGCGAGTTGGTCCGCTTCCTCAACGATGTTTTGCTCTCGGCGCCCTCGATCCTGATCGGTCTGTTCGTCTACGAGATCCTGGTCGCGCCGTTCAAAGGCTTTTCCGGCTACGCAGGGGCCATCGCCCTGGCGATCCTGGCCACGCCGGTGATCACGCGCACGACCGAGGACGTGCTGCGCTTGCAGCCGACCTCCCTGCGCGAAGCGGCGGTCGCCCTGGGCGCGCCTTTCTGGCGTGTGATCGGAGCCGTGCTCTGGCGCGCCGCCCAGAGCGGCATCCTGACCGGCGGCCTGCTGGCGTTCGCGCGCATCAGCGGCGAGACCGCCCCGCTGCTGTTCACCGCCCTCAACAACCAGTTCTTCAGCTGGAACATGGCCAAGCCGATGGCCAATCTGCCGGTGGTGATTTTCCAGTTCGCCCTGACGCCCTATGCTGATCTCAATCGATTAGCATGGGCGGGCGCGCTCATCATCGCTGCCTCGGTGCTAGCGGTGACCATCATCGCCCGCGCTCTATCCAAGGAAGCGAGCCGATGATGAAGCCGGACGCTCCCGACCTGATGCGAGAGGACCTGCACCCCTCGGCCCCTGCCCAGGCCATGCCCGAGCCAAGCGCGCGGCCCGAACGCTCGGTGATGATCGTCGCGCCGCAAAACGCCAAGATCGATATCCAGCACCTGAGCTTCTTTTACGGCCAGGACCATCAGGCCCTGCGCGATGTCTCGATGGGCATCGCCGATCGGGCGGTGACGGCCATCATCGGGCCCTCGGGCTGTGGCAAGTCGACTCTGCTGCGCGCCTTGAACCGGATGTACGCCCTCTATCCCGGCCAGCGGGCCAGCGGAAAGATCATGTTCGACGGCGAGGATATTCTTGGGCCCAGGGTGAACCTGTCGCTGCTCCGCGCGCGCATCGGCATGGTGTTCCAGAAGCCGACGCCGTTTCCGATGTCGATTTACGACAACGTCGCTTTCGGCGTGCGCCTCTACGAGGCGCTTTCACGCCATGAAATGCACGATCGGATCGAAGAGGCGCTGCACCGCGCCGCCCTCTGGGACGAGGTCAAGGACAAGCTGCACGCCTCCGGCCTCAGCCTGTCCGGCGGCCAGCAGCAGCGCCTGTGCGTGGCCCGCTGCATCGCCGTGCGGCCCGAGGTGTTGCTTCTCGACGAGCCGACCTCGGCCCTGGATCCGATCTCCAGCGCCAAGCTGGAAGAGACCATCACCCAGCTCAAGGCCGACTACACGATCGTCATCGTCACCCACAATCTGGGCCAGGCCGCCCGGCTCAGCGACCATACCGCGTTCATGTACCTGGGCGAGCTAGTGGAGTTCGCCGAGACGGCCAGGGTGTTCACCAACCCGGTCACGGCGCGCGCGTCGGACTACATCACCGGCCGATTCGGCTGATCCAGAGGGGCGGCGGAGCAAGCAATGGAACACCACACCGTCCGGGCCTACGACGCCGAGTTGGAGGCGATTACCGCCGATCTGGCGCGCATGGGCGGCGTGGCGGAATCCGAGGTGGCTGACGCCATCCGCTGCATCTCCGAGCGGGATTTGGCGCTGGCCCAGGCGGTGATCGAACGCGACCTCACTTTGGATGGCCTCGAAGCCGACCTGCAACAGAAGGCCATCCGCCTGATCGCCCTGCGCCAGCCGGTGGCGGACGACCTGCGGCTGACGGTTTCGGCGATCAAGATCAGCGGCGATCTGGAGCGTTGCGGCGACCTGGCCAAGAACATCGCCAAGCGGGCCCTGGTGATCGCCGAGCTGGAGTCACCTACCCCGCTCACCCGATCCATCGAGCGCATGGGCGAACTGGTGTCGCAGCGGCTCAAGGAGGTGCTCGATGCGCTGGCCTCGCGCGAGGTCGAACGCGCGGTGGCCGTGTGGCGCGAGGATCATGAGATCGACGAGCACTACGACGCCATCTTCCGCGAACTCCTGACCTACATGATGGCCGACCCGCGCACGATCACGGCGTGCGCCCACCTGTTGTTTGTGGCCAAGAACCTCGAGCGGATCGGCGACCACGCGACCAACATCGCCGAGACCCTGCACTTCGAGATCACCGGGATCGCCCTGACCGAGGAACGGCCAAAATTCCATGCCGGGGCCGCATGAGCGGCGAGCCCAGACGTCAGCTGGCGCCGTCGATCCTGGTGATCGAGGACGAGGACGCGCTCGCCACCCTGCTGCGCTACAATCTGGAAAAGGAAGGGTTTGCCATCGAGGTCTGCGCCGATGGCGAGGAGGCGCTGATCCGCATCAACGAGCGCCAGCCGGACCTGGTCGTCCTGGATTGGATGCTGCCGACGCTGTCGGGGATCGAGATCTGTCGCCGCCTGCGCCAGCGCGCCGAAACTCGCAATCTGCCGATCCTGATGCTTACCGCGCGGGCGGAAGAAACCGACCGCATTCGCGGCTTGGACACCGGGGCGGACGACTATGTGGTCAAGCCGTTTTCGATGAACGAGCTAACAGCGCGCATCCGCGCGGTGCTGCGGCGCATCCGGCCGGGGCTGGCCGAGGATCACGTCCGCCGCGGCGACATCACCATCGACCGCACCGCCCATCGGGTCAGGCGGGGATCGCAGGAGGTCCATCTCGGACCGACCGAGTTTCGCCTGCTGGATCACTTCATGCGCTTCCCTGGGCGGGTGTTCTCGCGCGAGCAGCTTTTGGACGCGGTGTGGGGCTCGGACGTCTATGTCGAAACCCGCACCGTCGATGTGCATATCGGACGTCTGCGCCGGGCGCTGGGCGGCGAGGGCGAGGATCCGATCCGCACCGTGCGCTCGGCCGGATACGCCCTCAACCTCTAGCCGATCCTCACGCCCATGCCGCCATCCACCGGCAGCACCACGCCGGTGATGAAGCGCGCCTCGTCGGAGGCCAGGAACAGCACCGCGGCCGCGGTATCCCAGGCGGTCCCCATTTTGCCGCCCAAGGGAACCCTGGCGTCGCGCTCGGCCCTGACCTCCGCGGTCGAGCGGCCGCTCGCCTTGGCGATGCCCGAGACCGCCATCGGCGTATCCATCAGGCCGGGGGCGACGGCGTTGCAGCGCACCCCATGTCGCGCGTTTGACTGGGCGACGCTGGTGGTCAGCCGGTTGACCCCGGCCTTGGACACTTCATAGGCGACCTGGAAGCCGCCGGCGATCCCGGCCAGCGACGAGACGTTGACGATCGCCCCACTCTTCTGCGCCCGCATGAGAGGCAGCGCCGCCCTGATCGTCCACAGCATGCCGCCGAGATTGACCGACAGGATGCGCTCCCAGGCCTTGGCCTCGATCAGATGCGCCGGCGCATCGCCGCCGCCGATGCCGACGTTGTTGATCAGGATATCGAGGCCGCCCAAGCCAGCGACTCCGGCCTCGATCAGGCGCCCGGCGCAGTCCGCCTCGGCGATATCGGCGGCGATGACCAGGGCCTCGCCACCGGCCGCCGTGATTTCCGCCGCCGTCGCCCGCGCCCTCTCCTCGAGCCGGTCGACGCAGGCCACGCGCGCGCCCTCGCGGGCGAAGAGCAGCGCAGTGGCGTGGCCGTTGCCCAGGGTCTCGCCGGGCGTCTGGCCGGCCCCGACGATGATCGCCCGCTTGCCCTCCAGGCGTCCGGCCACGCTAGCGCCTCAAGTCCGTATCCAGGGTCAGCCCCTCGTCGAGTTGCACTCCAAAGGTGTTCAGCATCATCGACACCTGGGTGTACTGGCCGGCGGTGAACACCACGTCCATGCATTGCTTCTGATCGAAGTGGGCGGTCAGGTCCGCCCATCCGGCGTCGCTGACGAACTGATCAGCGTGCAACTCGTCGCAGGCCCGGATGAGGGCCTTGTCGGCGGCGCTCCAGCCGGAGGCGTCGGCCCCCTGCTTGATCTTGGTGATCTCGTCCTCGGTCAGGCCGGCTTGCAGGCCGATGCGGGTGTGCTGGGTGAACTCATAGCCGCTGCGGCACAGATAGCCGATGCGCAGGATGACGATCTCGCGCTCGCGCGCCGGCAGACTGTTGCGCCGCGAAAGCACATAGCCACCCCATTCGAGAAACCTGGGCAGGGCCTTGGGCGCATGGGCCAGGGTGCGGAAGATGTTGAGCGGCGCCCGCTCGGCCATGAGTGGGGCCAGGGCCGCCTTTTGCTCTTCGTCGAGATGCTCCAGATCGAGCGGCGGAATTCGCGGCGTCTTCAGGCGCATCAATGAGTCTCCTCTGTCAGTTCGCGCACGCTCGGCGAGGCCAGGGCGGCGGCCAGCGTCGTCCGATCGAGAATGTCGGACACCTCCTCGCGCACCGCGCCCATGATCCGGCGCAGGATGCAAGCGGTCTCGTCGGGGCAGTCGTCGCATCGCCGGTAGAAGGCGCGGCTGGCGCAGGGAAGGAGGGCCAAAGGCCCGTTGGTGACCCGCATCACCTCGCCGAAGGTGATCGCCTCGGCGGGCCTGGCCAAGCGGTATCCGCCATGCTTGCCGCGTCGGCTTTCCACCAATCCCGCCCGCCGCAGATCGGACATGATCGCCTCGAGGAATTTGCGCGGAATGTTCTCCTCGCCGGCGATCGCCCCGACATCCTTGGGGATCGCCCGGGCGCCGGCCAGGTTCAACAGAGCCTTGAGGGCATAGCGCCCGCGCTGAGAAAGCATGCAATCTCGACCGGAAGGATCGGAATTAGCCCGGCATACGCCTCTCGCGCCGCCGATGGCAAATCCGGCCCCTTGACCTGACCCCCCGGAAGGATTGCAACGGGGCCACCCCCGCCGCCGCCGAGCCACGCGCCTTGACTGATTCCGTCGCCGTCCTTCTCGATCGGTTCGCGCCCGCCACCGCCGAAGTCTGGCGCGCCGCGGTCGAAAAGACCCTCAAGGGTCAGACGCCGGAAAGCCTCATTTCCCCAGGACCCGATAGCCTCGCCATCCAGCCACTCTACGCGCCGCGGGCGAAACCGCGGACGTTCCAGGCGGGACGCGGCTGGCGGATCGGGGCCGATGTCGGCCATCCCCAGCCCGCCAAGGGGGCGGCCGCGATCGGCGACGCCTTCGCGGGCGGCGCGGAAACCGTCATCATCGCCATCGACAACACCGCCGGCGAAGGTGTTGAAATCGGTTCGGCCGCCAGCATGGAGGCGATGCTGGCGGATGTCCCGCTGGACGTGTCGGCCATCGGCCTCGATGCCGGATTCCTCGGGCTCGAGGCCGCGGGGTGGTTGAGCGCGGCGGCCAAGGGATCGCCGCGCGCGCCGCTGGCCTTCCATTTCGATCCCCTCTCGGCGATGGCGCGGTCGGGGGCCAGCCCGGGGCCGATCGAGGCGCACCTCGCCGCCGCCGCGGATCTTGCGGTCGAGCTGGCCGCGACTCATCCGGCCGGCTCGCTGTTCCTGGCCTCCGGTCGCGTGGTTCACGAAGCCGGCGGCTCGCCGGCTGGCGAACTCGCCTTCGCCCTCGCCAGCGCCCTGGCCTACGCCAAGGCCATGGGTCAGGCGGGCTTGGCCAGCCAAGACGCACTGGAAAGGATCGTTGTTGGTCTGAGCATCGATGGCGATCCGCTGATCTCGATCGCCAAGCTGAGAGCGGCGCGGATGATCTGGGGGCGCATGAGCCAAGCCTGCGGCGCCTCGCTTCCGGCACGGATCGAGGCGCGCTCCTCACGGCGCATGCTGACCCGGGCGGACGCATGGACCAATCTCGTGCGTCTGACCGCGGCCGGTGTGGCTGGCGCGGTGGGCGGCGCCGATACCATCGTCCTTGGCGCCTTCACCGATGCGCTGGGCGCGCCGACAGCCTTTGGGCGGCGGATGGCGCGCAACATCCAGCTCATCCTGCGCCACGAGGGCCAGCTTGGCGCGGTGAGCGATCCGGTCGCCGGATCGGGCGCCTTCGAAAGCCTGTCCGGCGACCTCGCCAGAGCGGCGTGGGCCAAATTCAACGCCATCGAGGCGGCCGGCGGGGCGGCCGCGGCGCTGGCCCAAGGGGTGATCGCGGCCGAGGTCGGCGAGGCCAAGGCCAAGCTCGCCGCCGGCATCGCCGAAGGAGCCATGCGGATCGTTGGAGTCACCGATTATCGCGCCCCCGACGATCGGCCGGCGCCGGTCGAGGCGGTCAAGCGAACCCGGCGCGCGGCCCCGGAGCCTCGCCTCCCCGGTTCCGACAGCCGCTGCTCGCCGCTAGGGGCGATCACCCTCGAGGCGTTGGCGGCGTGAACGGCTATCCGGATTTCGCCACCCTGCCGTTCGAGGACGTCCGGACGCCTTCGCTGTCGTCGGCGCCGGCAGAGCCGCTGGCGACAGCGGAAGGCATCGCCATTCAGCCGCGCTACGAGCCCGGGGACGTCGCCGGGCTCAATTTCATCGGCGGTCTTCCCGGGATAGCGCCGTTTCTGCGCGGCCCGTACCCGACCATGTACCGGACCAACCCGTGGACGGTGCGACAGTACGCCGGCTTCTCCACCGCCGAGGATTCCAACGCCTTCTACCGACGCAACCTGGCCGCCGGACAAATGGGCCTCTCGGTGGCCTTCGATCTGGCCACCCACCGCGGCTACGATTCCGACCACCCGCGGGTGAAGGGCGATGTCGGCATGGCCGGGGTGGCCATCGATTCGATCCTCGACATGCGCACCCTGTTCGCCGGCATCCCGCTCGACAAGATGAGCGTCTCGATGACCATGAACGGGGCGGTGCTGCCGATTCTCGCCCTCTACATCGTCGCCGCCGAGGAACAGGGCGTCGACCACCAGCGGCTTCAGGGCACGATCCAGAACGATGTGCTCAAGGAGTTCATGGTCCGCAACACCTACATCTACCCGCCCGGGCCCTCGATGCGGATCATCGCCGACATCTTCGCCTACACGGCCGCCGAGATGCCGAAGTTCAACTCGATCTCCATCTCCGGCTACCACATGCAGGAAGCGGGCGCCTCGCTCGACCTGGAGCTGGCCTACACCCTGGCCGACGGGCTGGATTACGTGCGCGCCGGGATCGCCGCGGGCATGAGCATCGACGCCTTCGCTCCGCGCCTGTCGTTCTTCTGGAACGCCGGCATGAACTTCTACATGGAGATCGCCAAGCAGCGCGCCGCGCGCCTGCTGTGGGCCGGCCTGATGGCCCGCCACTTCCAGCCGGCCGATCCACGCTCGCTGTCGCTGCGCGCCCACACCCAGACCAGCGGCTGGTCCCTGGCGGCGCAGGACGTGTTCAACAATGTCGCGCGCACCAGCCTGGAGGCCATGGCCGCGGTCGCCGGCCAGACCCAGAGCCTGCACACCAACTCCCTGGACGAGGCCCTGGCGCTGCCGACCGACTTCTCGGCCCGCATCGCCCGCAATACCCAGCTGTTCCTGCAGGCCGAAAGCGGCCTCACCCGGGTCATCGACCCCTGGGGGGGCAGCTGGTTCATGGAGCGCCTGACCCACGATCTGGCGGCCAGGGCCCTCGAACACATCGACGAGGTCGAGTCCCTGGGCGGCATGGCCGAGGCGATCAGCCAGGGCCTGCCCAAGCGGCGCATCGAGGAGGCCGCCGCCAGGACCCAGGGGCGGATCGATTCCGGCCGCCAGGTGATCGTCGGCGTCAACGCCTATCCGAGCCCCGAGGTCGACGACATCCCCATCCTGGCGGTGGACAACAGCGCCGTGCTGGCCGGCCAGTTGCAGCGCCTGGCGCGCCTCAAGGCCGAGCGCGATCCGGCGGGCGTCAACAAGGCGCTGGCCGCCCTGGAGGCCGGCGCCCGGGGTGGCGGCAACCTCCTGGAACTCAGCGTCGAGGCGGCCAGGGCCCACGCCACCGTCGGCGAGATCAGCCTCGCCCTGGAGAAGGTGTTCGGCCGTCACGAGGCCAAGGTCGAGGTGGTCAAGGGGGTCTACGCCGCCGAGGCCGGCTCGGAGGGCGCGGTCAGGCGGGCGCGCTCGATGATCGCCGCCTTCGCCGAGGCCGAGGGGCGCCCACCGACCATCCTGGTGGCCAAGATGGGCCAGGACGGTCACGACCGCGGCCAGAAGGTGATCGCCACCGGCTTCGATGACCTCGGTTTCGCCGTCGACGTCGGGCCGCTGTTCGCCACCCCAGCCGAGACTGCGCACCGGGCGGTGGAGAAGGGCGTGCACGTGGTCGGGGCCAGCTCACTGGCCGCCGGGCATCTGACCCTGATCCCCGAGCTCAAAGCCGAACTCGACAGGCTCGGGGCAGGCAAGGTCATGATCGTCGTCGGCGGGGTGATCCCACCGGCCGACTTCCAGGCGCTCAAGGACGCCGGCGCGCGGCTGATCTTCCCGCCGGGGGCCGGCGTCGCCGACGCCGCCGCCGCCATTCTCGAGGAGTTGAACAAGGACCTGGGCTACGCCCAGGCGGGGAACTAGGCCGTCGGGCAGACGAACCGGCCCGCTAGCGCGCCGTTGCGGAGGTAGACCTGGATCTCGGCCGGATGACCGGCGCCGGCCAGCCGCGCGCCCAGCCTGCGGGCGGCATCCTCGGCCTTGGCTCCGCTGACAAACAGTTGCGAATTGTCGACCGACGGTTGCTTCACAGCCCAGCCGTGAGCGAAGGGTTCGACCGTGATGACGCGCACCATGTTCTCCTCCTCCCCCTATGACACTCAAAAATAGGATATGGCTCCCGCGACCGATCGCCGTTCATCGCAGGCGAAAGTGACGCCGGTTTGACAAGCCGGGCCGCTAACGCATCTGTGATCGGGCCTGTAACCGCCCGACCCGGCAGGTCGAAATGGTGTCCATGATCCGACTCATCAAACCGCTCCTCGTCATCGCTGCGCTGGGCACGACCTCCGGGGCGATGGCCGCCGACGCCGCCCACCCGACCGTGGTCGAGCTGTTTCAGAGTCAAGGCTGCTCGTCCTGCCCGCCCGCCAACGCCAACCTGACGGGGATCGCCAGCCGCCCAGATATTCTCGCCCTCTCGTTCAGCGTCACCTATTGGGATCAACTCGGCTGGAAAGACACCTTCGCCCAGCCCATTTTCACCGCCCGCCAGTGGGATTACGCCCACGCCCTGGGCCACGCCGATGTCTTCACCCCCCAGGTGGTGGTCAACGGTAGTCGGGATGGCGTCGGCGCCAATCCGCTGGAAATGTCGGCCCTGGTGCGGGCCGGCGACCGCGGCGATGGCGGGCCGGCGTTGCGGGTCTCCTCGGGCAAGGCGGTGATCGGCCGCGGCGTCGCGCCCCGCGGCGGGGCCGAAATCTGGCTGGTCAGATATGACCCGCGGATCCTCCAAGTACCGATCGGCCGTGGCGAGAACGCTGGCCGCACCTTGCCGCACCGCGACGTGGTCCGCGAGCTTCGCCGGCTGGGTCGATGGAACGGCGCTGGCGCGAGCATCGCCTATGCGCCGCCAGCCGATCCCGCGTGGAAGACCGCGGTTCTGGTGCAACAGGGGCGCGGTGGCCCTATCCTGGCGGCGGCCAGGGATTGACGGGGGGTTCGATTCGCTGATGGTGACGCTGACCGCGGATCGCGCACCCGCCGAACGCCAGGTAATCTATCGCCATGGCCTGGCCGTGCGCCTGACCCACTGGATCAACGTCCTGGTCATCAGCCTGCTCCTGATGAGCGGGCTCAACATCTTCAACGCCCATCCCCGGCTCTACTGGGGCCAGTTTGGCGCCGACCACGACCATGCCTGGCTGTGGCTGGCGCACGGCTTCCCCAAGTGGGCCACGCTGCCCCACTACCGCGACCTCGCCACCGCCCGCCGCTGGCACTTCTTCCTGGCCTGGCTGTTCGTGATCAATGGCGCCGCCTACTGGCTGATCGGCCTGATCAACGGTCACCTGCGCCGCGACATCGTCCCCACGCGCGCCGACCTGGCGCCCGGCAACCTCTGGCGCAGCATTCTCGATCACGTCCGCCTCAGGCACCCGGTCGGCGAGGCGGCCAGGCGCTATAATGTGCTGCAGAAGCTCGCCTACGTGGCGGTGATCGGGGTCCTGCTGCCGCTGATGGTCATCACCGGCCTTTCCATGTCGCCGGGTTTCGACGCCTTCGCGCCGTGGCTGCCGGGCGTCTTCGGCGGCCGCCAATCGGCCAGGGCGATCCATTTCATCACCGCCAACCTCATCGTCCTGTTCGTCATCGTCCACCTCGTCGAGGTGGTCCTGGCCGGGGTGGTCAACGAGCTGCGCTCGATGATCACCGGCCGCTACGCGCTTCCGAGCGGAGAGCATTGATGGGGCTCCTCACCCGCCGCGGCCTGATCGGCGTCGGCGCCGGCGGCCTGCTTGTCTCCGGCTGCGATCGGCTGACCAACGCCCCGGCGGTGCAGCGGCTGATCGGCCACGGCCAGGACCTCAGCTTGGGCGCCCAGCGCCTGCTGCTGTCGGGCCAGCCCCTGGCCAAGCAATTCACGGCGGCCGAGATTTCGCCGGTGTTCAAGGTCAACGGCAGTGTCGATCCAGGGACCGAGGCCTATCACGCCCTCCTCGCCGACGGCTTCGCCACCTGGCGGCTGGCGGTGAGCGGCCTGGTGCTGCGGCCAGACGTCTTCAGCCTGACGCAGCTGAAAGCCATGCCCGCCCGCACCCAGATCACCCGCCACGACTGCGTCGAGGGCTGGAGCGCCATCGGCGGCTGGACCGGCGTGCAGCTGGCGCATCTGCTCGGCTTGGTCGGCGTGGCGCCGGGCGCGCGCTACATCGTCTTCCACTGCGCCGACAACCTCGCCGGCTCGCGTGACGCCTCGGGCCTCTACTACGAGAGCATCGACCTGGTGGACGCCTTCCACCCGCAGACCCTGCTGGCCTACGCCATGAACGGCGCCCCCCTTTCGGTGGGCCACGGCGCGCCGCTGCGCCTGCGGGTCGAGCGCCAGCTCGGCTACAAGCAGGCCAAGTTCGTGATGCGGATCGAGGCGGTTTCGAGCCTGGCCGGCATCGGTCGCGGCAAGGGCGGCTTCTGGGAAGACCGCGGCTACGAGTGGTACGCGGGCATCTAAACCCCCAGCGCGGCGGCGATCAGGCCAACCTGGGTCTCCACCGGCAGGCCGACATCGACCACGATCGGGCGCTCGTCGCGGCCCGGCGGCTCCAGCGCGGCGAACTGGGAATCGAGCAGTTCGGGGGGAAAATAATGGCCCTTGCGGTTCGCCAGCCGCTCGGCGATCAGCGCGCGCGCGCCTTCCAGATAGACCAGGCGGACGAACGGCCTGCCCTCCATGAGCACCTGCCGATAGGCCTTCTTCAGCGCCGAGCAGGCGAGAACCGCATGCGCCCCCTTGGCGGCCTCCCGGTCGATCCAGGCGGCGATCGCCGCCAGCCACGGCGCCCGGTCGGCGTCGTCGAGCGGCCGCCCGCTCTTCATCTTGGCGACGTTGGCCGGTGAGTGGAAGCCATCGCCCTCCTGGAAGGTCCAGCCGAGGCGCTCGGCGAGCGCCTTGGCGATCGTCGACTTGCCCACTCCCGAGACCCCCATGACCAGAACGACGACCGCGCTCACGACGGCAGCGGCCGCCAGGCCCGGCCCGAGCGGATCATCAGCCGCTCGGCCTCCGCGGGCCCCTCGCTCCCGGCCTTGTAGAAACACGGCTCGCCGGCCCCCTTCCACGCCTCGAGGAAAGGCATCACCGCCGCCCAGGCGAACTCGATATCCTGGCCGCGCTTGAACAGCGTCTGATCGCCGGTCATGCAGTCGTAGAGCAGGGTCTCGTAGCCGGTGGCCGGCGCGGCGCCGAAGGTCTCGGCGTAGCGGAAATCCATCCCCACCTCGGCCAGGTTCAACTCCTCCGGACCCGGCTTCTTGACGTCGAAGAGAAGACTCAGCCCCTCGTTGGGCTGGATGCGCACGACCAGGGAATTGGCGCCCGGCCGCTGGGCGGGCTCGAGCGCCTGAAACAGGGTGTGGGGCGCGCGCTTGAAGCGGATCACCGCCTGAGTCTGGCGCGCCTTCAGCGCCTTGCCGGTGCGCAGATAGAACGGGGTCCCGGCCCAACGCCAGTTGTCGATATTGAGCTTCAGCGCGACGTAGGTCTCGGTGTTGCTCTTCGGATCGACGTTCCTGGAGTCGCGGTAGGCGACCATCTTGCGGCGCCCGACCGTGCCGGCGGTATATTGTCCGCGTACGGAATCGCGCAGCGCCTGTTCCCGGGTCTTGATGGCGATAGCCTCGATCAGGCGACCCTTCTCGGCTCGCACCGCCTCGGGATCGAAGGAGTTGGGCGGCTCCATGGCCATCATCGCCAGCACCTGGAAGAGGTGATTGGGGGTCATGTCGCGCAGCGCCCCGGCGTGGTCGTAATAGCCGCCGCGTTTCTCCACCCCCACCGTCTCGGCGGCGGTGATCTCCACCCAGTCGACATGCAGCCGGTTCCACAACGGTTCGAAGACCCCGTTGGCGAAGCGCACCGCCATGATGTTGCGCACCGTCTCCTTGCCGAGGAAGTGGTCGATGCGGAAGATCTGCGGCTCGCCCAGCACCTTGAGGATGCGCGTGTTGAGCGCCTTGGCGCTGGCGAGGTCGTCGCCGAACGGCTTTTCGATCACCACCCGTCGGAAGACGCCCTTGCCCTCATGGGTGAGGCCAGCCTTGCCCAGCTGGTCGACGATCGGACCGAAGAACCGTGGCGCGGCGGCGAGATAGAAGATGGCGCTCCGATCGCCGAGCGTCTTGGCCAGGGCCGCGTAGGTGGCGGCATCCTCGAAATCCCCCTTCTGGTAGCGCATGGTCTTGGCCAGGGCCGACCAGGCGCGGGCGTCGATCTTGGCGGCGCCGAACTCGCTGTTCTTGTCGCTGGCGAGCTCGCGCAGGAAGGCGCCCAAGTCCTTGCGCAGGCGCTCATCGTCGCAGTCGCCGTGATCGACGCCGACGATGTGGAAGGCCTTGGGCAGGCGATGGGCGGTCTCGAGGTTGTAGAGGGCCGGAACCAGCAGGCGCTTGGCGAGATCGCCTCGGGCGCCAAAGATCACCAGGGTGCAATCGGGCGCGGCGGCCGCCATCAGGCGTGCTCTTCGATGTGGCCGCCGAAGCCGTGGCGCATGGCCGAAAGCAGCTTCTCGCCAAACGTGTGGATCTGGCGCGAGCGGAAACGGGCGTAGAGGGCGGCGGTCAGCACATCGGCCGGCACCGAGGTGTCCACCGCCGCCTCCACGGTCCAGCGACCCTCGCCGCTGTCGGCGACCACGCCCTCGTAGTCGCTCAGGCTCGCATCGTCGGCCAGGGCCTGGGCGGCGAGATCGAGAAGCCAGGAGGCGATGACGCTGCCGCGCCGCCAGACCTCGGCGATGCTGGCCAGGTCGAGGTCGTAGCGCTCGTCGGCGGCGACGCCCTCCCCTTCCCGCGCCTTGAGGATGTCGAGGCCCTCGGCGTAGGCCTGCATCAGGCCGTACTCGATGCCGTTGTGGACCATCTTGACGAAGTGGCCGGCGCCCACCGGGCCCATGTGGGCGTAGCCCTGCTCGGGCCTGGGATCGGCCCCGGCCGGGCGCCGGGTGCGGTCGATGTCGCCCAGCCCCGGGGCCAGGCTGGCGAAGATCGGATCAAGACGCTTCACCGCCTGGTCATCGCCGCCGATCATCAGGCAGTAGCCGCGCTCCAGACCCCAGACGCCGCCGGAGGTGCCGACGTCGACATAGTCGACGCCCTTGGCCTTCAGCGCCTTGGCCCGGCGGATGTCGTCGCGATAGAAGCTGTTGCCGCCGTCGAGCACCACATCGCCGCGCTCCAGCAGATCGCCGAGCTGCATGATCGTGCTGTCAGTGGGATCGCCGGCCGGCAGCATCACCCAGACCGCGCGCGGCTTTTCCAGAGCGGCGACAACGCCAGCCAGGTCCTTGGCCGGGCTCGCACCCTCGCCGGCCAGCGTCTCGCCGGCGGCGGCGTCGCGATCCCAGACCACGCACTGGTGGCCATCGCGCATCAGCCGACGGGCGATGTTGGCTCCCATGCGGCCGAGCCCGACCACGCCAAGTTGCATGCGATTATCCTTTCAGGGTACGGCGCGGCGCACGGTTTCGCCCAACCGGGTGAGGCCGGCGCGGCTGTCCTCGCCGAGATCGATGCGCAGCACCCGCCGGCCGCGCTCGTTCAGCACCGCCATGTCGCCGATCGCCTGCGCCGCCTCCACCTGGCCGAAACTGATCTTGCGGCCGGGGATCGGCACGTCCCTGGCCGGCCTGGCGGTGACCTCCAGGAAGACGCCGCTGTTGGGGCCGCCCTTGTAGGCCTGGCCGGTGGAATGCAGGAACCGGGGCCCGAAACCCAGCACGGTCGCCTTTCCGAGCCGATCGCGCAGGTGGCCGCGTATATCCTGCAGGGCCGAGGTGTGGGCCTCGTCGCGGTCGAGCCAGGCCAGCAGGCCGACGTAATCGCCCTCCCCGGCGCGGGCGAAGTGGGCGGCGAGATAGCCTTCCAGGCTGGGATCCCGGACCTCGCGCTTGAGCGCGTCGGCATTGGCCGGATCGGCGTAGAGGGCCACGCCGTCGGTCTTGTAGAACGGCTCCTGGCTGGGCGCCTGACCGGTCTTTTCGAAGGCGTCGGTAAGCTCGCGCGCTTTGACCTTGCTGGCCTCCACGTCCGGCTGATCGAACGGATCGATGCCGATCACCGCCCCGGCGACGGCGACGGCGATCTCCCAGCGGACGAATTCCTGGACCAGGGCCTCGATGGTCGCCAGCTTGATGTGGACCACCGGATGGCCGGCCGCGGCCAGTTCGCTGGCCAGGGGTCCGGTTTCCGGATCGTCCCCGCCGGCCAGGTGGAGGAACACGAACACCCGGTCGTGACCGTAAGCGCCGGCCGCGCCCACTGGCTCGGCGTCCACCGGGATCAGGCCCTTGCCGTGCTTGCCGGTGGATTCGGCCAGAAGCTGCTCCAGCCACGCGCCCAGCGGAGCGATCTCATAGGCGGCGATGAAGGTCACCTTGTCGCGGCCGGCCCGGGCCGCCAGACCCAGCGCCAAACCGAGCTCGACGCCCGGATTGGCCGAGGCCGGCGCGCTCGCCCCGCAAGCCCTGGCCATGACCATCGCCTCATTGATCAGTGCACGGACGTCAAGGCCGAGCACCGCGGCGGCGGCCATGCCGAAGTTGGACATCACCGAATAGCGGCCGCCGATGGCCGGATCGCCGTGCAGCACCTGGGCGAAGCCGTCGTCCCTGGCGGTG
The DNA here is from genome assembly GCA_035999625.1 of Caulobacteraceae bacterium. Taxonomy (GTDB): domain Bacteria; phylum Pseudomonadota; class Alphaproteobacteria; order Caulobacterales; family Caulobacteraceae; genus Acaudatibacter. Next base: position 4,079 of record DASYGN010000037.1, on the reverse strand, counting down.
GTCTCCAGGTTCGAGCCCGGATCGGTGATGGCGATGAACCGGCCGCCGGCCGCGCCCTCGCCCAGCGCCGTCTCGGCCAGGGCGAAGAAATGCCGATGGAGAATGTCCGGCTCCAGGGTCGAGCCGGATTTGCTGGACACGATGTAGAGGGTGTTGGCGGGATCGATCTGGCTTTCGACGCGGGCGATCTGATCCGGATCGGTGGAATCGAGCACCAGCAGCGCCGGATGCCCGCTCGCCGGGCCGAAGACCTTGGCCAGCACCTCGGGACCGAGGCTGGAGCCGCCCATGCCCAGGAGCAGGGCGTGGCCATAGTTGACCGCGCTCACCCGCGCTGCCAGCGCCTCCAGTTCGGCAATGTTGACCGCCGCGCCGCTCGCCGCCGCCAGCCAGCCCAGCCAGTGGGCTTCGTCCTTGCCCGTCCACAGGCTGGCGTCCTTGGCCCACAGCCGCCGGCTCCAGCCCTCGCGGGCCGCCCTGGCGATGGCGTCGTCGAGATCCTTCCTGAGCGTCGCCGGCAGCACCAGGGACTGGCTGTTGAGACGCGAGCCGAGGATCTTGGCGCGCTTGTCGGCCACCGCCTTGAGCAGCTGGTCGAACGCCTCGGCGAACTTGGCCACCCCGTCCTCGACCAGTTCGGCGGTGACACCGGCAAGATCGAGGCCGAACTGGTCGGTGTCGCGCAGCACCTGGCGCGCGCCCTCGACCTCCTCGGTCAAGGTGGCCCTGACCTCGCCGTGGTCGCGGAACGCCGCCAGGGTCTTTGGCGGCATGGTGTCGACGGTTTCGGGACCGATCAGGTTCTGCACATAGAGGATGTCGGAATAGGCCGCGTCCTTGGTCCCGGTGGAGGCCCACAACAGGCGCTGGGGATAGGCGCCGGCGGCCGCCAGCGCCTGCCAGCGCGGGGTCTGAATCATCTCCAAGTAATGCTGATAGGCTACCTTGGCGTTGGCGATCGCCACCTTGCCGCGCAGGGCCTTGAGGGCGGGGCCATCCGGTCCGTCGGCGCGGGCGTCGATCTTCTTGTCGATCAGGCCGTCGATGCGGCTGACGAAGAAGCTGGCGACGCCATGCACCCGGGATATGTCGCCGCCGGCGGACTTGTAGGCCTCCAGGCCGGAAAGATGGGCTTCGGCCACCGCCAGATAGGCGTCGATGGCGAACAGCAGGGTGACGTTGACGTTGATCCCCTCGCCGATCAGGGCGCGGATGGCCGGAACGCCGGGGGCGGCGCCGGGCACCTTGATCATCAGGTTGGGCCGACCGACGGCGCGCCACAGGCGCCTCGCCTCGGCGATGGTGGCCTCGGTATCCATGGCCAGATAGGGCGAGACCTCGAGGCTGACATAGCCGTCCCGGCCGCCGGTGGCGTCGTAGAGCGGGCGGAACTGAGCGGCGGCCCCCTGGATGTCGGCGATGGCCAGCTTCTCGTAGAGGGCCATGATCTCGTGATCGCCATGCTCGAGGATGTCGGCCAAAGCGGCGTCGTAGGCGTCGCCCCCGCCGATGGCCTGCTCGAAGATGGTCGGATTGGAGGTCAGGCCGGCGACGCCGTCCTCGGCGATCAGGCGCTTGAGTTCACCGTCCTCGATGATCTTGCGGTGCAGATAGTCGAGCCACACCGACTGGCCGGCCGCGCCCAGCCCACGCACCGGATTGGTCATTGCCGCTCGCTCCCCAACTGGCGCCAGGCGGCGGCGATGACCGCCTCCACGGTGAAGCCGAAGTGTTTCATCAAGTCCTTGGCGGGCGCCGAGGCCCCGAAGCTGCGCATGGCGATGATCTCTCCCGTGGGACCAGCGTAACGGTCCCAGCCCAGCGGCGCGGCGGCCTCGACGGTCACCCGGGCGGTCACCTCCGGCGGCAGGACTTCGTTCCGATACGCCAAGTCCTGGGCCTCGAACACCTCGAAGCTTGGCAGGGAGACGGCGCGCACCTTCACGCCCTCGGTCTTGAGCTTCTCATAGGCCTGGACGATCAGGTGGACCTCGGCCCCGCTGGCGATCAGGATCACATCCGGCGTCTCCTCGCCGGCGAGGATATAGCCGCCGTTGAGCAGGCCCTTGGCCGGCGCAAAGCGACCGGGCTGGCGATCGAGGGTCGGGACCGCCTGGCGCGAAAGCACCAGGCAAGTCGGCCCCTCGGTGCGCTTGATCACTGCTTCCCACGCCACGCGGGTCTCGTTGGCGTCGGCCGGGCGGATCACCTGCATGCCGGGGATGGCGCGCAGGGCGGCCAGCTGCTCGATCGGCTGGTGAGTGGGGCCGTCCTGGCCAAGGCCAATAGAGTCGTGGGTGAAAACGTAGGCCACCGGCAGCTTCATCAGCGCCGCCAGGCGCATCGGCGGGCGCATGTAGTCGGAAAAGATCAGGAAGCTGGCGGTGTAGGGACGAAGGCCGCACAGGGCCATGCCGCTGGCGATGGCCCCCATGGCGTGCTCGCGCACCCCAAAGTGCATGTTCCGCCCGCCCGGGTCGCCCGGCTCGAGGTCGTCCGCACCGGCGATCAGCGTCTTGGTCGAGGGCGCCAGATCGGCGGCCCCGCCGATCAGCCACGGGACCTTCCCGGCGATCGCGTTCAGCGCCTTGCCGGAGGCCTCGCGGGTGGCGATGCCCTTCTCGTCCGGCTCGAAGCTCGGCGGTTCGGCGTCCCAGCCATCGGGCAGCTTGCCCGCGGCCATGGTCTCCAGCTCCTTGGCCAGATCGCCGTGCGCCCGGGCATAGTCGCCGCGGGCGGCGCGCCAACGCTTGGCGATCGGCTGCACGCGGGCGCGCATGGCCGCGCCCAGCCGGTTCCTGATCTCGTCCGGCACCAGGAACTGGGCCTCCGGCGGCCAGCCGTAGGCCTCTTTGGTCAGCTTGACCTCCTCCTCCCCCAGGGCATCGGAATGGATCTTGGAGGTGCCCTGCTTGTGCGGCGAACCATAGCCGATGATGCTCTTGACCTGGATGAAGGTCGGCTGGTCGCTGGTGGCGAGGAAGGTCTCGAACGCGGCCGCCAGGGCCTCGCAGTCGTTGGCGTCCTCGACCTTGAGCGTCGCCCAGCCATAGGCGCGAAAGCGGGCGGCGACGTTCTCGTCGAAGGCCAGGGACGTGTGGCCCTCGATGGTCACCGTGTTGTCGTCCCAGATCCAGCACAGGTTGGCGAGCTTGAGATGGCCGGCGATCGAGGCCGCCTCGCTGGCCACGCCCTCCATCATGTCGCCGTCACTGCACAGGGCGTAGACATTGTAGTCGAAGAGATCGGCCCCCGGGCGGTTGTAGCGCGCGCCCAGCCAGCGCCCGGCGATGGCCATGCCGACGCTGTTGCCGGCTCCCTGGCCCAGGGGGCCGGTGGTGGTCTCCACCCCGGTGGTGTGGCCATGTTCGGGATGGCCCGGACAGACGCTGCCCAGTTGGCGGAAGCTCTTGATGTCGTCCAGGCTGACAGCCGGCTGGTCGGTGAGCTTGCCGGCCTTGTCCAGGCGCTTGACCCCGGCCAGGTGCAGCAAGGCGTAGAGCAGCAGGCAGCCGTGGCCGGCCGAAAGCACGAAGCGGTCGCGCCCCGGCCAGGCCGGATCGTCCGGATCGTAGCGCAGGAACCGCTTCCACAAGGTGTAGCCCACCGGGGCCATGGCCATGGGCGCGCCGGCGTGGCCGCTGTCGGCCTTCTCCACCGCATCGATGGCCAGGGTGCGGATGGTGTCGATGGCCAGAAGGTCGAGCGCAGATTCGTCCGCTGTTCCGGCCTGCCGGGGGGCTCTTTCAGACACACTCATGCGGTCGCGCTCCAGCCCCTTGTCGCCCCCTTCGCCAACGGCTCGCAGCCGCGCCGGTTCCGGGCGCCCCCGCGACCGAGAAATTTCACCGTAGATTCACCGTAGATACGGTGACTCGGCGGCGCCCTTTCTAGGTCCCGGACAGCCGCTCCGCGTCTTCCCGGACCCTACTTTGATATTGCAAATTGTCAACCTTTCCACCGCCTGGCCAGGCGCTGCGCGCTCCATCGAGCGGCGGGGCCGTGGAAACTTTGTACGCGCCGGAACCTTTTGCCAGCCAGCGCATCCAATCAGATCAGGAAGCGGAGCCGTTGTCCCG
>DASYGN010000029.1:0-24866 GCA_035999625.1 Caulobacteraceae bacterium | reverse complement strand
TGGGCGCGCGGCTGGCCTTCGTCGCCATCGGCGATGCCGCGCTCGCCGAGCGGGCGGCCGGGGCGGCCAGGGCGGCTGGGGCCCTGGTCAACGTCTTCGATCGGCCAGCCCTTTCCGATTTCCACACCCCGGCGATCATCGACCGCGGCCAGGTGGTGGCGGCGATCGGCACCAGCGGCGCGGCGCCGCTGCTGGCCCAGCTCCTGCGCGCCGAGGTCGAAGCCAGGGTGCCAAAAAGCACGGGCGCGATCGCCAGTGTGCTTGGCGACAAGCGCGCCCAGATCACCGCCGCCTTCCCCGATCTGGTCCAGCGGCGAGCGTTCATGCGGGCGGTCCTGGCCGGACCTGAGGAGGATATCGCGGCGCGGCTGGAGGCCATGATCGCCGCCGGTTTCACCGCCAGTGGCAAGGTGTGGCTGATCGAGGCGCCCAGCGCCCACGATCTCATCTCCCTGCGCGCGCAACGCGCGCTCAACTTCGCCGACGTGGTGGTCGGGCCAGCCAGCATGGATGGCCTGATCACCAGGCACGCGCGGCGCGATGCTGAGCGCGCGGTGGAAGCCGACGCGAGCGCCGTCGCCGTCAAGGTCGAGTCCGGCGCGCTGGTGGCCGTCATCGCGGCGCCGCCTTCCCTGGCTCAAGCGCTGGCGGCGCTTGGGATCACCGCCGAAACCCTGCGGGCGGCGCCGGCGTGAGCCTTCTGGCCCCGGAGGACCTCGGCGCGGTCGCCCTTTCGCTCCGCGTGGCGGCCACCGCCACGGTGTGCGCCATGCCGATCGCCTTCGCCGTCGCCCATGCCCTGGCTCGCGGGCGCTTTTTCGGCCGGGCGTTTCTGGACGCCTTGACCCACCTGCCCCTGGTGCTGCCGCCGGTAGCCACCGGCTTCATCCTGCTGGCGCTCCTCGGCCGTGAGGGCCCGATCGGCCGGGTGCTGGAGGCGATGGGCGTGCGCCTCGCCTTCCACTGGACCGGCGCGGCGCTGGCCGGCGCGGTGATGGCCTTTCCGCTGATGGTGCGCCCGATCCGCCTGTCGATCGAAGCCATCGACCCGGCGGTGGAGGACGCCGCGCGCACCCTGGGGGCCTCGCCGCTGGCCCGCCTGATGCGCATCACCCTGCCGCTCGCCGGTCCTGGCCTCATCGCCGGAGCGGTGCTCGGCTTTGCCAGAGCCCTGGGCGAATTCGGGGCCACCATCACCTTCGTCGCCGCCATCCCTGGCGAGACCCTGACCTTGCCCAGCGCCATCTATGAAGCGACCCAGAGCCCCGGGGCTGAGCCCCGGGCCCTGGCGCTGTGCGCCATCTCGCTGGCCATCGCGCTAGGCGCGGTGTTTCTCGGCGAGCAGCTGAGCGCCAGGGCCGCCAGGGGCCGCTGAGTCTGTTCCCGGCTCCCCCGGTCACACCGGATTGCGCGCGATCAGCCGCCGAGCGATGATGATCCGCTGCATCTCGTTGGTGCCCTCGCCGATGATCAGCAACGGCGCGTCGCGGTATAGCCGCTCGATCGGATACTCCTTGGAATAGCCGTTGGCGCCGAAGATGCGCATGGCCTCGCCGGCGACCTCGGCGGCGGTCTCGGTGGCGAACCACTTGGCCATGCCCGCCTCGAGATCGACCCGGCCGCCGGCGTCGTAAGCCCTGGCGGCATCGTCGACCAGCAGCTCCGAGGCGCGGGTCTTGGAGGCCATCTCGCCGAGCTTGAGCTGGATCGCCTGGTGTTCGGCGATCGGCTTGCCCATGGTCTTGCGGGTCTGGGCATAGGCCACCGCCTCCTTCAGCGCCCGGCGGGCGATGCCGACGCCGCGTGCGGCGACGTTGATGCGGCCGATCTCCAGCCCGCCGGTGGCCATGAGAAAGCCCTTGCCCTCCTCACCGCCGACCAGCGACAGACGCGCATCGCAGCGATAGCCGGAAAAGCCGATCTCGCCGGTGTCGATGCCGCGGTAGCCAAGCTTGGGCAGCTTGCGCCCGCGCTGGACGCCCGGCAGATCCTGCTTGGTTTCCGGATCGCGCGTGGGCGTGATCAGCATGGTCATGCCGCGGTGGCGCGGCTGGGCCGCCGGATCGGTCTTGACCAGCAGCGCCAGGACATCGCCCTCGATGGCGTTGGTGATCCACAGCTTGGCGCCGTCAACGACGTAGTCGTCGCCCTCGCGCCGGGCGAGCGTGCGGATGCCCTGCAGGTCGGTGCCCGCGTCGGCTTCGGTGAGGCCAAGGCCGCCACGCAGCTCGCCGGTGGCGAATTTCGGCAGCCAGTGGGCCTTCTGCGCCTCCGTGCCGAACTTCTGCACAATCAGCGCCATCATCAGATGGGAATTGAAAAAGCCGGTGAGGCTCATCCACTCTTCGCTGATGCGGGCCACGATCCGGGAATAGGTGAGCGCCGAAAGGCCGAGGCCGCCCCATTCGGGCTCTATCAAAGCGCCGTAGAGGCCCATCTCGCACATGTCGGCCACCAGCTCGTGCGGATACTCGTCCGCCTGCTCGTAGCGGGCCGCCACGGGCGCGACCTTGCGCTCCAGCCAGCGATCGATCGAATCGAGCAGGGCCCGTTCGTCAGCCTCGGAAGGGGCGGCCTCCATTCAATACGTCCCCAGCTTGTCTTCCACCGCCTGCCCCCTGGCGGGGATCAGCATGTCGCGCTTGAACGAACACACGGTCTCGCCGCGCTGGTTCTTGCCCAGGGTGCGAATGGTGACGATCCCCTGTCCGGGGCGGCTTTTGGAGACGCGTTTGGCCAGCACCTCGCTCTCTGCGTAGAGGGTGTCGCCGGCAAGCACCGGGGCGGTGAACCGCACCTCGTCCATGCCGAGGTTGGCGATCGCCTTTTGCGAACAGTCGCTGACGCTCATGCCGATCAGCAGCGCCAGGGTGTAGGTGCTGACCACCAGGTTGTGGCCGAACTCGGTGCCGCGCCCGTACTCGGCGTCGAAGTGGAGCGGGTGGGTGTTGAGGGTCAGCAGAGTGAAAAAGTGATTGTCGGCCTCGAGCACGGTCTTGCCCGGACGGTGTTCGTAAGTGTCACCGACGGTGAAATCCTCGAAATAGCGGCCGAAGGTCTCGCGATAACGCTGCGGACCCACCTGTCTCCAGTTCTGGACCATGGGCTATAGCGCCGCGCCGAGGTGGCCCGAGCCGCCAGGCGCCAACAGGCCCTTGCCGGGCACATGGTTGATTTCCAGGCGCACGCCGTCGGGGTCCTCGAACAGCACCGAATAGTAGCCGGGCGCCCAGTCGTCGTCCTTGGGCGGATGAACGATCGCCGCGCCCATCTCGACCAGGAAGGCGTGCGCCTCGTCGACCTCTTCGCGCTCGCGGGCGCGAAAGCAGATGTGGTGCAGGCCTGGGGCGCCCTGGGTGAAGCGCTTGCCGACCTGTTCCGGCGGAGGCTGACGCACGCCAAAGCCGGTCCGTCCGCCGACGCAATAGTAGGCCCCGGCGGCGTCAAGCACCTCCTTGAGGCCCAGGAACGGCAGCAGCCGACGGTAGAAGGCGCGCGCCGCCTCGAAGTCGCCCGCGGTGATGAACACATGGGCGACACCGTTGACTTCCATCCGTTGGCTCCCGCTTGGCCCGGAAGTCCTTAGCTCCCCAGGATGGCGGGCGCCACCCTCAGCCCTCGCCGATCACCTCCACCGGCGCGGGCAGGTCGGGACTGATCCGGCGATAGGCGAAGCCGGCGATCAGCGCGCCCACGAACGGCGCGGTCCAGAACAGCCACAGCTGGTTGAGCGCCCAGCCACCCTCGAATACCGCCGGGCCCAGGCTGCGGGCCGGATTCACCGAGGTGTTGGTGACCGGAATGCTGATCAGGTGGATCAGGGTCAGGCCCAGGCCGATGGCCAGAGGCGCAAAGCCCCTGGGCGCGGCGCCATGGGTCGAGCCCAGGATGACGATCAGGAACCCGAAGGTCATCACGATCTCGCTGATGGCGCAGGCGATCAGCGAGTAACCGCCAGGCGAATGATCGGCGTAGCCGTTGCAGGCGAACCCTCCGGCCATGCTGAATCCGGGCTTGCCGGTGGCGATGGCGTAAAGGATGGCCGCGGCGACGATCGCCCCGAGCACCTGAGCGATGATGTAGGGAATGATGTCCCGGGCGGGAAACCGGCCGCCGGCCCACAGGCCAATGGTCACCGCCGGGTTGAAGTGGGCTCCGGAGACGTGGCCAAGGGCGTAGGCCATGGTCAGCACCGTCAGGCCAAAGGCCAGCGCCACCCCGAGAAAGCCGATGCCCAGGTTCGGAAACGCGGCGTCGAGCACCGCCGCGCCGCATCCTCCGAGCACCAGCCACAGAGTGCCGACGAACTCCGCTCCCAGGCGTTGGGTCATGGTCATGCTTTCCTCCGCAGAAGCATGGAACTGCCTCCAGCTTGGCACGCAGACGCCTCATGCCAAAGGCAGTTTTATCAGGCGCTGGTGAGATTTGCCGCCAACGCGGCGACCACGGCTGTTCGATCGCCGTCAGCCAGGGTCCCGAGCCGCCAAATCGCGGGACGAGACCACGAGGCAATTTGGCGATCCGACCCGTTCGGAGCCATAACGGCCGACTTTTCCGCCAAGGACTCCGCCATGCCCCTCGACGCCGAAGTGAAGACCTTCCGTTGGGAGGATCCACTCGATCTCACCCAACGCCTCACCGAGGACGAGCGGATGATCGGCGAGGCCGCCAGGGCCTATGCGCGCGCGAAGCTGCTGCCGCGCGTGGTCAGCGCCTTCGCCGAGGAGCGCTTCGACCGCGAGATCATGACCGAGATGGGAGCGCTCGGCTTCCTCGGCGCGACCCTTCCCGAGACATACGGCGGAGCCGGTGTGAGCCATGTCGCCTATGGCCTCATCGCCCGCGAGATCGAGGCCATCGACAGCGGCTATCGCTCGGCGATGAGCGTGCAGTCGTCCCTGGTCATGTATCCGATCCACGCCTTCGGCTCGGAGGATCAGAAACGCCGCTGGCTTCCGGCCATGGCCAGAGGCGAAAAGGTCGGCTGTTTTGGCCTCACCGAGGCCGACGGCGGCTCCGATCCGGGCGCCATGCGCACCACCGCGCGCAAGACCGACGGCGGTTATGTGCTCAACGGGGCCAAGATGTGGATCACCAACGCACCGATCTGCGATGTCGCCCTGGTGTGGGCCAAGCTCGACGGCGCCATCCGCGGTTTCCTCATCGAGCGCGGCGCGCCGGGTTTCGAGACCCCGACGATCAGCAACAAGCTCTCCCTGCGCGCCTCGGTGACCGGCGAGATCGCTCTCAGCGACGTCGCCGTCGGCGAGGACGCCATCCTGCCCGGGGTCTCGGGTCTGCGCGGCCCGTTCTCGTGCCTCAACAAGGCCCGCTACGGCATCGCCTGGGGGGCCATGGGCGCGGCCGAGTTCTGCCTGCACGCCGCACGCGATTACGTGGCCGAGCGCAAGGTGTTCGGCCGCCCCCTCGCCGCCCGCCAGCTGGTGCAAAAGAAGCTCGCCGACATGATGACCGAGATCGCCCTTGGCCTGGAGGGCGCCCTGGCGCTCGGACGGCTGATCGACCAGGGGGCCTTCGTTCCCGAAGCCATCAGCCTGATGAAGCGCAACAATTGCGGCAAGGCGCTGGATATCGCCAGGGCCGCGCGCGACATCCACGGCGGCAACGGCATCAGCGGCGAGTACCATGTGATGCGCCACGCCGCGAACCTGGAGACGGTCAATACCTATGAGGGCGCGCATGACGTCCACGCCCTCATTCTCGGGCGCGCGATCACCGGGGAAAGCGCCTTCTGACCAGCGGAACTTTACTTTCGGTCAAGCCATTCCCAATTAGGCCCGACCATGGCTAGCTTTGCTGACACCTCCCGCCGCGCAGGCGCCGCCGCCGCCCTTCTGCTGATCTCCGCCGGCGCCGCCCACGCGACCCAGGTCGAAGTGATGGTCACCGGCGTGCGCGACACCAAGGGCCATGTCCACGTCGACATCTGCACCCGCGACACCTTCCTCAAGGAAGACTGCCCCTATTCGGGCGACGCCAATTCCACGCCCGGCGGAACCCTGGTGACGGTCAATAACGTGCCGCCGGGGGAATACGCGGTGCAGGCCTTCCAGGATAAGACCGACCAGGGGGTCATCCATCAGGGCCTTCTCGGCATCCCCAAGGAGCCGATCGGCTTTTCCAACAATGCGCCCCTGCGCCTGCGTGGCCCCAGCTTCCGCGACGCCGCCATCGACGTGGGTCGCGGCGTCAAGCGGATCACGCTCACCCTAAGGCATCTGTTTCACTGAGCTTCGCGCGCCGAGCTTGACGCGACTCTTGGGCCCGGCCAAACGCCGTGCGATGGCTGAGTCAACCCTGCCCGTCCGGCGCCGCCTTCTGCCGGTAATCTCGTGGTCGCCATCGCCCGACTGGAGCGACGATCGCGCGCTTGCCCTGGCCGCCCTGGCCACCGGGGCGCTGGTCTGCGTGCTGATGGCGGCCAGCAGCCGCTCCCTGCCGGGCTTCAACGACACCGACGACGCCATGCGCATGGTGCTGGTGCGGGCGCTGGCCGGCGGACGCGGCTGGTGGGACCAGGCGGTGATGCGCCTCAATCCGCCCCACGGGGTGTGGCTGCACTGGTCGCAGCTGCTGACCGGCGGCGAGGCGGCGCTTCTGCTCGGCTTTCGCGCCTTTCTGAGACCCGATGCGGCCGAATACTGGATGCGCTTCACCTGGCCACTGCTGTGGATCTTCCCGGCGATCGCCGCCGCCCTCGCCCTGGCGCGCAATCTCGGCGCCAAGAGCGCCGTCTTCCTCGCCGCCGCGGCGATGCTGGTCGATCTCAATGCCTACCGGCAGTTCGTTCCCGGCCGCATCGACCACCACGACATCCAGATCACCATGACGGTGATCGCCATGGCCTGCGCCACCGCCCGGCGCCGGCGGGCGCTGTGGGGGGCCATCGGCGGCGCGATCACCGGCCTTGGCCTCGCCGTCGGCCTGGAGGCGCTGCCGCTACAGGCCCTGATCGGAGCCAGCTACGCGGTTCAGCTCATCCGCACGCGGGAGGAAGGGCGGACCGCCATCGCCTATGGGGTATCGCTGGCCATCGTCACCGCGGCTCTGTTCCTGGTCGAAACCCCGCCGTGGCGATGGGGATTTTCGTTCTGCGACGCCATCGCCACCAATCTGGTCGCCGCCTGCCTGGTCGCCGGGGCTGGGCTGGCGTTGGTCGGGGCTCTGAGCTCGAGACTGTCCTGGAAGGTCCGTGGTGCGCTGTTGGCCAATGTCGGCCTAGTCGCCCTGGCCGCCTACCTGGCGCTCGACCCCGCGTGCATCAACGGCCCGTTCGCGGCCATGAACCCGGCGGTCAAGCCATTCTGGTTTGATCGCATCCAGGAGGTGCAACCCCTGCCGCGCATGCTGCTCTTGCAGCGCGGCGCGGCGATCGCCGCCGGCATCCTGATCCTCGAGGCTCTGGCGGCGGCGCTCTATCTTGCGGTGCGGCGACCCCGGACGTTCGATATCGCCGTTTGGCTGATGTTCCTGGCCATCATCGAGGCCGACACCACCGCCTTCCTCGCCTGGCGCATGCAGGACTATGTCTACTGGCTGGGGCTGCCCGCGGTCGCCGCGGCGCTCAGCTGGATCTGCGAGCGCTACCTGAAGAACCTGATGGTTCCCAGCCTGATGGCGGCGCTCGGCTGGACGCCCGCGTCCCTCGGGGCCATCGCCAACTTCGGCGTCGATCTCAGCCTGATGCTCGGCCATCATCACGTACCGCGACTAGTCAACCCCGGACCGAAATGTTTCGCCGCCAGCGCCTATCGGCAGCTGGCCGCCCTGCCGGCCGGCAACGTCTTCGCGCCGCAGGATCTGGGCCCCTTCATCCTGGTGTTCACCCACCACTCGGCGGTGGCCGCGCCCTATCATCGGATGTCGAACGTGATCCTGGCCGAGCACGAGGTGTGGAACGGGCCACCGGCGGCGGCGCAGAGCCGCGTCCGCGCCCTTCACGCGGATTATCTTGTCGACTGCCCACCCTATCCGATCGCCGCCGGTCCCAAGAGCTTCGGCGCGACCCTGCGCAAGGGGGCGACTCCGGCCTGGCTGCAGCCACTCTCCGGTCCCAAGGCGACGCTGAAGATCTATCGGGTGCTGCCATCCGCCGCCCCCCACCTGCGCTCCCCCCTTCCCCCAAAGGGGTAAGAGATGAGAGGAGGAGCCCCGCAATTGCCCCAAGATCGCCCAGATGCGGCGATCAATTCGCCATCGAGCGGCGCCATACGATGCCGTGTGGGGGATGGGAATCGACCATGCCTGCCCTGCTCGCCCGCTATTTCAACAGCCAATCGGGCGCCGCCAGTTCGGAATACGCCCTGATGCTGATCGTGCTCGGCGGCTGCGTGGCCACGGCGCTGCACGCCCTTTCCAGCCGCTGAAGTTACGCGTCACGTTGTCGCACCTTGAGCGGCGCATCAGCTTAGTAACGCAAGAGCTGAGCTGTTTTAGAGCAGATATAACAAGCCTGTCGCCTGTCGTTCGTCGACTCTCCACTGAATAGAGCGCCGGCCCCGCCCCTTATGCGGCATGAAGTGCTATTGCCTAACCGAACCGCCACGCTACATCATCGCCTGCACTGATCGCCCCCGCTCGGTGGGCGCGTTTTGAGTTTGACGGGAGATGAGGCCGTGAACAGGCTCGCTGAATTCCTCGCCGACGAGAACGGCGCCTCCGCCGCGGAATATGCCCTGATCCTCGCCCTGGTGGCGATCGTGATCATCGGTGGGGCGACCGCGCTCGGCAACTCGATCAACACGGTCCTCGGTCACGACGCTGGCGTAATCCAGAACCAGACCTAGGGTCAGCTGCCTCAGTTGTACTGAGGGAAGCACGCGGTCGTCGCGATCGGCACACTGAATTTGAACAGGCCGGCGTCAAAGAAATAGCTGGCCTTGGCGCTGACCCGATACGCCGGCACGGCCGTGGTGCTGGTGGTGCTGACGGTGTTGCTGGACCCAAAGGGACTGCTGGTTTGCTGGCAGTAGGCGCCGGTTCCGTTCACTTCCGAGGAAGGATCGCCCGAGGTGGCCTCGGCGGGCGGCGCGGTGGCGATGAAGGTGATCGAGGAGAGCTGAGGGCCATGGTAGTGGCTCTTGGCATAGGTTACCGCGTCGCTCGAGGATTGGCAGGGATAGTTCACCGCCCAGCAGCGGACAGCGCTGTCGGCGGCGTAATGTAGCGACGTTTGGCCCCAATACATGGCGCAGGCGTTGAAAAAGCCGATCAGGGTGGCGACCACGATCGGCAGAACCAGGGCCCACTCGACAGCGCTGTTGCCGGAGCGGTCGCGGACAAAGCGACAGATCATCAGCCAAGCCTCATGTACGCGGTCCGGGTGATCGTGGTTGGCAAGAGCGAACTCACGGTGATGCCCTTGAACATCGGCGTGTAATGGTAGGTGGCGGTGACGACAACATAATCGCCCGGCGTGGCGCTGGAGTCGGCCGCATTCGCGGCCCCTGAGCAGGTCTGCGCGGTGCTGGCGACCGCGACGATGGTGTTGAGGGTGGTGGCGCAATAGAAACCTTCCACCAAGCTACTTAGGCTCACGCTGTTGGCCAGCGTCGTCTCGTTGATCGCCGCGCTGACCACATCGGTGGCGGCGATCTTGTAGATGGAACTGCTGGCCGTGCACTTCGGCCCATTCGGCAGCTGATTGGTCGCCGGCAGATATTGGGCCTCGGCGCAGTCACTAAAGGCCGCCTCGACCGCCATTTCAGCCGCGTTATGGGTCTGCATCTGGCAGTAGGCATAGACTGCCAAATCGATGACATTGAGTGTCGGCAGGATCAGCAACCCCAGACAGAGCGCTAGCTCCATGGCTGCGGCGCCGCCCTCCTTGCCAAAAAACTCGCGGAATACGCCCGCCCGTCCGTTCATGTTACTGCCTCACGCGGTCAGCACGTACTTGTAGCCGAGGGTGGTCGGCAACTTGGCGCCCGCCCGACCGCACTGGCTCGTCGCCGCGGCGAGGCTAGGATTGAACATCTGGGCCGTGCCGTCGATCAGCAGTGTGTTGACCACCAGGTCAAAGCACTGGAAGCCAGAAGTCGCCTTGCCGATGATGCCGCGCCAATCCATGTCCGTGTTTGGAAAATAGTTGATGCCCGAGAGGGCCCAGCCCGGACTGTTGCCCTTGTAAAGCACCGAGGTGGCTTCCGGATCATAGATCGACACACCCGACCACGTGCCGGAAGTGGGAGCCGAAAAATCGACGTTCATGCCGGAATCGAAGGGGCCCACGGTCGCATCGGAGCCCTGAAAGATCATCGTCAGACCGGCGGCATCGACGCCAGCCGTGCCGGAGGTCGACAATGTATAAGCCGCTCCGCCGGTATTGACGTAACCGACACTGACGGCCTTCTTTCCATTCCCCGTGGTCTGTCCGTTGATGACGACAATGACATTGTTGCCGGCGGCAATCGAAACGTTTCCGCTTAGCGTCAGATTGCCACACACCTCGAGGTAGGTGTCGCCGCCGCTGGTCATCGAAGCGCCAACGGCCGTCGACAAGGTGGCTGCGGTGTAGGAGCCGCCGTTGAGGGTGACGCCGCTATAATTAGGGCAGGTGTAAGCCGGAATCTTCGCGGCCAGCGACGAATAGGGGTCGGGTACGTACGGTTGGTTGGAGAACTGGGCTATTCCGCACCCGGCGGAGCCGCCGTCAGTGCCAACGGCTCCGCCTATCCAGGCGCCGGAGTTGTGACCGTTGCAGTCCGCTCCGCCGTCCGAGAAAATGGTGCAATCACCAAGATCGGCACGAGGCGCGCCGTTCAGACGGATGGTCTGGGAGTCATTCTTCTTCAGCCCCAGCACGCACACCGGAACCTGGACCGGCACCGGGCCGGCGTAGGCGATCGCTCTCAGGGTCTGGGCGCTCGACGACCCTCCGCCAGCGGAGAGCACGGTGTTGTCCCCGCGAAAGCCGATCAGCCTGGTGAACAAGAGCTCCATCGGCCGGCTTATCGTGACTTTGTAGCAAACGTTGGGATAGCCATTCATGCCCGCCAGCTCAGGGTTGATGTTCAGGCACGATTGGCCTTTTTGCACGCTCACTGCCGTGTTGCTGGCGCCGCCGGTGAAGCCGTGCTTGGTCGCGACGCCCTTGCCCTCCTCGGCGTAGCAGCTGGTGCAGTTGGGGGTGCCCGCGGATAAACCCTTGGCGTCTCCCAGCGCCAATTCGGACTGGTCGGCGGCCGCGGCGGCCAACACCGCGCCATCGGCGGCGTTCTGCTCCGCCCGCTTGCCCATCAGCCAAATTGAGCCTTCGACGCCGAGGCCAAAAACGCCGATGGTCGGCACCATGGCCAGGGCGAAGATCACCGCGACGTTGGCCGCCTTCTCGCGCTTGAACCGCCTGACGGTCGCCGAAACCCGGCCAAGGAGGCTGTTGGAGTTACCCGCCATGACGCCCTCCGTTCCCCATCAGGTCGCCAGATCGCACTGACAGGCGCCCGACTCCCGCGCCCTTGCGCAGGTGAAGGTTGAGAATAGCGCAGATGTGCGGGCCCGTCCATGCGCCGCGGGTCATGGACAACGGACCTCGCTCCTAGTATCGATTCGGGCTTGCGACAGTGGGGCGCGACGCAAATCTTAGCGCGCCCCATTAATGACGACCATATCGATTGAGGAGCCGGCCATGCCAAGGCTCAGCTTGTATGTCAGGAACGAGGCCGGAGCCTCGATGGTTGAATACGCCCTGGTCGTCGCGCTGGTCGCCATCGTCATCATCGGCGGCCTGGCCGCGCTGCAGACGGCGATCAATGGCGTCCTGCATTCCACCGGAAACGACGTGAGCTGCTCGAGCTGCAGCTGAACGTGACAACGGGCGAAGGGCGGGGCGCGGCGGTTGGTCGCGGGCGCGATAGACTTTAGCGTCAAAACGTCGCAATGAACGCGGCTGTAGCGTAAAAACGCAAGATAAACCGGGCCACTATCCAGAATAGTTTTCCGTCCGGTACCTAAAATCCGTGCTGGGCAAGCTTGACATGAGCGTCCCGGGCGTCAATTCATTGGCCGGCCGGATCGGGGGGACGCACGCCCGGCGGACGAAGACATATCCGCGTCTCGCTAAAGAGTAAGCATTCAGTTCGTTGGCCTGCGGGCCGATACTCGGGCGTCGCCCGCAGTCGACAGGAAAGGTTCCTCTCTCATGGACAAGCTCATGCAATATCTGAGCGACGAATCCGGCGCCTCGGCAGCCGAATACGCGCTCATCCTGGCCCTGGTGGCGATCGTCATCATTGGCGGTCTGACCGTTCTGGGGACAGCGATCAACAACGTGCTTTCCTACGGGGCGAAGTACATCTCGACCTGAAGCACGGCGGCTCGATCGAGTCGCAGGAATTCAAGACAACACCGCGCGCCCGGCTAATCAGCCTGGCGCGCGGTTCGTCTTTCGGCTGCCTGCACTTGCAATCTCGCGCGGCAAAGTGACGCAGTGCAATGAAAGCCATTCATGGTTAACGCCGCGCCGCGGTTTTGACTGAATTGAGGCGTTCCTTGATCGCCAACCTGGCGATCGACTACTTGCCGCCGGTGCGAACCGGACGCTCAATTTAGTCGTATTGTGATATATGTCGGTCGGGCATAGGCTTGACCGCTCGCGCAAACGCCTTCTAAAGCTGCCGGCGTCTCTGTAACCGGGCTCCGTCTCTCCTTGGGCGTTGGCCGAAAGACTGTAAGGGAAGGCATCACTCTCATGGACAAGCTAGTTCAATATCTCAGCGACGAATCCGGCGCTTCGGCGGCCGAATACGCGCTGATCCTGGCCCTGGTGGCCATCGTCATCATCGGCGGCCTGACCGTGCTCGGCACGGCGATCAACAACGTGCTCAGCTACGGCGCGACGTACATTTCGACCTGATCAGGCGTCAAATTGCCATAGAGATAACCGCGCGTCTGGCAACGTCAGGCGCGCGGTTAGCTTTTTAACGGCGCCGCTTCCGCGACCTTGCCACTGAATCGCCACAAAAGTGTCGGGCTTAATGGCGTCGAAACCAAATTCGATTGATAGGTTGTTCGACAGGCTCTAACCGCAATAAGTCGTTGTTTGATTCCTGAGTTGGGGGGAACGGACGGATGCCTCTAAGGACCATCGCCACCTTTGCGATCGCCATCGTGCTTGGCCTGATCGCCGTGGTGCTCATCAACGCTTACATGGGTTCGACCCGCAAAGCCCAGGTGGCTCAGGTGCAGGCCGGCGTCGGCGCACCAGTGGTCGTGGCCGCGGCCCCGATCACCCGCGGGGCGGTGATCCAGCCGACCCAGCTCAAGGTGATCAACTACCCGGCCGGCTCGGTGCCGGCGGGCTCGTTCACCGCCATCAATCAGCTGACCGGCGGCAAGGATCAGCAGCGCATCGCCACCCGCGACCTCGGCGTCGACGAGCCGGTGCTGAAAACCCGGGTCACCGATCCAGGGGCCAAGCTGACCATGGCCAGCGAGCTCGATCCGGGCATGCAGGCGGTCACCTTCCGCACCAACGACATCCAGGGCGTGGCCGGGTTCGTGTTCCCGAACGACCGCGTCGATGTGCTGCTGACGCGCAGCGTGGCCGACGGCAAGCTACCGCTCACCCAGGTGATCGAGCAGAACGTGCGCATCATGGCCATCGACCAGGCGGACGACCAGGAAATGAGCAAGCCGGCGGTGGTCAAGGCGATCACCGTCGAGGTGACGCCCGAGCAGGCGCAGCGGATCACCCTGGCCCAGAGCATGGGCGCCGTTTCGCTGGCCCTGCGCCACGTTCAGGACACCGCTCCGATCACCAAGATCGCCACCACGGCGGTGTCGTTCGGCTTCTTCGCCGCGCCGTCGCCAGCCAGGCCCGGCGGTATCGTCAGGCGCGGACCGCGCGGACCCGAGGTGCGGGTGACGCGGGGCACCGACACCACGGCCTATCAACTGGTCAGCTCGCGCTAGGCGGGCGGCCCCGGAGCGTAACCTTGAGTCGAGGGGGAAAACCGGCATGACGAATAAAAGAGGCGCGGGCGCTCTGCTAGCCGCCACGCTGCTCTGGGGCGCGATGGCCGGAACGGCCGCCGCCCAAGGCGCGCCGCGCGGCGCGGGCGGCTACGAGCTGGACGTGGCGGCGGGCAAGTCGCAGGTGCTGGAGACGCCTGGCGTCTACACCGACCTGATGATCGGCGACGCCAAGATCGCCGACGTGGTGCCGCTCTCAACCCACTCGGTCTATGTGGTCGGCAAGGCGGTCGGCTCGACCTCGCTCAGCATCTACGGGCCAGGCAAGCGGCTGATCGCGGCCATCAACGTGGTCGTTGAGCCGGATATCGCCACCCTGCGCTCGCGTCTGCGCGACCTGTTGCCGGACGAGAAGGACGTGGAGATCCGCTCCTCCAACGGCTCGCTGGTGCTCTCCGGCACGGTGTCGAACCCGGTCGCGGTGCACCAGATCGAAGAACTGGCCGAGACCATGGACCCCGGCAAGGTGGTCGACATGCTGGGCGTCGAAGGCACCCAGCAGGTGATGCTGTCGGTGCGCTTCGTGGAGATGGAGCGGTCGACCGCGAAGAATCTCAGCATCAGCCTCAACCGCACCAGCCTGCTCGGCAATCCGCTGTTCAACTTCGGCACCGGCAACTTTCAGGGTCAGGCGATGCAAAGCCCCGGCAACCCTGGCGGCCCGGGGCCCGGCTCGCTCTGCTCGTCTCCGGCGGTGGCCTTCGGCTGCACCAGCCTGACCTTCCTGACCCCCGACGGGGCGATGAACGTTCAGCTCGACGCCCTGGAGAACAGGGGCCTGATCAAGACCCTGGCCGAGCCGAACCTGGTGGCGATGTCGGGTGACACCGCCAGCTTCCTGGCCGGCGGCCAGATCCCGGTGCCGATCGCCCAGACGGCCGGTGTCGGCGGCACGGCGATCACCATCGCCTATCAGGACTTCGGCATCTCGCTGGCCTTCACCCCGACCATCCTCAAGGACGGGATGATCAATCTGGTGGTCAAGCCCGAGGTGTCGAGCATCGACCCCGCGGTCAGCGTGCAGGAGGCGGGGGTGACCATCCCTGGCCTCAAGGTGCGCCGCGCCTCGACCACGGTGGAAATGCGCGACGGCGAATCGCTGACCATCGCCGGCCTGCTGTCGGACAACTATCAGAACCAGATCACATCCTTCCCGTGGCTTGGCGATATTCCGGTCCTCGGCGCGCTGTTCCGCTCGCCGAACTTCCAGGCCAACAAGACCGAGCTGGTGATCGTGGTCACGCCGCATCTGGTGGTCGCCAGGCGCGGTCCGGTGGCCCTGCCCAGCGATCACTTCACCCCGCCCTCGGACTATGAGCTGTTCCTGTTCGGCATGATGGCCGGCCAGGGCGCCCATATGCGACCCGAGGACCGGGCGCTGATGTCGCAAGATCCGACCAAGGTCCGCGGCGGCGTCGAAGGCCCCTACGGCCACGTGCTCTATTAGAGAAAACGGAGTCTCGCCATGAACAAGGCTTTGCGAACCGGACTCCTGGCTGCGGGTCTGGCGGCTACAGGCGCGCTGCTGGCCGGCTGCGCCGACGACAAGCTGCTCGATCAGCAGATGCAGACGAGCGATTTCGGCCGCGCCGTGCAGGAAGACCTGGCGGCTCAGATCGCCGACCCCGACGCCACCTACAAAGGCCCGCCCCCGCCTTCCAGCGGCGAGCGGGCGGCGGTCGCCCAGACACGCTACAAGTCCGACCACGTGATCATGCCCGTCAGTCAGGGCACCGGCACCGGTGGTGGTGGCGGCGGTGGTGGTGGCGGCGGTGGCGGCGGGAGCAGCGGCGGCGGCGGCGGCTCCTGATCGTCAGGCCGGACCGGTCAACCGCGCGTCTTGCCTCTTGGAGCTGAAATTGGGGCGAATTGCCGCATTCACGCCAGCTGGTGCTGCGAGGACACTCGCCGCCGCTGGCCGTGCGTGGTAGGCGGGAGTTCGCGAAATGAACATGTCGCTCAACATGGCCTCAGCGGATGATGCGCGCAGCGCCCGCACCGGGTTGACTCGGGTCGGCTATGTCGAGGGCGCGATCGGCGGTCCCGACCGCGTCGGATCGCTCGCCGCCCTTTTCCCGCAGGTGCAATTCGTCAGCGTTGGCCGCGACTGGCCCTCGCGGCCCCTCAACGGGCTTGGCGTGATGATCGTCGCCGTGGGCTCGGGCGAGGTCGATGCCGCCCTGCGCCGGCTGGCGGCGCGACCCTCCGGTCCGTCGGTGATCATCGCCCTCAAGGATTCCGACGTCCGCACCAGCCGCCGGCTGATGCAGGCGGGGGCGGCCGACATTCTGGTGGCGCCGGTCGCCGAGGCCGCCCTGGCCCTCAGCCTGGAGAGGATCCTGGCCCAGGTCGAAGCCGAGGGGAGCAAGGCGCCGGCCGGCCGCGTCATCACCCTGCTGAAGGCCGGCGGCGGCGTGGGGGCGACAGCCATCGGCACCCAGCTCGCGGCCATGATCGCCAGCCGCGAAGGCGCCGCCGGCGGGGTCTGCTTCGCCGATCTCGACGTCCAGTTCGGCATGGGGGCGATGTTCCTCGACCTCACTGACGCGATGAACCTGACCGATATCCTCGAAGGCGGCGGTCCGCTCGAGGAAACGCCGCTCGGATCGGCCCTCGCCCTCCACCGCAGCGGCGCGCGCCTGCTGGCCGCGCCTCGCGACCTGCAGCCGCTCGAGGCGATCAATCCGCGCCAGGTGGAAAGCCTGCTCACCGCGCTGCGGCGCGATTTCGCGGTCACCATTCTCGATCTGCCCACGGTGTGGACGGCGTGGACCAATCGCGCCCTGCACCTGTCGGACCAGATCATCCTGATCACCAACCTGTCGGTGGCCCACGCCAATCTGGTCAAGACCCAGCTGCGCATGATCGAAGCCCAGCGGCTGGACGCCATCCCCCTCACCCTGGTGCTCAATAAGGTCAGCGCCGACCAGAAGGTCCTCATCTCTCAGAAGGCGGCCGAGAAATCGATCGGCCGCGTGTTCGACCACGTGATCCCGGAGGACCGGCAGATCGTCAATGAAGCGGTCGCCCAGGGCTGCGAAATTTCCCAGGTGCGCACCGGGACGCGGATCGAACGGACGCTGGCCGAATTGGCCAGCACCATTGTTCCCATCACCGTGGCCTCCGAGTCCAAGCGGCGGTGGTGGCCATGACCCTCTGGTCTGACCAGCAGGAGACCCCCGCCAAGGGCGGCGGCGGCGGCAAGACAGCGGCCCCGATCGAAGGCGCGAGCGCGCTCAAGTCGCGCATTCACACCCGCCTGCTGGACGTCCTCAACCTGGCGCTGATCGAGCGCACGCCGCGCGAGACCCTGCGCCACGAGGTGCGGGCGGTGGTGATCGAGCTGCTTTCGGAAGAAAAGCGGCTGCTTACCCCCAAGCAGACCGATCAGCTGACCGACGATGTGCTGGACGAGATCCTGGGCCTTGGGCCGCTGGAGCCGCTGCTCAAGGACGACAGCATCGCCGACATCCTGATCAACACCCACGACACGGTCTATATCGAGCGCCGCGGCCGCCTGGAGCTGACCGACATCCAGTTCCAGGACAACCGTCACCTGGTGCGGATCATCAACAAGATCGTCTCGGCGGTCGGTCGGCGCGTGGACGAATCCTCGCCCATGGTCGACGCGCGCCTGGCCGACGGCTCGCGGGTCAACGCCATCATCCCCCCGCTGTCCGTGGACGGCCCCCTGGTTTCGATCCGCAAGTTTTCTCGCGAGGCCCTCAGTGTCGACCGGCTGGTCGGATTTGGCAGCCTGACCGAGGAAATGTCGCTGGTTCTGCGGGCGATCGTCCAGGCGCGGCGGAACGTGCTGATCTCAGGCGGCACCGGTTCGGGCAAAACCACTTTGCTGAACGCGATGTCGGCCTTCATCGACGTTTCCGAGCGCATCATCACCATCGAGGACTCGGCCGAGTTGCAGCTGCAACAGCCCCACATCGGACGGCTGGAGACGAGACCCCCGAACATCGAGGGGAAGGGCGAGATCACCCAGCGCGATCTGGTCAAAAACGCCCTGCGCATGCGTCCCGATCGCATCATCGTCGGCGAAGTGCGCTCCGGCGAGGCTTTCGACATGCTGCAGGCGATGAACACCGGCCACGACGGCTCGATGACCACTGTCCACGCCAACACCGCCCGCGACGCCCTCAACCGTATCGAACAGATGATCGGCATGGCCGGGCTCGACATTTCGCCCAGATCGATCCGCCAGCAGATCGCCTCGGCTATCAACGTGGTGTTGCAGACCGAGCGCTCCGAAGACGGCCGCCGGCGCGTCATCTCCATCGCCGAGATCGTCGGCATGGAAGAGGACACGATCACCATGCAGGAGATCTTCCGCTTCCGCCGCAAGGGCCGCACCGATGACGGCACCGTGCTTGGCGATTTCGAGGCCACGGGTGTCAGGCCCAAGTTCCTGGAATTCATGGGCGCCCGCGGCATCCGCCTCGATCCGCAAATGTTCGCGCCAGTTAGGCGATCAGCTTGAAAACGATCTGCGTGAGAAGGTCAGCGTGATCCGATGCTAGTAACCCTCGCTTACATTTTCGCCTTCGTCGCCGTGGTCATGATCGTGCAGACCGCGGCCACGGTGCTGTTCTCCGCCGGCGATCGCAGCAAGCGCGTGAACCGCCGCCTCGAGCTGCTCGATTCGGGAATGTCGCGCGACCAGGTGTTCGAGACGCTGGTGCGGCGCAAGCCGCCGGGCGGCGGTCTCGCCGAGGCGGCCCCTGATCTCTACAACCGCACCCAGGTCTATTTCCGCCAGGCCGGGATCACCATGACCCCGCAGCGGTTCCTGATCATGCTGGCGGCCCTGATCGGCGTCGTCCTGGTGATCGGCTTCCTGCTGCTGACCGTGGCCGCCCGGGGCGGCGTGGTGGTCAACCTGCTGGTCTCGACCGTCGGCGCGGTAGGCCTGGTGGTGATCGGCTCGGCCCTGTTTGTCGGTTATCGCCGCACCCAGCGTCTCAAGCGCCTCGAAGAGCAGCTGCCGGTGGCGCTGGATGTCACCATCCGCGCGTTGCGCGCCGGCCACCCGCTGATCACTTCGGTCAAGCTGGCCTCGGAAGAGATGGCCGATCCGATCGGCTCCGAGTTCGGGATCATCGTCGATGAGACCAACTACGGCATGGAGTTCCGCGACGCCCTGATCAGCTTCGCCCATCGCTCGGGCTCGGAATATGCTCACTTCTTCGCCGTCTGCGTGGCCATCCAAAGCGAGACCGGCGGCAATCTGGCCGAGGTGCTCACCAACCTGGCCACGGTGATCCGCAACATGCTGACCCTGCACCTGCGGGTCAAGGCGCTGTCGGCCGAGGGCCGCATGAGCGCCACCATCCTGACCGTCCTGCCGATCGGCCTGGTGTGTTTCCTGCTGCTCACCCGGCCCGAATTCTACACCGCCAAGTTCGGCGATCCGATTTTCTGGCCGGCCACTGCGGGGATCATCGTCTGGTTCCTTATCGGACAGTTCATGATGAACCGGATGGTCAATTTCAAATATTGAGTAGCGCGCCATGACACAGCTTACCTTCCTGGTCCTCGACTTCTGCGTCTTCGCGGTGGTGGCGTTCGCGGTGCTGGTCGCCTCGCGCCGGGTCGAGACGGCGATGAGCGTTCGCCGACGCCTGCAGGCGGACCAGTCCGCGCCAAGACGCTCGACCCTCACCTCGCCGCTGATGAAGAAGGAGCTGACCAACAGCGTTCTTCAGTGGGTGCAATCGACCGCGCTGCAGGATCCCGAAGCGCGCAGCAAGCTGCGCCGCGACCTGGCCTTGGCGGGCTGGGACAGCGCGGCGGCGCCGCCGCTCTATGTGCTTGGCCGCTTCGTGCTCGCCATCGGCCTGCCGAGCCTGTTCGTGGTCAGTCAGATGCTGTCCGCCAAGCCGATCAAGGGGTTCATGTTCCTGGTCATCGCCGCCGGCCTGGCGGTGGTTGGCCTGATCGCGCCAAGAGGGATTTTGGATAACCGCGCCAACGCCAGGAAGACCGAGATCGAGCACGAGTTCCCCGATGCCCTCGATCTGCTGGTGGTGTGCGTGGAATCGGGCCTGGGGCTCGAGGGGGCGATCGTCCGCGTGGCCAGCGAGACCCACGAGTCGCACCCGCGCATCTCCAAGGAATTCGACATGGTGTCGCTGGAGCTGCAGGCCGGACGCACGCGGGCCGAGGCCCTGCGCAACATGTCCGAGCGCACCCAGGTCGAGATGATCGCCTCGTTCGTCGCCCTGCTTATCCAGACTGACGCTCTGGGCGGGTCGATCGCCACCACTCTGCGCACCTACTCGGCGGAAATGCGCCAGCACCGCATGCTCAAGGCCGAGGAGAAAGCCATGCGCCTGCCGGTGCTGCTGACCATTCCGCTGGTGCTGTTCATCCTGCCGGTGATCATGATGGCGGTGATGTTGCCGCCGGTGATCGACGGCATTCGCACGTTCCTGCCGACCATGAATGGAATCACGCGATGAAAACCATGGGGGGGATGTTCGTCGTCGCCGGATTGACGCTCGGCCTTGGGGCCTGCTCCCACCTGCCGGAGTTCGCCAATCTGCTGCGCGCCAAGCCGGTGTCGACCCCGGCGGCGATGGAGCCGGTCGGATCGGGCGCGGCCGAAAATCGGCTCTACGCCGACGCCGTCAAGGCGATCTACGCGCGCAATTACGGCCAGGCCATCGCCCTCTTGCAACTGGCGCGTGAAGGCAAGGCGGACGATGCGCGCGTGCTCACGGCCATGGCCGTCGTTTATGACAAGCTTGGCCGCTTTGATCTTTCCGATCGCTATTACGCCCAGGCGGAGAAGGCCGATCCCGGCTCGCGGATCGTGGCCATGGACGAGAAATACTCGATGATCCTGCGCGGCGCGGCCAAGGCTGACGAGGCCGGCGTGGCGCTGGCCCAGCAGACGACTACCGGCCCGGTCGAACCGGTGAGGATCGCCGAAGTCACCACGCCGGAGACGCCGGATCAGCTGTACGCCCGGGCGGTGAGCGCGATCGAAAAGCGCGAGTTCGGCATCGCCATCGGCCTGTTGCGCCAGGCCCGCGAAGCAGCGCCGCAGGATGTGCGGGTGCTGACCGCGCTCGGGGTCACCTACGATCACCTGGGCAGGTTCGATCTTTCCAGCCGCTATTACGGTCAGGCCGCCCAGGTCGATCCGGGTTCGACCGTGCTCGCCCAGGATCGCCGAATCTCGGCTATGCTGCAGGCGCATGGCGGGATCGACGCCGCGCAAGGCATGATCGTCGTGGCCAGCGCCGCGCCGGGAGCCAAAACGCCGACGATCCGCAAGGTCGCCACCGCCGCGCCCTCCATCCGGGGTCGCGCCTAGCTAGGGGCCAAGGGGAGGTGTACGTGCGTAGATCCATCGGGCGCCTGGCCCTCCCGATCCTGGCCCTCGCCGCGTTCGCCGGCGGCCCCAGCTTCGCCAGTCCGTTCAGCCATGTCTTCGGCAAGCCGCATCCCGTCTCGGCGGCCAGCGCCGATTCGGCCGTCTTATTGGCCGAGCAGGTTCGCCAGGCGCTCGACGAGCGGCGCTTGGTCGACGCCACCGACCTGCTGGAGAAAGCCAAGGCAGAGAATATTCAATCGCCGAGGCTGACCGCGCTCACCGGCGAGTTGTTCATCGCCCGCGGCGACTATGCCGCGGCGGTGACCCAGTTCCACATGGTCGACACCAACCCTGGCGAGCGGCCGCAGGCGCTGCAGGGCGAGGGCGTGGCGCTGTCGATGATGGGCAAATCCGACGAGGCGCTGGCGACCCTCAAGCAAGCCACCGCGGCCGACAAGAGCCTGTGGCGGGCCTGGAACGCGCTCGGCCGGGAGTACGACATGCGCCGCGACTGGAAAAAGTCGCAGGCCGCCTACGCCGAGGCGCTGGCGACGCCGGGCGCCAACACCGCCATCGTGCTCAACAATCGCGGCTATTCGCATCTGCTGCAGCGGCAAAACGATCTGGCGGCGGCGGACTTCGTGGCCGCCCTCGACAAGGATCCCGGTCTGACTGCCGCGCGCACCAACCTGCGCATCACCATGGCCATGGAGGGCCACTATGATCGCGCGGCGGTGACCGGCGCCGGCGACGACCGGGCCGCGGTGCTGAACAACGTCGGCCTGGCCGCGGCCATCCGCGGCGACTACGTCGAGGCCGGCAAGCTGCTCAATCAGGCCATCGAGGCCAAGGGCAAGTATTATGAACGCGCGGCCGACAATCTGCAGCTGACCAAGGAGCTGCAGCAGAAGGCCCAGGAGCCGGCGATCGTCTCCGATGCCACTCCCTGAGATCGCCCGCTGGGCGCTCACGGTGTTGGTCACCGCCGCCTTGGCCATCGCGGCGGTGAACGATGTGCGCGAGCGCAAGATACCCAACTGGACGGTCCTGGCGATCCTGGTGCTGGCGCTGCCCTGGCTGGCCCTCCATTCCCTGGTCTGGGATGGCTGGGCCCTGCTGGCCGGCGCGATCGCCTTCGGGGCCACCTTCGCCCTCTATAGCCTTGGCGTCGTCGGCGCCGGCGATTCCAAGCTGTTCACCGCCGCGGCCCTGTTCCCGGGGCTCGGGCAACTGCCGACGTTCGCCTTCGCCGTGGCCCTGGTTGGCGGCCTGATCGCCCTCTTCAGCCTGCTTGCCCGGCCGACCCGGGCGCTGGTGATGCTCAATCTCAAGGGCAAGGGCGATTTCGGTCCGGGCATTCCCTACGGCGTGGCCATCGCCGCCGGGGCCGTCCTGGTGATGTGGGGGACCCTGCTCATCCCCGGCTGGCCGGGTCTGGTTTAGGGCCGCGCCGCCAAGATCATCCGCGCCGCCTTCTCGGCGATCATCATCGTCGGCGAATTGGTGTTGCCGGAGACGATCCTGGGCATCACCGATGCGTCGGCGATCACCAGGCCCTCGATCCCGCGCACGCGCAGGCGATGGTCGACCACCGCGCCTGGATCATCGTCGGGACCCATCCTCGCCGTGCCAACGGGGTGAAAGATGGTGGTTCCAAGCGCCCTGGCGGCGGCCAGCAAGTCCTCATCGCTCTGCGCCTCTGAGCCGGGGCCATGCTCGACGGCTGAATAGCGTCGCAGCGGCGGCTGGGCGGCGATCAAGCGCGTCAGGCGCAGGGATTGGACGGCCACCCGCTCGTCCTCGGCCGTGGCCAGGTAGTTCGGCTGGATGGCCGGGGCCGCGCGCGGATCGGGGCTCGCCGCGTGGATGCCGCCACGGCTGGTTGGCCGAAGGTTGGCGACGCTGATGGTGATGGCCCCAAACCGGTGCATCGGCTCGCCGAAGGCGTCCAGCGACAGCGGCTGGACGTGGAACTCGAGGTTGGGCGTGGCGTATTCGGGGGCCGACCTGGCGAACGCGCCCATCTGCGAGGGGGCCATTGATAGCGGCCCCGTGCGCCTGGCCGCATATTCGAGCGCCATGAGCGGCCGCCGCCAGGCCGAGGCGTAAAGGCTGTTCATGGTCGGGACGCCGGTCACCTTGTAGCAGGGCCGGATCTGCAGATGGTCCTGCAGGTTTTCCCCGACCCCAGGCAGATGGGCGAGAACCGGTATCCCCAGCCGCGCGAGCCGCCGACCATCGCCGATGCCCGACAACTCCAGAAGCTGCGGCGAGGCCACCGCGCCGGCGGACAGCACCACTTCGGAGAGAGCGCGCGCCTCGCCGGTCTCGCCCGCGGGCCCACGCCAGGCGATGCCGACCGCCCTGCCCTCCTCGATGAGGATGCGCGTCGCCTGGACGCCGGTCCTGACGTCCAGATTCGGCCGCCCAAGCGCCGGCTTGAGGAATCCGCGCGCGGCGGAAAAGCGCACGCCGGCCTTCTGGTTGACGTGGAAATAGCCGACCCCGAAGTTGTCGCCGCCGTTGAAGTCGCTGACCGCGGGTATACCGGCCATGACCGCCGCCTCGGCGAAGGCGTCGAGGACGCGCCAGCGCATGCGCGCCGGTTCGACCCGCCATTCGCCGCCAGATCGGTGTAGGGGACCAGGCGGGGCGCTGTGATCCTCCTGGGCGATGAACAGCGGCGCGACATCGTCCCAGCCCCAGCCCGGCAGGCCGAGCTGTCGCCAGCCGTCATAGTCGGCCGCCTGGCCGCGCATGTAGATCATCGCGTTGATGGCCGAGGAGCCGCCGATCACCTTGCCGCGCGGATAGCGCAGGCGCCGCCCGCCCAGGCCCGGAATGGGTTCGGTCTCGAACATCCAGTCGGCGCGTGGGTTGCCGATGGCGAACAGATAACCGGCGGGAATGTGGAACCAGATCCAGCGGTCGAGGCCGCCCGCCTCGAGCACCAGCACGCGACGCCTGGGATCGGCCGACAAGCGGTTGGCCAGAACGCAGCCGGCCGAACCGGCGCCGACGATGATGGTGTCGAAGGTCTCGCTCACAGAGCCGCGAGCTGACCTGCGAAATCAAGGCAGGTGCGATCCTCGAGATAGGGGCCGATCACCTGGGCGCCGATGGGCAGGCCCGCCCTGGTCTTGCCGATCGGAACCGAGGTCGCCGGCAGGTTGGCGTAGGTGGCCATGCCGGGCCATGCCACCTGATCCATGTAGCGCGTCTCCCGCCCATCGATGACGTGGACGCGTTCCTCGAACGGCGCCGTCTGGTGCGGGAAGGCGACGACGCCGAAGGCGGGCGCGAGGACGACGTCGAAATCCTCGAACAGCGCCGCCCACTGACGCCGGAACGCCAGCTGAACATCGAGCGCCATCATCCAGTCGTGGGCCGACATCAGATCGGGCGGCGGCGGCGCGCCGCGCGACATGGCGGTGGTCAGCATGGCGGTGTAGCCGGCGTGGGCGGCGGCGAGGTCGGGGAGGCGGTCGCTGTGGCGCTCGACCCTGGCTCCAGCGGTGTCGATGCGGCTAGCGGCGGCATC
>DASYGN010000071.1:0-5033 GCA_035999625.1 Caulobacteraceae bacterium | reverse complement strand
TTCCCCGTCCAAGCTTCGGCGGTCAATGGGCGGAGTGGGAACCCGCATTGAAGGCCGGGGAAGAGGAGGCTTGACAGATATTTTCTGCAAGGTAGAAATATTACGACAATCGTAAATGAACGGAGGCCTGCATGGCGGCCCTTACTCCGCAGCTCTTCTATCGCGATCCCAGGGCGGCGCTGGCGTTTCTGGAACGGGCGTTCGGCTTCGAGACCACCATGGTGGTGACTGACGAAGCCGGCAACCTCGGCCATTCCGAGATGGCCTGGCGCGGCGCGCCGATGAGCCTTGGCGCCGAGTTCGAACGCGCCGAGCTGATCGGCCCCGCCCGCATGCGCAGTCCGGCCAGCCTGGCGGGGCAAGGCACGCAGTTCATCCGCGTCGAGATCGACGGCGACATGGCCGCCCATTGCCAACGCGCCAGGGCCGCCGGCGCGGTCATCACCCAGGAACCCGCCGATCAGTTCTATGGCGCGCGCGTCTATCGCGCCCTCGATCCCGAGGGCCATGTCTGGACCTTCTTCCAGAACGTCGAGGTCTCGGAGGCGGTCAAGGCGGAAGGCGCCGGCCTGACCATCCAAACCTCCTTCAAGGCGTGACCGCCATGGCTGACAGCCAACGTCCCACCTTCTCCTCCGGCGTGGCCTATCGCGATCCGAGGGCCGCCCTGGCCTGGCTCGAGAAGGCCTTCGGCTTCGAGACCACCATGGTGGTGGAGAACGAGGACGGCCAGATCGGACATTCGGAGATGCGCTTCGACGGCGGCCTGATCTATGTCGGCCGCGAGTGGGACGAACACCACAAAAGCCCGGCCGGCCTTGGCGGGGTCAACACCCAGTCGATCCACGTTCATCTGCACAGCGGCATCGATCAGCACTACGCGCGGGCCAAGGCGGCCGGAGCGGTGATCGTGCGCGAGATCGCCGACCAGTTCTACGGCGACCGAGTCTACGGGGCCGCCGATCCCGAGGGTCACATCTGGACCTTCGGCCAGACCCTCAAAGCGATGACCAACGCCGAGATGGAAGCGGCCAGCGGCGGCGCCCGCATCCGGGAGACGCTTTGAGCGGATCGGCCGCCGCCCTCGACCAGACGTTGGCGGCGCTCGCCGATCCGGCGCGGCGGGCGACCGTGGATCTGCTGCGCGAGCGGCCACGCGCGGCCGGGGAGCTGGCTCAGGCGCTCGGCCTGGCGGCGCCGGCGATGAGCCGCCACTTGAAGGCGCTCAGGCGAGGCGGTCTGGTGGAGGATAGTCATCCCGAATTCGACGCCCGGGTGCGCATCTATGCCCTGCGCGGCGCGCCAATGATCGATCTGCTGCGCTGGCTGGAAGAAACGGAGCGAATGTGGAGCGGACAGCTGGCGGCCTTCAAGGCGCACCTGGAGACGCCACCGGAGGGCTAGGCTCCCGGGTGCTGGTGGCGCTGCGTGTCAGGGCCAGCCCCGAGCGGGCGTTCGCGGCGTTCACGGCCGAGATCGGCCAATGGTGGCGGCCCAATGCCCTCTTCCAGCTGACGCCGCGCAGCCCAGGAGTGCTGTCCTTCGAGCCGGGGCCCGGGGGGCGGCTGATCGAGACTTTGTCGTCGGGCAAGGTCTATGAGGTGGGTCGGATCACGGATTGGTCGCCGCCCCACGCCCTCGGCTTTGGCTGGCGTCCGGCCACCGTCCCGCCGGATCAGGCGACCAGGGTCCACGTCAGCTTCGAAGCCGTGGGCGATGAAACGCGGATCACCGTCGAGCACTTCGGCTGGGATGGCGTTCCGCGCGCCCATGTCGCCCGGCACGGATTCCCGACCGATGTCTTCTTGCTCCGCCTGGGCGAATGGTGGCAGTCGCTGCTCGGCGCCCTGGCCGCCCGGCTGGCGGCCGCTGGGGAGGAGGGAGGCGGATGAACGATGTCTCCCTCGCCCCGACGCCGCGGACGGCCAGGCGGGCGGCGTTCGGCTTCATCTTCGCCACGGCGCTGCTGAACGCGATCTCGTTCGGGATCATGATTCCGATCCTGCCCAACCTGATCAAGCAGTTCACCGGCGGCGACACCGCGGCGGCGTCGGAATGGAATGTCCTCTTCGCCACCACCTGGGGGGCGATGCAGTTCGTCGTCGGGCCGCTGCTCGGCATGCTGTCGGATCGGTTCGGGCGCCGACCGATCCTGCTGATTTCCATGTTCGGCCTGTTCATCGACTTCATGTTCATGGCGCTGTCGCCCAACCTCTATTGGCTGTACGCCGGCCGGATCCTGAACGGCGCCACCGCGGCCAGCTTCTCCACCGCCAACGCCTACGTCGCCGACATCACCGCGCCCGAACGCCGGGCGCGCAACTTCGGCATCCTGGGTTCGGCGTTCGGTTTCGGGTTCATCATCGGGCCGACCATCGGCGGGGTGCTGGGCGAGCACAATCTGCGCATCCCATTCTTCGCCGCCGCGGCCCTCACCCTGATCAACGCCCTCTATGGCTTGATCATCCTGCCCGAATCCCTGCCCCGCGAGCGGCGCGCCGCGACCTTGCTCTGGCGACGGGCCAATCCGCTCGGATCTCTGGCGTTCCTGAAAGCTCATGGCGAGCTTCTGTGGCTGGCGCTGGTCAGCTTTCTCGGCCAGCTCGCCCAGGTGGTGCTGCCGACCATTTTCGTCCTCTACACGGCCTATCGCTACGGCTGGACCCCGACGATTCTCGGTTTCACCTTCATGGCCTCGGGGGCGAGCATGATCACTGTGCAGATGTTCCTCGTCGGCCCGGTGGTGAAACGGATCGGCGAGCGCGGCGCGGTGCTGCTGGGCGCGGCCATGGCGGCGCTCGGCTTCACCATTTACGGTCTGGCGGCGACCGGCCTCGTCTATCTCATAGCCGTTCCGGTGTTCGCCTTCATGGGCCTGATGGCTCCCGGTCTGCAGGGCCTCATGACCCGACGCGTCGGAGTCCAGCATCAGGGCCAACTTCAAGGCGCCCTCCAATCCCTGCAAGGGGTGGCCTCGATGGTCGGTCCGAGCCTGTTCGGCCTGACCTTCGCCTGGCTGGTGCGGCGCGACGCCAGCCTGCATCTCCCGGGCGGCGCCATCCTGATCGCCGCCGCCTTGATGGCGCTGGCGTTCGCCATCTCGCTGCGCGTCGCCAGACCGGCCGAAGAGGACGCATGAACGCCACTCCCGGCGCGGGCGCGCGGGCGCCATTTTTGCGCCGAATGGTTGCTTGATAGGCTCTGCCATGAAGAACACCGCCATGCTCTCGCCCACGGCCCTGGTCCCCCTGTTTCTCGCCCTGGCCCTCGGCTTTCCCGCCGCCGCCCAGGACATTGCCCGCCGCGCCCCCGCCGATGCTGGCCAGATGCGCCTGTCGTTTTCACCCATCGTCCGGCGCGTGGCTCCGGCGGTGGTCAATGTCTATTCCAAGCGACAGGTGCGCCAGCAGGTGGATCCATTCTGGGCCATGTTCGGGGCCACGGGCGGCATGCGCACCGAGCAGTCGCTGGGCTCCGGCTCGATCGTGCGCGCCGACGGGCTGATCCTGACCAACCACCACAATATCGCCGGCGCGCAGCAGATCATGGTGGTCACCGCCGATCGGCGCGAGTGGCCGGCGAGCGTGATCTTGGATGACGCGCGCGTCGACCTGGCGGTGTTGAAGATCGACACTAAGGGCGAGCGGCTGCCGACCATCACCATCGATGTCGCCGATCAGCCGCAGGTTGGCGATCTGGTGCTGGCCATCGGCGATCCGTTCGGGGTCGGCCAGACGGTGACCAACGGCATCGTCTCCGCCCTGGCCCGCTCGGACGTGGGGATCAGCAACTATTCGTCCTATATCCAGACCGACGCGGCCATCAATCCGGGCAATTCCGGCGGTCCGCTGGTCGACATGTCCGGCGACCTCATCGGCGTCAACACCGCCATCATCTCCGCTTCGGGAGGCTCGGCCGGGATCGGCTTCGCCATTCCCGCCGCGCTGGCCAAGCAGGTGGTCGATGCGGCGCTGGGCGGCGGCCACTCGGTGACCCGGCCGTGGCTGGGCGTGAAGGTCCAGGCGCTGACCGGCGAGATGGCCAGGAGCCTTGGCCTCGCCGCGCCCCAGGGCGTGGTCATCACCGAGGTGTGGCCAGGTGGCCCGGGCGCCAGGGCCGGCCTCGCCCAGGGCGATGTGCTGGTCAGCGTCAACGGGGCCGAGGTCGACGACGAGGCCGCCCTCAACTATCGCATCGGCAGCCTCTCACCAGGATCCGATGTCGCTTTGGCGGTGCGTCGCAACGGCGCGCCGGCCCGGACCCTCGAAGCCAGGATCGAGCCGCCGCCGGCGCAACCGGCGGCTGATCCCCTGACCGTCACCGGCCGCAATCCTTTTTCCGGAGCGACGGTGATCAACCTCTCGCCGGCCGCGGCGCTGGAGAACGGGACCGATCCGTTCGCCGGTCGTGGGGTCATGGTCACCAAGGTCGAGGGCGGCTTCGCCCAGACGATCGGTCTGCGCGCCGGCGATTTCATCCGCCAGGTCAACGGCCGCCCGATCGCCAGCACCGCCGATCTCGCCTTGGCGGTGAAGACGCCTGCATCCAGCTGGACCCTGGCCATCGAGCGGGGCGGCCAGACGATCACCGCCCAGTTCAGCGGCTGAGGCCGGGGGAGGTGTCCTGGCGAGTGCAGTCCTCTCCACCCCACCCGGCCCGCTTCGCGGTCCACCCTCCCCATCCAGGGGAGGGACGGGAACCCTCCTCCCCCTCGATGGGGGAGGTGTCCTGGCGATAGCCAGGACGGAGGGGGTGGAGGGTTGGGGAGGGCCGGCGATAGCCGGGAGGGGGTCGGTAAGATAGGCTCGGGGCCATGAGCGATCTGTTCGCAGCGGCGGGCATGAGCCCCGAGGCGCCGAGCCCGCTCGCCGATCGCCTGCGGCCGCAGAGTCTCGAGGAGGTGGTCGGCCAGGACCATCTGCTGGGCCAGAACGGACCGATCGGGCGCATGGCGGCGGCGCGCCGGCTGGCCTCGATGATCCTCTGGGGACCGCCAGGCTCGGGCAAGACCACCATCGCCCGCCTGTTGGCCA
>DASYGN010000059.1:0-5684 GCA_035999625.1 Caulobacteraceae bacterium | reverse complement strand
CATTGCTCAAACGAGCTTTGCCGGTCGGAAGGCATGACAGCGCCATATCTTCTTCTGCGGGGCTTGGCGGCGATGGCCCTCGCCGGCCTGCTCATCGCCGCCGCGCCGGCCCCCCCATCCACGCCAGGCAGTCCAACGCCGGCGACGGCGCTCGAGCCGCAGATGGGCGCGCTGGCGACCATCCGGACCCAGGCGAGCGCCACCAACGACGATGCCCGCCTCGCCGGGCTGCAGGCCCAGTCGGCGACCATCGAAGCCTCGGGCAGACACGCGGAGGCGATGCTGCGCCAGAATCTGGCGCGTCTTGCCCGGCAGCACGGCCAGAGGGCCGGCGCCGACAGATCCAGGATCACGGCGCAGCTGGCGAGCACTCAAGCGCTGACCGCCGAGGCCGGCGACGTTTACGTCCAGATCGCCGAAAAGCGCCGCACCAGCTTCAGCGTCCGCGTCCTGAGGCGTTACGCCTCGCCACTGTCGCCGGGGTTCTGGACCGCCCTGATCGGCTCGGGCGGGGCCGATTTCGCCAGGCTCGATGCGCTCGCCGATGAGGCGGCGGCCGAGGTCTGGGCGGCGCCCGAGCCCGCTGGGCTGGCAAGCCTGGGCGTTGGCATCGCGGTCGCGGTCTTGATCTTGCTGCCGGGCGGTTGGCTGGCGCGACTGCCGGCTGAGCGCCGATCCCGCCGCGGCGGCGAGACATCGGCCCTGGCGTTGAGCGCCGCCCGCTTGTGGCTGGCGATCGTTGGCGTGCTGCTGCCGACCTTGGCGGCGATGGCGGTGCGAACCGGCGCCGCCTGGGGCCGCCTGCTGTCGCAACGAGCCGACGCGCTCGCCGGCGCGGTGATCGCCGCCATCGCCTGGGCCGCGGCGATCATCGTTCTTGGCCAGGCGGTGGGTGCGAGCCCACGCGAAGACCGCCGCCTGCTGCAGCTCAGCGATGGCGAGGCGCGGCGGGCGCGATACTGGCTTTTGTGGGTGGCGCTGGTCACGGCGCTGGGATTCCTCGCCGCGCGGCTGATCTATCTGACCGGCGCCAGCATCGCCCTCACGGTGGCTCTCAACGCCGTCCAATCGCTCGCCTACGCGGCGGTGGCGGTGATGGTTCTGGTCAGCTTCGGGGCCCGTCCATCGGCGCTTCACGGCCTTATCGCGCTCCTGCTCAGCCTGGCGGTGACGGCGATCGTGATCGCGGTGCTGGCCGGCTATGAAACCTTGGCGGCGCTGATCGCCGGCCAGGTATTCTGGCTGGGCCTGATAGCCGCCGTCGCCTGGCTGGCGGCGCGCTTGGCCGACGATGCCTGCCAGACCCTGTTCCACTCCGGCGGCGTCGTTCGACGGGCCTTGAAGGTCATGTTCGGCCTCAGTGACTCGGCCATCAGCCAGATCGGCGTGCTCGCCGCGGCCGGCCTTCAGCTCCTGGTCGTGGCGGGCGCCTTGATCCTGGCGCTGACCCCCTTCGGCCAGAGCGGCGCACTGCTGGCGGCCAATTTCGGCCGCCTGGGATCGCCGATCCGGATTGGCCAGGCGAAGGTGTCCCCCGCCGCCATCGCCGCGGGCCTGATCGCGCTCGCCGCCGGCCTGGGCATCGCCCGTCTGGTCCGCGACTGGTTCGATCGCCGGTATCTGCCGGTGACCAGCTGGGATGTCGGCCTGCGCACGTCGGCAAGCACCGGGGTGGGTTACCTCAGCGTTCTGATCGCCGTCGTGTGCGCCCTGGGGGTCATGGGCCTGGGCTTTCAGCAGATCGTCCTTATCGCCAGCGCCCTGTCCGTAGGCATCGGTTTTGGCCT
Source organism: Caulobacteraceae bacterium (assembly GCA_035999625.1). GTDB lineage: Bacteria > Pseudomonadota > Alphaproteobacteria > Caulobacterales > Caulobacteraceae > Acaudatibacter. The sequence continues at coordinate 3,897 of DASYGN010000059.1, read as the reverse complement.
GCAGCAGATCGTGCAGAATTTCGTCTCCGGCGTGATCCTTCTGGTCGAACGGCCGGTGAAGGTCGGTGACTGGGTGTGTGTCGACCAGATGGAGGGTGACATCACCCGCATCCGCGTGCGCGCCACCGAGTTGCGCATGGCCGACCGGACCACCGTTCTGGTGCCCAACTCCGAGCTGATCACCAAGCCGGTGCAGAACCGCACCCGGGTCGGGCTCGGTACGCGCGTCGAACTGCGCCTGCCGATCGCCGACCCGAGCCAGGCGCGTCGGGCGCTGGAGGTGATTCTGGCCGCGGCGGCCAAGGACGAGGGAGTGCGCGCCGAACCCGCGCCGCAGGCGTTCGTCGAGGCCATCGCCGTCGAAGGCCCGACGACGCTCGCCCTGATCGCCCATCTGGCCGACCCTGCTGCGCGCAGTCTCGGCCGGGGGCGGCTTTATCTGGCCGCCATCGAGGCTCTGGGCGCCGCCGGCATCCCCCTGGCGGGGCAGGGGTCAAAAGCTTCCTGAGCGGCGATTGCGCGAGGGCCGGCGAGGGCTATGCTCGAGCTCCCAGCGAGGTCCCAAGATGACCAACGCACTGCCGCTCATCGTCTTCATCATCCTGCTCGCGGCCGGGTTTGGCCTGGCCGCGCCTGCCTACGCCGCCGGCGGCTATGGACCGGGCTCGGCGGTGCTGGTGGTCGCGGTGATCATCGCCGCCCTGGTCTCGGCGTCGATCAAGGTCGCCGCGCAATGGTCAAGGGTGGTGGTCCTGCGCCTCGGCCGGTTCCGCTCGCTGAGCGGGCCGGGCCTGTTCTTCATCGTCCCGATCATCGACACCATCGCCTACTGGATCGACACCCGGGTCAACACCACCGTCTTCCGGGCCGAGAAGACCCTCACTCGCGACACCGTCCCGGTGGATGTGGATGCGGTGCTGTTCTGGAAGGTAGTCGACCCCGAGAAGGCCGCGCTCAGCGTCGCCGACTATGAAAGCGCCGTCGGCTGGGCCTCGCAGACCGCCCTGCGCGATGTGATCGGCAAGACCCTGCTGGCCGATATGCTCGAGGGCCGCCAGAAGATCAGCGACGAGATCCGCCTGATCATCGACGAGCGGGCCAGCCCGTGGGGCATCGAGGTGATCTCGGTGGAGATCCGCGACGTTGTCATTCCCGCCTCGCTGCAGGACGCCATGTCGATGCAGGCGCAGGCCGAGCGCGAGCGTCAGGCGCGGGTGATCCTTGGCGATTCAGAGCGTCAGGTGGCCGGAAAGTTTCTCGAGGCGGCCAGGATCTACGCCGGCGATCCCAACGCCTTCCATCTGCGGGCGATGAACATGCTTTATGAGGGGTTGAAGGGGAACGCCACCATCGTCATCGTGCCCTCGACCGCGGTCGAGACCATGCAGCTGGGCGGCGTCGCCGGGATCACCGCCCTCACCACCAGTCTCGCCGCCCAGCAAAGGCGCGAGGACCAAACGCAAGGATAACCGAGGTGGCCGACCTTCTGGCGATGTCGAGCCGGATCATCGATTCGGGCGAGGCGCCGGGTGATGTGGGGCCGATCAACCGCATCAACCATCAGCTGTCCGCCATCGCCGATGGCGTGGCCGTGGTCGAAGCCTTCTCCCACTGCGTGTTGTTCGAGACTGACGACGGCCTCGTCGCCTTCGACACCTCCGGGCCCCAAGGTGGCGGACGAGTCGTCGAGGCGGTGCGCGGCTGGCGGCCCAACGCGCCGTTCAGCACCATCGTCTACACGCACGGACATGTGGACCACGTCGGCGGCGCTGGGGCGTTCATCGCCGATGCCGAGGCCAAGGGGCGCCCCCGCCCGCGGTTCGCCGGCCACGAGAACATCGCCCGGCGGTTCGATCGCTACAATCTCACCGATGGCTACAACCGGATCATCAACGAGCGGCAGTTCGGCCAGTTTCGCCGCGCCGGTTATGGCGTGGACGGTGGCGCGCGCCGCTTCTTGCCGGCCTCATCGCCGAAACCCGACACCACCTACAGCCACACGCTGGCCCTCGATGTCGGCGGCCTGACCGTCGAGCTCAACCACGCCCGCGGCGAGACCGACGATCACACCTGGGCCTGGATTCCCACCCACAAGGCGATCTGCGCCGGCGATTTCTTCATCTGGAACTTCCCCAACGCCGGCAATCCGCAGAAGGCCCAGCGCTATCCCCTCGAATGGGCGGCGGCGATGCGAGCCATGGCGGCGCAGGGCGCGGAATTGTTCCTTCCGGCGCACGGCCTGCCGATCGCCGGCGCGGCCAGGATCAGCACGGTGCTGGACGAAGTCGCCGGCGCTCTGGAGAAACTGGTCGGCGACACCCTGACGCTGATGAACCAGGGTGCGCGCCTCGATGACATCATCCATTCGGTGCGCGTGGCGCCGGAGGTCCTGGCCAGGCCGTGGCTGCGGCCGATGTACGACGAGCCTGAGTTCGTGGTGCGCAACATCTGGCGGCTTTACGGCGGCTGGTGGGATGGCAATCCGGCGCATCTGAAACCGCCCACGGACGCTGCGCTGGCGGCCGAACTCGCCGCCCTCGCCGGCGGCGCGGACAAGCTGGCGGCGCGGGCGCTGGAGGTGGCCGACGAGGATATCCGTCTGGCCTGCCAGCTGGTGGAATTCGCCGTCCAGGCGGCCCCAAATGAAGCCGCCGCCCACGCCGCGCGGGCGGAAATCTATCAGCAGCGCCGGGAGAGCGAGACTTCGCTGATGGCCAAGGGAATTTACGGCGCCGCGGCCAACGACTCGGGCGGCCGCGGGTGATTGGAACCAACCTCCACGCAGATTGCTTGGTCTGGAAAGCTGACATCGACACCGCGCTTCGCTAACAAATGTGAGGGGCGAGATAGCGACGCGAGTGAAAGCGACGGCACGCCACCTGAACGGACCGGATACCGCCCTCCGGGTCAGCGAGGAGCAGTTCCGGCTGCTCGTCGACAGCGTCACCGATTACGCCATCTTCATGCTGGATCTGAAGGGGCGCGTGGCCACCTGGAACGCCGGCGCCCAGCGGATCAAGGGGTACGCGCGCGGCGAGATTATCGGGCGTCACTTCTCGGTCTTCTACACCAACGAGGACCGCGCCGCCGGATTGCCCGCGGTCGGCTTGGAAATCGCCCGTCGAGAGGGCCGGTGGGAGCACGAGGGCCCCCGCGTGCGCAAGAACGGCGAGGCGTTCTGGGCGATGGTGGTTATCGACGCCATCCGCGATGACGCCGGCGAACTCATCGGTTTCGCCAAGGTGACGCGCGACATCACCGAGCGGAAGGCTGCCGAAAGGGCCCTGGCCGACGCGCGCGAGGCTCTGTTCCAGGCGCAGAAGCTGGACGCGATCGGGCAGCTCACCGGGGGCATCGCCCACGATTTCAACAATCTCCTGATGGCCATCCAGGGCAGTCTCGAACTGGTGCAAAGGCGGACGCGCTTCGACCCGCGGATCAGCCCGCTGCTCGACAATGCGCTCGAAGGCGTTCGCCGCGGCAGCGCCCTCGTCGAGCGCATGCTTACCTTCGCCCGACGGCAGGAGTTGAAGCTGGCGCCACTCGATCTGGCGGCGGTCGTGCGCAGCATGCTGACCTTCCTGCAGCGGGCGATCGGACCGACCATCGTCATCGACTCGCACTTCCCGCCCGATCTTCCGCTGGCGCTGTGCGATCAGAACCAGCTCGAGAACGCCCTGCTGAACCTGGCGGTCAACGCGCGTGACGCCATGCCCTCCGGCGGCCGGGTGACCATCTCCGGCAGGCGTGACATCGTCCGGCCGGACGATCCCGAGGTTCCTCCGGGCGACTATGTCGTTCTGTCCGTCAGTGACGACGGCGCCGGCATGGACGAAGCCACGCTGGCGCGGGCGATGGATCCGTTCTTCACCACCAAAGGGGTCGGCAAGGGGACCG
>DASYGN010000090.1:0-39759 GCA_035999625.1 Caulobacteraceae bacterium | reverse complement strand
ACAGGATGGAAATGACCAAATCCAGTGAGGGTCTGAAAAACTACCGCAGCCGCCTTGGATCGGCGAGCAGCCTGGTCGGTCGGACAGGGTTTTTTGCGCGATTCCTGGCCACAGAAATGCTGATACGCCAGTGCCCAGTTTGGCTCTGGTTGGTCCACCATCGTCTGACGCTTGAGCACGTCTGGCCCTGGCCAACTGCTTGTTCCAGGCGATGAAGCCCGGCATGTCGTAGACCGCCTCGGCCCCTTCCGGGCTCCACATCGATCGCGCGCGGCTGAACAGATCGCCGCCATAGACGTGCAGGCCGAGAGTCTGGCGCTCCAACGGATTGCGGATGGCGTGGATCACCTCGGCGCCCAGGAGCATCGCCTCCCCGGCGACCAGCTGGCGACGGTTGCTCTCCTCCAGTTCACCGCCGGCGCGGCGATAGAAGGTGTTGTCTTCGCGACCCTCGTAGATGCCGATCACCGCCCACATGCCGTGATCGTGGGGAACCGTCAGCGTCCCCGGCGCCAGGGCGACGCCCAGCACCGTCAGGGTTTCCGAGCGATGCAGCGGCGCATCGAGAAAGCTGGTCCCCGGCGGTTGCGCCGGCAGCGCGGCCTTGATCGCCTCAGGATCGCGAACCGCCTCGCGCATCAGCTGGAGAACCTGCGCCGGGCCGTGGCGGGCGCCCGAGGCGCCGTGACACGCCTCGATGAAGCCGGTCAGGTCGAACATGGTTGGACCTTAGCCCTGCTCGTGGCGTCCGGCTACCTCGGCGGCATGCGGATGGCTCCGTCCAGGCGCACCACCTGGCCGTTGAAGTAGCCATTGCGCAGCATGGTCAGGGCCAGATCGGCGAACTCCTCGGGATGGCCCAGGCGGCGCGGGAACGGCACCGAGGCGGTCAGGCTATCCCAGATCTTGGGCGCCCGGTCCTTGACCGCCAACATGGGCGGGGTGGCCATGATCCCGGGCAGGATGGTGTTCACCCGGATGCCTTCGCTGGCCAGGTCGCGGGCGATGGTCAGGGTCATGCCGGCGATGGCCGCCTTGGCCGCCGAATAGGCGACCTGGCCGATCTGGCCGTCCTGGGCGGCCACCGAGCCGGTGTTGACGATCGCGCCGCGATCGCCGTCTTCGCTCAGCGGGGGCAGGGTCAGCATGCCGGCCGCGGCCGCGGTGATGCAGCGGAACGTGCCTACGGCGTTGAGCCTGAGCACCCATTCGAAGTGCTCGGCGGTGTAGCGGACGATCTCACCGGTCTCCTTGTGGCGCGAGACGGTCTTGCCGCCGCGCCCGCCGCCGGCGCAGTTGATCAGGATGCGCTCCTGCCCGTTGGCGGCGCGCGCCTTCTCGAAGCCGGCCTCGACCATCGCCTCGTCGGTGACATCGACATGGCAGAACAGGGCCCCCAGTTCGGCCGCCTTGCGCTCGCCGTTGTCGCGGTTGAGATCGAAGATCGCCACCTTGACGCCCTGGTCGCGCAAAGCCCTGGCGCTCGCCGCACCCAGGCCCGAAGCCCCACCGGTGACCACCGCCGCGAGCGAGCTGTCGAGCCGCATAAGCCACTATCTCCCGTTGCCTGCGGCTTTCGTCTAGCCTGCCGGACGAGGACAGGCCAGCATGCAACCGCTGCCGGACCGCAATCGTTGTCGACCGGGGCAGGGGGAACGCATGCGTCCACCGGACTCGGCCTTGAAAAAGCAGCCGCGAGCGGCCGGGCGCGCCCGACGCGGACGCCGCGGCGACTTCCTCGCCGGCGGTGGCGAGATGGGCCGCCGCATCCGCGCCTTCGACTGGAGCGGGACGCCGCTGGGGCCGCCAAAGGGCTGGCCGCAGAGCCTGCGCACGGCGGTGCGGATCATGCTCACCTCACGCCAACCGATCTGGATCGGCTGGGGCCGCGAGCTGACCTACCTCTATAACGACGCCTATCAATCGATCATCGGCGGACGCCATCCCTGGGCGCTGGGCAAGCCCACGCGCCAGGTGTGGCGCGAGATCTGGCCCCAGATCAGCCCCCTGCTCGATCAGGCCATGGGCGGGGGCGAGGGCACCTACGTCGAGCAACAACTCCTGATCATGGAGCGCAACGGCTATCCGGAGGAAACCTACTACACCTATTCCTACAGCCCGATCGACGATGGCGGCCGCCCCGGGGGCGTCATCTGCGCCAACACCGACGACACCGACCGGGTGATCAGCGAGCGGCGTCGGGCGGTGCTCAAACGCGTGCTCGACGCGGCGCTGGACGCGCGTAGCTGGCGCGAGGCGTGCGAGCGGACGGTGGCGGCGCTGGCCGCCGACGATCGCAGCCTGCCCTACGTTCTGCTTTACGCCGGCGCGTCCGGCGAGGCGCTGCCGCTGATCGCCGCCTGCGGCATAGACCGTGATCATCCCGCCGCCGCGCCCAGCTTGCCGGCCGATGATGGCGGGTCGTGGCCCTACCAGAGGGCTCTGGGCGATGGCCTGGTCGGTCTGCTGGGGGACGTGGCGGATCGGTTCGACGCGCCGATGCCGAAAGGCGCCTGGGACCGGCCGAGCCGGGCGGCGGCGATCCTTTCGGTCGATTCCGGGCGCGAGAGCGGGCGGCGCATCGTGCTCATCGCCGGACTGAACCCCTATCGGCTGATCGACCAGCCCTACCAGGACTTTCTCGACCAGCTGCGCCAGCAGATCTACGGCGCCGTCGCCAGCGCCGACGCCTACGAGGCCGAGCGCCAGCGCAGCGAGGCCCTGGCCGAGCTCGACCGGGCCAAGACCGCGTTCTTCTCCAACGTCAGCCACGAGTTTCGCACCCCCCTGACCCTGGTGCTGGGGCCGCTGGAGGCGCTGCTGTCCAATCCGTCCACCGACGCGCAAGTCCTGGCCGAAATCAAGGTCGCTCACCGCAACGGCGTTCGCCTGCTGCGCCTGGTCAACACCCTGCTCGACTTCTCGAGGATAGAGGCCGGCCGCGCCGAGGCCCGTTATGCGGCCACCGACCTCGGCGCCTTCAGCGGCGAGATCGCCGCTACCTTCCGCTCGGCCTTCGACACGGCGGGCCTGGCTCTGGTGGTCGAGACCGAGGCGTCGCCGCAGCCCGTCTACGTCGATCGTGACATGTGGGAGAAGATTCTCCTCAACCTCATTTCCAACGCCTTCAAATTCACCCTCGACGGGGGCGTGCGCATCGGCGTCCGCCCGGCGGCCCACGGCGGCGCCGTGGAGATCACGGTTTCAGACACTGGCGTTGGCATTCCCGCCCACGCCCTGCCCAAGCTGTTCGAGCGCTTCTACCGCGTCGAAAATCGCCAGAGCCGTTCGTTCGAGGGCAGCGGCATCGGTCTTTCCCTGGTGCGCGAACTGGTCAATGCCCACGGAGGAACCATCGATGTTCAAAGCGTCGAAGGCGAGGGCTCGACCTTCACCGTAACCCTGCCCTGCGGATCCGGACACCTCACCAAAACGCAGGTCGTGGACCAGGCCGCGCCCGCCGCCGCCACCGGCCGGGCGCTGGAATACCTCGATGAGGCGCTGCGCTGGACACCCGAGGCGCCCGAACCCAGGGCGCAACCGGAAGGCGGCGCGCCGGCGCGCATTCTTCTCGCCGACGACAACGCCGACATGCGCGACTACCTCGCCCGCCTTCTCGGGGAGCGCTGGAGCGTCGAGACGGCGGCCGACGGCCTGGCGGCGCTCGAGCGCCTCCGGGAGCGGCCGGCCGACCTGGTGGTCACCGATGTGATGATGCCGCGTCTCGACGGCTTTGGCCTGCTCGCGGCCGTCCGGGCCGATTCCGAGCTGCGCGAGTTGCCGGTGATTGTCCTCACCGCCCGCGCCGGCCAGGAGGCCAGGGTCGAGGGCCTGGAGGCGGGCGCCGACGACTATCTGACCAAGCCGTTCTCGGCGCGCGAGCTGGTGGCCAGGGTGCAATCCAACCTCGATCTGGCGCGCGCGCGGCGCGAAGCCAGGCTGGCGGTGCAAGCCTCCGAGGAGCGTTTGCGGGTGGCCAACGCCAGCCTCGAGGAACGCATCGCCGAGGAGGTCGCCGAGCGTAGCCGCGCCGAACAGGCGCTGCGCCAGGCGCAGAAGATCGAAGCGCTCGGCCAGCTCACCGGCGGGGTGGCCCACGACTTCAACAACCTGCTGACGGTGATCATCGGCGGCCTGGACACCATCCGTCGCAACGAGGCCGACGTGGCGCGGGTCGAGCGGGCTCTCGACATGGCCTCCCAGGCCGCCCAGCGGGCCGCCAGCCTCACCGCGCGCCTGCTCGCCTTTTCCCGCCGCCAGCCCCTGGCCCCCCGACCCACGGACGCCAACCGCCTGGTGCGCGATCTCACCGATCTGTTGCGCAGCACGTTGGGCGAACAGGTCGTGCTGGAGATCAAGCTGGCGGCGCGCCCGTGGCGCATCGAGGTCGATCAGGACCAGTTGGCCAGCGTTCTGGTCAACCTCGCGGTCAACGCCAGGGACGCGATGCCGGAGGGCGGGCGACTGACCATCGCCACCGCCAACGCTCAGCGCCCCGAACCGGTGGCCGGCGACGATGACGAGATCGCTCCTGGCGAATATGTCGAGGTGTGCGTCAGCGACACCGGGGTGGGCATGGACGCCGACACCCTCGCGCGCGCGTTCGAGCCGTTTTTCACCACCAAGGAGGCGGGAGCGGGAACCGGGCTTGGCCTGTCCATGGTCCACGGCTTCGTGCGCCAGTCGGGCGGGTATCTCGACATGACCAGCAGCCCTGGCCAGGGGACCGCCGTCCGGCTCTATTTCCCGCGCTATCGCGGCCCCTTGCCGGCCGCGGGCGAGGCCCCGGCCGGCGACAGCGCCACAGCGATCGAGAACGAGGTGGTGCTGCTGGTCGAGGACAACGAGGGGGTGCGTTCGTACAGCGCCGATGTGCTCGCCGAACTGGGCTATGAGGTGCTGAGCGCGCCAAGCGCCCAGGAAGCCCTGGACATCGTCACCTCGAACAAGCGCATCGATCTGTTGTTCACCGACGTCGTGCTGCCGGGCATGAGCGGCCGCGCCCTGGCCGATCGGGCCCTGTCGCTGCAGCCTGGACTGAAGGTGCTGTTCACGACCGGCTATGCGCGCGATTCGATCGTCCGCGACGGTCGCATCGAACCTGGCGTCGAACTGATCACCAAGCCGTTCACCTTCGAGCAGCTCGGCGCCCGCATCCGCCGGCTGCTGGACGCGCCAGCGCCGAGCGGCGGCTGACAGCGAGGGCCCCACCCCCGCCAGCCTTTCATCCCGCCCCGGCCACCCTAAGTATGCCACGCCCCTTGACGTCCAGGCCGGCGTCGGGTTCGCTCGAACAGATGTTTGGAAGCTGAAGGGACGCGCATGGCGCCAGCCCAGTACTACGCCCCCTCGACCGCCGAGGATGCCGTTCGGGCTCTGGCCGCGGCCGGCGCGCGCGCGCTCGCCGGCGGGACCGATCTGATCGTGCAGATGAAGAGCGGGCGGGTGAGGCCCGAAGCCGTCGTCGATCTCAAGCATGTGCCGGGCCTGGTGGGCATCTGGCGCGATGGTGAGGCTTTCGTCATCGGCGCGGCGACCCCCGGAGCCGAGCTCGGCGAGCACGCCGGCCTGACGGCCGCCTGGCCGGGCGTCACCGAGGCCGCCTGCCTGATCGGTTCGACCCAGATCCAGGGCCGGGCGTCCATGGGCGGCAATCTGTGCAACGCCTCGCCGGCGGCCGACAGCGTGCCGGCGCTGATGGCCGCGCGGGCGAGCTGCGTGATCTTCGGCCCCGAGGGGCGGCGCGAAGCGCCGGTGGAGACCATCCCCGCCGGACCTGGCCGGACCTCGCTCGCGCCCGGCGAATTCGTGCTCGAGATCCGCCTGCCGCCGCGCCCGCCGCGCTCGTCCGACGCCTATCTGCGCTCGATCCCGCGCACCGAGATGGACATCGCCATCGTCGGCGCCGGCGCCAACCTCACCCTCGACGCCACCGGCGTGATCACAGGGGCCCGCGTGGCCCTGGGCGCTGTGGCTCCAACGGTGGTGCTGGTCGACACCGAGGTCCTGGTCGGCGCGAAGCTGGACGAAGCGGCGCTGCAGCGGCTCGACGCCGCCGCCCGGGCGGTGTGCAGACCGATCGGCGACAAGCGCGGCACGGTCGAGTACCGGACCAAGATCGCCGGCGTGCTGGCCAGGCGCGCGGCGAGCATCGCCTATGAAAGGGCCCTGAAATCGGCATGAGCAAGACCCACGTTTCGGCGATCGTGAACGGCGATCCGGCCGAGTTTCTCACCGAGCCCGGCCGCACCCTGCTGGACGCCCTGCGCGACGATCTCGGCCTCACCGGGGCCAAGGAGGGCTGCGGCTCCGGCGATTGCGGCGCCTGCAGCGTCATCCTCGACGGCCGCCTGGTGTGCGCCTGCCTGGTGCTGGCGACCGAGGCCGAGGGCAAGCGGGTCGAGACCATCGAGGGCATGGCCGAGGGCGGCGTGCTGCATCCCCTGCAGCAGAAGTTCCTCGAGCACGCGGCGCTGCAATGCGGCTTCTGCACCCCTGGCCTGCTGGTGGCGGCCAAGGCCCTGCTGGCGGCCAATCCCGACCCCAGCGAGAGCGAGGCCCGCTACTGGCTGGCCGGCAATCTCTGCCGGTGCACCGGCTACGACAAGGTCATCCGCGCGGTGATGGACGCCGCGGCGGAGATGCGACAGGCAAAGGTGACCGCATGAGCGAAGTTCTCGAGCGCCCTGAAACGGCGGGCGGCTTCAAGGTCGTCGGCACGCGGCCGATCCGGCCGGATGGCGTCGACAAGGTGACCGGCAAGGCCGCCTACGGGGCCGACTACGTGATGCCGGGAATGATCTGGGGACGGATCAAGCGCAGCCCGCACGCCCACGCCCGCATCGTCTCCATCGACGCGCGCAAGGCGCTCGCGCTGCCAGGGGTCAAGGCGGTGGTCACCGCCGCCGACTTCCCCGATCTGGCGTCGGAGACGGTCGAGGGCGGCGAGGCGGCCGCCAACCTGCGCGACATCTCCTGCAACTGCATGGCCAGGGGCAAGGCGCTCTACGAAGGCCACGCGGTGGCGGCCGTGGCCGCGGTGTCGCCCGGTCTCGCCGAGGAGGCCCTGGACCTCATCGAGGTCAAGTATGAGGTGCTGCCGCACGTCATCGAGGTCGAGGCGGCGATGGCCGAGACCGCGCCGGTCCTGCACGCGCACATGTTCACCGAGGGGCTGGAGAGCCGGCCGGAAAAACCCTCCAACATCGCCAAGCGCAATCGCCTGGAGCGCGGCGATCTGGCCGAGGGCTTCGCCGCCGCCGACCACGTCATCGAGCGGCGCTACGTCACCCCGGCGGTGCACCAGGGGTATATCGAGCCGCACGCCTGCGTCGCGGTCATGGCCCCTGACGGCCAGTGCCAGGTGTGGAGCTCCAGCCAGGGCCAGTTCATGGTCCGCACCTACTCGGCCAAGGTTCTGGGCATCGACACCGCCGACATTCGCGTCATTCCGGCCGAGATCGGCGGCGGCTTCGGCGGCAAGACCACCGTCTATCTGGAGCCTCTGGCGCTCGCCCTGTCGAGGAAGTCGGGCGCGCCGGTGAAAATGGTGATGAGCCGCGACGAGGTGTTCCGCGCCACCGGCCCGACCTCCGGCGCGGTGGTCGAGGTCAAGCTGGGGGCCAAGGCGGACGGGACCCTCACCGCCGCCGATCTGACCCTGAAGTATCAGGCCGGCGCCTTCCCCGGATCGCCGGTGGCCCCCGGAACGATGACCGCGCTCGCCTGCTACGATACGCCCAACTTCCGCATCACCGGCTATGACGTGGTCACCAATTCGCCCAAGGTCGCCGCCTACCGCGCGCCCGGGGCGCCGATCGTCGCCTTCGCCGTGGAAAGCTGCATCGACGAGCTGGCGCTCGAGCTTGGCCTCGACCCCATCGCTATGCGCGAGAAGAACGCGGTGCGCGATGGCATGAAGGCCGCCTATGGTCCGACCTTCCGCAATATCGGCTACATCGAGACCCTGGAGGCGATCCGCGATCACCCGCACTACCAGGCGCCGCTGGGACCCAACCAGGGGCGCGGCGTCGCCGTCGGATTCTGGTTCAACGCCGGCGGCGAGAGCACCGCGGCGGTGCACATCAACGATGATGGCTCCGCGGTGGTGGCCACCGGCAATCCCGACATCGGCGGCTCGCGCGCCGGCATGGCGATGATGGCCGCCGAGGCGCTGGGTTTGCCGGTGGAGAAGGTGCGGCCGATCATCGCCGACACCGCCTCGATCGGCTTTTCGATGCTCACCGGCGGCTCGCGCACCACCTTCGCCACCGGCATGGCGGTGACCCAGGCGGCGCAGAAGATCGTCGCCGACCTCAAGCGTCGCGCCGCCCAGCTGTGGGACATCGCCATCGATCAGGTGGAATGGCGCGATGGCCAGGCGCTGCGCCTGGACAAGCCCGACGCCGCTCCGCTCACCCTGGCGGCGCTGGCCGCTCAGTCGGCCAGAACCGGCGGACCGATCACCGCCCAGGTGAGCCTGACCGCGCAGGGCGCGGGGCCGGGCTTCGGGGCGCACATCTGCGATGTCGAGGTCGATCCCGAGACCGGCCATGTCACCGTGCTGCGCTACACCGCCGCCCAGGACGTCGGCAAGGCGATCCATCCGGCCTATGTCGAGGGCCAGGTGCAGGGCGGCGTCGCCCAGGGGATCGGCTGGGCGCTCAACGAGGAATACGTCTTCGACGACGCCGGCAAGATGGAGAACTCCGGCTTCCTCGACTACCGCGTGCCGGTGGCCTCCGACCTGCCGATGATCGAGGCGATCTTGATCGAGGTGGCCAATCCGCGCCATCCGTACGGGGCCAAGGGCGTCGGCGAGGTGCCGATCGTGCCGCCCCTGGCGGCGGTGGCCAACGCCGTCAGCCGCGCCATTGGCGTGCGCATGACCAGCCTGCCGCTGTCGCCGCCGAAGGTCAGGGCGGCTCTCGACGGAAGGTAGTTTGCCAAAGGTCCTGATCGCCGATTCCAACTGCCGGGCGATGACCGGCGGTCTGGCCGAGCTGGATGTGGACGCGGCGAGTGTGCGCGCCCTGATCGCGGCCATTGACGCGCGGTTTCCCGGCGCGGGCGAGTATATCGATCGGCGCATGGCCGTGGCCGTGGACGGCGAGATCTATCAGGACCCGGGCCCACTGGCGCTCACCCCTTCTAGCGAGGTGTGCCTGATTCCAAGGATAGGGGGCGGGTGACCGTCTAGACCCCTTCAGCTCCCCCCATCGACCCTGACGATCGCCCCGGTGGTGAACGAGGACGCCGGACTGGCGAGGTAGAGGGCGGTGGTGACCACCTCTTCGGGCCGGCCGGGACGGCCAAGAGCGTTGGCGGCGGTGCGCCTGGCCGCCTCCGTCCAGGCGTTGGCGATGTCGGTCAGGAACGGCCCGGCGGAGAGGGTGTTGACCCGCACCTTGGGCGCGTATTCGCGGGCCAGCGACACGGTCATGGCGTTCAGCGCCGCCTTGGCCCCGCTGTAGGGGACCACCGCCGGCAGCGGCATGAGGGCGCCCGACGAGGAGACGTTGATGATCACCCCGCCCTCGCCGTCGGCCATGCGCTTGCCGATCTGGGAGGCGAGGCGGAACGGGCCCTTGAAGTTGAGGTTGAGGACCGAATCGAACAGCGCCTCGCTGACCTCGTGCGAGGGCATGGCCGGCGACATGCCGGCATTGTTGACCAGGATGTCGATGCGGCCGAAGCCGGCGTAGGCGGCTTCGATCAGGGCGTCGATTTCGTCCCAGCGCCCGACGTGGGCGGAAATGGCCATCGCCTTGCGGCCAAGCGCGCGCACTTCGCCGGCGGCCGCGTCGCAAGCCTCGAGCTTGCGGCTGGCGATGATCACATCGGCGCCGTGCTCGGCGAACGCCCGCACCATCCGCAGTCCAAGACCCCGGCTGCCACCGGTGACCAGGGCCACCTTGCCGGAAAGATCGAACAGGTCGTTGGCCACTTGCACCTCCGTTGACCGCCCTTACGTCAGCTACCTAGCTTAAGTCTCCTCCCCCGCTGCAAGGAACACGCCGCCATGCCCGCCGCCTATATCGTCGCCGCCACCCGCACCGCCGGAGGCCGCAAAGGGGGAAAGCTCGCCGGCTGGCATCCGGCCGATCTGGCCGGCCAGGTGCTGAATGCCCTGGTTGAGCGCACCGGCGTCGATCCGGCCCGGGTCGATGATGTGGTCATGGGCTGCGTCAGCCAGGTTGGCGAGCAGAGCCTCAATGTGGCGCGCGGCGCGATCCTGGCCTCGAAACTGCCGGAGACCGTGCCCGGCACCAGCGTCGATCGTCAGTGCGGCTCCTCGCAACAGGCCCTGCAGTTCGCGGCCCAGGCGGTGATGGCCGGCACCCAGGACATCGTCATCGCCGCCGGGGTCGAGAGCATGACCCGGGTGCCGATGGGCCTTTCCGCCGCCCTGCCGGCCAAGAACGGCTTTGGCGTGCCGATGAGCCCGGCCCAGCAGGCGCGCTATCCCAATATCCAGTTCAGCCAGTTCATGGGCGCCGAGATGATGGCCGAGAAGCACGGCCTGTCCAAAGAGACGCTGGACGAATTCGCCTATCAGAGCCACCAGCGGGCCATCGCCGCCACCCAGGGCGGCGCCTTCAAGGCCGAGATCCTGCCGATCACGGTCAAGGACGCCGAGGGAGCGGAAAGCCAGCATCAGGCCGACGAGGGCATCCGCTACGACGCCAGCCTGGACGGTATCCGCGGGGTCAAGCTGCTGCGCGAGGGGGGGCGGATCACCGCCGCCACCTCCAGTCAGATCTGCGACGGCGCCTCGGGGGTGATGGTGGTTTCGGAGGCCGGGCTGAAGGCGTTGGGCGTCGAACCACTGGCGCGCATTCACCACCTGTCGGTGCTCGGCGGCGACCCGGTGATCATGCTCGAGACGCCGATCCCGGCCACGCTTCGGGCCCTCGACAAGGCCGGGATGAAGGTCGGCGACATCGACCTCTTCGAGGTCAACGAGGCGTTCGCCTCGGTGCCGGTGGCGTGGCTCAATAAGACCGGGGCCGATCCGGCGAAACTCAACGTCAACGGCGGGGCGATCGCCCTTGGCCACCCGCTCGGGGCCACCGGAACCAAGCTGATGACCACCCTGATCCACGCGCTCAAGGCGCGCGGCAAACGATGGGGCCTGCAGACGATGTGCGAAGGCGGCGGTCTGGCCAACGTCACCATCGTCGAAGTGCTTTAGCCACTTAGCGTCTAGAAATGGCCCCCGCTTCGGGGCATGCCCGGACAATGGATTCGCGCATGCGCCGGGGCGATCGTTGGCTGGCCGCCGCCGCCAGCCTGGCGGCGCATGGCGGTTTCCTCATTCTGCTGGTGCTGTCGGTGCGTCCGACGCCGGCCAGCGTCCCCACCCCGGCGGTGATGGTCGATCTGATCCCCCCACCGGTGATCCGGACGCCAGCCAAGACGCGCACCCCCACGCCGGCGCCGGCGTCGCCGGCTCAGGCCTCGCCAGCCAAGCGCACGCGCAAACCGCCCGCGGCCAAGCCGAGACCGGCGCCAGCGCCCATGGCGGCGCGGGCCGCCGACTACGATTCCGGGGCCGGCGCGGCCCAGCCCGGACTTTCCGACGCCGAGTTGGCCGGGGCCAACGCCACCGGCGAGGGCTCGGCGCCGGGGGGCGCGTGCGACATGGCCCGCCATGTGCAAGCCGCGTTGCGAAAGGATCCGCTGGTGCGCCAGCAGGTGGTGGGCGCGCATGGGGGCCGCGCCCTGCTGGTCTGGCGCGGCGACTGGATCCAGAGCCAGGGCGAAGACGGCAAGGGTCTCTCCGCGGTGCGCGAGGCGATCATGTGGGAGGTCGCCTTCGCGCCGCGCGCCTGCCGCGCCGAGGAAGTGCGTGGGCTGATCACCTTCAGCCTCGGCGCCGGAGCGCCGAGACTGGTCCTGGGTCAGGGACAATGGCGCTGGTCGGACCTCCTGCGCGGCGGTCCGACCGGATAGACGTCGTTAGGCCATCACCACCACGACCACGCGCCGGTTCTGAGCCCGGCCGACCTTGGTGTCGTTCGGGGCCACCGGATGATCCTGGCCGTAGGAGATGGTCGACATGCGATTGAGGGGCACGCCCTGCTGGTTCATGAACCGGCGCACCGCCTCGGCCCGCTCCTCGCCAAGGCGCATGTTGTAGGCCGGGGTGCCGGTAGAATCGGTGTGACCCTGGATCTCCACATAGACATTCTTGTTGTCGGCCTTGAGCTTGGAAACGAAGTCCATCAGCCGCGTCTGGGCTTCCGGTGAGAGTTGCGAGCCGTCGGTCGGGAACTTCACCGAATCGTCCGACAGCACCATCTCGTAGAGGAACTTGCCCTCGGCCAGCTTGCCGGCCGCTTCGGCCCGCTGCAGGGCCTCCTGCGTGGTCTGGTCAAGGTGCGACAGGTGAGCACGGTCTTCGGTGACCTTCTGGTCCACCGCGCTGACGTTCTTGTTGACGTAACCTCGTGTGGCGCAGCCGGACATGCCTGCCCCGCCGATGAGAATGGCGCCGATAACGAGGACGCTCGAATTGAGTTTCATTGTCTGCTCCCGATGCCGCCCGCCCGCTTCGCAACCATTGTGAAGTTTCCGTAATCCTGAAGGAAGACGAGCCTCGCGGCCATTTCGTGGCGTAATTTCAACGCTTCAAAACGATCACCGACGCCCAAGGTTGCGCTTGTGCGGAAACCGGCGTCGTGTGCCCAAGCTTGGCGTCGTCGTCAAGCTGCTCGCGGAGGTTCCGATGACCGTCACGCTCAGGCCAGCCAATCAAGGCGATGCCGAAGCCGCCGGGCGCATCTGCTACGAGGCCTTCAAGGCCATCGCCGAGGCGCACGGCTTCCCGCCCGATTTTCCCAGCGCCGAGATCGCCCAGGGGGCGCTGGCTGGGATGATCGCCGCGCCGAACGTTCATGGCGTCGTCGCCGAAGCGGGCGGCCGGATCATCGGCAGCAACTTTCTCGACGAGCGCGGGCCGATCCATGGCGTCGGTCCGATCACGGTTGATCCATCGGACCAGAACAGCGGCGTTGGCGCCCGCCTGATGGATGCGGTGCTGGAGCACGGCCGCGCCCGCGGCCAGGCCGGCATCCGGCTGCTGCAATCGGGCTACCACAGCCGCTCACTCTCGCTCTATTCGAAGCTTGGCTACGAAGTGCGCGAGCACATCTCATGCTTCCAGGGTCAGCCGATCGGCGCGGCAAAACCGGGCTACCCGGTCAGGCTCGCGACCGCCGACGACCTCGAAGCCTGCGATGCACTGTGTACGGACGTCCATGGCCACGCGCGCAGCGGCGAGGTGGCCAGCGCCATCGAGCGCGGCGCGGCCAAGGTGGTCGAGCGCGAGGGCAGGATCACCGGCTACGCCACCCCGATCGCGTTCTTCGGCCATGCGGCGGCGAGGACCAACAATGATCTCATCGCCCTGATCGCCGAGGCCCCTGCCTTCCCGGGGCCGGGATTCCTCGTCCCCAGCCGCAACGGCGAGGTGATGCGCTGGTGCCTGGGCCACGGCCTGCGCATGCAATACGCCATGACCCTGATGACCATGGGGCTTTACAATGAGCCGGCCGGCGCCTGGCTGCCTTCGGTGCTCTATTGATGGGTCAATCCGGCGACGAGCCCTGGCGCTGGCCCGAGGCGCGCTGGCGCGCGGCGGTGGAGCGGGTGCGCGCCGGCCGATCGCTGCGACCGGACGCCTGGCCGGGCGGGGCGCGCTGCGCGATCGCCCTGTCGTTCGATTCCGACCACGAGACCAGCGACCTGCGCGACGGCGGCGGCTCGGTCGCCCGCCTTTCCTGGGGCCAGTACGGCGCCCGCATCGGCGTTCCCCGGATCAGCGCCCTCCTCGCCCGGCACGGCGTCCCGGCGACCTTCTTCGTGCCCGCGGTCACCGCTTTGCTGCACCCGGACGAACAGCGCGGCCTGATCGCCGCCGGCCATGAGATCGGTCTGCACGGCTGGATCCATGAGCTGAACACCAGCCTGCCGGCGGAAGCCGAGCGCGAGCTGATGCTGCGCGCCGCCGATACCCTCGAGCGCATCACCGGGGTGCGCCCGGTGGGCCTGCGCACACCGTCGTGGGACTTCAGCGACGCCACCCTGGCGATCGAGAAGGAAATGGGCCTCGCCTACGATTCCTCGCTGATGGCCGATGAGGACTGCTACGAGCTGACCATGGACGGCGCCCCCACCGGCATCGTCGAGCTGCCGGTGGAATGGATCCGTGACGATGCGCCCTACCTGGCGATGAACCGCGGCTCGTGGCAGCGGCCTTACACGGCGCCTTCGGACGTCTTCGACATCTGGCGACGAGAGCTCGACGGGGCGTGGGCGGAGGGCGGGGTCTTCCAGCTCACCTGCCATCCGCACATCATCGCTTATCGCTCGCGCGTCTGGATCCTCGAAGCCCTGATCGAACACGCCAAGGCCAAGGGCGGGATCTGGTTCGCCACCCATGCCGAGGTCGCCGCCTGGGCGAGGGACCACGCGACGACCTCATAGCTCGGAAGACGGGGCCTAACGCCCGGGCGCTGCGTCGTTGGTGCGCGCGTGGCGGGATTGGCTGGCGCGGGCCTTGGGCGAGGCGCCGGCGCTGGCCGAGCCATTGGCGTCGAGCGCCGCAGCCCCGCTTGCGGTGGGCACAGCACTCTGCGCGCTGTCGGCGAGGGCGCTGGCGGCGGCGCGCGCGTGATGGACCGTGTGGCGCGCGGCGCCTTTGACGTGACCGGTGGTCTGCATGGCGGTGTCAGTGACGCCCTAGCGGCGCCGGCGGCAGCTGGGCCGCCGCCGGACCCGACAGCGCCAGGCCCGCGCCTAGCGCCAAGCTCGCCAATCTGCGCATTCGATGCATCGCGCGGTGAGATTCCATGGATTGAAATCGCCTCCAAGGCCAGGGATGAAACGCGCCCGGGGACACGGCTGGATGCGTGGCTATTCACGATCATGAAGAATGCCTGGACCGATCAGATGCGAGCCCTCGCCAGACGCGGCCCTGTTGTCCAGATCGATGCCGAGCGAGGCGCCCTGCCGGTGGCCGATCCCGCCCAGCCATCGATGACCACCCACCTCACCGCGCGCGCCGCCCTCGCCGCCAAGCTGCTGGAGGAACCGTCCGCGTGAGCATTTCCGAAGAGCATCTGATGGCCTTCGTCGACGGCGAACTCGCCGCTGACGCGCGCGAAGAAATCGCCGCCGCCGCCGCCGCGGATCCTGCCCTGGCCGGGCGAATCGAACGTCTGCGCCGGGTCCGCAGCCTGATCGGCGGCGCCCACGGCGCGGCGCTGGACGAGCCGGTCCCCGAGCGGCTGCTGT
This sequence comes from Caulobacteraceae bacterium, assembly GCA_035999625.1. Taxonomy (GTDB): domain Bacteria; phylum Pseudomonadota; class Alphaproteobacteria; order Caulobacterales; family Caulobacteraceae; genus Acaudatibacter. The sequence continues at coordinate 24,459 of DASYGN010000090.1, read as the reverse complement.
CGGCGGCGCGCGGCGGCAGTGACGCCTCGGGCGACGTCGTCGAGCTTGCCCAGGCTCGCGCCGTGCTGCGCCCGCCGGTTCCCTGGCGCGCCATCGGCGGCATGGCCGCCTGCCTGGCGATCGGTCTCCTCATCGGCCAAGTCCCCACGCAGCTCCACACGCCGCAACTCCTCGCCACTCGCGACGGCGACATCATCGCCGGCGGGGTGCTGGCGAGCGCGCTCAACACGCAGTTGGCGTCAACCCAGCACGATGAGGCGGTGAAGATCGGCATCAGCTTCCGGGCCCAGAACGGCCGCTATTGCCGCACCTTCACGATCGAACGATCGGGTCTTTCGGGACTGGCGTGTCGCGAACCAACCGCCTGGGTGGCGCAGGTGACCGCCAACGCGCCCGGCGAGGCCAGCGCTGCGGGCGGCTACGCGCAGGCCGCCTCATCCCTGGCCCCGCCGGTGGCGGCGGCGGTCGATCAGGTGATCGCCGGCGCGCCGTTTGACGCCCGCGCCGAGGCGCAGGCCAAGGCCCACGGCTGGCGCGACTAGCTCAAGATGCAAGGCAGGGCGATTGATCACTGGGCGCTGCAACACGCCGCCTGAGGCTACTGCCGCGACATAGCCGCCGTCACCAGAGCCTTGTCGGCGGCGCGCGCCAGCTCGGCCGACATCCTGGGCAGTTCGAAGATCACCGAGCGGATGACGCCGCCATAGGCGAACGGCGCCTCATAGGCCTCGCACACCGGCCGCGGGCTGGCGCCGAAATCCATCCCCAGGCTGGAGACGATGAACAGCAGCCGCGGGATGACCCCGGAAGCGGCGCGCTGGCCGTCGATGTCCAGGGTCACGCTCGCCGAGCCATCGCCCTGGCGGGCCACGACGAGCTCGATCAGCCGCCGCCCGGCTGGCATCGGGCCGCTGGCCGCCACCACCGAGTGGTCGTGAAAGGCGTTGTAGTCGAACACCAGCCGGCCGCCCTTCACATACAGCACGAAGCCGCTGTTGAGGCTGCCGCGCGCGACCAGCGCCCCGTCCGAGCCGTGGTGATCGATGTCCAGGCTCATGCGCCAGCCGCGTGCGGCCGGCGGGCAGGCGTCGGACACCAGATGCGAGATCGGCGGGCGATACACGAAACGCTCGCGCGAGGTCGGCAGGCCGGCCCGTCGCGAGGCGCGGAAAAGCTCGAACAGGCCGCGGTCGTCCAGCGGCAGGGCGCCATGGGTCTCGGCTTCGCGCCACCACGCCGCCTTCATCGCCTCCAGCCGTTCGGGCTCGGATGCGGCGAGGTCGTGGGTTTCGGAAAAATCGGCGTCGAGATGATAGAGCTCCCACACGTCCTCATCGAAGGGCGTTCCGGCCTGGTGGCGGGTCACCGCCTTCCATCCGTCCAGCCACAGGCCGCGGTGGCCGACCATCTCGAAATACTGGACGCTTCGCGCCAGGCTTGCGGCGGGCGCGGCCAGGGTCTGGGCCAGGCTGGCGCCATGCATCGGCATCTGGGGGAAGCCGGCCATCGTCTCCGGCGCTCTCTGGCCGGCGGCCTCGAGGATCGTCGGGGCGATGTCGACGGCGTGGCAGAACTGGTGGCGCAGGCCGCCGGGGTCGTTGATCCGCGCCGGCCAGCGGATGATCAGCGGATCGCGCACGCCCCCGCCGTGGGTGTTCTGCTTGTACCATCTGAGCGGCGTGTTGCCGGCCTGGGCCCAGCCCCAGGGAATGTTGCAGTGGCTGGCGGGGCCGCCGATATCGTCGAGGCGCTCGATCGCCGCGGCGACGTCCTGGGTCATCAGGTTGAAGTAGCGCATCTCGTCCATGGTGCCGGTGGCGCCGCCCTCCTGGCTGGCCCCGTTGTCGGACACCAGGACGAACAGGGTCTCATCCAGGATCCCCAGTTCGCGCAGGAATTCCGTCAGCCGTCCGATCTGCTGATCGGTGTGCTCGAGCATGGCCGCGAAGGCCTCCTGCAGCCGGGCGGCGAAGGCGCGCTCGGAGTCGGTTAGTTCGGCCCACGGCTTCACGCCGGGATTTCGCGGCGCCAGGCGGGTGCTTTCGGGGATCAGACCCATGGCTTTCTGGCGCTCGAACCAACGCTCGCGGGCCACGTCCCAGCCCTCGTCGAACGCCCCGCGCCACCTGTTCAGGAACGCCGCCGGGGCCTGGTGGGGGGCGTGCATGGCCCCGAAGGCGAGATAGAGGAAGAACGGCCGTTCCGGCATCAGCGACACCTGGTCGCGCACGAAGGCCATGGAGCGTTCGGTGATGTCTTCGGAGACGTGGTAGCCATCGGTGGCGCTCTTCGGCTGGCCGACGAAATGGTTGTCGCGGGTCAGCTCGGGATGGAACTGATCGGTCTCGCCCTGCAGGAAGCCGTAGAAGCCATCGAAGCCCTTGCGCAGCGGCCAGTTGTCGAACGGCCCGGCGGCGGTGCATTCGGCCATCGGGGCCAGGTGCCACTTGCCGGCGGCGAACGTCGCGTAGCCGGCGCCGCGCAGCATCTCGGCCAAGGTGGCGGCCCTGGGCGTGACTGCTCCGCGCATGTTGGGAAAGCCGGTGTCGAAATTGGAGATCGCCCGCACGCCCACGGCGTGGTGGTTGCGGCCGGTGAGCAGGCAGGCGCGGGAGGACGAACACAGCGCGGTGGTGTGGAAGCCGCTGTAGCGCAGGCCCTCGGCGGCGAGCCGGTCGATGTTCGGCGTGGCCAGGGTCGAGCCATAACAGCCCAGATGAGCGAAGCCGGTGTCGTCGAGGACCACCAGCACCACGTTGGGCGCGCCCTTGGCCTGGCGGACTGCTGGCCAGGATGGCTCGGACTGGGCGATCGTGCGGCCGATGACGCCGTCGAAATCCGGTTCGGCCGGGTGCTTCAAGGACATGGCGATACTCCCGTTGGCGCCGTCCGATTGACAGTCGGCTCTTCCTGGTGCGATATATTGGCACTATGAGTGTCATTAAATTCGGCGACGGTCAAGGCGTCACACCACCCCTGACCAGGCGGCGAGCATCGCGGCCCGGGACAAGGTCGGGCTGCTGCTGTTCACCCACATCATTCCGCCGCTGCCGTTCGCGGCTCTGGAGGGCGCCTGGCTTGGTCGCGCCGGGGCCATCTTCCATGGCCGCATCCGCCTTGGCCACGACGGCGATTTCGTCACCCTGCCCGCCGGCGGGGGCCAACCGCGGCTGACCAATCGGTTGACCAATCTGTTGCGAGGATGATCCGATGAGCGAAGCGATCAGTCTGATGGGCGCGCCAGGCTCGCCCTACACGCGCAAGATGCTGGCGGTGCTGCGCTACCGGCGCATCCCGTACCGGTTCCTGGCCGCCGGCAGCGCGCAAGCCGAGGCGCTGCCAAAGCCCAGGGTCGCGCTGATGCCCACCTTCTACTTCCCGAGCGCGGCGGGCGGTCTCGAGGCGGTGACCGATTCGACGCCGATCATCCGCCGGCTGGAAGGCCTCTACGCGGGGCGCAGCCTGATTCCCACCGACCCGGCGGGCGCCTTTGTCGACGCCCTGGTCGAGGACTACGCCGACGAGTGGCTGACCAAGCCGATGTTCCACTACCGTTGGACCTACCCCGCCGATATCGCCAAGGCGGCCAAGGTCCTGCCGGCGTGGCGCAATCCGACCATGGACGAGGCCACCCTGGCCAGAGCGGCGCAATTCGTCGGCGAGCGCCAGATCGGGCGGCTTGGCGTGGTCGGCTCCAACCCGGTGACTGGGCCGGTGATCGAGGACAGCTACCGCCGTTTCCTGGCCGCGTTCGAGGCTCATCTGGCCGCCCATCGCTTCGTTCTCGGCGGCCGGCCGAGCGCCTGTGATTTCGCCATCTTCGGCCAGCTGACCCAGCTCGCTGCTTTCGACCCGACGCCGATGGCCATCGCCGCCGAGTTGGCCCCGCGCACCATCGCCTGGGTCGGCCTGGTGGAGGACCTGTCCGGCTTCGAGGACGCCGGCGATGACACCCTCGACCTCGCCGCGCCGCCGGCGAGCCTGCGCGCTCTGCTGGGCGAAATCGGCCGCCTCTACGCTCCGGTGATGATCGCCAACGCGCGCGCGGTGGCGTCCGGAGCCAGCGAAGCGACGTGCCAGGTCGCCGGCACGGCCTGGTCCCAGGCCCCGTTCCCCTACCAGGCCAAATGCGTCGCCAGCCTGCGCGCGGCGCGCGAGGCCCTCACCCCGGGGGACCGCGAGACGGTCGACCACCTGCTGGCCGGGACTGGCTGCGAGGCGCTGTTCGCGCCGGCGCGGCCTTGACCTTCGAACCCGATGGACGGCGACGGCGCTCGCTCGACAGCCGCCAGCGCATCGTCTCGGCGATGCTGTGGCTGGTCAGGAACGGCGCGATCGCCCCTTCGGCCGAACAGGTGGCGGAACGCGCCGGCGTCGGCCTGCGCACCGTATTCCGCCAGTTCAAGGACATGGACAGCGTCTACGCCGGCATGGCGCAGGCCATCGAAGCCGAACTCGATCAGGTCCTCGCCAATCCGTTGAAGGGCCACTCGTGGCGCGAAAGACTGGCCGACCTCATCGACCGCCGCGCCCTGGCTTTCGACAAGATCGCGCCCTTCAAGCGCGCCGCGGGGGCCCACCGGCACGCCTCGCCGTTTCTGGAGGCTTCGCATCAGCGCCTGACGACGGCGGCGCGCGAGGCTTTGCGGGCGTTGCTGCCCGCACCCATCGCCGCCGATGCCGCCTTGTTCGAAAGCCTCGACCTGATCCTGGGCTATGAGGCCTGGAGCCGCCTGCGCCGCGAGCAAGGCCTTTCGAGTGACGCCGCGCGGGCGGTGCTCACCTGGGCCGCGGCGCGGCTGATCGGCGAGCGCTGAGGCGCCTCACGGCCTGACGGCCAGCTTGCGGGCCAGGAAATCGACGCTCGCCTGATCGGCCTTCAACCAGCTGGCGTAGCGCAGGAAGCCGTGGATCTCGTCGGGCAGCACCAGCTCCTCGACCTCGACATCGCCCTTGGCCTTGAGGCGCCGCGCCAGATCGACGGTCTGGTGGAAGTCGACGTTGCGATCGTCATCACCCTGGATCAGCAGCACCGGCGAGCGCCAACTGGCGATGTAGGCGTCGGGCGAAGACTGCCAGGCGACCTTTTCGAACGCCTCGCGGTCCCCTTGCTCGTAGCGGTCCTCCCGCCAGCGCAGATAGTGGGCCAGATCCTGGGTCCAATCGTGCACCCCGTGCATGTCGACCCCGGCCTTGAACAGGTCCGAGTTCTTGGCCAGAGCCATGGCGGTCAGGTAGCCGCCGTAGGAGCCGCCCCAAATGCCGATCCGGGCCCGGTCAACGCCGGGAAGACCCTGAAGGTAGCGCGCGCCGGAGAGCACATCCTGGTACTCGGCGGCGCCGGCGGGACCGGCGGCGTCCGGGTGCTGGAAGGCGCGGCCATAGCCGATGCCCAGGCGGTAGTTCACCGAGAGGACCACGAAGCCGTTCGCGGCAAGGTACTGATTGACCGCGTAAGCGTTTGAATAATAATCCATATAGTGCCAGCCCAGGAGCATCTGACGGGGCGGCCCGCCATGCACGAAAATGATCCCTGGCTTGGCCGCGCCGCCGTCCGCGCGCGCGAACAGCTGCCCGTGGATCAACTTGCCGTCCGGCGCGGTCCAGCTGACCGGCCTGGGCTCGACGAGCTTGGCCGTCGGATAGGGGATCGGGGCCTCGATCGAACGGATCCGATGCTGGCCATCGAGGCTCACGCGCTCGACGTGCTGGGGTTCGGCGAAGCCCGCGGCGACGAAGGCCAACTGGTCATCGCCGGCGTCGGCGGATTTCACCTCGATGCCGGTCCCCGCGGTCAGCGCCGCCGGCGCGCCGCCATCGACCGCCACCGCATAGAGATGGCGACGGTCCTGGTCGCCGGCGGCGGCGCCGGTGTTGGCGTCGTAGATGACCCAGCGCTTGTCGCGGCTGATGCGCACGTGCTCGACCATGAAGGCGCCCGGCGTCAGCAGCTTCTGCGCCCCGCCCCCGGCCGCTACCGAATAGAGGTGGGGCCAGCCGTCGATCTCGGCGACGAACACCAGGCGATCACCGGCCACCCAATTGAGGTTGGCCTCGCCATCGATATCCGGCAGCGAGCCGGCCAGCGTCAGCGGACTGGCCCACGCCGCGTGACCCTGCGAACCATCGGCGTTGGCCACCCAGACCGCGAACGGGTCGGGCGTCTGGGTGAGCAGCGGCTCGGGCGCGCCGCCCTTGCCCGGTCGGCGGACGAAGGCGAGGCGAGCTCCGTCCGGCGACCACACCGGGGCGCTGTCCCGGCCGGTCGAGGGGGCGAGAAAGACGATCGGAAGAGTGTGGCCGGAATAGACGCCGATGAAAGCATGATCGCCGCGCCTGGAGACGAAGGCCAGGCGCGAGCCGTCCGGCGACCAGGCCAGCTCGCCATCCTTGCCGCGATCAAAGAACAGGCGCTCGGCCTTGCCCCCGCCATCGATGGGAGCGGTCCACACCTGGCCGTCCTTGACGAACGCCAGCTGGTTTTTTGACGACACCGCCGGGGCGTCGCCATCGGCGATCCTGACCGGCGCGCCGCCATCGAGCTTGGCGCCCCAGATGGCGATCTTGGGCTCCTCAGGGCTGGCGTCGGGATCGGGCGCCAGACCGCCCGCCGCCGGCCAGTTGGCGTCATGATCGCCGCCGCGCGCCCAGATGAGGCGCGTCCCGTCCGGTGAGAAGGTCAGCCAGGTGATCTCCTGGCCATCGTCGGCGGTGTCGTGGGTCACCGCCCGCGGGGCGAAGTCCGGACCCTGCGCCACCAAGACGTTGCGCACGCCCTCGACGTCCCTGGCCCAGGCGATGCGGTCGGCGTGCTCGGCGGCGACGACGCCGGTGACGAAGGAATAGCCCAGCGCCTCCTTGAGACCGAGAGGCTCAGCCGCCAGCGCGGGGATCGCCAGGCTCGCCAATATGGCCGCCGCCGCCATCGCTCTGATCATCGTTGTTCTCCCCCGCCCGGCCTCAAATGAACCCCCGGACCGCGCTCAAGAATTCCCCCAGCTGGTCGTGCTGGACCCAGTGGCCGGCGTTCTCGAACCGGCGCGTCTTGGCGTTCTTGAAATAGGCCAGGCGGCCATCCTTGGCCGGATCGGAGGCCCAGCTCTCGGCCCCGTTCACCAGCAGGGTCGGGCAGGCGATATTGCCCCACAGCCGATGCAGCTCATCTGGGGTGACGTCGACCGGATAGTTGGACCTGGCGTAGTTGTCGAACTTCCACGAAAAGGTGCCGTCCTCGTTCTGGCTGACGCCGTGCACGGTGAGATAACGGGCCTGCTCGGCGGTCAGGTGCTTGTTCTCCTCCTGCATGCGGGCCAGGGCGTCCTCGATCGAGCGGTAGCGGCGCGGCAGACGTCCGGCCAGCGCCCGTTCGCGCTCGATCCAGGCGGCGATGCGCTTTTCGACCGGCAGGCCGCGGCGCTCGGCGAGCATGGTAGGGGACGGCCCCAGACCCTCGATGGCCACCAGCGCGCTGACGGTTTGCGGATAGACGCCGGCGTAGCGCAGGGCGATCGCGCCGCCCAGCGAATGCGCGATCAGGGTGACGGGGCCAAGCGCGAGTTGATGAATGAGCTGAGCCAAGTCGTAGACGAAGGCCATCATCGAATAATCGCCGCTGGGCGAGAAGGCCGAGTCGCCGTGGCCGCGCAGATCGGGAGCGATGACGTGCCAGTCACGGCGCAGATCCTGGGCCACCCAGTCCCAGTTGCGGCAGTGGTCCTGGCCGCCGTGGACCAGGATCACCGGGGGCGCCCCAGGGTTGCCCCAGTCGACGTAGTGCAGACGCAAGCGCTGCGAGAAGAAGCTGTGCGAGGTGGGCCCGATGGGTTCGACCATGGGACTTAATCGGCTGACGCCTCGGACGCCGTCAAGCGCCCCCCATTGGCGGGTGGAATCAGGCGGCGAGCCTGTTGCGGCTCTCGATCACCACCGGCAGCTTGGTGTAGCCGTGAATGAAACTGGAGTAGACCCGCTCAGGCTCGCCGGTGAGCTCGATCTTGGGAAAGCGCCTGAGAATCTCTTCCCAGATGATCTTCAGCTGCAGCTCGGCCAGGCGATTGCCCACACAGCGGTGAATTCCGAAGCCGAACGACAGATGCTGCCGCGGCCGTTCGCGCTCGATGTTGTAGCGGTTGGGATCGACGATCACCTCATCGTCGCGATTGCCGGAGATGTACCACATCAACACCTTCTCGCCGGCCTTCATGGTCTTGCCGCGCAGGGTGTAGTCCTCCTTCAGCGTGCGGCGCATGTAGGAAAGCGGCGTCTGCCAGCGGATGGTCTCGGAAACCATGGCCGGGATCAGGCCCGGGTTCTCGCGCAGCTTCCTGAACTGGTCAGGGTTCTTGTTCAACGCATAGATGCTGCCGGAGATGGTGTTGCGGGTGGTGTCGTTGCCACCGACGATAAGCAGGATCAGGTTCCCGAGATACTCCATGCGGTCCATGTTCTTGGTCGACTCGCCGTGGCAGAGCATGGAGATGAGATCGTTCTTGGGCGGCGCATCGACGCGTTCGTTCCATAGCCTGAGGAAATAGTCGGCGCATTCGAACAACTCGGCGCGGCGATCCTCCTCGGTCTCCACCAGGCTGTGTTCGGTGCCCACCGGCGTGGTGGCGACATCCGACCACCGGGTCAGCTTGCGCCGGTCCTCCCAGGGGAAGTCGAACAGGGTGGCCAGGGTCATGGTGGTCAGTTCGATGGAGACCTTGTCGACCCAGTTGAACTCCTCGCCCACCGGCACGTCCTCATCGAGGATCTTGGCGGCGCGCTCGCGGATGATCGGCTCGAGGTTGATCAGGTTGGCCGGGCTGACGATCGGGCTCACCGTCTTGCGTTGCACGTCGTGCTTGGGCGGGTCCATGGCGATGAACATCGGCAGCTTGAAGTCTTCCTCGCCATCGAAGATCGTGATCGTCGGCTCGGAGGAGAAAATCTGGTGGCTGGTCTCCACCGTCATGATGTCGTTGTACTTGGTCACCGACCAATAGGGTCCGTTCTCGAACTCCTCGTCGACCGCGTAGTGGACCGGATCCTCGGCCCGCAGACGCTCGAAGTAGGGCCACAGCGTATCCTCGTGGAACAGCCGCGGATCGATCGGCTTGATGTCCTCGATTGGCATGGAGTAGGCGCGCTCGCGCGCCGCCCGGCGGATGTCCGCGCCCGCGTCGTCCATAGTCCTTCTCCCGGCTTCGCTAACTGACGGCGGCGTCAACTTTGCGCCCCCCGATCGCGCCCGGCAAGGGGTCTTGGGGTTGAGACGATCTGTCGCCTGACAAGCCGCTTCCAGTCCGGTAGTTTCGGCTCGGTTCGCGTAACGAATATCGGGGCGAAATTGCGATGCGACGGGTGATTATTGCCGCCGGACTGGCGGTGAGCTTGGCGGCCGGGGCAGCGAGCGCCAATCCTCTCGACGACGCCAAGGCCGGGGTGCGCGCCTTGGACAATGGACTGAATTCCATGGCGGTCCGCCTGTTCACCTCGGCGATCAATTCGCACCGGCTGCTGAGGGCCGACCAGGAACTGGCCTACGTCAAGCGCGCCCAGGCCCACATCGCCCTGGGCGAAGGTCAATTGGCGCTGGCTGACGCCTACACCGCCATGAGCCTTGACCCGCGCGACAACGAGGCCATCGTCACCCGCGACCGCGCGCAGGCCCTGCTCAATCCGCCGGGGGCGCAGGCGCGCGCGGCGGCGCCGGCGCCGGAAACGCCCGCCTACGAAAAATCCCAGGCCGCCTATCAGCAGGCGTTGAAGCGCTACGAGGAGGAGAAATCTTCTGACGCCAAGCGCTACGACGAACAGCTTTCCAGGTACGATGCCCAGCTCAAGACCGAGCAGGCGCGCCGTGATCGCAACTGCCGGGCCGGCGATCTCAGCCAATGCAAAGCGGAGGCGCGGGCCGCCCAACCCGCCGCGATTCCCCCGCCGCGGCAGGCAGCCAAGCCGACCCCGAAGCCCGTCGCCAAACCGATCACGAAATCCACCACCAAGGTGACCGCGGCCCCCGACGAGAGGCCACGCTTCTTCTGATCCTCAGGCCACCGAGGATTTGCGCCGCCCGGCCGCCGGCTTGGCGGCGCCTTTCGCCGTGTTCGCGGCTGGCGCCTCGATCGGTTTGATCGCCGGTTTCGGCTTGTCCGCGAGCGGCGAGGTGGCCGCGGGTTTGGCGACCGAGCGTTTGACGCGCGCCGGGGCGGTCGCGGAGGGGACACCGGCCGCCTTGGCCACCGGCTCTGGGGGCGGCGCGACAGAGGCCAGCGGCGGCGGGGCGGGCGCCTTGGGCGCCCCCGCGGGCAGTTCGTCGGCCCTGCCATCGGGCTCGGGCGAGCGCCGGCCGCGGGCGACGAACAGGCCGGCCAAAAACGCCACCACGAGCGCCAGCAGGCCGCCGACAGCGTAAACCAGCCCGGACCCGGGCCTCCCCGGCGGCGCGGCGCTGGCGGGCGCGATCGCGGCGGGGGCGATGGTGGCGAGCGGAGGCGGGGGAGTCGCGGCTGTGTCGGCCGCGGCGGGCTCGCTCGAGGCTGGCCGCTTTTCCGCCGCCGCCGCGGCGTCCGACTTGGCGACCGTCTCCTTGGCCGCAGCCTTCGCATGTTTCGCGGCCGGCTTTCTTGGACTGGCGGCGGCGGCGGCCGGCGCCGCCTGGTCAGCCCCAGGCGCCAGCTGGTCGCCGAACTGCCTGCCGGTGTCCGTCTGGCCGAACTGGCGGGGCGCATCCTGCGCCCAGACCGGCGCGGCGATCATCGCAACGCCAATCGCCGTGGCGCAGAGCTTGGCTGCGCCAGAAAACGCTTCGGAGTTACTCACGTCCCTGCCCTCGCCCTTCCCATTGGGGCCCCACTCACCGTGTCCGGCCTCGCCTTGGTTCGTCAAGCCTCGGAGCCGCCCGCGCGACGATATCACTCAGTAAGCCGCGGATAAGTCACTTTCGCGCCTTGGCCAGCTTTTCGATCGCCTTTTCCAGCCGCTCGAAGCCCTGCGACATGCAGGCCATGATCGCTTCGGCGTCAGCGCTCAGGACGCCAGCCACCCCGGGCCTGGCCGCCTCGCGCACGCAGGCATAGGCTTCGTTCAGGCGCCGGCCGCTATCCTTTTCCTCGGCGATGTACCAGTTCATCAGGTTGGCGGTCATCGGGTCGAACTCGCCCTCGGCGAGCCGCCGGCGAATGTCGGCGAACGGATCGCCAGCTTCCTCGCCACGCGGTGGGATCTTGTCCAGGTCGCTGATCCCGGGGTCGGCCAGCTTGGCCAGACGCTCGGCGGCGCGCGGGTCGGTTTTGTCGCGCAGGCTGTAACCCAGTTCGGCGATGCGCCGGCAGAAGACATCGCCATGGCTGCGCTCGCGCGCCGCGACCAGACGCAAGGTGGCGGCGAGATCGGGGTTCGGCGTCACCTCGGCCCAGGCATCGAGATACTCGCCAGCGGCGCTCTCACCGAGGCTGATGGCGTTGAGAAGGCCGAGGTAGGCCGGCTTTTCCAGCACCGTTGTCTTGGGCATGGTGTTTCTCCTCTTGGCTTAATCGGAAAGATCGCGCGGCTCGCCGGCCGCCAATCGACCGCCCGCGATCCAGGCGGCCTGGTCGGGCGACCATTTGCGCGCCGCCAGCGTGCGATAGCGGGCGACATCGTTCTCGGTCAGCACCTCGCGCCAGCGGCCGTTGGCGCCCTTGAAGATGAACTGCCGGGCGCCCCCGTTCCAGACATCCTCGGCCATCGGGACGATGGCGGCGGCGTCTCGCTTCATGGCCTCGAACCCTGCCGCCTCGACCAGGCTCGGCATGACGCCCGGCGAGACAACGATGTCGAGAAAGGCGGCGATACGGGCCATTTCGCCGGCGAGATCGGCTTTCAGGTCATTGTAGTGGACCAGCAGCAGATTGGGCCTCGATCGTTCCCGCCAGTAGGTGGTCTCGAACTCGAAGAACGCCAGCTCGGCGCCCCAGGCTTCGGTGCGCTCGCCTTCGGCGGCTTCGATCCAGTCGAGATAGTGGTCGTGCGCATCCGCGGCCGTGGGTTTGGGCGGCCCGCGCTCGGCGAGGGCGGCGAGGAACCTTGCGTCCTTCATGTTTTCGGTGATCGCGCGCTGGCGAAATTCGGGGCGCATGTTGAGCATGTGGTTGTGCATCGACATGCAGGCGTCGCGCCCGTCTCGAGCCACATGGATGTACTTCACCTGATCCCAGACAGGCAGGGCGTCGAATGGCATGTGGGACTTCATGAACCGGCGGTGGGCCTGCCCGGCGAGGTTCGTCCGATCCTCGTCGCTGGAGTGGAACAGCACCGAGTCCACCCACGGAGCGGTGTCGACCACCGGCCGGGGCTCCGGGGTCTGGAAGATCAGCAGGTCGACGATGCGCTGGGTCCAGGTGGTGCCGCACTTGGGATAGGTGCAGATGACGATGTCGCCGGCGCGCGGCTCCAGGCCGTCCCAGCGGTGGCTGTCCATGGTGAAGGTCCGATACTCGCGGGTCGGCGCGCGCGCGAGGGCGGGCATCGGGTCAGCGGCCATGAAACACCGGACTCCGCTTTTCCATGAAGGCGGCGACGCCTTCGCGATGGTCATCGGTCTGCATCAGCTTGCGGATGATTTCGATCGCCCAGCCGCCCAGCTCGCGCGGATCCCCATAAGCGCCGCGCCGCAGGCCCTCCTTCAGATAGCGCACGGCCAGCGGTGGATTTTGCGCGATACGCGCCGCCAACGCCCGAGACCGGTCCATCAGCGCATCGTGTGGCGCCACCTCGGTGACCAGGCCGATGCGCAGAGCCTCGCCGGCATCGATAACATCGCCGGTGAACAGCAGCTCGGCGGCCTTGGCCGGGCCGACGATCGCCGGCAGGCGATGGAAGCCGCCGACATCGCAGATCAGGCCGCGCTTGACGAACAGCTCGGCGAACCTCGCCCGCTCCGAGGCGATGCGGATGTCGGCGTAGAGCGCCAGCTCCATGCCCCATCCGACCGCCGCGCCATTCACCGCCGCGATCACCGGCTTGTCGCACTCCAGCGCGGCCATGGCGGCCGGCGTCGGGCGGTGACGGACCACCGGCGAATCGTCGGACGGCGGCCGGGGCGTGGCCATCAGCTCGACCACGTCATCGCCTGAGCAGAAGGCGGGATCGGCCCCGGTGACGATCACGCAGCGCGCCGCCGGATCGCGCACCGCCCGGCGAAAGGCGGCCTCCAGCGCCGCGTAAGCCTCGAGATTGAGGGCGTTGCGCTTTTCCGGCCGGTTGAGGGTGATGGTGGCCACCCCGCCGGTCGTCTCATAGCAGACCGTGTCGCTCATCGACCCTTCATTAGCCGCCTTGCCTTTGCGTCAGTCTTGCATCGGCGGGGGTTCACCTTCAAAACATTTGTTTGACGTTATCCTCTTTCGCGAGCACCCCGCCATGGCTGAAGCCCTTATCATCGACGCCTGCCGCACGCCGCGTGGCATCGGCAAGGTCGGCAAGGGAGCCCTGGCCGACTTCCACCCGCAACATCTGGCGGCGACGGTGCTCAAAGCCATCAGGGAGCGCAACGGCCTCAACACCGCCGAGGTCGACGACATCATCTGGGGCACCAGCTCGCAGCGCGGCAAACAGGGATTCGACATGGGCCGCATGGCCGCCCTCGACGCCGGCTATGACACCAAGGCCAGCGGCACCACCCTCGACCGTTTCTGCGGCTCGGGCATCACCAGCGTCAACTTCGCCGCCGCCTCGATCATGGCCGGGATGGAGGATCTGATCATCGCCGGCGGCACCGAGATGATGAGCTACACGTCGCAGAGCCGCGATCCGGAGGGACCCACCCTCCTCGACGGCGGCAACATGCGCCTGCGAGCCCGCCACCCGCAGACCCAGCAGGGCATCTGCGCCGACGCCATCGCCACTCTGGAGGGGATCAGCCGGCAGGCGGTCGATGAACTGGCCCTGGTCAGTCAGCAACGCGCCGATGCGGCGATCAAGGGCGGCCACTTCGTCAAGTCCCTGGTGCCTGTCTACCGCGAAGATGGGACTCTGGCCCTCGATCACGAGGAGTTTCCGCGTCCCAGCACCACCCTCGAGGGCCTGTCTCAGCTCAAGCCGGCATTCGAGGCCATGGCTCAGGTCCCGATCGACGCCGAAGGCACGACCCTGGGCGGCATGATCACCAAGATCTATCCGGATCTGAAGATCCAGCATGTCCACCACGCCGGCAACTCGTCCGGCGTCGTCGACGGGGCCGCCGCCGTCCTGCTCGCCTCGGAGAGCTACGCCAAGGCCCACGGTATGAAGCCGCGCGCCCGGGTGGTGGCCATGGCCAACATGGGCGATTCGCCGACCCTGATGCTGAACGCGCCGGTCCCCGCCGCCCGCAAGGTGCTGGCCAAGGCCGGCCTCACCCTGGACGATATCGACCTGTTCGAGATCAACGAGGCGTTTTCGGTGGTGGCGGAAAAGTTCATCCGCGACCTGAAGCTCGACCGGAGCAAGGTCAACGTCAACGGCGGGGCGATGGCCCTCGGCCACCCGATCGGCGCCACCGGCTCGATCCTGATCGGCACGGTGCTCGACGAGTTGGAGCGGCGCGGCCTCAGGCGCGGCCTGGTGACCATGTGCGCCGCCGGCGGCATGGCCCCGGCGATCATCATCGAGCGGGTGTGATCAGCGCCTCATAACCGGCGAACAGGTCGGCGAAGTGGTCGTCCAGACCGCGTGGCGCTGAGGCCGCCGGCCGGGCGCCCCCGGCCAGGGCGTCGATGATCGCCTGGGCGCAGTTGCGGACATCGCCAGCGCGGTAGAGCCGCGAGCGGCTCGCCGTGGCGAGGTCGGCCGCGCCGCCGTAGTCGGGGCAGACCACGGTCAGCCCGCTGGCGAGCGCTTCGGCCACCGCCAGGCCATAGGTTTCGGCCGCCGAGCCATGCACGAACAGATCGGCGCTGGCCACGATCCTCGCCAGCGTCGGTCGATCATCGATGCGGCCGAGCAGCGCCACGCCCGAGGTGCGCCGGACGGCGCGCTCGACACCTCGCCGCGCAAGACCATCGCCGACGATCACCAGTCCAAGATCGCCTCGGAGACGACGCACCCGCGCAAACGCGTCGATGATCGTCGGCAGGCGCTTTTCGGGGTGGAAGCGCGAGACCGCCAGCAGCAGGGCGCCATCGGGGGCGACGCCGCACCGGGTCAGTAGGCCGGCCCGCAACGCCGGGTCGCGCCGGTGCGGGCCAAAGCCGCCGGGCTCCAGACCGAAGGGGACGGCGCGGGCGTTGGCGAGGCCGTGCGCACGCAGTCGGTCCGCCAGCCAATCGCCGCCGGCGATGGTGACATCGAACCGGCGCGCGAGGCGGCGCAGCCTCGCCCACCATGGAAGGGCCATGGCGTCGATCATGGGTCTTGGCAGCAGGCGATCGAGCGCGGTGTGACCGTAGGCGGCGACCACATCCTGGTGGAAGACCAGCGCCTTGGTCCCCGGCCAGCTGGCGGTGATGGCGGCGCTGGTCCAGGGCGATGACGCCTCGACAATGTCTGGACGGGCGGCGTCGACAGCGGTCAGGACTGCGCGGCGATCGGCGAAGCGGCGATAGCGAGGATCGAGGGGCATCGGCGGCGAGGCGATCCAGCGCACTTCGCCGCCCGGCCGCGCCTGACGCCCATCCCGCTCCCCCGGGGCGATTACGCTCAGCCAGTGGCCGCGCGCTTCGGCGGCCAGGAACTTGGCGTCGACATAGCGCCGCACCCCGCCGCCCGCCTGGGCGTAGAACCCGTTGACATCGACGATGCGCATCGGCCGGCCTCAGGCCACCGCCAATGCCCGATCATGGCCGGCCAGGGCCTGATAGCGTTGCAGGATTGCGGCCATCGTCCGATCCCAGGAAAAGGCGAGGCTGCTCTGCCTGGCCGCCGCCCCCATGCGGGCTCTCAAGGCCGAGTCGGCGGCCAGCCTGGCCAGCGCGGCGGCGAAGGCGGCCCCATCGCCAGGGGCGGCCAGGAACCCGGTCAGGCCGTGATCGACCAGGCAACGGCTGCCGGTGGCGTCGGCGACGACCGCCGGCAGGCCGCTGGCCATCGCCTCCAGGGTCACGTTGCCGAATGATTCAGTGTCGGACGGAAACAGGAAGATGTCGGCCGAGGCGTAGGCGGTGGCCAAGGTCTCGCCGGTCAGGAAGCCGGTGAACGCCGCCCCCGGCAAGGCGCGCTCGAGCGCCGCCCGGTCGGGTCCATCGCCGACGATCACCGCCCGGTGTGGCGCGCCGGAGCGGGCCAGGCGCGAGAGGGCGCCGATAAGGGTGTCGAGGCGCTTCTCGCGCACCAGGCGGCCAACGTAGACGATCATTGGCGTGGCCGCCCCCGCGCCCAGCGCCTCGCGCCAGCGGTGATCGCGCTTGTGCGGGTGGAAGCGATCCGTATCCACGCCCCGCGGCCACAGCCGGACATTGTCGGCGAACCCGGCCTCCCGAAGATGCCCGGCCATGGACGCCGAAGGGACATAGACTTCGTCGCAGGCGGCGTAAAAGCGCCTGATCCACTTCCCGACGGCGTCTTCGAGGAAGGCCAGGCCATAGTCCTTCAGATAGGCCTCGTAGCGGGTGTGGTAGGAGGCGACGACCGGGATCCCGCGCGCCCTGGCGAAGGTCAGCGCCTGGTGGCCGAGTAGGTCCGGGGTGGCGACGTGCACCACAGTGGGAGCGAAGGCCTCCAAACGGCGCCTAAGGGCCGGCGTCAGACCAAGCGCCAAGCGGTACTCGGAGCGGAATGGGATCGGAGCCGAGGGCGCAGGCGCCAATTCGCCGACGTGATCGACGGCGGCGCTCCGGCCCACCGGCGCGGCCACCAGCACCTGCGCCCCGTGGCGCTGCAGGTAGGCCACGAGACGGTTCAAGGTCAGGGCGACGCCGTCGGCGATGTGGTTGTAGGAGCTGGTGATGAGGGCCAGGCGCAGCCCGCTCACCTTTCCGTCCTCGCCGCCACATCCCATGCCCGAAACTAGCACAACGGCGGGCGGGTCTCAGCCGGGGGGCAGAAATTCCGGCCGCGGAGCGGGGTCGGAAGCCGGGGGCGAGCCCGAGGCCCAGGCCCAGCCGGCCACCCGCCAGGCGCCGTTTTCGAGCCGCAGGGTGATTTCCATCCGCGCCGGCTCCACGGCCACCGCGCCCCCGGTTTCGTAGGCGTAGAGCACCGGGGCGATGACATAGGCTGTTCGCCCCTCGAGCCGCGCGGTTTGCAACGGCGCCGCGTCCGCAAGGACCACGTCGACCACCGAAGCGTCCTGGCTTCTGTGCTGGCGGGCGAAGGCGGCGACGAAGGCGCGGGCCGCAGCGAGCGGTCCCGGCGGGCGCCGATGGCGGCCGGCGGCGGTCGCCCCGCCAGCGACAACCAGCGCGGCGGCGAGCAACACGGGAAGGCGCGGTGGTCGCCAAGACATCAATCGGCCCCGAACCGGCGTGGCCGATACTCTGGGCCACGGCCCCGGGCCACCTTCCCCCACAACGGCGCCTCGCGCAATGTCAATCAGCCGGATAGGCTGACGCCATGCAACCCTCCGCCAAGGTGGAAGTCCGAGCCGCCCGGGCCGGCGAGGCCGGCCTTGTTCGCACCTTCATCCTCGAGTTGGCCGACTATGAGCGGCTAGCGCACGAAGTCCGCATCACCGAGGCCGACGTCGAGGCGGCGCTGTTCGGCCCGGCGCCGCGGGCGTTCTGCGACATCGCCGAGGCGAACGGCAAGCCAGTCGGTTTCGCCTTCTGGTACTACAGCTTTTCCACCTTCGAGGGTCAGGCCGGCATCTGGCTGGAAGACCTCTACGTGCGGCCAGACTGGCGCGGCGTAGGCGCCGGCAAGGCTCTGCTCGCCAGCCTTGCCAGGCGCTGCCTGACCGAGGGATTGCGACGCCTGGAGTGGGCGGTGCTCGACTGGAACGCGCCATCGATCGCCTTCTATGACGCCTTGGGAGCCGCGGCCGAGAGCGGCTGGACCGACCGTCGTCTCAGTGGCGATGCGCTCGCTCGCCTGGCGCGCGAGGCGGCCTAGTTGGCCAGATCCGCCAGCCCGATCCACGCCGCCAGCGCCGCCATGCGCTGATCCTCGCCCCACGGCGGGCCGGCCTTGCCGCCGATCACCTTCAGATGGGCTTCGAGTTTCGCGGCGGGACTTTGCAGGGTGCGGCTGGCTTCGAGCAGCAACTCTTTCTCGGCCACCCGAGCGACGTCGAGACCAAGCGCGCGGCAAGCCTCGGCCAGGGCGTCGCGATAAAACTGGCCCTCGGCGGCATGGATGGCGGCGTGGGATCTGATGATCTCGGCCAGATCTTCCGCGGGCGGGCGGCCAACCGGGACCACCGCCAGACGAACGGGGGCCTCGGCGAGACCGGCGAGCAGCGCCTTGACCCCCTGCGCCGCCGCGGTTTCGACCGCCCGCCGGGTGGCTTGGATCTTGGCCACCGCCTTGGCCGGACTGAGGCTGACCGCCTGATGATAGACGAAGCGCTGATCACCCGCGGCGAAGTCGATACGCCGCCGGTCGACGAGCGTCGGGGCGACGACGTCGCCGCTCAAGGCGACAACCGCCGTCCAATAGGTGTGCGGGCGAAACCCGAGGACCACGCGATCCGCTCGGCCCGCCACCCGAATTCCTCCCCGCCTAACGCCACACGGCGTCACCAGGATAAGGTCAGCTATGGCGAAGGCGAGGCGGAGACGATCTTCGGCTGGAGCAATTTCTATTTTTTGATCGGTTCGGCCGAGGCGCGCTCGCCTTGAGCGGTCCCGGTGGGCCGGTCGCTCGCCCAGGCCAAGCTGCCTTATTTGGACCCCGTGATCGCCATATATCGTGACCGAGGTCACATAAGACCAAGCGTAAGTTCGTTTATTCCCGGGAGTCAGGGGGGCGCCTTGACAATGGGAAGCCGGGCTCCGACAAGAGGATCGGTTCCAGTCAAGTAGCGTCTCCCCCCACTCCATCCGGGAGTCCGCTCTGCTATGGTCGCCCTGCCAAGACTGATCCCCGCCAAGGCCAAGGTCCAGACTTTCGGCGACATCGCCTACCACATCGGGGCCGAGGCGGCGCCGGTGCTGACCGTCGATGTCAGCCGCGCCAGTGTCTACTTCCCGCAGCGCCGGCTGCTGTGGAAGCATCCGAGCGTAAAGGTCACGGTGCGTCCGCCGAACGGCGGCTACAAGCCTAACGCCCTGGCCACCCAGGCGCTGATCGCCGACGCCCGCGGCCCGGGCATGATCGCCTTCAGCGGCGATGGTCCAGGACGGGTGGTGCCCATCCACCTGCGAAATGGCCGGCGAATCGAGGTCAGCGCGCACCAGTTCCTCGCCGCCAGCGAAAAGGTGGCGCGCCTCTCGACCCATATGCGCGGCCCGCCCGATCTTCATAACGGTGGCAGCGGCTACACCATCGACCGCTTCGAATGCAGCCAAGAGGACGGCGTGTTGTGGCTGTTCGCCTATGGCCAGGTGTTCGAGAAGTCGCTCGAGGATGGCGAGAGCATCGACATCGAACCCCATGCCTGGCTGTTCAAGGACAGCAGCATGCGCATGGAGCCCCAGGTCGACCGCTTCAGCAGCGGCCCCTTCGGCGGCCACGCCAACCTGGTCGTCAACCGGTTCACCGGCCCGGGCGTGGTCGCGGTCCAGTCCATGGCCCGCCCGCGCCTCGACGCCTAACCGCCCTCTCGCGCCGCCGCGACCGCCTCATCGGCGCTGACGGCGCGGAACCTGGCGATATCGCCGGGACGGAGCTGGGCGAAGCTGTCCTGATCGGCCCCGATCAGGGTGGCGATCTTGGGATAGCCGCCGGTCGGCTGATGGTCGGCCATGAGGACCACCGGATCGCCCTGGCCGGGAACCTGGATCGCACCGCGGACGATCGGCTCGGAGGGCATGTCGAGAGGGCCGGCGATGTCCAGGCGCGGCCCTTCCAAGGCGATGCCCATGCGATCGAAGCGCCGGCTGATCGCGAACGGCTCGGTGAGCAGGGCCTCCCGCGCCAGGGGGGTGAACACCTGATCCTGCGGCCCAAGCACAAGCCGATACCGGTCTGGCCGCGGATGGACCGCCGGCCAGGCGGCGTCGCCAGGCTGAACCTGGTCGCCGCCGGCGTCGACGACGAGGCGGGCGCCGGAGGTCACCATCCCCCCGCCCAGGCCGGACGGCGCATGGGTGGCGCGACTGCCAAGCCAGCGCGACGCCTCGAGGACGCCACTGAAGACGAGGTAGGTCCAGCAGCCCCAGGCGCCCGGGGTGATGGCCAGGCGAGATCCGGCGCTCATCCGTCCGACCGTCCACGAACCCAGCGGGCGGCCATCCAGGCTCACCGAGAAGGCGCCGCCGGCGAGCGCGAAGCCGGCCTCGCCGCGCTCGCAGCTGAGGCGCAGGCCGCCCAGTCCGACCTCGATCGCCGCCGCATCGGCGAGGCCGGCCAGGCCCATGGCGGCGGCCATGCCGCCGCGATCCATCGGCCCCGATGCTGGCACGCCATAGCGCAGGAAGCCGGGTCGGCCGCGATCCTGGATGGTGGTCGAGGGACCGGCCCATTCGACCAGGAATTCGGCCCGGCTCACGGCGCTCTCGCGGCCACCAGCATCGCCGCATCGATGCGCGCGAAGCGCACGCTATCGCCCAGCCCGAACAGCACCGGGGGATCGCGATCGAGAGGCAGCAACGCCTCGGGCGAGGCGCCGATCACCCACCACCCGGTCGGCATGGTCAGGGTGGTCACCAGGCATTGAGAGCCAGCGATGATCACGCTGCCCGCCGGCACGTTTCGCCGGGCGGCGGGCTTGCGCGGCAGGCGCAGCGCCTCGGGGGTCCCGTGGAGATAGGCGTAGCCCGGCGCGAAGCCGAAGGCGACGACGCGATAGCTGGCCGCCAGGTGGTGGTCGATGATGGTTTCGGGATCAAGGCCCAGTCGCTCGGCGAGTTCGGGCAGGTCGGGCGCAAACGCCGGCTCGTAGCAAACCCGGATCCGATGCGCGGCGGGCGACCGCGCGGCAACCGCCGGCATCGCCACCAACCATCGCGCGTGGGCGATCACCGCCTGGGGGGAAAGGACGAGCGGGTCGTAGGTGAGCAGCACCGAAGCGTAGGCCGGGACACACTCTCTGACGCCGGCGAGCGGATGGGCGGCGAAGGCGGCGTCGAAGTCGAGAATGCGGGCGTGGATGGCCTCCTCGAAGCGGTCGGCGAACTCGACCAGCAGGGCGGCGTCGCCGACCGGCCTGAAGCGCGGGAAATCGGCCGCGGTCACGAACCGAGGAAGGGGCGGATGCTCACGCCCGCCTCGCCAAGGGCCTGACGCACCTGCCGGGCCATGGCCACCGCATGCGGGCTATCGCCGTGGATGCAGATCGAGTGGGCGGCCAGCGCGACCTCGCCGCCGCCGACCACCGGCATCGCCCCGCTGGTCAGGAACCCCAGCAGACGCCGGCACGCGGCGTCGGGATCGACGATCATCGCGCCCGGCTGATCCCTGGGGACCAGACGCCCCGCCGCGGTATAGCCGCGATCGGCGAAGATCTCGGAAAACACGCTCATGCCGGCGTCCCTCGCCTCGGCTTCGAGCTGCGTTCCCGAGATGGCCAGGAGGGCCAAGCCGGCATCCACCGCGCGCACCGCCCGCGCCACCGCCTTGGCGATTTCCGCATCATCGGCGGCGAGGTTGGCGAGCGCTCCGTGCGGCTTGACGTAGGCGATTCCGGCGCCGGCCAGGGCGGCGACGCCGATCATCGCCCCCACCTGCGCGGCGACGAAGCGTTCGATCTCGGCGGCGGTCGCCGGCAGCCGGCGGCGGCCGAAACCGGCCAGATCGGGAAAGCTCGGATGCGCGCCGATCACCACCCCGCGCGCGTGCGCCAGCGTCATGGTGGCGAACATCGTCTCCGGATCGCCGGCGTGACCACCGCAGGCGATGTTGGCGCTGGTCACCAGCTCGAGCATGGCGGCGTCATCGCCCATCCGCCAAGGCCCCCACCCCTCTCCAAGATCGGCGTTGAGATCGATCGCCCGCATGCGCCGGGATTGAAGCGCAAAGGCGGCGCGGCGCAAGGCCTGACCCAGGACAGCGACATCGTCTCCAAGAGCAAGGTTCCCGGTCTCGGCGAAATTCCCGTGTTCGGCCACATCTTCCGCCTGAGCAACGACACCCGGGCCAGGACCGAGCTCTACATCGTCGTCACCCCGCACATCGTCCGACGCGACCAGGCGAGCGAGAGTCCGCCCGCCTAAGCTGCCCCGCGAATCACCCGGGGCGCTGGTTTTGCTCTGCGGCCGATGCGGCCGGCCGCCACCCGGTCATCGTCGCCCGCCGAGCGCGCGGAAAATCAGCCGTGAAATCATTGACTTGTAGCCCCGTTGACCTGGCCTCCCATCGGCGCCAGCTTGACCACAGGGTGCGGGCGTAAAAGACCAAAAAACACACCTCTTTGGGGAGAATGAACCTTGGGCAAACTGTATGCCGTCGCCAGGGCGCTGGCAGTGCTGCTGGCCATCGTGGCCGCGTTCGTGACCATTCCCTATGTGATTCCGATACTCCTGGTTCTGGGAGCGCTGTCGGCGATCGCCAACACCTCTGAGCAGAACACCCGGGTGTTCGTCATCACCATCGTCCTGCTGCTGGGGGCGAAGGCGCTTACCGGCCTGCCGGGGGTCGGAACCTACCTCAGCGCCATCTTCGGCAACCTCGGGACCGCTCTTGTCGGCGCCTCGATGGTGGCCATCGCGCTGGGCGCCTATGGGCGCATCAAGACAGACTGGGCGCCAAGCTCGACCTGACCTTCAGGCGCGGCCGCGCTCTCGCCGGCGCGGCCGCCGCACTTTCGCCGCCGACCCTTCCCATGCGATGAGCCTCTGAGCTAACAGCGCATGGCGAGGGGGCGCGCGGCGATGAGCATCAAGGGCAAGGCATTCGTGGTGGGCGCCTTCGAGCACCCGCTGCGCGAGATTCCACATCTGTCGACGGCGCAGGTGCACGCCGAGTGCGCCGCCGGCGCCCTGGCCGACGCCGGTCTCGAGTTTCGTGACATCGACGCCTATTTCTGCGCCGGCGATGCTCCGGGTTTCGGGGCCCTCAGCATGGCCGACTACCTCGGCCTCAAGCTCAAGCACCTGGATTCCACCGAGACCGGCGGCTCCTCTTATATCGTCCACGCCGGCCACGCCGCCGAGGCCATCGCCGCGGGGGACTGCCGCATCGCCCTGATCACCCTGGCCGGGCGGCCGCTCGGCTCGCGCGCGGGTCTCGGCGATGGAACCGGGCGCGGCGGGCGTTTCCGCATGAGCCCCCGGGGCGGCGCCGGCGGCGGCGTCAGCGAGGTTCCCGAAGCCGGCTTCGAGCACATCTGGG
Organism: Caulobacteraceae bacterium; assembly: GCA_035999625.1. GTDB lineage: Bacteria > Pseudomonadota > Alphaproteobacteria > Caulobacterales > Caulobacteraceae > Acaudatibacter. The sequence goes on along the minus strand of DASYGN010000090.1, from coordinate 1,149 downwards.
GAAGCACAACCCACAACATGTATGCCATGTGCGCGGCCCGCCACATGTACGAGTTCGGCACCACCTCCGAGCAGCTGGCGTGGATCAAAGTCGCCGCCTCGCACCACGCGCAATGGAACGAACACGCCTTCCTGCGCGAGGTGTTCACGGTCGAGGACGTGCTGGCCAGCCCGATGATCGCCGATCCCCTGCACCGGGCCGACTGCTGCGTGGTCACCGATGGCGGCGGCGCGGTGATCCTGGCCGCACCGGAGATCGCCAAGAGCCTCAAGCGGCCGCGGGTCAGCATCATCGGTCACGGCGAGGCCCAGAAGGGCCCGGCGGGCGGGGCACGGCTCGATCTCACCTATTCGGCGGCGGTGTGGTCCGGGCCGCCGGCCTGGGCCGAGGCGGGGGTGACCCCGGCCGACATCAAATACGCCTCGATCTACGACTCGTTCACCATCACCGTCCTCATGCAGCTCGAGGACCTGGGCTTTTGCGAGAAGGGCAAGGGCGGGGCGTTCGTCGCCGATGGCAACCTGATTTCGGGGATCGGCAAGCTGCCGTTCAACACCGACGGCGGCGGGCTGTGCAACAACCACCCGACCAACCGTGGCGGCATGACCAAGATCATCGAGGCGGTGCGCCAGCTGCGCGGCGAGGCCCATCCCAAGGTCCAGGCGCCGAACTGCGATCTGGCCATGGTGCATGGCACCGGCGGCCTGCTGGGCTCTCGGCACGGGGCCGGCACCCTGATCCTGGAGCGCGCCCAATGACCGACGCCCGCCGCATCCCCGCTCCGGCTCAGAACCTGGAAAGCAAGCCCTTCTGGGACGCCGCGCGCCAGGGCCGGTTTCTGCTCAAGTGGTGCCGGCCGTGCGGCGAGCCACACTGGTATCCGCGCACCTTCTGCCCGATTTGCCACGGGGACGACACCTTCTGGCGCGAGAGCCCCGGCGAAGGGGTGATCTACACCTTCAGCGTCATGCGCGCCCTGACCGCGGTCCCCTACGCCATCGGCTATGTGACTCTCGACGAGGGCGTCTCGCTGCTGACCAACTTCGTCGACTGCGACCTCGACGCCTTGCGCATCGGCCAACGGGTCAAGCTGAAATGGACGCCGACCGAGAACGGCCCGCCGGTGTTCACCTTCACGCCGGCGGCTTA
>DASYGN010000027.1:0-15807 GCA_035999625.1 Caulobacteraceae bacterium | reverse complement strand
GAGCGCCCGGCCGTTGATGGTGAATACCTTGTAGCCGACCTCGTAGCCGTGCGGCGCGCCGCCGGCCAACGACGCCCGCATGGCGTTCTCGCCGGTCTTCTTCAGCGCCGGATCGGCGCCCGCCGGACGCAGGAAATCCTGAGCCATGTCGCCGCCTTGGCTCAACGACGGCTGGAACTCCTTGAGCGTGAGGACGAGCTCGCGGTCGTAGCGGCCCGGGTCAGGGTTGGGCGCGATCAGCACCGGGCCCGCCTGGCCGCTGTAGAGACCGCGGCTGAGGTCGCCACCGGCGCGCACGTGACTGTGGTAGAAGCGCAAGCCGGCCGGACCCGGGGTGAAGCGGATGCGGCGCGACCCATGGGCGGGAATGAACGGCGTCCCCTCCTCCGCCGCGCCGTCCACCGAAACCGGCACCTTCTGGCCGTGCCAGTGCAGCTGCTCGGGCGCGGCGGTGTCGTTGTGGATGTCGACGCTGACCGGCCGACCCTCGGTGAGGCGGATGAGCGGTCCTGGAAACTGGCCGTTGTAGGCGGTGGTCGGGACGATCACGCCGGGAGCAACCTCGAGGTTCGTTGGCGCGATGCGGATCGCGTAATCGGCGCCCGGCCGGCGCGCGCACGCGTCCAGACCGGCGAGAGCGGCCGCTGCGGCCGATTTTAGCACCTCGCGGCGATGGAGCATGGCGCGTCCCCGAATGGCGATCGATATCCTAAACGCCTGGCGAGGCTGGCCGTCCAACTTCTCGCGGAGGTCAAGCGAGGCGCGGCTTGACGCCATCGGTGGGCGATCTAGGTTTGCTCAACCCTATCCAGGGAGGAGCAGATGGCTAAATTTACCGGCGCCTGTCTGTGCGGCGCGGTGGGCTACAGCGCCGAGGCGGAGCCCATCTTCATGGGGGTCTGCCACTGCCGCGACTGCCAGCGCGCCACCGGCTCGGCGTTCGAGGCGGTGGTGGCCATCCCGGAAGCCGGCTTGACCGTTCGCGGATCGCCCAAGACCTTCTCCTCCACGGGGGCCAGCGGCCAGGCGGTGCATCGCAGCTTCTGCCCTGAGTGCGGATCGACCCTGATGGCCCGCCCAGAGGCGATGGCGGGTGTGGTCATGCTCACCACCGGAGCGATGGACGACACTTCGCAATTCAAGCCTTCGATGCAGATCTTCTGCGAGACCGCCCAGCCGTGGGTAAATCTCGGCGGGGACATGCAGAGCTTCGCCCGCATGCCTGGCTGAGCCGTTTTGGAGACTTGCTCATGCGCGTGTTCGTCACCGGGGCCACGGGCTTCATCGGCCAGGCCACGGTCAAGGAGCTGATCGGCGCCGGGCATTCGGTGCTCGGGCTCTGCCGCTCGCCGGCGAAGGCGGCCGCGCTGGCGGCGGCCGGCGCGGAAATCCACCCCGGCTCGCTGGAGGATGCGGCGAGCTTGAAGGCGGGCGCGGCGCGCGCCGATGGCGTCATCCACCTGGCCTTCAACCATGATTTCTCGCAATACGCCGCCAACTGCGAGGACGATCGGCGGGTGATCGCCGCCCTGGGCGCCGCCCTCGCCGGCTCGTCAAAGCCGCTGATCGTCACCTCGGGGACCGGCATGGCGCGGGCGGCGGAAGGTCAGCCCGCGCGGGAGGACGACCCGGCTATCGGCGCCGATACCATCCCTCGCGCCGCCTCGGAGGAGGCCGCCGCCGCCCTCGCCGCCGATGGGATCAATGTCGGCATCGTCCGCCTGCCGCAGGTGCACGACCGGCAGCGGCAGGGCCTGGTCAGCCCGGCGATCGACGCCTACCGCGACAAAGGCGCCTGCGCCTACATCGGCGAGGGGAACAATCGCTGGCCGGCGACGCATGTCACCGACGTCGCCCGTCTCTACCGCCTGGCGATCGAGAAGGCCGAGCCCGACGCCAGGTATCACGCCGTCGCCGAGGAGGGGGTGACCATGCGGGCCATCGCCGAGACTCTCGGTCGGCGGCTGATGCTCCCGGTCAAATCCATCGCCGCGGAGGAGGCGTTCGCGTTCTTCGGCTGGCTGGGCATGTTCGCCGGCCACGACTCGCCGGCGTCCAGCGAGCAGACGCGCGAACGACTGGGCTGGACGCCGACCGGGCCCGGGTTGCTGGCCGATCTGGAACAGCTGGAGATGGCGAGCGGTTAGACGCCGCCGAAGGGCACGATGCGGTTGTCGGCGTCATGGCCGATGTCGGCCCGGCCGAGCCAGGGGATGCCGGAGCGTTCGCACCAATAGCGGGCGACCGCCTCCTCGTTCATGCCGAAATCGGGATCGTTCGGGGGAATATCGCTGCACCGGCCGAGCCTGATGCCGGCCACGCCGCGGATGGCCGGGTTGGAGGTGAGGTGGAACAGCGACCGGTCGATCCGATACATGGGCTCGGAGACCTCCTCCAGCATCAGCACGTGGCCGGCCAGGTCCGGCTGCCAGGGCGTGCCGATCAGCGAGCCGAGGATGGTGATGTTGAAGGCCGCCGCCTTGACGCCCGGTTCCAGACTGGGCTCGAGCGCCGCCGGATCGCCATCGACCAGCCAGGCTAGCGCCCGCTCGATCGCCGCCGCCCCGCCCGCGCGCAGGATGTCCTGGGCGAGCGGCCCGTGCGCGGCGCGCGCGAAGCCCCGGCTGTATAGCGCCCCCAGGAGCGCCCCACCGTCGCTGTAGCCGAGATAGGCCTTGCGCCGCGCCGCCGCGGCCAATCGGGGCAGGATCAGCTCGATCAGCCGCCCCGAGCCGTAGCCGCCGCGCGCGAACCAGACCGCATCGAAAGCCTCGTCGTTGGCGACTTCGACGAAGGCGGCGGCGCGGGCCCCGTCATCGCCGGCGAAATGACCGGCGCTGAGAAGGCACTGGGGATGGAAGACGATCTCCAGGGCGGCGGGCGGATAGCGATGGGCGGCGAGCTCGCCGACTTTGCCGATCACCTCGGGCGACACGCGCGAGGACGGGGCGACGACGGCGATGCGGCGAAGGGCCGGGGATGTTGTCGAAGGCGATCCCGCTCTAGGGTCCGGCCATGTCATCTCAAGCGGCCTACTTCTTCTGTGGCGTCGGCGGCAGCGGCATGACACCGCTGGCGCTGATCGTCCAGGCGCGCGGGGCCGCGGTCGAGGGATCGGACCGCGCCCTCGACCAGGGCCGCAATACCGCCCGGTTCGACTTCCTGCGCGCCAAGGGCGTGGTGTTGCACCCACAGGACGGCTCGGGCTTGAGAAGCGCCGATCAGACGCTGATCGTCTCGGCCGCGGTGGAGGAGACCATCCCCGACGTCCAGGCGGCGCGGGCCGTTGGCGCGCCGATCCTCACCCGGGCGCAGCTTCTGGCGGAGCTGTTCAACGCCGCCGAGGTCGGGGTCGGGGTCGCCGGCACCAGCGGCAAATCGACCACCACCGCCATGATCGGCTGGATCCTGGCGTCCCTTGGGGTCGACCCGACGATCGTGAACGGCGCGGAGATGAAGAATTTCGCCAGCCCCGAGGCGCCGTTCGCCAGCGCCCGCCTCGGCGCCGGGCCGGCCTTCGTCGCCGAGGTCGACGAGAGCGACGGCTCGATCGCCCTCTACCGGCCGCGCGTGGCGGTGGTGAACAACATCACCCTCGACCACAAGTCCCTGGACGAACTGCGCGCGCTGTTCGCCGACTTCGCCGGCAGGGCCGACAAGGTGATGTTGAACCTCGACAATCCGGAGACACGCCGCCTGGCCGAGACCTTGCCAAGGGAGCGGCTCACCACCTTCAGCCTCGATGATTCCCTGGCCGACCTGCTGGCCATCTCGCCCCGCCCGGCGCCGGCGGGAATTACCTTCTCCGTGCGCGGCCGCGAGGGCGCGGTGGCCGAGGTCAGGCTGAAGACGCCCGGCCTGCACAACGTGGCCAACGCCCTGGCCGCGATCGGGGCCGTCGGCGCCCTCGGCGTGGGGCTGGGGCCGGCCGCGCGCGCCCTGGCTGAATTCGCTGGCGTCCGCCGCCGGTTCGACATCGTCGGCGAGGCGGCCGGGGTCACGGTCATCGACGACTTCGCCCACAACCCAGACAAGATCGCCGCCACGCTCGACACCCTGCACGCCTTCGAGGGAAGGCTGCTGATGATGTTCCAGCCTCACGGTTATGGACCGTTGAGGCTGATGGGCGAGGCGCTGGCCGAAACCTTCGCCGAGCGGATGGCGGCGGACGATGTGCTGCTGATGCCGGAGCCGGTCTACTTTGGCGGGACCACCGAGCGCAGCGTCTCCAGCGGCGATATCATCGCCGCCATCGCCAAGCGCGGCCGCAACGCCACCGCCCTGCCCGACCGGCAAAGCTGCGGTGATCAACTGCTGGCCTTGGCGCGACCGGGCGACCGCGTGGTGATCATGGGCGCGCGGGACGATTCGCTGTCGAGCTTCGCGGCCGAGCTGGTGGCGCGGCTGGCGGCAGGGGTTTCTAGTCCACCGCTTCCGGCGCCACCGCGTATACCGTGGCGCAGTATTCGCAGGTGACCCGGATCTGGCCATCGCCTTCGACCATGTCGGCGCGCTCCTCGGCCGGGAACGAGCCCAGCAGGGCGAGAATGCGCGCGTCCGAACAGCGGCAGAAGGCGGCCAGCGGTTGCTCGGAGAACCGGCGCACGCCCTCGCCGTGGAACAGCCGCCAGAGGAGATCGTCGGCCGAGATGGTCGGATCGACCAGTTCGTCGTCGGCCACCGTCTCCATGTGCGCCTGAGCGGTCGCCCAGGCCTCTTTGGTCGGTCCCCTGGCCATGTCCTCGGCGATGTTTTGGATCAGGAGGCCGCCGGCGCGCCAGTTCGGCCCTGCGCCGGTGTCGACCTGACCGACCGCCAGGCGCACCCGGGTCGGGGTCTGCTCGGAGCGATTGAAATAGGTCTCGGCGGCCAGCGCCAGGCTTTCGCCCTCGATCGCGGTGACCCCCTGGTAGGGGTCCATGTCCGGCCCCTGATCGATGGTCATGATGAAGGCGCCCTTGCCGAGCAGCGGGCCGCCGGCCGCCACGCGCTCGGCATCGAAACGACAGTATCCGCGCAGAGCCCCGCCGGTGTCGTAATCGGCGACCACCAGGGCCACCGGGCCGTCGCCCTGCGCCTGGACGATGAGCCGGCCGTCGAACTTCAGGCTGGCGCCGACCAGCGCCGCCAGCGCGCAGGCCTGGCCGAGAAGCCCGGCCACCGGCCCGGGATAGGCGTGGCGGCTGAGAATCTCATCGATCGCCGGCCCCAGGCGGGCGATGCGGCCGCGCACCGCGCCGGTCTCGATCTGGAACGGGGCGACGAAGTCATCCGAAGGCGCTTTCATGTCCGGCCGGATATGGGCATCAGCCCACGGCGCCGAAACACCAGGCGAGGATCGACTTCTGGGCGTGGATGCGGTTTTCGGCCTCGTCCCAGACCAGCGAGGCCGGGCCATCGATCACCGCCGCGGCGACCTCCTCGCCGCGATGGGCGGGCAGGCAGTGCAGGAACACCGCCTCCGGCGCCGCCCTGGCCATCAATGCCTCATCGACCTGATAGGGGGCGAAGGCCTTGAGGCGCGCGCCATAATCGGTGTCGCCCATGGAAACCCAGGCGTCCGACACCACGCAGTCGGCGCCCGCCACCGCTTCGGCCAGGTCCTCGGTCAGGGTGACATCGCCGCCGCGCTCGAGGTCCTCGCGTCCGGGCTGGTAGCGGGCCGGGCAGGCGATGGTGAGCTTGTAGTCGAACGCGGCGCTGGCGTGGATGAAGCTGGCGCAGACGTTATTGCCATCGCCGATGAAGGCGAGCCGCTTACCGGCCAGCCCGCCGCGGTGCTCCTCGTAGGTCATCAGATCGGCGATGATCTGGCAGGGATGGCTGCGATCGGTGAGGCCGTTGACCACCGGCACGCTCGAGGCGTCGGCGAATTTCTCGACATCCTCATGGCGCTCGGCGCGGATCATCACCGCATCGACCATGCGCGAGAGCACCCGGGCGGTATCCTCGATGGTCTCGCCGCGGCCAAGCTGCATGTCCGAGCCGGTGGAGATGATGCTCGCCCCGCCGAGCTGGCGGATGGCGGCGTCGAACGAGAACCGGGTCCGGGTCGAGTTCTTCTGGAAGATCATCGCCAGGGTGCGCCCGGCGAGCGGCGCATCGGCGTCCGCCCTTCCCTGCGGCCAGCCGCGTCGGGCGGCCTTGCGGGCGTGGGCGTCATCGATGATGGCGCGCAGGTCGGCGGGGGCGAGGCGCCAGATATCGAGGAAATTACGGGTCACGCCGCCGCCCTGGCGCGCATCGTCTCGCAGGTCGCCTCGAGCTTTTCCACCGCCTCGCGCGCCTCGCTCTCGCTGATGATCAGCGGCGGCAGCAGGCGCACGCAGTTCTCGCCCCCGCCGGCGATGAGCAGGCCCTGATCGCGCGCCGCGGCCATGAATTCGCGGTTGTTGGGATTGAGCTTGAGGCCGATCAGGAGGCCCTTGCCGCGGGTCTCGGCGATGATGTCCGGATAGCGCTCGATCAGGCCGGCGAGCTGCTGGCCGAAATAAAGGGCCATGCGATTGACGTGATCGAGCGTCTCCGGGCGGGCGATTTCGTCGAACGCCGCCAGGCCCACGGCCATGGCCAGGGGATTGCCGCCATAGGTCGAGCCGTGCGAGCCGACGCTCATGCCGGACGCCGCCCTGGCCGTGGCCAGGCACGCGCCCACCGGGAAGCCGCCGCCCAGGGCCTTGGCGACGCACATGATGTCCGGCGCGGCGTCCTTGGCCCACTCGTGAGCGAACAGCTTGCCGGTGCGGCCCATGCCGCACTGCACCTCGTCGTAGATGAGCAGGGCCCCGGCCTTGTCGCACAGGGCGCGCAGGCGGGTGAGGTCGGCCTCCGGCAGGGCCCGCGCCCCGCCCTCGCCCTGCACCGGCTCGATGATCACCGCCGCGGTGGTATCCCCCAACGCCGCTTCCAGGGCCTCCAGATCGCCGAACGGAAGTCGCCGATAGCCCGGCAGGGGCGGGCCAAAGCCCTCGACGTAGGAAGGATTGCCGGCCGCGAACACCGCCGCGTAGCTCCGCCCATGGAAGGCGCCCTCGAAGCCGATGATCTCGATGCGCTCGGGATCACCCGCCGCCCAGTGGTATTTGCGCGCCGTCTTGAGGGCGCACTCCACCGCCTCGGTGCCGGAGTTGGTGAAGAACACCACATCGGCGAAGGTGGCGCCCGTCAGCCGCGCCGCCAGCGCCTCCTGGCCGGGGATGCGAAAGACGTTGGAGACGTGCCACAGCTTGTCGGCCTGATCCTTCAGCGCCTGGACCAGCTTGGGGTGCGCGTGGCCAAGGCCGGTGGTGGCGATCCCGGCCAGGCAGTCGAGATAGGCCCTGCCCTCGGCGGTGTAGAGCCTCGCCCCCTCGCCGCGCTCGAAGGCCAGGGGCGCGCGGGCGTAGACGGCCAGCAGGTGATCGGCCGGGACGGTGGCGGGCGCGCTCTTCGAGGTCATGGCTTTCCTGCGGGGTTCAAGGAAAGCGCGGCGTTGTCTTCTCCGCTCAGGGTGTTGTCAATCTTCGCCGGGCCGATGCGGCGGACACCAGGTGGAGGGTGGCCGCCTCACCGCCCCCGTGTGCGGCTCACGGCCACTTCACCACTGGCGGCAGGGAAGAAAGGATGGCCTCGATGTTGCCGCCGGTCTTCAGCCCGAACAGGGTGCCGCGGTCGTAGAGCAGGTTGAACTCGACATAGCGGCCGCGGCGGACCAGCTGGGCCTCGCGCTCCTCGGGCGTCCACGGCTCGGCCATGCGGGCGCGGACGATGGCCGGAAACGCCTCCAGCACCGCCTCGCCCACCGCCTTGCTGAACGAAAGGTCGCGGTCGAAATCACCGCTGTCGTGGCGGTCGTAGAAGATGCCCCCGACGCCGCGCGGCTCGCGGCGATGCGGCAGATGGAAATAGGCGTCGCACTCGGCGCGATAGCGGGCGTGCCAGTGGGGATCGTGGGCGTCGCAGGCGCGCTTGAGGGCGCCGTGAAAGGCGATCGCGTCAGGCGCATCGGTGGTCCGCTGCTCGTCCAGGAGCGGCGTCAGATCGGCGCCGCCGCCAAACCAGCCCGCGGTGGTGGCCAGATAGCGGACGTTCATGTGCACGGCCGGCACGCGCGGGCTGGCCATGTGGGCGATCAGGGAAAGGCCGGTGGCGATGAAGCGCGGGTCTTCTTTGGCGCCCGGCATGGTGGCGGCCATCTCCGGGGTGAAGGTCCCGTGCACCTCGGTGAGATGCAGGCCGCACTTCTCGAACAGGCGCCCGCGCAACATGCCCATGGTCCCCCCGCCGCCGCCCTCGCGCCGCCACGGCGTCAGCTCGAACCGTCCGGGCGGCCCAGGAAAAAGGGCGTCCGGCGCTTCGCTCTCCAAGGTCTCGAAGACGGCCACGAGGCGATCGCGCAGGTCGGCGAACACCGCCTTGGCGCGGCGCGCGCGTTCGAGCGAGGCGGGATCGGCGAGGCTCGGGGGAGCATCCATGATCCCCTCTTAGCGCGGCCCGGCGAGGCGGCCAAACCTCTCAAACGCCCGTTCGAAATCCTTGCGCGCGCGGGGCCGTGCGCCGATGATGCCCAGGCAGCAGAGACGCGGAGGACGGTCATGGCCTGGGATTTCGAAACCGATCCCGATTTCCAGAAGAAGCTCGACTGGATCGAGGACTTCATGGCCGAGAAGGTCGAGCCGATCTCGCATCTGGGCATGGCCGCCTTCAGCCGCGAGGGGCGCGATCAGTTCATCAAGCCGCTGCAGGCCGAAGTGAAAGCCCAGGGCCTGTGGGCCTGCCACCTCGGGCCCGAACTCGGCGGCCAGGGCTATGGCCAGCTCAAGCTCGCCCTGATCAACGAAAAGCTCGGCCGCAATCACCTGGCCCCGCTGGTGTTCGGCTGCCAGGCCCCCGACACCGGCAACGCCGAGATCATCGCCCACTACGGCACGCCGGCGCAGAAGGAGCGGTGGCTGAAACCCCTCCTCGAGGGGGAGATCCGCTCGGCGTTCTCGATGAGCGAGCCCACCGGTGGCTCCGATCCGCTGACCTTCAAGACCCGGGCCGAGCTCGACGGCGAGGAATGGGTGATCAACGGCGAGAAGTGGTTTTCGTCCAACTCCCGCTACGCCCAGCTGCTGGTGGTCTATGCGGTCACCGATCCGGACGCCAAGGACCCCTACCGGCGCACCTCGATCTTCCTGGTCCCCAAGGACACGCCGGGGGTGGAGACCATCCGCAACATCGGCGTCGGCGGCGAGGGCGAGGGCGGCCACGGCTACATCGGCTATCGCAACGTGCGCGTTCCCAAGGACGCCATGCTGGGCGAGCGCGGCGGCGCGTTCATCATCGCCCAGACCCGGCTCGGCGGGGGGCGGGTGCACCATGCCATGCGCACCGTCGGCGCCTGCCAGCACGCCTTCGATCTGATGTGCCGCCGGGCGGTGTCGCGCCAGACCCGGTCAGGGCGCCTGGCCGACATGCCGGTGGTGCAGGAGCAGATCGCCGACGCCTGGATCCAGCTGCAGCAGTTCCGCCTGCTGGTCCTGCGCACCGCCTGGCTGATCGACAAGCACAAGGACTACAAGCTGGTGCGCAAGGATATCGCCGCCATCAAGGTGGCCATGCCCAAGGTCTATCACGACATCGCCACCACCGCCCTGCATCTGCATGGGGCGATCGGGGTCTCCAATGAGATGCCGTTCATGGGCATGGTGACCAGCGCGCTGGTCATGGGCATCGCCGACGGCCCCACCGAGGTGCACAAGGCGACGGTGGCCAAGCAGGTGCTGCGCGACTACCAGCCCGACAACGATCTGTTCCCGGCCTATCACCTGCCCAAGCTGCGCGAGGCGGCGGCGGAGAAGTACGCCGACGAGCTGGCGACGATCAAAGCCGCCTGGAAGCGGCGCCAGGACCAGGCGGTGGAGGCTTGAGCCGAGCGCCGCTGATCGTTGGCCTCGGCGGCACGGTCAGGCCCGGATCAACCAGCGAGACGGCCCTGACGCGCGCGCTGGCGGCGGCCGAGGCGGCGGGGGCGCGGACCGAGCTTTTCGGCGGCGCCTTTCTGGCCTGCCTGCCGATCTTCGATCCGCGGACCCAGGCCCGCGATCCGGAGCGAGCCCGGTTTCTGGAGGCGGTGCGGAGCGCCGATGGCCTGATGATCGCCTCGCCCGGCTACCACGGCTCGATCTCCGGCCTGGTCAAGAACGCCCTCGACTGCCTGGAGGACCTGCGCGACGACGAGCGACCGTATCTCGATGGCCGCGCGGTGGGCTGCATCGTCTCGGCCAGCGGCGGCCAGGCCGCCGGCGGGGCGCTGGCCGCCCTGCGCACCATCGTCCACGCCCTGCGCGGCTGGCCGACCCCGTTCGGGGCGATGCTGAGCGCCGACAAGCTGTTCGACGACGACGGCGCGTTTTGCAATCCGCGCGATGCCTGGCAGGTGGAGACGGTGGCCGCCCAGGTGGTGGCCTTCGCAGAGGTCTGGTCGCAGGTTCAGGTCTTGAGCCGGTAGCCGGTGGCGAACATCCACAGGCAGACGCCGGAAAGGACCAGGGTCAGGATGGCGGTGGTCAGCACCCCGGCCAGCAGCGAGCCGTCGGCGGCGCCGATGAAGCCGTAGCGGAAGCCGCTGATCATGTAGAAGAACGGATTGTAGTGGCTGGCCGTCCGGAACGGCTCGGGCAGGCGCGAGACCAGATAGAAGGTGCCGCTGAGGAAGGTCATCGGCATGATGACGAAATTGCCCACCGCGGCGATGTGATCGAAGCGCACCGACCAGATCGCCGCCATCAGCCCCAGCAGGCCCATGCTGAGCGAGGCCCCGGCGGCAAAGAAAAGCACCGCCCACAGATGGGCGATATGCAGGTGAGCGAAGGGCAGCACCGCCAGCGCCGTCACCGTCCCCACCAGGACGCCGCGCGTCGCCGCGCCGAGGGCGAAGCCGGCGACCTGCTCGGCTGGGGTCAGCGGCGGGGTGATGAAATCGCTGATCAGCCCGTTCATCTTGGCCTGCAGCAGGCTCGAGGATGAGTTGGAAAAGGCGTTGGAGAGGATCTGCATCATCACCAGGCCGGGGGCGACGAAGGTGGCGAACGCCACCCCCTCGATCGGCGGGGCGGCGCCGCGCACGGCGACCACGAACACCAGCATGTACAGCAGCGCGGTGACCACTGGCGCGGCCAGGGTCTGGGCCCCGACCTTCCAGAACCGGCGGATCTCGCGCAGATAGAGGGTCTTCAACCCCTCCCAGTTGGCCCCCGGATAATCGCGCGGCGCTGGCGGAGCGATGGCCGCGGGCATGTCCTTCATGGGCCCCATGTGCGCGCCCGCCCTTTGCAGTGCAAGGCCCACGACCCCCTCCACCCCTCTCTCCCGCCGCTGGGGGGAGGCCCGGCGATAGCCGGGAGGGGGGTCAACAAAAACTAAATGTTGATCCCTGTGGACAGATCGATGGCGCCTATTGTGGAACCGCCCTTTTTGCCTACGATATGTGGTGGGTCCGGCGGGCGAATAACGCCTCACACACAAGATATGGATCGGCGACCCGCCGGCGCCGGTCGCATACGGGGTCGGAGAGCGTCATGGGCTGGACGGACGAACGGGTCGAGATCCTCAAGAAGCTGTGGCTGGAGGGCCTGTCGGCCAGCCAGATCGCCAAGCAGTTGGGCGGGGTGACCCGCAACGCGGTCATTGGCAAGGTGCATCGCCTGGGGCTTTCGGGCCGGGCGACGCCCTCGCAACCGACCCGGTCGGCCTTCCGCACGCCCAGGCCGCCCCGGCCGGTGAGCGCAGCCCCGTCGGTCCACCGCCGCCATGACGGGCCAAGGTTCGACTCGCGGCCGCCGATGCGCCCGCCCGGCTTCGTCGAGCAGCCGGGCACGGCCACGGTGCTGACCCTGGGCGCGCACATGTGCAAATGGCCGATCGGCGATCCGACCAGCGCCGAGTTCACCTTCTGCGGTCGGCGGGCGAGCGAGGAAGGGCCGTATTGCATCGAGCACGCCCGCGTCGCCTATCAGCCGCCGCAGGCCAAGAAGAAGACCAGCGCCGCCGAACTGGCGAGGTCGCTTCGGCGCTACATCTGAGCGCCGAGCCACCGCCGCGCCGGGCGGCTCTGGTTCTGACCACCGCCGCCGGCGAGGTCTTGGGCGCCCTGCCGCCGCTGCCGATCGCCACGCCGTGGTGGCAGGACATCGCTCCGGTTGTGGCCGCGTTCCGCCAACGTCACCGCTTCACGCCACTGATCCTGCGCCTCGTTTCCGCCGAGCGCCCGGCGCCGCCGGGCGGCCTGGTCACCTATCTGGCCGAGGTCGATGGGCCGGTGAGCGGCACGCAGCCATGGCGCGCGACCCTGAGCGAGCACCCTCTGCGCCTCGCTTACGCCAGACCGGGCGGCCCGCAGGCGGATCTGGCCTGGGCCCGCGCCAAGCTCGACCAGCCGTTGACCGGCCCGCCGATCCAGGTGCGCACCTGGAACCTCTCCAGCCTCTGGCGTCTGACGACCCCGGGCGGCGAGGCGTGGCTCAAGGTCGTCCCGCCCTTCTTCGCCCACGAGGGCGCGGTGCTGACGGCGCTTGCGGGCGAGGCGGTCCCGGCCCTGCTGGCCGCCGATGGTCCGCGCATGCTGTTGGCGCAGGTCCCTGGGCGCGATCTCTATTTCGCCGGGCGGCGCCGGCGGGGACCGATGATCGACCTGCTGGTCGCTCTGCAGCGGCGCTGGCTCGGCCGGACGGATGAACTCCTCGCCCTCGGCGCCCTCGACTGCCGCGCCGCCGCGCTCGGCCAGCGGATCGCCAGCCTCGCCGATCGGCTGAAGCTGGGGGCGGCGTTCGCAGCCAGCCTGCCCCGGCGTTTCGCCGCCCTCGCCGACTGCGGGCCGGGCGATGGCCTGGTGCATGGGGACTTCCACCCCGGCAACTTCCGCGGGCGTGGCGATGAGCTCACCCTGCTCGACTGGGGCGATGTCGCCATTGGGCATCCGCTTCTGGACGTCATGGCGTTCGTGGACCGTATCCCCGAGGCCAGCCGGCCGATCGCCCTTCGCCGTTGGAAGCGGCGCTGGCGAGGTGTCGACTTCGACCGCGCCTGGCGACTGATCGCGCCCCTTGAGGCGGCCCGCCGCGCCTGCGTCTACCAGGGCTTCCTCGACCATATCGAGCCGTCGGAACACCCCTACCACGCCGGCGACCCCAGGGCCTGGCTGGAGCGGGCGATCGCGCTGGCCAATTGACATCAACCCCGCCCCCCCTCGATGGGGAGGGTGGAGTTGCGAAGCTTCAGCCAGTCGGAGGACCGGATGCGACGGCAAGCCCACGGCGGCGTGACACCCGTCGCGGCCTCGGGTCTCATCGGCCAGCGCGATTATCTGCGCTTCTGGGCCTCGCGCTGGATGGGCGCTTTCGGCAGCCAGGTGCAGAGCGTGGCCATGGGCTGGCAGGTCTACGCCATCTCGCGCCGCACTCTCGATGTCGCCCACTCGGCGTTCAACGTCAGTCTGATCGGCCTGGTCACCTTCGTGCCCTTGCTGCTGCTGGCCCTGCCGGCCGGCGAGACCGTGGATCGCTATGACCGGCGCAAGGTGCTGGGGCTCTGCTATGGCGTGGAGATCGCCGGGGTGGCGGTGCTGGCGGTGGCGACGGCGGCCGGACGCGCCGATGTCAACCTGCTGCTCGTCGTGGCGGTGTTCTTCGGGGCGGCGCGGGCGTTCTTCTCGCCGGCGATGACCGCGCTGGCGCCGATGCTGGTTTCGCGCGAACTGCTGCCCAAGGCGATCGCCTGGAATTCGCTGGCCTGGCAGAGCGCCTCGGTGATCGGGCCGGCGGCGGCCGGGTTCCTGATCGCCGCCTCGCCGGCCGGGGCCTATGGCGCGGTGCTGGTGCTCTATGCCGCCGCGGCGCTGGCCCTGAGCCGGATCGAGCGGGCGACGGCCCCCAAGGCCCAGGCCGGATCGCGCCTTTCCCTGGTCAAGGAGGGGCTCAGCTATGTGTGGGGGAACAAGGTGGTGTTCGGGGCCATCTCGCTGGATCTGGCGGCGGTGATCCTGGGCGGGGCCAGGGCCCTGTTCCCGGCCTTCGCCCGCGACGTGCTGCATAGCGGCCCCGAGGGTCTGGGGCTGCTCGGCATGGGCCCGGCGCTGGGGGCCACCGCGGTCGGCCTGTTCCTGGCCGCGCGACCGCTGCGCGGCAAGGTCGGCCTGACCATGTTCGCCGGGGTGGCGGTGTTCGGGGCGATGACCCTGGCCTTCAGCGTCTCGCGGCTGATGTGGCTGTCGATCCTGGTTCTGGCGGTGATGGGCGGGGCCGACATGCTCAGCGTCTATGTGCGCCAGACCCTGGTCCAGCTGACCACGCCCGATCCGATGCGCGGCCGGGTGGCGGCGGTCTCGACCCTGTTCGTCGGCGCCTCCAACGAGCTTGGTGAATTCGAAAGCGGTCTGGCGGCCCGGTTCCTGGGGGTGATCGGCTCGGCGATGTTCGGCGGTTTCGGGGCGCTGGCCGCCGCCGGCGGGTGGGCGTGGCTGTTTCCGGCCTTGCGCAAGGCCGACCGGCTCGAATAAGTCGCGCGAACAACTGTTCGATTTCGACGGAGAAGCGGCATGGGCATCCTGAGCGGCAAGGTGGTTCTGGTCACCGGCGGGGGCAACGGCATCGGCCGCGATTGCGCCCTGATCGCCGCGGCGGAGGGGGCCAAGGTGGTGGTCAACGATCTCGGCGGCGGCCTCGGCGGCGGCGACGAGGGCTCGGCCGGTCCGGCCGAGAAGGTCGCCGAGGAGATCCGCGCCGCCGGCGGGGCGGCGGTGGCCAACTCCGACAGCGTCACCTCGCTCGAGGCCTGCCGGGGCATGCTCGAGCAGGCCCTGGATGCGTTCGGCGGCCTGCACGCGGTGATCAATCCGGCCGGCATCCTGCGCGATGGCATGTTCCACAAGATGAGCGAGGCCGACTGGGACAAGGTGATCGAGGTCCACCTGCGCGGCACGTTCAACGTCTGCCGGGCGACCATCGAGCATTTCCGCAAACAGGAGGATGGCGCCTACATGCTCTACACCTCCACCTCGGGGATCATCGGCAACATTGGCCAGACCAACTATGGGGCGGCCAAGATGGGCATCGCCGGCCTCTCGCGCATCATCGCCATGGAGGGGGCGGCCAAGAACGTGCGCTGCAACTGCATCGCTCCGGTGGCGTGGACGCGGATGACCCAGTCGGTGCCGATCAAGGACGAGGCCCAGGCCAAGCGCCGCGAGCAGATGGCCAGGGACATCCGCCCCGATCAGCCGGCCAGGTTCTCGGTGGCTCTGGTCAGCGAGGCGGCCAAGGGCGTCAGCGGCCAGATCTTCGGGGTCAGCGGCGAGAACATCATCCTCTATAGCCAGCCGAGGCCGATCGAGACCCTCGGCAAGGCCGAGGGCTGGACGGTGGAGACCATCCTCTCCGAAGCCCTGCCGAGGATGGCCGACAAGTTCTATCCCCTGCAGCGCCTGCCGCTGGCCGCGCCGCCTGCGCCGGTCAAGGTCGGATGAAGCGTCTCGAGGGCCGCGGGGCGCTGGTCACCGGCGCGGCCAGCGGCATCGGCCGGGCGAGCGCGCGCCTGTTCGCCGCCGAAGGGGCCAAGGTGCTGGTCTTCGACCGCGTCGAAACCGTCGAGGAGACGGGGGCCCTGATCGCCAAGGCGGGCGGAACGGCGATCGCCGTCCGCGGCGACGCCGGCGCGGAGAGCGAGATCAAGGCCGCCATCGAGCGCGCCCACGGCGAATTCGGGCGCCTCGATGCGGTGTTCGCCAACGCCGGGGTCAGCGGCGGAGCGACGCCCATGGAGGACATCGACGAGGCCTTCTTCGCCGCC
>DASYGN010000048.1:0-20660 GCA_035999625.1 Caulobacteraceae bacterium | reverse complement strand
GGCGAGAATGATCAGCCACAGCGCCAGCAGGCCGCCTAGGATTCTCAGCAGGCCGCCGGTCTTGGCGGCGGCGAAAGCGACGAAGAAGGCGACCACCAAGAGCGCGGTGGCGTGCAGCACGCCAAAGACGATCATGTGCATGAGAGCATCCTCCTGATCTCCCGGCACAGCTTAGCAGGTTTATCCGCAGAGACGCCAAGGCCCTGGCGCATGTGGAGATGACCAACCTCCTGGGCGATGAGGCCGGAGCGTGGGAGCGGCTGGCGCACGAGCCGGAATCGCGCCTGTGGCTCTATGGCAAGGGCGAGGCCAGGGCCGGGCGCAAGATGGGCCACGTCAATCGCCTCAGCCGTCTGGATTGATGACGACGCAGGGCCTTGGCGTCTCTGCGGATAAACCTGCTAAGCTGTGCCGGGAGATCAGGAGGATGCTCTCATGCACATGATCGTCTTTGGCGTGCTGCACGCCACCGCGCTCTTGGTGGTCGCCTTCTTTGTCGCGTTCGCCGCCGCCAAGACCGGCGGCCTGCTGAGAATCCTCGGCGGCCTGCTGGCGCTGTGGCTGATCATTCTCGCCGCCGCCTCGATCTGGGTCGGCGTGACCCACAAGGGCCATCCTATGCGCGGCTGGATGGAAGGCCCGGCCAACGCCGCCGCGCCCCTGAACGCGGCGACGGCGAACAACGTCACCTATTAGAGCGGCGGGGCAACGGCTGCGCGATAGCGAAGTCTGGCCAGTGTCCGCGCGACAGCTTCGCCCGCCGCCGCCGGTTTCACTCCCGCTTTCCACTTCTCGAACGCCATCACCGCGTTGATGCGCCCATCGAGGTGCGCCGCGGCGGCGTTGGCGCCCATCGCCAGGCGCACCGCCAGGGTCGAGATCAGGATCTCGGCCAGCAGCGCCCGCTTGGAGTAATGGTTCTCGTCGGTGGCGGTGTCGCCGGCCCAGCGCCACAGGCGGTCGGCGCTGGTCCAGGCCAGGCGCAGGCCAAGGGCGGCGTTCATCGGCAACGCCAGAAAGCCGCTCCAGCGGCGGACCGCGTCCTCGTCGTCGAAGGCCGCCTGCGTGCGCGCCAGGACGGCGGTGCGGATGCGCTCGCGCACCTTCATCGTCGCCGGGTCGAGCCCGGCCAGGGCGGCCAGCGCCTGGTCGTCATGCTTGCGCGCCAGCAGCGCGGCCAGATCGCGCGGCCCTTCGGGGAGCAGCAGCTCGGCCTCGGCCAGGGGCAGGCCGGCGTCGGCCGCGGCGGCCTTCACGGTGCGGCTGGTCCAGCCGAGCTTCGGCGCACGCTTCACGGCGGCGGCCAGCAGCCGCGCCTCCGCCTCGCTCGCCCAATCGCTCATCGTCTCTCCATAGACAAATAGGGGCCGCTCTGCTATCTGGCCCGCTTCGTCCTGGGGGTGCGCCTCCCGGGCGTATTGTCATGTGCGCCAAAGGAGCCCTCTTGGTTCAGATCTTCGTCCGCGACAACAATGTCGATCAGGCCTTGAAGGCCCTGAAGAAGAAGATGCAGCGGGAAGGCTCCTTCCGCGAGATGAAGCGCCACGTGCACTACGAAAAGCCGTCGGAAAAGCGCGCCCGGCAGAAGGCTGAGGCGGTGCGCCGCGCCCGCAAGCTGGCCCGCAAGCGCGCCCAGCGCGAGGGTCTCCTGCCGGCCCCGAAGAAGGTGGTCAGGGCCTAGCCCTCCGCCACCGCGCTCGCGCGCCAGACATGTTCGATGCCGCGGACGATGGCCGGAGCGTGCTCCTGGCCCAGGATCGAGGCGTGCGTGGCCCCGTCCACATGGTCGACGAGGCCGTGGAACGAGGCTTCGGCCGGCGCGCATTGCAGCGCCTTGTAGGCGCCGTTCGCCGAAGCCGGTCCGGCCAGGATGACCGCCACCGGCAGTTTGGGATCGAGATCGCCCGCCGCCAGCGCCTGACGGGCGGCCGCCGGCCAGGCCTCGACCTCGGCCGCCGCGGCGGCGGCGTGGACCGCGTCGGCGAACGCCCAGCGCTTTTCGCTTTCGGCGTCGCCGGAAAGGCCGATCATGTCGCCAAAGCCGGTTCCGGCCAGGGGCTTGAGGAGACCGGTCCCGGCGGTCCAGGCGGCAAGCTTCGATAGGGCCCCGAACTGGCCGACGAACAGGCTGACCAGACCGGAGTTCATCGCCGCCGGGGTGGTGGCGTCGACCAGGACCAGACCCATCACCCGTTCCGGCCAGCGCGCCGCCAGCCGATGGATGTGCAGGCCGGCCATCGAATGGCCAACCAGAAGCAGCGGGCCCTGTGGCGCCGCGGTGTCGAGCAGCGCCTCGAGATCGGCGCCGATCGCCGCCCCGTCACGGGGCGGGGGACCCGGATCCGAGCGGCCAAGCCCGGCGCGGTCGTAGGCCAGGGAGGCGAAGCCGCGCCCAGCGAGCTCGCTCTGCACCGCCGCCCAGTCGGCCGAAAACCCGAACGCGCCGGCTTCGAGGACCACCAACGGGCGATCGGCCGCGGCCGGTCCGGCGCGGACGATGCGCAACGCGCGCCCGCCGATGTCGATCATCTCCCCGCGCATGGGTTCCGATGTAGCTTACCGAGGCGTCAGCTCAAGGGCGCCGCGGCGCAAGTCGAGCCGGACGCGAAAGCGCGACCAGACGGCCATGCCGATCGACCCTTCGAGGCCGGCGGGGGCATTCTCGATCACCGCCGCGGGCAGGTTCTCGAACAGCCGCCCATCCAGCGATAAGGCGCGCAGACGCACCGGCGGATCGCTTCCCGGCGCCGGCTGGCGGGAGAGGGCGGCGCCGGCGATCCGGCTTGGCCAGGCGGCGGTGGAAACCGCGAACCAGCCCTGGCGGGCGCGGACACCATCGGAGATCGCCGCCTTCACCGCCCATGCCCCGGCGATCCGCCGCAACGGCGTTCCGCGCCCGCGCGGCCGCGGCGGATCCAGCCACACCCGGCAAGGCGCGGTCTCGACGACCAGCGTATGCCCGGCCAGCGCGTCGGCCCCGATCACCCCCACCAGGCCGGCGGGGAAGGGCCTGGCCAGCGGTGCAAGGTCGACGATGTTCACCGTGAGGCCGGCGATGCGCCGGCCAGCCAGGCGCAGGGTCCCGCGCGCGGTTTCGCCGGTGATGCCGAACGTCTCGGCGCTGGTGACGTGCAGCTCGCTCGTCGGCTGGGCCGGATCGATCAGGAAGTCGCCGGCGATATCGCCGAAGGCGGCCGGAACCACCACCGCGCCGTTGTCGAACCAGCAGCCGGTCTCGCCTGCCCGCGCCGCGCCGGCGAGGCCGAGAAGGAAGCTCGCCAGGATCAGCCAGCGCATGCGCGGACGATAGGCAAAAGCCTCATCCGACGCCATAAAGCGGCGGCGCCGGGCAAGCGGGAGGTGTTGATGGGCGGATGGGTTGTGGGGGTGATCGGCGGCTCGGGTCTCTACGACCTCGCCGGGATGGAGGATCGCGCCTGGCGACGCATCGAAAGCCCGTTCGGCGAGGCGTCCGACGAGGTGCTGACCGGACGCCTGGGCGATGTCGCCCTGGCGTTCCTGCCCCGCCATGGCCGCGGCCACCCCCTGCCGCCGAGCGCGCTCAACGCGCGGGCCAACATCGACGCCCTCAAGCGCTGTGGCTGCACTGATATCCTCTCCCTCTCGGCGGTCGGCTCGCTGCGCGAGGCCCTCGAGCCCGGCGATTTCGTCGTCGTCGATCAGTTCATCGACCGCACCTTCGCCCGCGAGCGCAGCTTCTTCGGCCCGGGCCTGGCGGCGCACGTGTCCATGGCCGAGCCGGTGTGCGCGCGGCTCTCGGGCCTGGCGGCGGCGGCCGGCCGCGCCGCCGGCGCGCGCATCGTCGAGGGCGGCTGCTACCTGGCCATGGAGGGGCCGCAGTTCTCCACCAAGGCTGAAAGCGCGCTCTTCCGCGCCTGGGGCTGCGATGTCATCGGCATGACCAACATGCCCGAGGCCAAGCTGGCGCGCGAGGCCGAGCTGCCCTACGCCAGCGTAGCCATGGTCACCGACTACGACTGCTGGCGCGAAACCCATGTGGAGGTGACCCACATCGTCGAGATCCTGGAGGCCAACGCCGCCACCGCCCGCGAACTGGTGCGCCAACTGGTCCTGTCCCTGCCGGCTGAGCGGGCGCCCTCGCCCATAGATAGGGCGCTCGATGGGGCGATCATCACCGCGCCCTCGGCCCGCGATCCGGCCATGGTGAACAAGCTGGATGCCATCGCCGGCCGGGTCCTCGGAGGAGCCAAGTGAACCTCGCCGAGGCCATTCGCACCATCCCCGACCATCCCAAGGCCGGGATCCTGTTCCGCGACATCACCACTCTGCTGGCCGACGCGGGCGCCTTTCGCCACGCGGTCGATGCGCTCGTGCGCTCCGTCGCCGGGCAGACGATCGACAAGGTGGCGGCGATCGAGGCGCGCGGCTTCATCCTCGGCGGCGCGGTCGCCCATCAGCTGGGCGCCGGCTTCGTGCCCCTGCGCAAGAAGGGCAAGCTGCCGCACAAGACGCGGGCGGTTGAGTATGCCTTGGAGTACGGCTCAGACATCATTGAGATGCACCTCGACGCCATACTGGAAGGCGAGCGGGTGCTGCTGATCGACGACCTGATCGCCACCGGCGGCACCGCCCTGGCCGCCATGCAGCTGCTACGCGAGGCCGGCGCCGAGATCGTCGCCGCCGGCTTCATCGTCGACCTGCCCGACCTCGGCGGCATGGCGCGGCTGGTCGAGGCCGGCGTGCCCTCGACGGCACTGATCGCCTTCCCCGGGCATTAAGGCCTTACCATCGTCCCTTTGAGGCCCGATGTTGACGGCATGGCCTTCAACGATTCCTGGCGCCTGTTCCGGCGCATGCAGCACACGCTGCTGGCCACCGCGGGCCTGACCTATCTCGGCGCGGCGCTGGAGGCCTGGCGGGTGCCGAGCGCGGCGACCACCCTCAAGCTCGCCCGCCTGGCTCTCTTCCCGGGGATGTTCCTGCTGATCTCGGTGGCCGTGGTGCTGGGGGCCAGACCGGTGCGCAACGCCCTCATCCGCCACCTGTGGACCAGCTACCGCACCGGCTTCGGTCAGAGCGTGATTTCGGTCCTGGCCGGGGTCGGGGTGCTGATCGCGCTCGCCGGCTTCATCTTTTGGCAGATCCACGACGCCACCCGCGGGGGGCGCTATCCCGGCGGCGCGTTCTCAGGCTATGCCGCCGGCATCGGCCTCTTGATCGCCCAGGCGGTGCTGCTGCGCCGCATCGAGCGCGATCCCGAGCTGCGCTGGCGCATCGAGGCGGAGTGACGCCTCAGAACTCCCCGCGGCCGCCGGCCCTGGCGAACAGCTGCAAGGTGCGCAGGCGCGCCAGGCGGGCGCTGTCGGGATCGTAATCGGCGCGCCGGTCGGAGTTGAACCCGTGGCCGGCGTCGTAGCGATAGACCGGCATCTCCGGATAGGCCTCGGCGATCTGATCAACGGTTTCGGGCGGGATCGAGGCGTCGCGGCGGCCGAAATGGCAGATCACCGGACAGCGCGGGGCCTCGGCGAGCAATTCGGGTATCCGCCGGCCGTAGTAGCAGGAGGCCGCCGCCAAGGCGTCCACGCGGCAGGCGGCCAGCCAGGCGGCGCTCCCGCCCCAGCAATAGCCGACCGCGAACACCGGCGGGGCCAGCGCCGCGGCGCAGGCGGCAAGGTCGGCGGCTACCTCGATCCACGGCGCGGCTTCCGAGAGGGCGCGGGCGCGGCCGACGTCTTCGGTGGTGTAGGCGGCTGCGAAGTCGCGCTGCTGGCGATCGTAAAGCGAGGGACAGAGGGTCTCGAACCCCTCCTCGGCGTAGCTCGCCGCCACCTCGCGGATATGGTCGGTGACCCCGAAGATCTCCTGGATGACGATCAGCCCGCCGCGGCGCGCGTCCGGCGGGCTATCCCGCCAGGCGGAAAATTCGAACCCGTCCAGCGGGCTCTTCAGGGTGACGCGCTCAGACATTGAACCGAAAGTGCATCACATCGCCCTCGCGGACCACATACTCGCGGCCTTCGGAGCGCAGCTTGCCGGCCTCGCGCGCCCCGGCTTCGCCGCCGAAGCGGACGAAATCGTCATAGGCGATGGTCTCGGCGCGGATGAAGCCCTTCTCGAAGTCGCCATGGATCACCCCGGCGGCCTGCGGCGCGGTGGCCCCTTGGGGCACGGTCCAGGCCCTGGCCTCCTTGGGACCGGCGGTGAAGAAGGTCATCAGCCCCAGCAGGGCGTAGGTCTCGTGGATCAGCCGGTCGAGGCCGGGTTCGGCGAGGCCAAGGTGGTCGAGGAACTCGCCCCGCTCGTCCGCGGCCAACAGGGCGATCTCGCTTTCGATCCGGGCCGAGACGACCACCGTCGGCGCGCCCTCGGCGGCGGCGCGGGCGGCGAGATTCTCCGACAGCGCGTTGCCGCTCGCGGCGCTGGCCTCCTCGACATTGGCCGCCACCAGCACCGGCTTGGCGGTCAAAAGCTGGAGCATGCGCCAGGCCTTGTCCTCGTCGGGCGCGACCGGCGCCAGGCGCGCCGGCCGGCCGGCGTTGAGCTCGGCCAGCGCCCGCTGGGCCAGGGCCAGTGTCTCCCTGGCCTCCTTGTCCGGCCCCTTGGCCCGCTTCTCCAGGGCCGGAAGGCGCCGCTCCAGGCTCTCCAGGTCGGCCAGCATCAGCTCGGTGGCGATGATCTCCATGTCGGCCAGAGGATCGATGCGGCCCTCGACGTGGGTGACATCGTCGTCGGCGAAGCAGCGCGCCACCAGGACGATGGCGTCGCAATCGCGGATGTTGGCCAGGAACTGGTTGCCGAGGCCCTCGCCGGCGGCGGCCCCGCGCACCAGGCCGGCGACATCGACGAAACTGACCCGGGCCGGAATGATCGCCGCCGAGCCGGCGATCTGGGCCAGCACCGTCAGGCGCGCATCGGGCGCGGCCACCTCGCCAATGTTGGGCTCGATGGTGCAGAAGGGATAGTTGGCCGCCTGCGCCGCCGCCGTCTGGGTGAGGGCGTTGAACAGGGTCGATTTGCCGACGTTGGGCAGACCGACGATGGCCGCTTTCAGCGCCACGGCCGCCGACCCCCTGACCCCCTCCGCGAGGGCCGGCGATAGCCGGGCGGGGGGTTTAAGGCCCTCACCCGCCGGCCACCGCTTTGGCGGCCAGGTCGCGCCACGCCCGGCCCTCGCGGCGGAACTTGGGACTGGCCCTGGCGATGCGCTGGTCCATGTCGGCGATGGCCTCGCGCGCCTCGCCGGTGCGGCCCTGGCGGGCGAGGAAGGCGGCCCAGCGGCCGACCCCTTCCAGACCCGGCAGGCGCCCAGCCGCCCATTCGTAGGCCCGGCCGGCCTCCTCGACGCGCCCGAGCCCCTCGAGGGCGCGGCCCTTGGCCAGGGCCACCGCCGGCGCGCCACCGCGCTCGCCCTCGTCGTGGATGGCCTCCAGCAGATCCAGCGCCTCGCCGTGCCGGCCAAGCTCCAGCAGCGATTGCGCGCGGCCGAGCAGCAGCGCCGGGTCCTCGGCGTGGATGCCGGTGGCCGCCTCGCGGAACAGGTATTCGGCCTCATCGTGGCGGCCGAGCGCGGCGGCGGCCTTGGCCAGGCGCATGCGGTTGTGCACCGTGGCCGTGGTCTCGCACGCCGCCCGCGCCTCGCGGTATTCGCGGGTCGGGTCCATGGCCTCGCGCGCGCTCATCGTCAGGCGCCGCGCCGAGGGGCTGGCGGTGATCCCCGGCAGCACCACGATGACCAGGTAGGCGAGGCCGCCCAGCCACGGGATGGCGAGGATGATCCACAGCCAGAACATCGATTGGTGGGTGCGCACCACGTGCACACACAAGGCGATCGAGAACAGCAGCGAAAGGCCGAAGACGGGCAGCAGCATGGGCGCGCGGCCTATCCCATGGCGCGGGCGCGGGGGTCAACCAATCCTCCCCAGAGGACGTTTGAACCAAACCTTGGCCAGCGGCCACGAAAGGTAGGGCGCACCGCCATGCCGCCCCATCGCCATGCAAGCGGAGGCGAGGACTGATGGAGACCCGCTCGACCCTCACCTGTCCCCATCGCGGCCACCAGGCCACCGAGACCATGCCCACCGACGCCTGCCAGTATTTCTACGACTGCCAGGGCTGCGGCGCGGTCCTCAAGCCCAAGCCCGGCGATTGCTGCGTCTTCTGCTCCTTCGGCGATGTTCCCTGCCCGCCGGTGCAGGAGCATGGCGCCGCGGCCTGCCACTCATGACCCGCCCCGCCGGCGGGCGCGCCAGCGCGACCTGGCGGGCGCCATCGTTCAGTAGGCGCGCAGGATCGCTGTCGCGACCGCCTTCCACGCCGGGTTGTAGTAGAGCCAGCTGGCCGTCACCTGTCCGCCCACGATCCACAGCGCCCCAAAAGCCCAGACGGGGTGGACGCGGCGGCGGGTCAGCCAATCGTAGAGGCCGATGCCGATCACCATCACGGCGGTGGCGGCGAAGATCTGAACCCAGGTCTCCCAGACGCCCGTCCCGAGCAGCGGATGGATGAACGGCTTTCCGAGCGCGCGATTGAACGCCGCCGGGGTGAGGCTGAGGGTGGCCAGAAGCATCAGCCGCTTGTGCGAGGAGGCATGGTGGCGGGCGAGGATGGCGGCGCCGGCGAGGCCGGCGAACTCGATGATGTTGCTCCACTCGATGGCCAGGAACTGCGGCCGCGCCCGCGGCGTAGCCAGGGCCCGTCCCTCGACCGCCAAGGCGGCCCACAGCCCGACGATCACCACCCCCACGGCCAGGAACGCGCCAGCCGTTCCCCACCGGCGGTGCAGGCCGACCTCCCGCCGGCGGATCAGCAGGATCTGGCTGGTCAGCAGGCCCAGCCAGCTGAGGGTGACCACCGCATGCACATGCACGGCGATCGGGTAGGGGGCCTCGTTCCTGGTGATGTGCCCGGCGAGTTCGGGACCAAAGCCGGCCAGCACCGCGAGCCAGATGACCGCCACGTAGGAAAGCCAGAAATTGGCATCGGCCGGCAGGCGCGCGGGGAACGGCGGGCCTCTCGACAGGGCCTCCGCGGTGGTCGCCATGGCGCCCTCCAGATCGAGGCGAGACAGTGGGTGATCCTGCCACCCCTAGCCTCTCTTTGGAACAGGCTCCGGTCCGGCTCGTTCGTATCTCGCGGGCGAGCACCAAAAGGAACGAAAAATGTCCGTTTCAAAAATTTCCATAGTCAATGCTGTCGTGGCGGCGTTGATCGCTGGAGGGACGGCCTCATGCGCTACGGACACTGACGAGCCGGTGGCGGTGGCGTCGAACACCTATGTCGTCTGCAACGCCTATAACGAGTGCTGGCGGGTGCATAAGCGCTACACCACCTATCCTGCCGACCAACGCATCGTCTATCACGACGAGGCGTGGTGGGCGGCCAATCAGCACGACACCCAATGGCGCTTCGAGGCCGACCCTGCCAACGATCAGGGCTACTATGACAGCGATGGCGTCTGGCATCCCTTCGGACCCTGAACCCATCTGGCGCACGGCCCGGCCCCCTCCCCCGCTTCGCGGTCTCCCGCCCCCTGTGAGGAATGCTCTCTCCACCTCTGGGGGAAGCCCGGCGATAGCCGGGAGGGGGCTGATCCTCCCCCCTAGAACCACATGTCCTTCACGCAGCGGCCGTCTTCGATGCCCTTCCAGGTGTCGAAGCCATCGAGGTGGTGGACCGGGATGTCGGCGACCGCCTCCGGCTTGGCCAAGCGCAGGTTGAAGCCCATGCGTCGCCGGCCCTCGGCGTCGGTGGTCAGCCCGCGCCAGTAGGCGACGATCCCGCACCGCGGACAGAAGTGGGTCTCGAGGCTGGCGTCGCCCCAGACATAGACGGCGCTCTCGCCATCGACATGCACATCGACGCCTTCGTGGCCATAGCCCCAGAGGGCGCCGCGGCGCCGGCACATGGAGCAGTTGCAGGCGGTCGCGTGGTCCGGCACGCCTTCGCACCGCCAGCCCACGGCGCCGCAGTGACATCGTCCTTCCAGCATCTTCAACCTCCGCGCGCCCGAGCGACTCACCCCTTCTTCGGATCCAGTTTCTCCGCCGGGGCCAGGCGCATGACCTCGGCCTGGTAGCGCTCGTCCTCGCCGGTGGCCAGCAGTGGCGCGGCCTCGGCGACGGCGGCCAATAATCGCGCGATCCAGGGGATATCCACCTTGTGGATGTCGGAGAGCACGTGGCCCAGCACCAGGTCCTTGTGCCCCGGATGGCCGGTCCCCAGGCGGGCGCGGCGGAAGTCTGCCCCGATGGCGGCGGTGATCGAGCGCACGCCGTTGTTGCCCGCCGCCCCGCCGCCGGTCTTCATCCGGAAGCGCCCGGGGGCGAGGTCGATCTCGTCGTAGAACACCACCACGTCGGCGGGTTCGAGCTTGTAGAAGTTGACCGCCTCGGCCACCGCGCGGCCGGAATCATTGTAATAGGTCTGCGGTTTCAGGATCAGGGACCGCACCGCCCCCTCCGGGGTGTCGATCGCGCCTTCGCGGATCAGGCCGGAGAACTTCTTGCGCTCGGGCCCGAAGGCCCATTTGCGGGCGATGATGTCGACCGCCATCGCGCCGAGGTTATGGCGGTTCTTGGCGTAGTCCGGACCGGGGTTGCCGAGCCCGGTCAGCAAGAGCAAGCCAGCTATTCGGCTTCCTCGGCTTCGCCTTCGGCGGCGGCTTCGGCCTCGCCCTCGACGCCGGCTTCGGCGGCCCCTTCCTCGACCTCGGCCATGGCCCCGGCGACGGAGGCCACCGTGTCCTCGCGGTGGCGGGGGGTGAGCTCGACGCCTTCGGGCAGCTTGAGCTCGGCGGCGCGCACGCTATCGCCGATCTCCAGGCCGGTGAGGTCGACCACGATCTCCTCGGGGATGGCCTCGGCGGGGGCCATCACTTCCACCGCGTGCAGGTTGACATTCAAGGTGCCGCCGCGCTTGAGGCCCGGCGAATCTTCATGGTTGCGGAAGTGGACCGGCACCTCGATGCGGATCGTCTGGCCGGCCTCGACCCGATAGAGGTCGAAGTGCAGCGGCGCGTCGGTGACCGGATGGAACTGGATGTCCTTGGCGATTACCGGCTGGGCTTCGTCGCCGTACTTCAGGGTCACCATGTGGCCCAGGAGCTTACCGGTGGTCAGCGCGCGGGTGAACTCGCCGGTCTTGATCTGGATCGACACCGCACCCTTGGGGCCGCCATAGAGGATGCCCGGCACCTGGCCGGCGCGCCTGGCCGCCCGGGCCAGCCCGCTGCCGGCGCCTTCGCGCACCTCGACGTTGAGAACGATATCGGCCATGGCGGTCGCCCTAGAAACTAAGCCGCCGCGCAAAGCGTGGCGCGGCGTCGAATGAGCCCCAAAAATTGAGTGCGGCTCGATACATCAAGCGGCGCGGCGATGCAATGTCGGGATGGGTCAGGTCGACGCGCCGCAGCCGGTAGGGGAGGGGGCGGCGAGAGGGATGACCTGGTCCGATTGTCGCCAGACGCGTCCGCGGCCAGGTGCGAAGCTCTTCTTCGAGAGACAGGAGAACGCAACATGGCTTCGATCCACCGGGAAATTCGCCTCGACCTGAGCCCCGACGCGGTGTGGGACGTGGTCCGCGACGTGGGCGCGGTTCACACCCGCTTCGCGCCCGGCTTCGTCATCGACACCAAGCTGGAGGAAGGCGCGCGGATCGTCAGTTTCGCCAATGGTTTCGTGGCCCGCGAGGTCATCGTCGATGTCGATCAAGACGCTCGGCGACTGGCCTACTCGGCGAAGAGCGAGCGGATCGAACACCACAATGCGTCGTTCCAGGTGTTCGCCGATGGCGGCGGCAGCCGCCTGGTGTGGATCGCCGACGTGCTGCCGGCGGCAGCCGCGCTGACCGTGGCGGCGATGATGGATGAGGGTCTGAAGGCGGTCGGCGCCGCCCTGGTTCCGCAAGCCGTCTAAGGCATTTTATCCCTATCGCGACTGGCGCGTCGGCGCCTGAGCCTCAACGCTTCCGGGCGCGGCGGGCGTGGTGGGCCGGGACGGGCGTGATCCGGCGGGCGACGAACTTCACCTCGGGGCCGATGACCGGCGGCTCGACCGGCACCGAGAGGCCGGCGTTGCGCACTAGGCAGGCGCCGGTGTCCATCATCGCGTGCTGGCCGGTGCAGAACACGTCCTCGTAGTTGGGCTTGGCCACCGCCAGGCACTGGTTGAGATTGAGGCGGGCGATGTGCAGGCAGGTGTTGGTGTCGCGATCGGCGGCCAGGCCGGCCAGGCGGTCGTAGAGCTCGTCGCTGGCCTCGCCCAGGGCGGCGACGGCGGCCAGCTGAACAGCGGCGGCGACCAGCGGCGTGTAGGGCGAGGCCAGGGGATCGGCGCGCACGCCCATCGGCGCGGCCCCGGTCTCGGCCTGCTGCAGGGCGGCGATGTGGTCGGGCGCATCGGGGAGGGGCGAGCGGCCCTCGGCCTCGACCATCGCCAGGCGCGCCGGACGGGCGGCGACGTCGGCCTTGGACCAGGCTTGGTGCTGGATGTCGTACGACGCCTGGCGGACCGCCTTGCCGGTCAGGAAGAGTTTCATCGCCCCGCTGGCGAGCGCCTCGCGCGCCAGGCCGGCGGCCCCGTCGGCGCCCTTGAACATCAGCGCGTAGCGGCCATCGGCCATGATGTAGCCGGCCATCAGGCGGCGGTTCTCCGGTGAGTTGCCGGCCTCGCGCAGAGCGTTGACCCAGGTCTGGTCCTGCAGGGCGGCGATGGCGGCGTAGGCGACGGCGTCGCGCACCAGGGCGACGGGCTCGTAGGCGGCGGCGTCCTTGAGCGTCTGGGCGACATTGGCGGCGCCGGTGAAGGCCGGCGAGGCGGCGCCGACGCGCTCCATGAACGCCTGGTAGGCGGCGGCGTCAGCCAGGGTCCTGGCCGGCAGGGCCACCGGACCGGCGGGCGCCGGCGGGGGCGGCGGCGCGGGCTCGGGCGCGTGGCGGGCGAAGCTCTCCCACGGCAGGACCATGGCGCCAGCGGCGATGGCGAGGATGGAAAGGGCGCGGGCGCGTTTCAGCCATGGCATGGCGGCAATCTCCAAGACGCCCTCGCTCCCGGTGTCCTTCTAGGGTGCGTCGGCGGCGCCGGACAAGGCCTCCACTCGGACGACACCCCCGCTAATCGAACAGCTTGGAGACCGACTCTTCGTTGGCGATGCGGCGGATGGCCTCGCCGATCAGGCGCGCGCAGCTGACTACGCGGATCTTGCTCCCCTTGGCGACGCGGCCGTCGGAAGCGATGGAGTCGGTCACCACCAGCTCCTTGAGCACCGAGGCCTGCACCCGCTCGACCGCCCCGCCGGTCAGCACGCCATGAACGACATAGGCCGAGACCTCCTTGGCCCCGGCCTCGATCAGCGAATCCGCCGCACTGCACAGGGTGGTGGCCGAATCGACAATGTCGTCGAACATGATCAGCCGCTTGCCCTCGACATCGCCGACGATGTTGGCCACCTCCGAGACGCCCGGTCCGGCGCGGCGCTTGTCGACGATGGCCAGGCCGGCGTTCAGCCGGCTGGCCAGGGCCAGGGCGCGGACCACCCCGCCGACGTCCGGCGAGACGATCAGCATCTCCTCGGTGGCGCGATAGTGGGCCTTGACGTCGGCGGCCATCAGCGGCGCGGCCAGCAGATTGTCGGTGGGGATGTCGAAGAAGCCCTGGATCTGGCCCGAGTGCAGATCCATGGTCAGCACCCGGTCGGCTCCGGCGCGCTCGATCAGGTTGGCGACCAGCTTGGCCGAGATCGGCGTGCGCCCGCCGGTCTTGCGGTCCTGGCGGGCGTAGCCGAAGTAGGGGGTGACGGCGGTGATCCGCCTGGCCGAGGCGCGTTTCAGCGCATCGATCATCACCAGCAGCTCCATCAGGTTGTCGTTGGCCGGGAAGCTGGTCGACTGGAGGACGAAGACGTCCTCGCCGCGCACGTTCTCATCGATGGTGACCCAGGCCTCGTTGTCGGCGAAGCGCTTCACCTGGGCCCGCGTCAGCGGCACGTCCAGGGAATGGGCGATGGCCGCAGCCAGAGCTGGGTTGGCGTTTCCGGCCAGAAGCTTCATGCGCGGCCCCCTTTTCGGTTCGGCTTCTATCAGCGCCCGGAACGGGGACAAGGGCTTCGGCGCCGCCCCCTCCCCGGCTTCGCCGGTACTCCCCCCACGTGGTGGGGGAGGCGGACCGGCTAGATCAGCGCGATGGCGCTCAGCAGCCGGCCGTAATCGCTCTCGCCGCGGTGGAAGGCGCGCCGGTTGGAGAACAACCGGTCCTCGTCGGCCAGGGTGTCGGCGCCGATCCAGGCCGCCTCGCCGATGCCGGCGGCGGCCAGGCGGCCAAGGACGAACCCCGGCAGGTCGAACAGGCGCTTTTCCGGCGATGCGCCGGCGCTGAAGAAGGTCTCGAACCCGGCGAAAGCGGCCAGGAACTCCAGCCCGACCTCGTACGACGCCGGGCCGATGCACGGCCCCACGGCGGCGCGGATGTTTTCGCGCCGCGCGCCCAGGCTCTCCATCGCCGCCACGCCAGCCTCGACGACACCGGCCAGCGCCCCGCGCCAACCGGCGTGGAGCGCGCCAACGACGCCCGCCTCGGTCTCGGCCAGCAGCACCGGCGCGCAGTCCGCGGCCAGGACGCCGAGGACCAGACCGGGCTCGCGGGTCACCAGGCCATCGGCGCGCGGGCGCTCGCGAGGCGATGCGGCCTCCGCCGCCACCACCTGGGGCGAGTGGATCTGGTAGCAGCTACGCAGCCGCTCGGGCGAGGCGCCGAAATGGGCCGCCGCCCGGCGCCGGTTCTCGGCCACGGCGGCCGGATCATCGCCGGAGCCGACGCCGACGTTGAGGCTGGCGTAGAGCCCGGTCGAAACCCCGCCCTGACGGGTGAAGAAGGCGTGCGCGACACCCTCCAGTTGCGGCGCCGTGAGCGGGCTCATGCAAAGGCCGGAGGGGTGAGGCCGGGCGAGCTGACGCAGGCGGCCTTGAACAGCGCGCCCATGCCCTCGGCGGAGATCAGGCGGTCGAGCTGGCGGGCGATGAGATCGGCGCGGTCGGGATTGGCCTTGGCCAGCGCCGCGGCGCGGGCCTCGATCCCCAGACGGCGCAGCAGCCGGTTCTGGCTGAGCACGGGCCAGGCGCGCGCGCCAGCGGTCTCGGCGGCCGCCAGGAAGGCGGCGAAATCGACGTGGGCGGTGAGATCGGCGAGGCCGGGATTGGCCAGGGGGTGCTCCTTCTGGTGTCCGCGCACCGCCTGCAGGGAATCGCCCCCACCGGGCAAGGCGTAGTCGATCATCAGCGCCGCGCCGCCGGCCTTGGCCACCAGGGCGCCGATCGCCGCACCCATGGCCGCCAGCGCCGGCGACCATTCCCTTGTCACCGGTCCGGGCGGGTCGAACACCAGGGTTCCGAACCTGTCCACGGCGACATGGCGCTCGCCATCGGCGGTCTCCTGGCGGATCGGCAGGCAGTCGAGGAATTCGTTGCCGAGCACGATCGCGGGCGCCGCGGCGGTGACCTCCTCGATCCGCTCGACCCAGGCGAGGGTGTGGCCGGCCAAGGCTTGCGCCTGGCGCGCCCGCAGCGGCCCGCTGGTCTCCACCAGAACGATGTCCGCGGGGCCCGGGAACGCGCGCAGGACGTCGGCCATCAGGGTCCCATCGCCTGGGCCAAGCTCGATCAGGCGCACCGGCTTGCCGAGCTGCGCGCACAATTCCCCCGCCCAGGCGCCCAGCAGCTCGCCGAACATCTGGCTGGCGAGCGGCGCGGTGATGAAATCCTCGCCGAGCCCCGGCCGCACCGCATAGTAGCCGCCCGCCGGGTCGTGCAGGCAGGCGTCCATGAACGCATCGATGCGCATCGGCCCCTCGCCGCGGATGCGGGCGATGAGGCGGGACCGAAGATTGCCCTTGCGCATGGGCCCGTCGCTTACAACGAAAGCCTTGGCCGCACCAATCTGAGTAACCTGAATGTGATCCGTCACCAAAATGGCACATTAGATTCAATATAGAACGCGAATATACGGTATTATAACGGTAATATCAGTCTATTTTTTCAGTGTTTGATTTGGCATTGGCGAGCACGGTTATCGGAACAGTTGGCCGGATTGGCCGTTAATCTCACACGGGAGGGTCTCAATCGTCAGAGAGAACGATGACCACAACCGAAATGCCCAAACATGCGTCACGGCCGCCGGTCGGCGACATCGGCGCCGGCGCCATCTACTTTCGCCGGCTCGACCGCGGCCGGCGCCAGCCGAAGTGGATGGCCGTCGTCATCGCCGTCGTGCTGGTGGTTTTCGCCATCGCCGTGGCGCTCGCCCTCAACGCCATGAGCCGGTCCGGGACCCAGGCGCGCATCGCCGCCGCCCAGACGGCCTCGGCCAAGGCGGCGGCCACGCCGGCTCTGCCGCCGGTCAGCTTGCCGCCGGTCGGCGCGCGCCCGGCGATTCCGCAAAAGACCACCGCCATGGCCAAGGCCCCGCGCCCGGAACTCAAGGTCGTTCGCATGGCCAGGGCGGCGCCGCTTACGCCGCGGGCGGCCCACCACCGCGTCCACCGCCCGATGCGCGCCGCCAGGGCCGCCACGGCGGCTTTGTCGGAGGGCGTCAATGCCTCGGCAAGCGTCCCGGCCCCGCCGGCGCCGCAACCCGCGAGCCCTGCCTCCAGCGCGCCGCCGGTGATCGCCGCCCCGCCGCCGCCGCAATAGGTCGATCTGCCGCCGGCGGGGCGCCGGATCAGACCTGCAACTGGTCGTCCGGCCGCGCTACCAGGGCGTAGAGCGCCGGGGTCAGGAACACGCTGATGATCAGCCGCGTGATCAGGCCGCCGACGATGACCAGGGCGAACGGCCGCTGCGAATCGGTGCCCACGCCGGTGGCGAACGCCGCCGGCAGAAGGCCGAGCGAGGCCACCAGCGCGGTCATCATGATCGGCCTCAGGCGCAGGATCGCCCCCTGGCGAATGGCGTCGGCCATCGGCATGCCGGCGGCCCGGAGCTCATTGACATAGGAGATGTAGACCACCGCCGTCAGCACCGAGACGCCAAAGAGGGCTAGAAAGCCGATGCCTGAGGACACCGAAAACGGGGTGCCGGTGAGCCACAAGGCCAGGATTCCGCCGACCGGGGCCGAGAGCAGGACCCCGGCCAGGGTGATCAACGGGAACTTGAAATTGCCGTAGAGCGCGAACAGCAGGAAGAAGATCAGCGCCAGGGTCACCGGCACGATCACGATCAGCTGCTGATTCGAGGCCGTGTAGTCGGTGTATTCGCCGCCCCAGTCCAGATGGTAGCCCTGTGGCAGGGGGACCTTGGCGTCGACCGCGTGAATGGCCTCGCCGACCGCGGCGGCGAGATCGCGTCCGATGACCGAGAACTGCACGCCGATGTAGCGCGAGTCGGCTTCGCGATAGATGAACGCGGCCCCGTTGGTCAGCCGGATGTCGGCCAGCGCCTTCAACGGTACCTGCTGGCCGCCGGACGTGGCCACGGGGATGTCGCCGATGGCTTCGGCGGAGTCGCGATACTGGGGCTGCAGACGGACGACGAGGTCGAACTGCTTCTCGCCCTGCACCACCTGGGTGGCGACATCGCCACCGATGGCGGCCTGGATGAGGGCGTTGACGTCGGCGACATTGACGCCGTAGCGGGCGATCTTGTTGCGGTCGATGGCGACGACCAGGCTCGGCTGGCCAAGCTCCTTGACCAGGGTCACATCGCCGATGCCGCGCACACCCTCGAGCACGCTCTTGATCGCCTTGGCCTTGGCCTGGAGGGTGTGCAGATCGCGCCCGAACACCTTGACCGCCAGGGCGCTCTTGAGGCCGGTCTCCGCCTCGTCCACCGCGTCCTCGGCTGGCTGGGTGTAGTTGAAGATGATGCCGGGGAAAGTCGTCAGCCTGGCGTCGATGGCCCTGATCAGCGCCGCCTTGGTGCGATAAGGCCCGGTCCATTGCCCATAGGGCTTGAGGCCGACGTAGAATTCGACGTTGAAGAAGCCGGTCGGGTCGGTACCGTCGTCCGGGCGGCCGAGCTCGGAGGTCACCGTGGTCACCTGGGGGAAGGAGGCGAGGATCGCCCGCACCTTGGGGGCCACCTTGGCCGCCTCGTCATAGGAGATGGTGTAGGGCATGGTCGCCCTTACCCACAGGGCGCCTTCGTCGAGATGCGGCATGAATTCCGCCCCGATGCCGAGCGCCAGCGCCAGTGAGGCGGCGAGCACGATCGCCGAGGCCAGGGTGGTCTTCCACGGCCGGGCGAGGCAGTAGTCGAGGCCCTTTTCATAGGCGCGCTGGATGGCCAGGAAGGCGGCGTTGCGCCGCTCGACCACGCCACGGCGCATGAACCAGGCGCACAGCACCGGCAGCAGGGTCAAGGTGAGGACCAGGGAGCCGACGAGCGCGAACACCATGGTGTCGGCCATGGGCTTGAACAGCGTGCCCGAGGGACCGGTGAGGACATAGATCGGCAGGAAGCTGGCGACGATCACCGCCACCGAATAGACCAGCGGCCGATCGACCTCGGCCGCCGCCTCGCGGATGATCCGCATCACCGGCAGCGGTCGCTCGTGATGCAGGGCGAGCTGGCGGAAGATGTTCTCGACCATGAACACCGCGCCATCGACCAGGATGCCGAAGTCGATGGCGCCGATCGACAGCAGGTTGGCCGACGCCCCCTGCAGGTCCAGGCAGGTGAAGGCGAACAGCAACGCCAGGGGAATGACGGCGGCGACGATCAGGCCCGCGCGCACGTCATAGAGGAAGAAGATCAGCACCACGACGACCAGCACGACGCCACGCAGCAGGTTCTTGCCCACCACCTGGGTGGTCAGTCTGATCAGCTCGCTGCGGTCGTAGAACGGGTGAATGTGGACGTCGTGGGGCAGGATCCGGCTGTTGAGCTCCCTGGTCTTGGCCTCGACGCCCTTGAGGACATTCTGGGTCTTCTCGCCGGTGCGCATGAGGATCACGCCTTCGACGGCGTCGTCCTGCTTCTGGTAGCCGAATTCGCCCAGCCGGGGCGCGATGCCGATCTGAACCTGGCCGATGTCCTTCACCAGCACCGGTGAGCCGTTATGGACCACAAGGACGATGTTGCCGATGTCGTCCGGGGTGCGGACCCGGCCCTCGCCGCGAACGTAGTAGAACTGCCCACCCTGGGAAAAGAATCCGCCGCCGGCGTTGGCGTTGTTGGCGGCCAGCGCGGTTTCGACCTGGCTTGGCGAGAGGCCGATGGCGGCGATCTTGGTGGGGTCGAGCAGCACCTGATACTGCATGTCGCCGCCGCCGAAAGCCGAGTCGTCGGCGACGCCGCGGACCGAGCGGTAGGCGGGGGCGATCACCCAGTCCTCAAAGGTCTTGAGCTCCATCGGCGAGCGATCGGGGCTCTGCACCACGTAGCGATAGATCAGCCCTGAGGGCGAGGATTCCGGCGACACCGACGGCGTCACCCCGCTGGGCAGGGTGAGGCCGCCGATGCGGTTGAACACCTGCTGCCGGGCGAAATCATTGTTGGTCCCGTCGCGGAAGGTGATGGTGACCTCCGACAGGCCATAGAGCGAGATCGAACGGACGGTGG
This sequence comes from Caulobacteraceae bacterium, assembly GCA_035999625.1. Classification (GTDB taxonomy): domain Bacteria; phylum Pseudomonadota; class Alphaproteobacteria; order Caulobacterales; family Caulobacteraceae; genus Acaudatibacter. The sequence goes on along the minus strand of DASYGN010000048.1, from coordinate 1,129 downwards.
CCTCCTTGGGGATGCCGTTCATCCCGTTCTCGACCGGTACGGTGATCAGCCGCTCCACCTCCTCGGCGGCGTGGCCGGGCCACTGGGTGATGATCTCGACCATCGGCGGCGAGAGGTCCGGATAGGCGTCCACCGGCAAGCGGATGAGCGCGCGCACGCCGGCGCCGATCAGGATCAGGGTCAGCAGGCCGATGATCAGGCGCTGCCGCAGCGAGATGGCGACGATGCGGTTGATCAGTGGCGCGGCGGGGCGCGGGTCGGGCCCGGGCTCGCTCATTGGTCCTGCATGAACTGGACGAAGATGGCGCCGTCGACGACGATCTGCTCGCCGGCCCTGAGGCCATCGGCGACCTGATAGCCGGCGCCGACCCGGGGCCCCTGGACGATCCGCCGCCGCCCAAAGCCGCCATCCGGCTGAGCGACATAGACGAACGGCAGGTTCTCGTCATCGCGCAGGATGGCCGAGGCGGGAACGACGACGCCGGCGCTCGGCCGGAGAGCCTCTATGGCCACGCGGACATACATCTGCTTCTTCAGCAGGCCGGCGCGATTGTCGACGGCGATGCGCGCGGGGACGGCCCCGGTCGCCGGATCGACTTCCGCGCCGATGTTCTCGACCGTGCCGGGGAGCGAGGTCCCGCCGGCCTGGATGCGCGCCGCCTCGCCAACCCGGACGAACGGCAGGTCGGCCTCGAACACCTGCGCCATCACCCAGACGCGCGACAGATCGGCGATGGTGACCACTGGCGTGGTCGCGGCCTGCAGCAGCAGGCCGGCGGTGACCGGCCGTTCGACCACCGTGCCGGAGATCGGAGCGCGAATGACGCCGGACGCTGCCCCCGCGCTGCGCCCTTGCTCGATGTCGCCCAGGCGCCCGGCGCCGACATTCATCGCCACCAGGGCCTGCAGCGCAGCCTTACGGTCGGCCTCGGCGTTGGCGGCGTCGGTCCGCGCCTGGTCCAGTTCGCGCTGAGCGATGGCTTGATGCCGCAGCAGGTCCTGATCGCGGTTGGCGATGCCGCGGGTGACGGCGGCGGTCGCCGCCGCCTTGCGATAGGCGCTGACGGCGGCCGCGTAGTCCGGCGAGTCGACCTCCGCCAGAGCTTGGCCCTTGCTGACCCGCTGGCCG
>DASYGN010000046.1:0-25913 GCA_035999625.1 Caulobacteraceae bacterium | reverse complement strand
CGATCGGGCGTTGGGTCATGGCTGCTCCATCGATGGATCAGGGAGGCGATGATAGCCAAAAAGCCGCCGGATGGCGCGGCCAATGCTATGGGTGCGACCAAACCGGGAGGCGGCGATGAGATTGCGGATATGGTTGGCGGCGGGGACGATTGCTCTTTCGACCGCCAGTTTGGCCGCCACGACGTCTCGGAGCACCGACGAACTTGGCATAAGAGCCGTCGAGCAGGGTTTGGCGGACGCGTGGAGCGCTCACGATATCGGCAGGTTCGCGGCTTTCTTCACGCCCCAAGCCGATGTCGTCAACGTGCTCGGCTGGTGGTGGACCAGCCGCACGGAAATGCAGGCCAAGCTCGGCGCCGCTTTCCGATCGGTGTTTCGCGACAGCCAGCTGCATATCGACAAGGTGGCTGTGCGATTCCTCTCCCCGACCATCGCGGTGGCGCATGTGCGCTGGACTATGACCGGGGCAAGAAGTCCGACCGGCAACCCCAGCCTCACCCCGACCGTGGGCGTCCAGACGCAGGTGCTCGAGAAGCGCGCTGGCCGCTGGCTGATCAGCGAGTTTCAGAACACCGACAGCGTGCCCGAGCGGCCATTCCCCTAAACGGCGGCATATAACATCACCCCGGCGGCGACGGCGAGGTTGAGACTGTCGGCGCGCCCGCGCATGGGGATCTTGACCAGGTCATCGCAGACGTCGGCGAGGGCCGGCGTCAGCCCGGACTGCTCGGCCCCAAGAAGGATCAGGCAGGGCGGCTGATAGCCGGCGCCGTGGAAGTCGGCCCTGGCGGCGAGCGAGGTTCCGATCAGGCGGCCGGGCCAGGTGGCCCGCCAGGCCAGGAACTGGTCTTGCGTGACCGTCGCGACAGGGACGGCGAAGATCGAGCCCATGGTCGCTCGCACCGCTTCCACCGAATAGGGATCGCACGTCGCCCCAATCAGGATCAGGCCGGCGCCGCCGGCGGCGTCGATGGTGCGGATGATGGTCCCGAGGTTGCCGGGATCGCGCACGCCCTCAAGGCCGACGAGGACGCCATCGGCAAGTCCGTCCAGCGGTGTCGAGGCCTGATCGAACACCCCCAGCACCATCTGCGGATTGTCGCGGCGGGAGATCTTGGCGAGGATCGCCGGACTGACCTCGGCGACGTCATCGGCGGCATCGGCGGCGCGGGCGAGGCCAGCGTGGTCGGCAAGCTTGCCGCCATACAGGACCAGGCGCGGCCGCGCGCCGAGCTCGACCCCCTCCAGCACGCTGCGCAGGCCCTCGACCAGGAAGAGGCCGGTTTCCTCGCGCGCCTTGCGCAGGTGGAGGGCGCGCACCTGCTTCACCGCCGCGTTGGCCAGCGAGGTGATCACCCGGCTCACGGCGCGCTCCAGCGGGCGAAGAAGGAAAGGCCGACGCGCCGGCCGCCGCCGTCCTCGAGCGCCAGCTCGCCCCAGTCGATCACGCCCCCGCGGCCGGCCAGGACCTCACCGGTCAAGTGCGCCAGCGCCAGGCCGGTCAGCCGCTCCTGATAGGCATTGACCAGCAGGAAAGAGGCGTCATCCGACAGCACTCCGGCGCAGCCGGCCATCAAGGCCGGCAAATCCTCATAGAGCCGCCAGGTCTCGCCGCCCGGGCCGCGACCGAACTTGGGTGGATCAAGGATGATCCCGTCATAGCGCGCCCCGCGGCGGGTCTCGCGCGCCACCCATTTGCGCGCATCCTCGATCAGCCAGCGAATCGGCGCCGCCGAAAGTCCGGAAAGCTCCGCGTTCTCCTTCGCCCAGCCGATCGCGCGCTTCGAGGCGTCGACGTGGGTGACAGTCGCGCCCGCGGCCGCGCACGCCAGGCTGGCGATGCCGGTATAGCCGAACAGATTCAAAACGTTGAAAGACGTTTCTGAAGTGCTGACACGGTCGTCGAGCCAGGCCCAGTTGGCGGCGTGCTCGGGGAACACGCCCAGGTGCCGGAAGGCCATCAGCCGGGCGTTGAAGCGCAGGCGCCGCCAGGCGAGAGGCCAGGTGGCGCCGGCTGGCAGGCTGGTGCGCCAGGCGCCGGCCTCGTCCTCATCGGCCGGCTCGAACACCGCGTCGGCCTCCCGCCACGCGGCGTCCGGCAATTTCGGCGCCCATAGGCACTGAGCCTCGGGCCTGATGACCCGCCGCGCGCCATAGCGCTCGAACTTGCGCCCGCCGCCGCTGTCCAACAGGGCGTAATCGCTCCACTCGCCGGCGCTGAGCACAAGCGGGCGATCGGCGATCGAGGGGCTGGCGAGCATCGTCGCTGTCTTAACCGGCTTCCCCTCCTGGCGATAACCCGGATAAGCGGATGGCTTGCCGCCGGGCCGGGATTTGCGTTTAAGGTCGGCGTGGAGATTTCTTCATCCAAGGGGCCCTCGTGATTGCCATTCTCAACGAGCCGCGCCGTTCCGCGCGCAAGGCCAAGGGCGATGGTCATCTGCGCCGGGCCGAAATCCTCGCCGCCGCCGAGCGCATCTTCGTCGCCCACGGCTACGAAGCGGCGACCATTCGCAAGATCGCCGATGAGGTCGGCGTCTCCTCGACGGCCTTGTACATGCACTTCCGCGACAAGGATCAGATCCTGCTGGAGATCTGCACCGGGGTGGTGGAGGAGCTGCTGGCCAGCAACCGGCAGATTTCGGCCATGCCCATCGACGCCGCGGCCAGGGTGCGGCTGATGCTGGAAGCCTACATCACCTTCGCCCTGCAACACCCCAACGCCTACCAGTTGGTGTTCTGCGCCTCGCCGGCCGCCACCGAGATAAGCCGCCAGCACGCCACCATGCAGCTGGGGACCGAGTGCCTGGACCGCTTCGCCTCGGTGGTTCGCCAGCTGGCCGCCGAGGGGCGCCTGCGCGGCGATCCGGTGTCCGCCCATCAGGTCTTGTGGGCAGCCTGCCATGGCCTCGTCACCCTGATGATCACCAAGCCCGATCTCGAATGGGCGCCGCCCGAGGAACTCGCCCGGGTGATGCTCGATGGTCTGTTCCACGGCTTGATCGCCGACTAGGTCCGCATCACCGGGCGCGTTCACCCCCTCCACCGCTTCGCGGTCCCCCTCCCCCGACGGGGAAGGAGAGGGTCAGCGCGAACCCTCTCTCACCCCTGTGAGGGGCTTGGCCTCCTGGCGGGTTTAACTCTGCTCGCCGCGTGGCCGGCGAGCGCGGCGCCCCGGGTGATCTCGCTTGATCAGTGCGCCGACCAGTACGTCCTTGCTCTCAGTCCGCGCTCGGCGATCGTCGGCCTTTCCAAGCGCGCGACCAATCCGGATTCCTATCTGCGCCGCGCAGCGACAGGCTTGCCGCAACGGCGGGCGACGATCGAATCGGTGCTGGCCGCGCGCCCGCAAGTCGCGGTGCGCTATTGGGGCGGCGATGCGCGCCTGACCGCGGAGATGGAGCGGCGCGGCGTCACCGTGCTGACCATCGCCGACGCCGACGACTTCGCCGGCGTCAGAGGCGATATCCGGCGCATCGCCGCCGCGCTCGGCGCGCCGGCCGCCGGCGAAGCCCTGATCGCGCGCATGGACGCCAAGCTGAGCGGCGCGGCGGGGGCAGGGCGGGGGCGCGGTCTCTACTATGTGACCTCCGGCGGCGATACCGCCGGTCCCGGAACCTTGATGGACGCGATGATCCGCGCCGCCGGCTTCCGCAACCTTGCCACCCGGGCGGGCTACGGTCCGATTTCCCTCGAGCGCCTGGTCATCGCCCCACCGAGCCTCATCGCCACCGGCTTCTACGATCAGAATCTCGCCGCCTACGAGCGCTGGAGCGTCGGGCGCGAGGCGCCGCTGCGGCGCCTGATCGCCGGCCATGGCACGGTCGCGTTGCCTGGAGCCATCCTCACCTGTCCGGCGTGGTTCGTGGCCGATGGCGTCGTCGCGCTGGCCGCCTGGGCCAGGGCGAATTCGTCCAGATGACGCGCCAGATCGCCTGGCTCCTTGGCGCGCTCATCCTCAGCGTGGCGCTGTCGGTGGCGTTCGGGGAGACCGCGCTCAGCGGCGGACAGTACGCCGCCGCTTTCACCCATCCGGCCTCGGCGCCGGCCGAGATCCTGTTCGCCCTGCGCGCCCCACGGGCGCTCGCGGCGGCGCTCGTCGGCGCCGAGCTCGGGCTGGCCGGCGCGGTCATGCAGGGCCTGCTGCGCAATCCCCTGGCCGATCCGGCGGTTCTGGGCGTTTCCGCCTTCGCCGCGCTTGGTGCGGCGGTGGTCATCGCCTCCGGCCTCGCCGGAGCGCCCGGCGCGGTCGAGCTGGCCGCCCTCGGCGGGGCCCTGGTCGCCGGGGCGATGGTCGCCGCCCTGGCCATGGTGCTGGGCGAGCCCGAGACTCTGATCCTCTTCGGGGTGGCCTTCTCGGCCCTCGGCGGGGCGCTGACCGCGCTGGTGTTCAACCTCTCGCCCTCGCCGGTGACCACCACCGAGGTGATGAACTGGCTCCTGGGTTCGACCGCCGGCCGCGATTGGGGAGACATCGGCTGGGCCGCCTGGCCGGGCCTCATCGGCGCGGCGCTGTGCGCCTATGCCGCGCGCGGCCTTTCGATGCTGACGCTCGGCGAGGAGACCGCGGCGCTTTCCGGCCTGCCCATGGCGCGCCTGCGCGCCGCCGCGGTGGCCGGCGCGGCCCTGCTCACCGGCGCGGCGGTGGCCATCGCCGGGGTGATCGGATTCATCGGCTTGGCGGCGCCGCACCTGGTCCGCCGGTGGTCCGGCGATGACCCGGCCCGCGTCCTCGCCCCCGCGGCCCTGGCCGGCGCGATCCTTCTGGTGCTGGCCGACCTCGCCGCGCGCCTGATCCCGACCGAGCAGGAACTGAAGCTCGGCGTGGTCACCGCCATTCTCGGCGCGCCCCTCTTCGCCGTCATCGCCTGGCGCGCCGGACGGAGCTGGCGCGCGTGAGCCGGGCGCTGGAGCTCGCCGGGGTCAGCGTGATCGTCGGGCGGCGGCAGGCGCTATCCGACGCCAGCCTGGCGGTCAGCGCCGGCGAGATCGTCGGGGTGGTCGGCGCCAATGGCTCGGGCAAGACAACCCTGCTGCGCGCCGGCCTCGGCCTCGTGCGCCTGGCGGCTGGGGAGGCGCGTCTCGGCGGCCAGGTCGTTGGCGAGCTGAGCGAGCTTCGCCGCGCCTGGTTGGCCGCCTATCTGCCGCAAGAACGACGCGCGGTCTGGAACATGCCGGCCTGGCGGATCGCGGCCCTCGGCGCGCCCTTCGCCCCACCACAGGAGGCCCGCCGGCGGGCGCTGTGCGCCCTCGACGAGGTTGGCCTGACCCCTTTGGCTGAGCGCGGCGTGCGCGACATGTCGGGCGGCGAGCGGGCCAGGGTGCTTCTCGCCCGCCTGCTGGCGAGCGAGGCGCCGCTGCTGATCGCCGACGAGCCCACCGCCGGGCTCGATCCCGACGCCGCCCTCGCCGTCGTGGATATCCTGACCGCGCGGGCGAGGTGCGGGACGGCGGTGTTGCTCACCCTCCACGATCTCACCGCGGCGGCGCGCGCCTGCAATAGCCTGGCGGTGCTTAAGGATGGACGGATCATCGCCCGCGGCGCGCCAGAGGAGGCGCTTTCGAGCGCCGTTCTCGGCCAGGCGTTCGCCCTTGACGGCGGCCTGATCGACACCGCGGCGGGGCCCGTGCTCGCCGCCCGGCGGGCGCGGTGAGCGCCACCACGCATATCTCGCTCTGGAAGCAGAAGCTCGGCGCGATTCCGGATTGGATATGGCCGCGCGCCGATTTGGAAACCTTGGTCCTTGCGGACAACGACCTTGCCGATATCCCTGAACAGATCGGCCGCCTCCGCGCCCTGCGCACGCTCGATCTCGGCCACAACCGCCTGGCGCGCCTGCCGGGCGCCTTGGGCGATCTGGGAGGCCTCGATTTTCTCTATCTCCATGATAACCGCCTTGACGATCTGCCGCCCTCGCTCGGCCGCCTGAGCCGACTCCGCTATCTCAATATCGGCGACAATCCGCTCGGCAGGCTGCCGGCCGCGATCGCCTCCCTGGGCGGCCTGATCGAGCTGCGGGCTGAGAACGCCGGGATCGCGGCCCTGCCAGAGTGGATTGGCGGTCTTGCCCGCCTGCGCTGGCTGCACCTTCGCGGCAACCGGCTGAACAGCCTGCCCGAAGCGATCACCCTGCTGGAAGATCTGCGCGCTCTCGATCTGCGCGGCAATCCACTGACCGCTCTGCCGCAAGGACTAATCGGCCTGACGCGCCTGGAAAAGGTCGATTTGCGCTGGACGACGCTGGTGGCGCCAGCGTGGCTGGGCGATCTCGAAGCGCGCGGTTGCGCCGTCTATCTTTAGCGCCTGGCGTTCCGCAGCATCGGGTAGATGGGCGGAAAATCCTCAGGCTGAATGACGTCCATGACCTCGAAGCCGTGGCGCTCGTACAGCGGCAGGTTCTTTGGGTTGGAGCTCTCCAGATAGGCGGGCAGACCCTGGGCGTCACAAAACCGTAGCGCATGCTTGAGCAGGGCCGAGCCCAGCCCCCGGCCCTGGCGCGCCGGGTCGACCCCGATCGCCGCCAGGTACCAATGCGGTTCCGTGGGATGGAAGCCGCCCATCTGCTCCAGCACCTGCCCGATCACCGCCAGCTTTGCTTCCGGCATCGTCTCGGCCATCAAGGCGCCGATGGACTCGGCGTCCGGTTCGACGCCCGGCGGCAGCCACAGCGCCGCGGCGCTGAAATCCTCGGTCACGAACGCACTCTGGTGCTCGACGCCGCGGCCGCCCAGCCCCACCGTGAACCGGCGAAAGCCGGCCAGATAGTCGCTCGGCCGCGGCCAGGCGTAGCGGATCGGCGGATCGGCCACGAACGCCAAGGTCAGGGTGTCGAGAACCTTTTCCAGGTCTTCGGCGGCGGCGGCGCGAATGGACATGGCGGCGCTTCTAGCCGGCCGGGTTGGTCCTGGCCATGCCGTAGCTGTAGCCGCCGCGCTTGAGGTCGGTGGCCAAGGTCAGCGGCGCCGAACCGCCATGCAGGCGGGCGCGGTAGACCTGCATCGCCTCGAGGACCCGCATGACGTAGTCGCGGGTCTCGCTGAATGGGATGCACTCGATGAAGTCGAGCGGATCGGTGGCGGCGCTGCGCGGATCGCCGCAGGCGCTGGTCCATTGCGCCGGGCGCCCGGGGCCGGCGTTGTAGGCCGCCGCGGCCATGACATAGGAGCCGCTGAAGCGGGCGACGAGCTCGCCGAGGTAGGCCGAGCCCAGGCGCAGATTGTACTGCGGGTCCTCCAGTTCATACGACGAGTAGGAGAGACCCAGTTTGCGCGCCAGACCTTCGGCGGTGGTCGGCATCAGCTGCATCATGCCGCGCGCGCCGGCGCCGGAGTGGGCGCGGGGATCGAAGCTGCTTTCCTGGCGGGTGACGCCGAGCACCAGGGCTGGCTCGGGATCGTCCATCACCGTCGGCGTGGCGACCAGCGGATAGCCGCGCTCGGGCAGGATGAAGCCTCGGCGGGCGGCGTTGCGCACCACCCGCATGCCAGCCTGCTGGTCGCCATAGGCGCGCACCAGGTCGGTGAGCATGGCTTCGTCGGCGGCGGTGGGCATGATGTCGGCCAAGTCGGCGGCGAACACCTTGAATTCGTCGCTCGCCCCGATCCCCGCCAGGTAGCGCATCGCCTTGATTGGCCCCATCGCTTCGAAGTCGGCGCGCTCGGCGGCGGTGATGGTCGGATCTCGCCCGAGCGTGAGCGTGGTGAGCCCGGTCTTTTCCGCCGCCAGCTGGCCATAGAAGGTGGTGGTGAACTGGGCCGCCTGGCCGAAGAACAATTGCGCATTGACGATGTCGCCCTGGGCCTCGGCGGCGCGGCCGCGCCAGTAATAGGCCCGGCTCTGGGTCAGCGGCGAGCCGCCGGCTTCGGCGACGCGGGCGAAATGGGTGTCGGCCAGCGTCGGGTTTTTGAGCCGGGTCAGCGCGATCCAGCCGGCCAGGAAATGCGCCTCAGCCGCTTGCGGTCCGGTCGTCAGGCCAGAGTGTGCCGCCGCCGCGTAGGCGCCCGCCGCGTCGCCTTCGCGCAGAGCGTCGATGGCCAGCGCGCCGTGTTTCCACAGCCGCTCGGCGGCTGTCTGGTCGGGCAGGGGATCGGGCAGCGCCGCCAGTTCGGCCCTGGCCGCCGCGTCCTGGTCGAGATCGCGCAGGCGCACCGCCCGCTCGTAGGCGATGCCGGGGGCGTTCTGCAGCGCCGGCGGCAGGGCGGCGATGAGCGTCTCGGCGTTGGCGTCGTGACGCCGAAGGGCCATGCGCGCCTGGGCCAGCGCCTGCTGCTCGGGGGGCAGAAAGCGCAGCAGGTCGAGCGCCGGGCCTTCATGGCCGCCGTACAGCAGCATGTCCTCGCGGGCGATGTAGTCGTCCTGGCTGAGCACGGCGCCGAAGGCGGCCATCATCGCGTCCTGGGTCGCCTGGTCGAAGACCTTGGTCCGCCAGGCGTCCTTGATCACCGAACCGGCTTCAGCCTGACGGCCCGAGGCATTGAGGGCGATGCCGAGCGCCAGCGCCCCCTGGCCGGTGCGCGGCGCCTGGCCGTGGAACCAGGCGATCACCTGGGCTGGCGGCAGGCCACCCTGAGGCAAAAGGATTTCGGCGGCGTCCTCCCGGCGGGCCTCCCTGGGCCAGCCGACCAGTTCGCGCCGGGCGGCCTCGGCCTCGGCGAAGCTGATCGCGTTCGGGGCGCCGTCGATGAGCGCCCACAGGGCGATCTGGCGGCCGACCGGATCGGCGATCTGGCTCATCGCCTGGCGGATACGAGCGGCGTCTCCGGCGCGGGCCGCGCTCAGAGCCGCGCGCACGTTGGCCGCGTCCCCATAGGGGCTGGGAGCGGGCTGGGAGGCAGCCAGGTCGGCGAGCGGCGTGGCGCTGGCGGCGGGGGCGGTCACCGGCGCGAACGGATAGGCCGACGTGTTCGCCGGGTTTGCCGCGCCTCCGGGCTGGGCGCACAGGGCGCCGGCGGCGGACGCGCCGATCAAGCCCAAAACCACACGGCGCGCGTGCGACGCCAACGATGCTTGCTCCTGGAAACGACGGGGCATGTCTGGTTTGATTCGCCCTTCCGCGGAGCATAATGTCGCCAGGCCAGGGCCCTCGCCGCGCCCGGCGAAGCCGCGAGCCGCCGAGCGCCCATGACCAGGACCGCCTTTCGGGGGGTTTTCACCGCCCTGGTGACACCGTTCAGGGATGCAGCGGTGGATGAGGCCGCCTTCGTCAGGCTGGTCGAGCGCCAGATCGCCGCCGGCGTTCACGGCCTGGTTCCCGTGGGCACCACCGGCGAGAGCGCCACCCTCAGCCACGACGAGCAGCGCCGGGTGATCAGCCTCGCCGTCGAGGTCGCCGCCGGCCGCGTGCCGGTGATCGCCGGGGCCGGCGCCAACGCCACCAACGAGGCCATCGCCCTGGCGCGCCACGCCCGGGCCGCCGGCGCCGACGCCGCCCTCGTGGTCACGCCCTACTACAATCGCCCTAGCCAGGAAGGCCTCTTCCGCCACTACGCCGCCATCGCCGAAGCCGTCGACCTGCCGCTGATCATCTACAACGTGCCGGCCAGGACCAGCATCGATATCTCCAACCAGACGCTGGAGCGCCTCGCCAAGCACGCCAACATCGTCGGAATTAAGGACGCCACCGGCGACATGGCCAGGGCCAGCCTGCAGCGGCGCGCGATCGGCCAGGATTGGGTGATGCTGTCCGGCGACGACGGCAGCGCGCTGGGCTACATGGCCCACGGCGGCCATGGCTGCATCTCGGTCACCGCCAACGTCGCGCCCGGCGCCTGCGCGCGCCTGTTCGATGCCTGCCTGGCCGGCGAGTGGACGGCGGCGCTCGCCCTCCAGGACCGCCTGATCCGGCTGCACAAGGCGCTGTTCGCCGACGCCTCGCCGGCGCCGAGCAAATTCGCCCTGGCTCAGCTTGGTCTGTGTACGGATGAAGCCAGGCTGCCGATCACGCCGTGCGCCGAGCCCGTCAGGCCCGAGATCCTGGCGGCCATGGCCGAGGCCGAAGCGGACCAGCCATGAGCGAGAAAGGCCGGCTGATCGCCGAGAACCGGCGCGCGCGCTTCGACTATCATCTCGAGGAGCGGTTCGAAGCTGGCCTCTCGCTGACCGGCTCGGAGGTCAAGGCGCTGCGCGCCGGCAAGGCCAACATCGCCGAGTCCTACGCCGCCGCCGAGGGGCGGGAGATCACCTGGGTCAACGCCTACATACCCGAATACGGCTTCGCCAACCGCTTCAACCATGAGCCCAGGCGGCCACGGCGGGTGCTGCTGCATCGGCGCCAGATCGATCGCCTGATCGGGGCGGTGCGCCGCGAGGGCCGCACCATCGTCCCCACGCGCCTCTATTTCAACGACAAGGGCCTGGCCAAGCTGGAGCTGGCCCTGGCCACCGGCAAGAGCGCCCCCGACAAGCGGCGCAGCGAGGCCGACCGCGACTGGAAGCGCGAACAGGGCCGTCTGATGCGCGACAAGGGCTGAGGCGCGCCTCGCCTTGACCGGCATGGCGCCTTTCCCTATACGACCGCGCTCCTCTCCCGGACCCCAAAGGCCATGAAAGTCAGAAGCTCGCTCAAGACGCTCAAGACGCGCCATCGCGATTGCAAGCTGGTGCGCCGCAAGGGCCGGGTCTACGTCATCAACAAGACCAACCCGCGCTTCAAAGCCCGCCAGGGCTGAGCTTCCGGGTCAGGCGGCGAGGCCTCGGATCGCCTGCCGGCAGGCCAGCAGCGACTGGCCGGCGACCATGCCTTTCCAGTCATCGGCATCGCCATAGAAGGCATCGCGGATCTGCGTCTTGATGGCCTTGGCCGAGGGTGAGGTCGGATCGCCGTGGGCGTGCAGCCAGGCGTCGGCGCGCAACGCCTCGCCAACCTCGACCAGGGTCTTGGTGCCGACCTCGAGGGCGACCCCGGTCACCTCGGCGCTGGGCAGCAGCAGCGGCGCGGCGGCCAGACCATCGCCCTTGATGTCGGCCGAAGTCGAATCGCCGGCCGCCGGACAGGTGATCGCATCGCCATACCAGTCGCGGGCGCGGGCGTAGCCGGCGCTGCCCGGCGGATCGGTCAGGATCTGTTCGGCGTAACCCCAGGGGCCGAGCCCGGTGTGATAGTCGAGAATCGCCACCTTGCCGGCGCCGGCGAGATAGGCCTGGAAGATGGCGGTCTGGGTGCGCCGCGACCAGGTCGGGACCTGGCCGCCGAAGAACAGGCCGAGGGCGTGCTTGTACTGGCCGCCGCTCAGCGCCTGCTGCAGGGCGGGAAAGCCATGTTCGCCGGCGTAGGCCGCCAGGGCGGCGTTGGCGGCGCTGCGCGAGGCCTCGCTCCATTCGGCCGGCGCGATGGCGTCGGCAAGGACGTCATAGCCGGGGTTTTCCGGCAGCGGGGCGGCGAAATCGATCCAGTTGCGGTTGAGATCGACGTTGTCCTCGGTCACCCGGCGCAGCCAGGCGAAGCCGTACGGGTTGATGGCGTGGATCATCAGCACGGCCACGCCCTTGGGCAGGGCGGCGGTCTCGCCGCGGCGCATGAGATCGATCTGGGCCCCGGAGCCGCAGAAACCCTCGACGCCGTGGGTGCCGCTGATCATCACCAGAAACCGTTCGGCGCTGGGCTCGCCGATGAGGGCGATATCGGTCGCCAACTGGCCCCCGTCTGGGCCGCGTTCGGGGTGGGCGACGCTGTCCAGCGCCGCGCCGGCGGCGGCGGCGGCCTCGAGGAAGCTTTGCCTGGCCTCGCGATAGGTCCGGCTGAAACTGGCGGCCGAATTCATGTCTCTCAACTCCTGGCCAGAAAGGCGCGAGTGACGGCTTCGGCCCGCTCGGGCTGATCGCGGTGAACGCCGTGCCCGGCGTCGTCGAACACCTGCAATTCGGCGAACTGGGCCGGCAGCGCCGCGGCGATTTCCTCGGCGCAGGCGAGCGGGGTGATCGGGTCGAGCGCCCCGGCCAGCACCAACGTGGGGCAGGCGATACGGCCGAGCGCTGGGCGGAAGTCCATCCCCATCTGCTCGCCCTGGATGAAGTGGAACAGGACCTCGAAGCGCATCAGCGCTCGCTCCCTGGCTTCGGCCGTGGCCGGATCCTGGGTGGGATTGTAGAGCGGCATGCAGGTGGTGAGATAGTCGGCCATGCCCTCTTCGGTGGGGTCGGCCCAGAAGTCGCGGGCGGTCTTGGCCGCCGCCTCGCCGCCCAGTTTCGCCATCATGGCGATGGTCGCCTCCATGTGCATGCGCGCCGCGGTCGATGACAGGATCAGCTTCGAGGGCTGGCCCGGATGGCGGGTGGCGTAGGCCATGGCGACCATGCCGCCGAAACTCTGGCCCAGCACCACCGGCTTGACCAGGCCCAGTTGGTCGCAGAAGGCGGCGATGTCGTCACCCCATTGATCCAGGGTCCAGGTGGCCGGCTCGCCGCTCGATCGACCATTCCCGCGGTGGTCGAGATAGACCACCTGATAGGCGTCGGCGTAGCGGTCGAAGTAGGGGCGCATGGTCGAATGATCGAAGCCCGGACCGCCATGCATGACGATCATCGCCGGCCGTTCGGCCATCCGCTGCTTGTCGATCGCCAGGCTCGAGCCGACGACGTCGAAGAACAGGCGCGCGCCGTTGACGGTGACGAACATGACTACCTCATTGAATAGGGCGCCAGCCTGGCCGGCGCGCTCTCCCGATAGAGCAGCGAAGCGACAAGGCCAACCAACCCGGAGGCGATGGTCACCCAGGCCGGCGACAGCGGATCGCCGGTGGCATGGGTCAGCCAGGCGACGAACGGCTGGGTGGCGCCGCCGAAGATGCACACCGCCGTGGCGTAGACCGTCCCCATGGCCAGCCCGCGCACGCTCTTGTCGAGCGACTCGGTGAGGCCGACCAGCACCGCCGCGGTCGACAGGGCCGAGAGGAAGGCGATGACGAAGGTCGCCGCCATCAGGGTCTGCGGATCGTGGCGACGCACCATCAGGAGGAACGCCGGCCAGGTGGCGATGAGGAAAGCGATCCGGGGCCAGATGAGCAATGGCTTGCGCCCGTAGCGGTCGCAGAGAATGCCGCCGGCCAGCCCGCCGATCACCCCGGCCACGCCATTGATCAGGGTCGCGCCCAGGGCGGCTGCTGGCGGCATGCCGAGGGTGTGGATGGCGTAGGTGGTCAGATAGTTGAAGATGTAGGTCGAGACGGTGGCCGCGGTGATCAGCGCCAGGCCAATCAGCAGAACCCGCCAGTGACCGGCCAGGTGCGGCCGCTGGGGATGGACGGGGGAGGGCGCCTCGCTCCGATGCAGGCTCTCGGGCAGGCTGCGTCGCAGGTAGTAGCCGAACGGCAGGATGATCGCCCCGATCAGAAAGGCGATGCGCCAACCCCAGGAGGCCAGGAACGCCGAACCGGCGAGGCCGGCGATGCTGACCCCCACCAGGCCGCCGGCGATGGCCGCCAGGTTCTGGCTGACCGATTGCCAGGCCCCAAAGAGCCCGCGTTGGCCCGGCGGCGCCGATTCGACCAGGAAGGCGGTGGTGGGTCCGACCTCGGCCCCCAGCGCGAAGCCCTGGATCAGGCGCCAGCCGAGGACCAGGATCGGCGCGGCCATGCCGATCGCGGCGTAGGTGGGGGTCAGCGCCAAGCCGATGATCGAGACCCCCATGATCGTCAGGCTGAGCAGCATCGCCGGCTTGCGCCCGGCGCGGTCGGCCAGGCGGCCAATGACGATGGCGCCCAGGGGCCTGAGCGCAAAGCCGACGCCAAAGGCGATCAAGGCCAGGATCAGCTTGGTGAAGCTGGTCTTGCCCGGAAAGAAGGCCTGGCTGATCTGGGTGGCGAAAAAGGCGTAGGTGGTGAAGTCGTAGAATTCCAGCGCGTTGCCGATCACCGCCGCGGTCACGTGCCGCTTGAGGATCGGATCGGGCGTCGACTGACTCGCCTCGCTGTCTCCGGAAGATGAAGTCATTAATTCGCCGTTAGCCTGCCCGCCGGCGCTTGCCAATGCCGCGCCGCGCAGGCGTCATGCCGGCCGGTCATGGGAGATGGCGATGGCGGCGCGGTCCGCGGGCAAGCAACTGAGCCTCGCGGCCATGACGCCGTTCGCCGCTCCGGCCATCGCCCTCAATGCGCTCGGGGTGGCGGTGTTCGTCTATCTGCCACCCTATTTCGCCAGCCATCTGGCGGTCCCCATGGTCACCATCGGCCTGGTGTGGGGGCTGGTGCGCCTGCTCGATGTCCCGGTGGACGTGCTCCTGGCGATCGCCATGGACCGCACCCGCACCAGGCTTGGACGCTACCGCGTCTGGCTGGTCGGCGGCTCGCCGATTCTGATGCTGGCGCTCTACTATCTGTTCATGGCCCCGCGCGGGTTCAGCGCCGCCTACCTGTTCGTCTGGCTGGCGGTGATGTACCTCGGCAACTCCATCGTCAGCCTGGCTCACCAGGCGTGGGCGGCGACGCTCACCGGCGACTACCACGGGCGCTCGCGCCTGTTCGGGGTCCTGAACGCGGTCGGCCTGATGGGCGTGGCGGCGACCATGGCGGTGCTGATCGTCGCCCCCATGCGCGGTCTCAGCGACGCCGCCGCGGTGCAGGCCTGCGGCTGGCTGATCATCGCCCTCGTTCCCATCGGCGCGGCGCTGGCGGTGACGACCACCGGCGAGACCATCGAGCCGCCGGCGTCGACGCGCACGGTGGCGCTGCGCGATTACTGGCAGGTCCTGGTCAAGCCCGACCTGCTGCGCCTGTTCATGAGCCAGATCGCGGTCACTCTGGGCCCGGGCTGGATGAGCGCCATCTATCTGTTCTTCTTCAAGACCTCGCGCGGCTTCTCGACCCAGCAGGCCACCATCCTCCTCGGCGTCTACATCCTCGCCGGCATTCCGGGCGCGATGCTGACCGCGGTGGTGGCGCGGCGGATCGGCAAGCACCGCACCCTGATCGCCTCGACCACCGCCTA
This sequence comes from Caulobacteraceae bacterium, assembly GCA_035999625.1. GTDB lineage: Bacteria > Pseudomonadota > Alphaproteobacteria > Caulobacterales > Caulobacteraceae > Acaudatibacter. Next base: position 10,993 of record DASYGN010000046.1, on the reverse strand, counting down.
TTCCCTCGGCCTGGTGTCGATCTTCGTCCTGCCGAAGGCGAACATGGCGGCGTTCGCGCCGATGATGTTCTTCGAGGGCCTGTTCGCCTCGGCGTTCGGTATGCTGGTGCAGGCGATGCTGGCCGACGTCGGCGACGAGATCCGCCTTATCCAGGGTCATCAGAGGATGAGCCTCGTCTATGCGGTCAACACGCTGGCGCAGAAGATCGCCGCCGCCGGGGCCATCGCGCTGACCTTCCCGCTCCTCCAGGGCCTGGGCTTCAATCCGGGCGAGGGCGCGGTCAACACCGCGCGGGCCATCCACAACCTCGATCTGGCGTTCCTGATCGGACCGATCGCGTTCGTGATGCTGGGGGGCGCCTGCGTCTTCGGCTGGCGGCTCGACGCCGCCCGGCACGCCGAGGTGCAAGGCGCGCTGGCCGCCCGCGACGCCAGCGGCGATCAGCCGGAGGCCCTGGCCGAGGCGGTTCCTCTCGAGCGCCGCCTCCCCGCCTGACAGTTGGCCATTTGCTTCCGCCGCGAGGGGCACTAAAGCGGCGCTATGCAGGCACAGTCCGAGCCGGCGAGCCCACCGGCGCTCGTTCATGGACCGCGCGGCCGGTTCGGATCCCTGGCGCTAGGTTCGCTCGGAGTCGTCTTCGGCGACATCGGCACCAGCCCGCTCTACACCTTCAAGACCGCCACAACCCAGGCTGCGCGCGGCGTCATCGGCGTCGGCGAAATCTTCGGCATCATCTCGCTGATGTTCTGGGCGCTGATGATTGTGGTCACGTTCAAATATGTGACGGTGATGATGCGCGCCGATAACCGCGGCGAGGGCGGCATCCTTTCGCTCATGGCCCTGGCCCAAAACGCGCTCGGCCGACGCACCAGGGTGGTGCTGGCGCTCGGCATCGCCGGCGCGGCTCTCTTCTACGGCGATGCCATCATCACGCCGGCGATTTCGGTGCTGTCGGCCGTCGAGGGCCTCAGGACCGCGCCTGGATTCTCCGGTTTCATGACCCCGGCCATGGGCATCGGGATCACCCTTGCGGTGCTGATTGCGCTGTTCCTCGTCCAATCACGCGGGACCGGTAAGGTCGGGGCCTGGTTCGGACCCATCTGCCTGGTTTGGTTCGCCGCCATCGCCGCGCTGGGCATGTGGCGCCTCGCCGAGGCGCCGAGGATCTTCGCCGCCGTCAATCCGCTGCTCGGCCTGCGCTTTCTGGGCACGCATGGACTGGTCGGCCTGTTCGTCCTCGGGTCGGTGTCGCTGACCATCACCGGGGCCGAGGCGTTGTACGCCGATATGGGCCATTTTGGTCGCCGCCCGATCACAGCCGCCTGGCTGGTGGTGGTGCTGCCGGCGTTGGCGCTCAACTATTTCGGCCAAGGCGCCCTCGCGCTCCACGCCATGAGGCACGGCGGAGTGGCCGCGAACCAGGATTGGTTCTTCCTCATGGCCCCGCCGGCGCTACGCGCGCCGATGGTGTTCCTGGGCATGGCGGCGACGGTGATCGCCAGCCAGGCGGTGATCAGCGGCGCCTATTCGATGTCCAGTTCCGCCATGCAGCTCGGTCTGCTGCCACGCTTGAACGTGCGCCGGACATCGGAGACCGAGGCCGGACAGATCTACTTGCCCACGGTCAATCTGATGCTGATGGTGGGAGTGATCCTGCTGGTCGGCATCTTCAAGACCTCGGATGCGCTCGCCAACGCCTATGGGCTGGCCGTCACCGGCACCATGACCGTGACCAGCGCCCTGGCGGCGATCGTGGTGCGCCGGGGTTGGCGCTGGCCGCTGTGGCGCACCGCCCTGCTGGTCGGGCCGCTGCTGGCGGTCGATCTCGCCTTCTTCTCGGCCAATTCGCTCAAGCTGATGTCGGGCGGCTGGGTGCCATTGGTGATCGCCGGTTCGGCGGTGCTACTCATGGCCGCGTGGTTGAGGGGCAGCGGCATCGTCGCCCGCAAGGGCAGGCGCGACCGCATCCCGCTGGACGACTTCCTCGCCTCGCTGGCGCGCAAGCCGCGCCATTTGGTGAGCGGGGTGGCGGTCTATATGACCCCCGAACCCGACCTCACGCCCGGCGCCCTGCTGCACAATCTCAAGCACAATGGCGTGCTGCACGAGAAGAACCTGATCGTCACCGTGCGCACCGCGGATACTCCGCGCGTGGCCGACGCCGAACGCGCCAGTTTCGAGGCCATCGACGAGGTTTTCATCCGCGTGACCCTCAATTACGGCTTCATGGAAAGGCCGAACGTGCCTGCCGGCCTCGCCACCCTGACGATTCCCGGCGTGCCGATGGAAACCGCGCGCGTATCCTATTTCATCGCCCGCCGTTCGTTGGTGTCCGGACGCGATCACGGCGCGCGCCGGATTCTGGATCGCATCTTCATGGCCCTGGCGCGCAATTCGGCCGACCCCAGCGAGGTGTTCGCCATTCCTCCGGGCAAGGTGGTGGAGATGGGCGTGCAGATGGCGCTCTAACAGGCCCGCGTCAGCGCCGCTCTCACCAGGGCCAGGCGATCATTGCCGAAATACATGTCCTGGCCGACGAACATCGTCGGCGAGCCGAACCCGCCGCGGGCGATGAGCTCATCGGTGTTGGCCCGCAGCGCCGCCTTGATTTCGGGCCCGGCGGCGGCGGCGAGCACGGTTTCGCCGGCCAGTCCCAGCCGCTCGCAAAGGCCAATCAGCACCTGGTCCCGCGAGATATCGAGGTCTTCGCCCCAATAGGCCTGGAACACGGCCCTGGCGAAGGCGACGAGCTTGCCCTGGGCCTCGAGTACCAGGCAGGCGCGCATCGCCTTGACGCTGTTCACCGGGAACACGCTCGGCGGCATCCTGATCTTCAGGCCGGCGATCCGCGCCCAATCCTGCAGGTCCTTGAGCATGTAGCGCGCCTTGGCCGGCGTCGGGTCGGCCCGGCTGGCGTAGACGCTGGGGTTGACCGCGTTGAAGACGCCACCGACCAGGATCGGGCGCCACACGATCGCCGCCCCAACCTCCGCCGCCAGCGGTTGCAGGTTCTCGAACGCCAGATAGGTCCATGGACTGGAGCAGTCGAAGAAGACCTCGATCGACGCCTCGCCGCCGCCATCGCTCGCCATCAACGCCTGCTCCCGCCTTGCTCCCACTTGGCCGCGGCTCTATCAACCGCCGCCATGACCGCAGAGCTGCGTGGCCCAACGACCCGGCGCTCGGCCGTGGCCATGTACACGCTTCTGTCGGTGATGTTCATCAACATCCTCGGCTTTGGCATCGTGGTTCCGCTGCTGCCCTTCTATGGCGCCTCGTTCCACGCCCCGCCCTGGCAGATCGCGCTGATCTTCTCGGCCTATTCGATCGGCTCGTTCATCGGCGAGCCGTTCTGGGGCAGGCTGTCGGACCGGGTTGGCCGCAAGCCGATCCTGGTGGCCACCGTCATCGCCAACTGCGCCTGCTACGGGGCGCTGGCGTTCGCGCCATCGATCTGGATCGCCTTTTTCATCCGCCTCGCCGGGGGAATGGCCGCCGGTAACGGCTCGGTCGTCCAGGGCTACATCGCCGATGTCACCCCCCAGGAACACCTGGCCGGGCGCATGGCCAGGCTGGGCGCCGCCTACAACATCGGCTTCATCCTCGGCCCGTTCGTCGGCGGCGTTCTGGCCAGGCCCTCGGCGGGGCCGCTGGGCTTTCAGATCCCGTTGCTGGCGGCGTCCGGCCTGGCCCTGCTGTCGGCGATCGGCATCGCCCTGGCGGTCAAGGAATCCCGGCGCGGACGCGGGGAGGGGGCTGGCGGACCCACCCCCCTGGCGGCGATGGCGATGGTCGTCCGCCATCCGGTCATCGGGCCCCTGGTGCTGATGGTGTTCCTGGTCGGTTTCGCCTTCAACGGCATCGAATCCATCTTCGCCCTGTGGGCGCACCAGCGTTTCGCCTGGCAGCCGCGCGAGGTCGGGTTGTGCTTCGGCCTCTCGGGTCTGATCGCCTCGCCGACCCAGTTCTTTCTCACCGGGACCCTGTCGCGCCGCTACGGCGAGGCGCGCATGCTGGCCCTGGGCATGGCCGGGACGGCGATCGCCATGGGCCTGGTGCCGCTGGTCGGCGCCGGCTGGCCGATCTACGCCCTGATGGCGGTCATGGCGTTGACCTCCTCGGTGGCCTTTCCCAACGCCGGCGCGATGATCTCGCGCGCCGTCGGCGAGGACAATCAGGGACAGATCATGGGGCTCAGCAACGCCGCCAGCGCCTTCTCGCGCTTCGCCGGTCCCCAGGCCGCCAGTCTGTTCTTCGCCGGCGTGAGCCTCGATTCGCCGTTCTTCATGTCGGCGCTGGTGGTCGCGCCGGCCGTGGCCCTAGCCATCGCCGCCGGACGGGCGGCAGCCAGATGAGCCGCGCCGATCATTGCTTCGCGGTGATGGCGTTCGGCGACTCGCCGTTTCTGGGCGAGTGCCTGGCCTCGCTGCGAAGCCAGGCGGCCCGCATTCTGGTCACCACCTCGACGCCGTCGCCGGCGATCGAGGCCGCGGCCGCCGCCGTCGAAGCGCCGATCAAGGTCAACCCGATCCGCTCGGGCATCGCCGGCGACTGGAACTTCGCCCTGGCCGCGAGCGGGGCCAGGTACGTGACCCTCGCCCACCAGGACGATGTCTATTACCCGCGGTTCCTGGGCCGAAGCCTGGAGATGCTGGCCGCCGGCGCCGGTGTCGTCTTCACCGGCTATGGCGAGATCGACGATCATGGCGCGCCGAGGCGCTCGCGCATCAGCTTCGCCAAGCACGCTCTCGAGCGAGCCCTGCTGGGCGGCGCCGAGCGGCCGGGTCCAAGGGCGCTGCGCCGGTTCCTGGCCTTCGGCAATCCGCTGCCGTGCTCGTCGGTGACCTTCGACCTGGAAGCGATCGGCGATTTCGCCTTCAGCCCGACCTGGCGCTCCAACCTCGACTGGGACGCCTGGCTGCGCCTGATCGAGGCCGGCGCGATCTTCGCGCGCACCCCCGAGCGCCTGGTCGGGCGGCGGCACAATGCGCTCACCGCCACTTCCTCGCTCATCCGCCAGGGCGTGCGTGGCGCCGAAGACCTGCGGATGTTTCGCCGGATGTGGCCAAGCCCGCTCGCCGAGCTCATCGCCCTGGCCTACAAGGCCGGCTACAAATGACCCTCGCCCGCACACAATCCGACCAAGCCCTGGCCGCGCCGGAGGTGTCGTTCGTGCTGCCGTGCCTGAACGAGGCGCGCTCGCTCGGCGCCTGCATCACCGCGATCCGGGAGGCCGAGCGGCAGATCCGTGACCGCTATGGCCTCGCCTGCGAGATCGTCCTGGCCGACAACGGCAGCAGCGATGGCAGCCAGGCGCTGGCCGCCGGTCTTGGCGCGCGCGTGATCCAGGTCGCGGAAAAAGGCTACGGCGCGGCGCTCAGCGGCGGCTTCAAAGCGGCCCTGGGCCGGTATCTGGTCATGGGCGATGCCGATGGCAGCTACGACTTCCGCGAAGCGACGGCCATGGTCGGGGCGCTCATCGACGGGGCCGATCTGTGCATGGGCTCGCGCTTTCAGGGCGGGATCAAACCCGGCGCCATGCCGTGGAAGAACCGTTACATCGGCAATCCCCTGCTGACCGGGATCCTCAACCTGCTGTTCCGGGCTGGCGTGAGCGATGCCCACTGCGGTCTGCGCGCCCTCACCAAGGCCAGCTTCCAGCGCCTGCAGCTCACCGGCTCGGGCATGGAGTTCGCCAGCGAGATGATCATCAAGGCGGCGCTCAAGGGCGAGGCGGTGGTCGAGCGCCCGGCGACGCTGTCGCCCGATCTGCGCGATCGCGCGCCGCATCTTCGGCCCTGGCGCGATGGCTGGCGGCACCTGCGCTATCTGTTCATGCTCAGTCCGGCCTGGCTGTTCGGCCTGCCCGGAGCGCTGTTGGTCATCGCCGGCGCCGCCATCCTGGGCGTCTCGGGGGCGCATTTTCTGACCGCGCCGCGGGAGATCTTCTATTTCGGCAACTACTGGGACGTGCTGGCCGGAGCGCTGGTCGGGCTGGGCCACATCGCGCTTATCCTCGCCCTCGCCACCCATGTGCATGGCGTGCGCGCCGGCTACCGGCGGCCGGGCGTGTGGATCGACCGCCTGGCCGAATGGGTCAGGCTGGAGACGATGATCCTGACCGGCCTGGCCCTGGCGCTGGGCGGGTTCGGCGTGCTGGCCTGGGTCCTGGCCGAATGGTCGGCCGGCCGCCTGACGCGCCTCGATCCTGTCCTGCCGGCGGTGCTGGGGACCCTGTTGATGACCCTCGGCGCCCAGAACATTCTCGGCGGGTTCCTGCTCGCCATTCTCGCCGGCAACGAGGCCCGGTTCATGCGCCGGCCGGATTAGGGTCGTGCTGGCGAGGGTGAGGGCGGCGCTGATCGCCCTGTCGCTAATCATCCCGGGGCTCGCCCTGGCCGGGGGGTCCGCGGAGCCGGACGCGCTGAGCGTCATCGCCTGCGGCGCCGATCCGACCTTCACCCAGGACAGCACCGCCGCCATCCAGGCCTGCGCCGACCAGGCGTTCGGCCCGCCGGGCGCGCGCCATGGCGCCAACGCCGCCGCCAACCGGCCGCTCTACTTCCCGCCCGGCCACTACAAGATCAGCGCCCCGATCGTGCTCCAGTTCGTCCACGGCGGGGTGATCTTCGGCGCCGGCCGGTTCACCTCGACCATCGAGAACGTCGCCGGCGCGGGCGTCTTCAAGACCGACGGCTTCGAGTTCGGCGAGGTGCGCGACCTCACCCTTCAGGACGACGGCAAGACCAGCCCGGTCTTCGATCTCGACTGGCCTTCCAACGCCACCATCGCCTGCCAGTCCAATACCTTCTCAGACCTCTATGTTCAGGGCGGCGCGGTGGGCGTGCGCATCGGTCATGCCGGCTACATGTGCAGCGAGAACCTGTTCCTGAACGACTTCGTTCAGGGCTCGGTCCACGGCTACGAAGTCGACAACTACAACGCCCTGCAAAACACGCTGATGGGCGGCAATATCGCCGGCTGCCAGGTCGGCGTGCTGGTCATCTCGGGAACGATGAGCGTCTACAACACCGGCTTTCAGGACGATGCGGTGTGGGACTATCAGCAGATCAACCAGGCCAACGACGCCATCGTCCTCTCGGGCTCGCGCACCGAGAGCGCCAATTTCGCCAGCATCGGCAACGGCATCACCGCCACCATCAGCGGCATCAGCCAGACCAGCGCGACGCCGGGCACGCTGCTGAAGATCAGTGGCGGCCATGCGTTCGTCTCCGGGGTCCATTCGGTGAACGGCCAGGTGGTACTCAACAAGGGGGCCGGCGAAATCACCGCCAGCGCGTTCGGACGCGCCGATTGGCTGGACCTGGTGCAGCCGGGATCGGGCTTCAGGATCATCGGGGTCGAGCACGGGTACCGCGGGACGGCGGCGGAAATCACCGACAAGACGGTCAATTGACCGGCGCGAGCTTGCCGACGGAGAGCGAACCGGGCCATTTTGCCAGCGCGCGGATGTGGCGGAACTGGCAGACGCACTGGATTTAGGTTCCAGCGCCGCGGGAACACGCTGATCGTCCTGTTGTGTGGCGGCGACAAGAGCACCCAGGCCAAGGATATCAAGCAAGCGAAGCGCCTGGCCGAGAAATGGAGTTAAGAGATGGGCGAGAAGCTGACCCCCTTCGACCCAGCCGAAGGCCTGATGTCCGACGAGGCCATCGCCGCCTTCATGGAAGAAGCCTTCAAGACCGAGGATGCCGGTTATATCGCCCATGCCGTCGGCGTGGTGGCCCGCGCCAAGGGCATGACGCAAATCGCCAATGAGACGGGCCTCTCCCGAGAGCAGCTTTATCGCTCCTTCAGCGAGGCAGGCAACCCGACGCTCAAGACGACCCTCGCGGTGATGAAGGCCCTCGGGATCAGCCTGACGGCTACGCCGGCCAAGGCCCGGCAGAAGGTCAAGAGCGCGGCGTAAGGCGCCGCTGGCCGCTCCCGCAGTCGTCATTGGCATTCACGCGACTTGGCTCGCCTAGGAACGATCCTTCGGCCGTTCGGCTCTTTCTCAGGACACGCCGTTCGGCGCGATCTGGCGCCGCCGTTCGGCGTCGCGGGGCGTGGTGCGGGCGGAGGGACTCGAACCCCCATGCCGTAAGGCGTTCGGACCTAAACCGAGTGCGTCTACCAATTCCGCCACGCCCGCAATCAGACACGGGTATATCCGGCTGACCGCCGACAACAAGGTCAGTGGTGCGCCTGCGGCGCGCTCTGGTCAGGTTCGAGTCCTCTCATCCGCACCAGCGCCGGGGCCTTGAGAGGGCCGGGCGCGCATGACATAAGGCGTGGCATCGTTTGCGCGCCGCCCGCAGGCCATGCCGGCGGCGTTTTTCTTGGCGGACCGATCCATGCAAGTCACCGAAACCCACAACGAGAGCCTGAGCCGCAGCTATGCGGTGCGGGTGCCCAAGGCCGAGCTGGGCGCGATGCTGGAAGCGCGCATCGCCGAGATCAGCCCCAATCTGCGGCTCAAGGGTTTCCGGCCCGGCAAGGTGCCCGCTGGCCACGTGCGCCGGCTGTACGGCAAGGCGCTGATGGGCGAGGTGGTCGAGAAGACCCTCAATGAGACCAGCCAGCAGGTCCTGAGCGACAATCAGCTGCGGGTGGCGGCGCAGCCCGACCTCAAGCCGTCCTCGGACATGGAGGCGGTGCTGGCCGGAAACGAGGATCTCACCTACGCCCTCGAGGTGGAGGTGATGCCGGATTTCGAGCCCACTGATCTGGCGGCCCTGAGCCTCACCCGGATGGTGCATGCGCCCAGCGACGAGGAGATCGACGCCGCGCTCGGCGAAATCGCCGCCCAGAACCGCACCTACGAGGCCAGGAAGGCCAAGACCGCCAAGGCCGAGGCGGGCGATCAGCTGCTGATCGATTTCGTCGGCAGCATCGATGGCCAGCCCTTCGAGGGCGGCGCGGCGCAGGATGCGGAAATCGTTCTTGGCGCCGGCCGCTTCATCCCCGGCTTCGAAGACCAGCTGACGGGCGCCAAGGCGGGCGATGAGAAGACCCTCGCCGTCACCTTTCCGGACACCTATCAGGTGGCGGCGCTGAAGGGCAAAGCCGCCAGCTTCGCGGTCACGGTCAAGGAGGTGAGGGCGCCCAAGGCGGCCAAGGTCGACGACGCCCTGGCGGTCAGTCTTGGACTGGCCGATCTGGCCGCGTTGCGCGAGGCGGTGCGGTCCAATCTCGAGGGCGAGTATGGAACGGCTTCGCGCTTCAAGCTCAAGCGCGCCCTGCTGGATGCGCTCGATTCCCGCCACACCATTCCGCTGCCCGGCCGCATGGTCGAGGCCGAGTTCGACTCCATCTGGCGCCAGGTCAAGGCGGACGAGGAGAAGGAGGGCCGCGCGCCCGAGGACGAGGGCAAGTCGGAGGACACCCTGCGCGCCGAATATCGGCGGATCGCCGAGCGGCGGGTGCGGCTGGGCCTGGTGCTGGCCGAGATTGGCCGGCGCGAGAACATCGTCATCACCGATCAGGAGCTGACCGAGGCCATGCGCGCCGAGGCCAGACGCTATGGCGACATGGCCCAGCGCATGTTCGAGTTCATGCGCGAGAACCCGCAGGCGCAAGCCGGCATCCGCGCGCCGCTCTACGAGGAAAAGGTCGTCGACCTGATCCTCGAACGGGCCAAGGTCAGCGACAAGGAAGTCAGCAAGGAAAAGCTGTTCGAGGAAGACGACCTCCCGCAGGGGATCGTCGAGGCGGCGCCGAAGAAGAAGGCGCCGGCCAAGGCCAAGGCGAGCGCAAAGCCAGCCGCCGCAACCGCCGCGAAGGCCAAGAAGCCGGCGGCGGAAACGCCCGCCGCCAAGCCAAAGACCGCCAAGGCCAAGCCTCCGAAAAGCAAAGCCTGACCCCCTCCCTTGCAAGGGAGGGGCGGCGAGGCGATATCAGCGCCCTACCGCCATCGGGGACCCTTCATGCCGATCGAAATGCAAAGTAACTCACTCAACCTCGTGCCCATGGTGGTCGAGCAGTCGAGCCGCGGCGAGCGCGCCTTCGACATCTTCTCGCGTCTGCTGCGCGAGCGGGTGATCTTCCTCAATGGTCCGGTCGATGATGGCGTGTCGGCGCTGATCTGCGCTCAGCTCCTCTACCTGGAATCGGAATACCCGAAAAAGCAGATCGACATGTACATCAACTCGCCGGGCGGGATCGTCACCTCCGGCCTGGCGATCTACGACACCATGCAATACGTGCGCTGCCCGGTGGCCACCACCTGCATGGGCATGGCCGCCTCGATGGGCTCGTTCCTGCTCGCCGCCGGGGAGCCGGGATCGCGCGTGGCCCTGCCCAACGCCCGGATCATGGTTCACCAGCCGTCGGGCGGCTTCCAGGGCAAGGCCTCGGACATCGAACGCCACGCCGAGGATATCCTCAAGACCAAGCGGCGCCTGAACGAGCTTTACGCCAAGCACACCGGCCAGACCTATGAGGAGGTCGACCGGACCCTCGACCGCGACCACTTCATGGACGCCGAGGAAGCCAAGGCCTGGGGTATCGTCGACCACATCTACGAGAGCCGGGCGGCTTCCGAGGCGGCCGCAGCCGCCGAGGGCGGCTAGCTCGACCCCTTCGGCTCCCCCAGCGGAGGGGGGTCAGCGGATGCCCGCAAGCCGATCCATCAACGCCTGGGCGCCGGCGGCCTCATCGACCTTGAGGCGATCGAAAACCGTCCCATCGACGCGCCGGACGTCGGCGTAGAGGCCGGTGGGATCCTCGTGGAAATGCAGGAACGCCTTCGACTTCAGATAGAAGACGCCGCGGCTTTTTTCGCGCAGCGCCGGTATCGCCCGCAGTCGCGCCAGCAGGGGCTCGAGTTGGTCGAGAGCGGCCGCTCCGGCGTGCTTCACGGCTTTTCTCCGAACACCTTCATTCCCTGTTCCTCGGCCAGCGCCAGCATCTCCACATCGCCATCGCTGTCGCCATAGGCGGCGTCCAGACGCGGGCGAGCGCCAAGCAGCGCGCTCAGCCGCTCGACCT
>DASYGN010000001.1:0-3609 GCA_035999625.1 Caulobacteraceae bacterium | reverse complement strand
CCGACAGCACCGATGGGCAGGGTCTGTTGGCGGCCTTCGCAGAGCAGGCGCCGGGGTTCGATTTTGGCGCCGCGCCGGCGGTGGTGATCGGCGCCGGCGGCGCCGCCCGCGCCGCTATCGCCGCCGTCCTCGAGGCCGGCGCGCCAGAAGTGAGGATCTTCAATCGCTCGGCGGAAAAGGCGCGGGTTCTGGCGACAGCGCTCGGCGCCGGAGCCGTGGCCGTGAGGCGGGTGGAGGACGCCCTTGTCGGCGTCGGCGCGATCATCAACGCGACGCCGTCCTCGCCGGCAATTCCGCTGGAGTTGGTCGGCGAGTCGGTCGTGGTCATGGACATGGTCTATCGCCCCCTGGCCACGCCGCTGCTCCGCCGGGCCAGGGAGCGCGGACTGCGGACCGTGGATGGGCTGGCGATGCTGATCGCGCAGGCGCGGCCGAGCTTCGAGGCTTTGTTCGGGGCGCCGCCGCCAAACATCGATGTGCGCGCCGTAGCGCTCGCGGCAGGCGATTTGTGATCGTCGTCGGGCTCACTGGCTCGATCGGCATGGGCAAGTCGGCGACGGCGGCCATGTTCGCCGAGGCCGGAGTGCCGGTCTACGACGCCGATGCCGAGGTTCATCGGCTGTATTCGACCGGCGGCGCGGCGGTGAGCGCGGTCGAGGCCGCCTTTCCGGGGGTCGTGGTCGACGGCGCGGTGGATCGCGGCCGCCTCGGAGCGCGGGTGCTGGGGGACCCGGCGGCGCTGGCCAGGCTGAACGCCATCGTTCATCCCCTGGTGGGCGAGGCGCGCAAGGTGTTCTTCGAGCACGCCCGCGCCGCCGGCGCCGATCTGGTGGTTGTGGATATTCCGCTGCTGTTCGAAACCGGGGGAGAAAAGCGGGTCGACAAGGTGGTGGTGGTCAGCGCTCCGCCGGAGATCCAGCGCCGCAGGGTGCTGGCTCGGCCGGGAATGACGCCGGCCAGGTTCAATGCGCTGCTGGCCGCCCAAACGCCGGACGCCGAGAAGCGCGCCAAGGCCGATTTCGTCATCGACACCAGCCGCGACTTCGATCAGGCCCGCGCCCAGGTGCGCGCCATCCTCGCCGCCTTGCGCTCGGGGCGCGAAGCGGGGCATGAAAACGCCTGACCGGCATGGCGCGCGAAATCGTTCTGGACACCGAAACTACCGGGCTCGAAACGCGGCTCGGCCACCGGGTGATTGAAATCGCCTGCGTGGAGATCGACGATTTCATCCCCACAGGTCGCTTCTTCCACGCCCTGATCCAGCCTGACCGGGATATCGATCCCGAGGCGCAGCGCGTTCATGGCATTTCGCTCGCCGCTCTGGCCGATAAGCCAAGGTTCGGCGACCCGGAAGTGGTCGACGCCCTGGCGAGCTTCATCGGTTCCTCACCGCTGGTCGCCCACAACGCCAACTTCGATCGGGAATTCGTCAACTACGAGTTGGGCTTGGCTGGCCGCCCACCTCTCGCCCAGGAGCGCTGGGTCGACACCATGGCGCTCGCCCAGCAGCGCTATCCAGGGTTGTCCAACTCGCTCGATTCCCTTTGCAAGCGGCTGAGCATCTCGCTGGCCGAGCGGGACAAGCACGGGGCGCTGATCGACGCCAAGCTGCTGGCCAGGGTGTATCTCGAGCTGCGTGGCGGACGCGAATGCGCCCTTGACCTCAGCGGCGCGGCGGCGGCGGTGATGAGTGGCGAGCGACCCGCGTATGGCCCGCGTCCGCGCCCCCTGCCACCGCGCGCCACGGCGGCGGAACTGGCCGCGCACAGCGCCTTTGTCGCCGAGATCAAGGATGCCCTGTGGCTTGGAGCCTAGTTCGGCTCAGACCGAAATGGTTGGCGCGCCCTGCCCTTGCGCCACGCGCTGGGCATAGATGCCGCCAAAATCGATCGGCTCGAGGCGGAACGGCGGAAATCCACCCTCTCCGGTAAGATCGCCGATCAGGCGCCGGGCGAAGGGGAAGAGATAGCGCGGGCACTCGACCATCAGCATCGGCTCCATGTCAGCGGCCGGCACGCCGATGATCTGGAACAGCCCGGCATAGACGAGTTCGACATGGAAGACCGTCTCGGAGTCGCGCTGCGCGCGCGCGGCGAGCTTCAGTTCGACCTCGTACAGGCCATCGTCGCGACCCTGGGCGTTGAGTTCGACATTCAGATCGATTTGCGGCGGCTGGGGCCCGGCGCGAAGCGACTCCGGCGCGTGCGGGCTCTCGAACGACAGGTCCTTGATGTACTGGGCGAGAATGCGGATGCCGGGTTGAAGATCGGTATCCTGGCCATTGCCGGCCGGGGGATTGGCGTCGGTGGGGATGTCGGTCATCGCTTCTTTGGGCCTGCCGCGCGGGCCGCGCCGCGAGGGCGCTCGCTAACACGCCCCATCGGGCGGTGGCAACGGCGCGCCGCGGTGGTCGCGTCAGCCCTCTCCTTCGGCGCGCGACTAGCTGGACAGGAGGGTGCAGCGGCGGGGGCGCAGCAGCAGGTCGTTGGTCACGCCGCCGAACACCCACTCGCGCAGGCGAGCGTGGCCATACGCGCCGGCGACCATCAGGTCAGCATTCCTTTGCGTGGCGATGCTCTCCAGCTGATGGGCGATGTCGCCCTGCGCGGGGATGGCTGCGTGCTCGGCGACGACGCCGTGACCCCTCAGCCAGGCGGCGACATCGGCGGTGCGCGCCTCGGCGTCGGCAAGCTCGCTCGCGCCGGCGATTTCCACCACCGTGACCTGCTTGGCCTGCTCCAGAAAAGGCATCGCATCGGCGATCGCGCGCCGGGCCTCCGGCGTCTCGCGCCAGGCGACAAGGACTCGCGCCGCGTCGAGAGTGGTCACCGCGTGCGGGACGATGAGGACCGGGCGCCCACAGCGCAGAACGAGATCGCCTATGTCGGTCCGGCGGGTGGATTCAAACGGGACGCCGCCGCGATCGGGCGAGGTGATGATCAGGTCCGCGGCGCGAGCCTCATGGCAGATGTAGTCGGCCAGTGGGAATCCGGTGACCGTCGAGCGCCAGTCGAGGGAAGTCGCCTTGCCCAGCAGCGCAGTCCTGAACGCCTCCTCGGCGACAGTGATTTCTCGCTCGATTTCGTCGCGATCCAGCTGGACCAGCTCGCCGGCAATCTGAACCTCGCCATAGAGAAGTTGCATGGGCTGGCTGGCGGCGATGCCGATGACCTTGCAATGAAACCGCTCGGCCAGAGCCGCGGTCACTCCAAGCAGGCGCTCGTTGGCGAGGTTGAGCTCGATATGCGCCATCAGAGTTGAATAGGTCATCGCCTCTCCTGGGTCGCCCGTGTTGAGCCTTTCAGCGCCACGCGCCGCTCCGGAGCCCAGATGGCCCCGGAGTCGAGATAAGGCGCGATAGGTGAGCCTGGCGCCGTCCGGGGGGGAGCGGGGGACGACGTCAGGCCCTCCAGGTCAGGCGACCTGATTGTCGACGACGCGGTTAACGCCGGGGGCAGACCATGCGGCGCTCTCCACCAGCCGACGATCAGCCCAGTTCTTGGCTTTCGACTTACTTCGACTTGCGAAGTCTCCGGGGATTGGCCCCTGGCCGCATTGATGCAGGTCAACCGCGCCCTGAATTGGACGCCGTCAGTTCGACGGGCGGGC
>DASYGN010000111.1:0-45990 GCA_035999625.1 Caulobacteraceae bacterium | reverse complement strand
ACGAAATCGTCCGAGCGCGAATGGTTTGCTCTGGATGCAACAGGATCTAGCTCGCCCGCTTGACGACGACCAAGCCTTCAGATTCAAGGTCCGACACCAGATTGGCGATATCCCTCACGCAGGTTTCCTCGTCCACCTCGTATTCCCCGGTCAGCGCGCGGCCTATCTCGCCAATCGTCGCCGGCGGATCGCTGAGTTGGAGCAGGCGCAAGCCGATGCCATCGAGACCGTAACAGACGCCGCGCGCCGCGCTCAGCGCCACGGCTTCGCCGTCTACCTCCGCAAATATGAGGTCAGGACCGTGGCCGACGATACTCGCGGCTTTGATAACGGCCGTGGTGAGGCAGGCTCGCACCATCAAGTCACTTCTGCCCGCATCTGAAACACTCTCGATTCAGATGGTGATTCAACTGCAGCTAGGGTCCATGTCCCCCGTGACAACATGGGAATCGCTCGAACCGCCTGGACTCATGCATTGAGCATCCTTTGCGCCCAGCCTCTGCAGCACTGGACGCGCCCACGGCTTGCGGCCCTCGGGCGCCGCTTCGCCTACGTCGGGCATAACGATCGTCTCGTTCATTGCGATCTCCGCATCCGCACGCAGCTACCTGGAGGGGTTAGGTCAGGCACTCTACGCGTAACAGTGGGACACAACCTAGGAACGAGGTCGGTGTTAGAGGAACGCACCCCAACGCTTACCGGACACGCGACCAAGGCGCGCGTTTCATCGTTATAACCCTGTCGCCACATTCCCGCCATACCCAAAAACATCCCAGATTGACGCAGAGGCGAGCTCAAACAAAGCACCGCGTCTCTGCCATCATGTGTGAGAGAAGCCGCTCACTCTCCTCCGCTAGCCGGTCCAAGCCCCAGTTCCGCTCGGCCGCAAACACGCGCCCGAACCTCGACAGTCTCAGCAGGTTATCGAACAACCGCGGGGCTTGGCCGAGAGGCAACGCGAACTCCTCCCGGTAGACATTGGCCTTCACCGCGGCGAAGGCCTCCGCGCCCTGCAACGGTCTGACCTCGGCGCTAACCCCGGGGCTGGCCTGGGCCAGAACATAGATGCGCGTCAGCGGCAGTGGCCCAGCGACGGAATCGCCGGGAACCGGGAGGCTAAACTTGTCATCGCGGTCTAGAACTGGCTCCAAGCCCTCGGAGCCGCGGCCAAAAGCCGCCAAGGCATCACTCCACAGCTTGATGCGCGGGATGCCTGGCCAGGCCATCGGACAACCAGCCGCATCGAAGGTCACCGCGCATATGTCATCGCACAGGATTTCAACGCCGGCATCGAGCAGATGCGCGGCCAGCGTCGACTTGCCTGAACCCGAAGGTCCGATGAACGCTATCGCCCGGTCATCGAGGCGGACGGCGTTGGCGTGCAGGGGCAGGATTCCCCGCTGGTGAAGAAGGGCGCCGACTGCCGAACCCAGCAGATAAGCCCGGATGTCGCGCTGTGATCGGCCCGGAGTGGGGGTGACGACGATCTCGCGGCCGCTTTGAATCAGAAAACGCGCCACGCCAAAGTCGAAATGCATCGCCCCCGGCCGCGCTGTCACCCAGGGCTCGATCTCCACGGCGCCGTCAAGTTTTTCAGGCGTGTCGTCGAGGCGGATTAGGACATCGGCTGCGGCGGCCTCTTCCGCAATGGGCAACTCCGGCAACTCAATCTCAGAGGCGATGGTGAGGCCGAAGGCGCGGTACGAAGCATGAAACACTGGCAGCCGACCTCCTTGGATGACGGAACAATGCCCGCGATTCGTGCAAAGTGCGCGCGGCGGCGTTTTGGCGAGCCGTCGGCGGAGAGCCTCACTTGGCCAAAACTCTATCGCGCGAATTCCGCCTTGTCGCCGCCTGCTGCGCCTGGCCGCCTTCGCCCTGGCGCGATGGCGCAATCCACGAGGCGGCGGCGCGGTCGATCGATTGGCCGCTGCTGGGGCGGATCGCCGGCCGTCAGCGGGTCCAGGGTCTGGTTCACGCCGCCCTCGTCCGCTCGGGCGTGGCCGCGCCGAGCGCGGTCGCCGAAGCGCTGGCGTTTCGGGCCCGCGAGATCGCCGCCGCCAGCCTCGCCCAGGCGGCCGAATCGGTGCGGCTACAGGCCGCGCTCGATCGGGCCGGGATCGCCAATCTGGTGCTCAAGGGCGCGGCGGTGGAAATGCTGGCCTACGGCGAGCTGGGCAAGAAGGCCGCCTGGGACATCGACCTGCTGGTCGCCCCCGGCGAGGTCATGGCGGCGCTGAGGATTCTGGCCGAAGCCGGTTACGACCTGGCTTACCCGCGCGGACTGACGAGCGCCGAATTCGCCATCTTCGTCAGCCTGACGCACGAGTGCGAATTGCGCCACGCCAAGCTTGGCCTCAACGTCGAACTGCACTGGGGCCTGGCCGACCACCCTGCCCTGCTGCGGGGAATGTCGGTAGCCTCGCCGACCCAGTGGGTGACGCTCAGCGGCGGCCTGCGCCTGCGCACCTTCGCGGCCGACGCGTTGTTCGCCTATCTCTGCGTCCACGGGGCCATGCACGGCTGGTCGCGCCTCAAATGGCTGGCCGATCTGAGCGCCATACTGGCGAGCGAATCGCCGCCGGCGGTCGAGGCCCTCTATCGCCGCGCCGTGGCGCTGGGAGGCGGCCTCTGTCCGGCT
Source organism: Caulobacteraceae bacterium (assembly GCA_035999625.1). Classification (GTDB taxonomy): domain Bacteria; phylum Pseudomonadota; class Alphaproteobacteria; order Caulobacterales; family Caulobacteraceae; genus Acaudatibacter. Next base: position 43,349 of record DASYGN010000111.1, on the reverse strand, counting down.
CAGGCTCTGCTCCTCGGCGTGCGGCTCCTGGGTGTGACGATTGGTCCGACGCTGGAAGCCGAGCTGAGCCGGGATCGCGGCGTCCGCTCGCTGGTGGCGATGGCGATCGGCGCCATGACCGGCGGCGGTGCGCGCGAGCTGGACGCCCGGCCCTTCGCCAGCGCCCGCGTGCTGCTCGCCCAAGTCGCCCTGGGTGGAACCTGGCGCTCTGGCTGGGCCCAGATTCGCCACCGCGCCGTGAGCCTCGAGGACCGCGTGCGTTTTCCCCTGCCCAAGCAGCTCCGGTTCCTGTATGGTGTCGTTCGCGCGCCTTTGTGGTTGTGTCGGCGTTTAGGAGTGTTGGGCCGGCGCGTATTGTAGCTACGCCCGTTGATTGGTAGTGTTCCAAGGCTGTTCTTGGGGAAACCGAAATGGGGAAGGTTCATATGCGCAACCTGCTTCTCACCGCGGCGCTGGCAATGTCGGCGGTTGGCTTCCAGACATCGGTGGTCGCTCAGCCCGCCGGCGGCGGCGAGCAAGGCAGCCGCGCCTTCTGCGAAGCCAAATGGAACGCGCTGGTGACGCATGCCGAGAGCTACGATGGGTTCATGGACAAATGCATGTCCTGCGAAGCCAAGTGGGACGACATGGTGGCCACCAGCACCACCGAGGGCCAGGACCGCGGCGCCTACATGCGCCGTTGCTCCAGGGGCGCCTATTGGTGGGGCGGCAACAATACGGTGCCGGAGCTGGGCCTGGTCGCGCTGACCGGTGGTCTCGTCTACGTCGCCACCCTTCAGGACAGCCCCTGAGGTTGCTGTAGGCGCGCCCAGCGCCTACCCTCCTTGCGGAGATTGGCTTGTTCTGACTGAGCGTCCGATTGCGTGCCTGACGCGACTGCGCTCCGATCAAGGTCATTGGACGTGAAACGGGGCCGTACGAGACTAGCACCTTCCCACGCCGCGGCGTTGCCGGCGCATATCATCGCCTATGCAGTGGGCGATGTTCATGGGCGGCTGGACCTGCTCGAAGGCGCCATCGCCGAAATCGAGCGCGGCGCGCAGGCCGCCTCGGCGGACCGGGTGGTCGCCGTCTTTCTGGGCGACTACATCGACCGGGGACCCGAATCGCGGGGCGTCATCGAGCGCCTGATCGCGCTGCAGGAAGCCAAGCCCTGCGAAACCGTCTTCCTGCGCGGCAATCACGAACAGTTCCTGCTCGATATGATCGACGAGCGGGCGCGCGGCACCGCATGGCTCGACTATGGCGGCGTTGAGACCCTGCGATCCTACGGCGTCGACGCCTCGGTGATCGGCGCGCGCGATCTGGATCGGCTGGGCGCGGCGATGCGCAAGGCCATGCCCGCCGAGCACGTGCGTTTTCTGCGCTCGACCCGCCTGTTCGATGAACGGGGCGACTATCTTTTCGTGCATGCGGGCCTGCGACCGGACCGGCTGCTGAGCGAGCAGTCGGACGCCGACATGTTGTGGTTCCGCTACTATGGCGATGACGAGCCGGTGCACGGCAAGACGGTGGTCCATGGACACACGCCCAACCAACGGCCGGGACTCGGCCGTTGGCGGATCAACATCGATACCGGCGCCTACGAGAGCGATGCCCTGACCACGCTTCGACTGGAGGGAACCGACGCCCGGTTCCTCAAGATCGACCTGGCGCCTAATGGCGGTGGTCCGCGGGTCAGCGACTGGGGCCGCGCGGTGGAACGGTCGACGGTGGCGCCGTCCGAAACAGGATACGAGCGCCCGGCGCCGCAACCGCCGACGCCAAGAGCGCAGAAGCCTGCCGCCCCCCCCAAGCCGCGCCAGACGCCTGCGCGGCTGGGCCAGCGGACGCGATCCGGGCTCATGGCGGCCGGAGCGGTGGCCGTGGCCGCGGTCGTGGTGGCGGTGGTGCTGGTGGGCATGTTCTGGCTGTTCCAGGGCCGCCCGCAGGCTGCCGGCCAGCCGCCGGCGACCCAGGCCGCCCTGGCCGCGCCGCCCCCCGGCGCACCGGCGGCGCCGAGTTCGAACCCGCTGCCTCAGGCGACGACCGTCGCCGTCGCCTCAGGCGCCAAGCACGCCCCCAAGGCCAGCGCCGCCACCGGCGCCACCACCAATACCGTGGTTCCCACCGAGGTCGCCGCTTCACCGCCGCCAACGACGATCGCCGCGCCTCCACCGGCGGCGGTCGCCGTGGTTAGTCCGCCGCCGACGACGCCCAGCGCCAACGCCGACGCACCTGTGTCGCACGGCGCCCCATCGGGCGATGCGCCAATAGCGGCCGCGCCGCCTTCGCCGTCGCCCTAGCTCGGTTCCACGGGGGCTTGGGCGAGTCCCAGGCCCTGGGCCAAGGCGCGCAGGCGGTCGACGAGCATATCGCGGCGCCAGGTGGCGCGGAAATAACCCAGCCACACCATGATGAAGACGAGGGTGAAAGCCAGCGGCGCCACGTGCGCCTTCATCGCCAGCATGGCCGTCATACCGATCGCGATCGTGCCGCCGGTGAGCACCACCACCACCGCGCTCGGGGTCAGGCCGGCATCCAGCAACAGATGATGCAAATGGTTGCGGTCCCCCTCGAATGGCGATCTCCCGCTACGCAAGCGGCGCAGCATGAGGGTCAGGCAATCGATGAGCGCCGGAGCGAGCAGGAACGGGGCCAGCTGAGGCCCGACCGGGTGGTGGATATTCTGGGTCAGGCGGAAACAGGCGCTGGCGATCAACAGCCCCAACAGATCGGCGCCGGCGTTGCCGAGAAAGATCGACGCTGTTCGATTCCACGGCGTACGCAGATTGAAAGCCAGGAACCCGCACAGGGCTCCGGCGACGAACCCCAGGTCCATCGCCAGCAATCGGTTTCCGGCATAGATGGCGACGCTGGTCAGCATCACCACCACCACCAAGGAAACCGAACCGGCCAGGCCGTCCACGCCGTCGATCATGTTGATGGCGTTGATAATGCCGACGGTGGCCACGACGGTGAGCAGTTCCGACCATCGTCCAAGCGAACCCAGGTGAAAGCCGAACACATAGCCCAGGTTCTGCACCCGGATGCCGCCGACGTGGATGAGGACCAGCGCCGCCAGCACCTGCACGCCAAGGCGATACGGCCACTGCAGGCGAAAGCGGTCGTCGATCATGCCGCCGGCGACGATGATCAGCGCGGCGAGCGCCACGCCTCGCATCTGGTAGCTGGTGACATCCGAAGCCAGCGCCGCGAACCGGGAGGCCACCAGGCATCCGGCCACCGCCAGAAGAATGCCCAGGCCGCCAACCGCCGGCGTGGCCACGCCGTGGCGCCGGATCTGGTCCGGCCTGGCCACCAGCCCGACGCGCGCGGCGAGCGGCCGCAGGACCAGCACCAGCGACACCATGGCCAGAAAGGTGACAAGCGCCTCGAGAACCGCCGCTTGAATCACCCGCACCCCTTCCCGACGGTCCGTGACGGACCGCGCTAACCGCGGCGCCCCTCTACCGGGGCGCCCTGGGACAGGCGGACCTTAAAAACCCCCGTCCTGGCGCGCACTGCGGCGCTTCGACGCGCGGTGAAGTATCAGCTCACCACTGGACGTGGCCGGTGGCGGTCAGCAGACCAAATATCACCGCCAGACCGAAGCCGACAATCACCACCAGCATGGTCAATTCGGCGCGCCGCTCCAGCTTGGCCAGCCGTTCCTCCGTGCGCCGATGGTGAGGATGATGAGGGAAAAGCCCGCTCTCGTCGCTTGGATCGTCGGCGTCTGCGTGCGGGGTATTCTCGGTCATGGCTCGGCCTCTCCTGCTCGGAAGGCGCGGCGCCGCTCCCAAACGCCGCTCGCACCCATGATTCCACTTTATCACCATCCGCGCCGCCGACGAAATTTGCTTTGATGACCGACGCTGGCCGATCTGCCAGTGTGGCGGTCGGTTTCGTCCTCCGAGAAAAGCCCGTTGAGCCGATCCCCGTCCCTGCCTCGAAAGACCAAGCTTCTCTATGGCCTTGGCACCGTCGCCTTTGGGGTGAAGGACAACGGCTTCTCCTATCTGCTGCTGCCTTTCTACAATCAGGTGGTCGGCCTCCCGGCGCCCCTGGTCGGGTTGGCGATCCTGATCGCCATGCTGTGCGATGCGGTGCTCGATCCGATCATCGGCCAGATCAGCGACAACTGGCGCTCACGTTGGGGCCGCCGCCACCCGTTCATGTACGCAGCCGCCGGACCGGTGGCCCTCTCGTATCTGGTGCTGTGGAATCCGCCGCATTGGTCGCACGGCGCGCTGTTCTTCTATCTCGTCGGCGTCGCCGTCGTGATCCGCACCTTCATCAGTTTCTACGAGGTGCCGAGCTCGGCTTTGGCGGCCGAACTCAGCCAGGGTTACGACGAACGCACGGTGCTGCTGTCGTACCGCTACTTCTTCGGCTGGGTGGGCGGGCTCGCCCTTTATGTGATCGCCTTCCGCTTTCTGTTCACGCCCGACGCCCACCATCCGGTGGGCCAGACCAATCCGGTCGGCTACGCGCGCTACGGCGTGCTGGCGGCGGTGATCATGTTCTGCGCCATCGTCGCCTCGGCCGTCGGCACCCACGACCGGATTCCGTTCCTGCGCCGGGCGCCGGCGCGCAAGATCGCCCTGGCGGCCATGTTCCGCGAGATGATCGCCACCTGGTCGAACCGATCGTTCCTGTTCCTGACCCTTTCGGGGCTGGCGACGTCGATGGCCTCCGGCCTCTCGGCGTCGATGAACTTCTATTTCAACACCTACTTCTGGGGCTTCAGCTCCAAGGAAATCGCCGGCCTGGCCACCGGTGTCCTCGCCTCCGCCTTCATCGCCCTCAGCCTGGCGCCAATCGCCGGGCGGCGGCTCGGCAAGCGCCCAGCGGCGATATCGGCGATGATCGCCGCCACGTTCGTCGGCCTGACGCCAATGCTGCTGCGGGTGGCTGGGTTGATGCCGCCCAACCACACGCCGGCGGTGTTCTGGATCGTCCTGGCTCAATCGATCATTTCGGTGGCCTTCTACATCGCCGGCTCGACCCTCACCTCGGCGATGATCGCCGATGTGGTGGAGGATGGCGAACTGAGGACCGGACGGCGCTCGGAGGGTTTGTATTTCTCCGCCTCGATCATGATCGCCAAGGCCGTCTCGGGCATAGGACTGTTCGCCGCCAGCGCCATTCTCGGCTTGATCCAGTTTCCGACCGGACTGCGACCGGACCAGGCCCCGCCGGGCGTGCTGACCAGTCTCGCGCTCACCTACGCGCCGATTTACGCCGGACTGTACGCCATCGGCCTGACCCTGCTCTCGGGCTACAAGATCACCCGCGCCAGCCATGCCCAGACGCTCGCCCTCCTGGCCGCCCGCGCCGAGGCCACGGGGATCGCCGACTAGATCTCGCCGGGGGTGAACCGGGCCTCGAGATCGATCGCCCCGCCAGTGAACAGTTGACGGGCGAAGGTCACCCCCGCTTCCCGCCGCCATGTCCAACGCTTGACCGACAGGCAGGCGCAGGCGCTATCGATCTCCAGCGCCTGGGCATCCGCGGCCAGGGGATTGAGCGCCGCGATTTCATGCCGCGCCTCGGTCCACGGCGCATGCGCCAGCAGCCAGGCGCCCGGCGCCTCGCCGGCGAAATCCACCGCCGTGGCGGCTGGCGTTTCGCCAAGATTGATCAGCCTGTCCTCGAGGGCGACGGGCCTGGCGTTGGCGAGGTGCAGGCCGCGCAATTCCAGCACCGACCCGGTGACGCCCAATTCGCGCTCCTCGGCGCTCGGCCGCCGCTTGCGGATCAGTCGGCGCAGCAGACGCCAGCCGTAAGTCTGACCTCGGGCTTCGACCTCGGCCCGGATATCGGGAATGCGCAGGATGGCGGTGTGAATGTGCGGCTGGGCGACGAAAGTCCCGGCCTTGCGACGCCGCTCGACCAGGCCCTGCGTGGCCAGAGCCTGGACGGCCTTGTTGGCCGTCGCCCGGGCGCAACCATAGCTCTGCATCAATTCGTGCTCGAAGGGAATGCGATGGCCCGGCGGCCACGCTCCGGAGCGAATTGGCGCGGCCAGATCAGTGGTGATGCGCCGATGCAGGGTGGTCCGGCTCATGGCGCCAACAGCCGGCCAAGGGTGCGCCGATAGCGGGCCTTGATCACCTCGCCTTTCAGGTGACGTCCGCCCTCGACCACCTTGATCCCGCCGCGCCAGACCCGGTCCACGGCCGTGCGGCCGGCGGCGAAGATCCAGCCATCGAGCAGCGCATCGCCGCGCTTCTCCATCAGCGCCGGGTGACTTGCATCCAGGCTGACGATGTCGGCCGGGGCGCCGATAGCCAGTCCCGATGTCACGCCCAGCGCCTGCGCGCCGCCGGCCACGGCTTTGGCGACCAGCGCCGCACCCACAGAACCGCCACCGCCGAGCACTACACGGGCGCGCGCCTGGAGACGCTGACCGTATTCGAGCAGCCTCAGTTCCTCGGCGGCGTCGATCAGCACGTTGGAATCGCTGCCAACGCCAAATGCGCCGGGGAAGCCACGCGCCGGGAACAGGCCATCGCCAAGGTTGGCTTCGGTGATCGGACACAGGCCCACGACCGCGCCGGTGGCGGCGAGACGGTCGGCTTCATCGGCCTCGACATGGGTGGCGTGGACCAGGCACCAGCGCTTGTCGACGGGTGCATGATCCAGCAGCCAGGCCACCGGCCGCTGGCCCGACCAGGTCAGGCAATCCTCGACCTCGCGCGACTGTTCGGCGATGTGGATGTGGAACGGAGTGTCCGGCGCCAGCGCGATCAGCTCGGCGAGTTCGCCGGGAGCGACCGCGCGCAGGCTATGCGCCGCCACGCCGCACGTCCCGTCCGGGAGCGCCGCCAGCGCTGCGCCGGCGCGCTCTTGGAGCGCGGCGAAGCTTTTCAGCGTCAGCGCGAATCGCGCTTGGCGCGCGCCCAGCGGCAGGCCGCCAAAGCCGCCGTGAGCGTAGAAGGTCGGCAGCAGGGTGAGGCCGATGCCGGTTTCCGACGCGGCGGCGATGATCCGTAGCGCCATCTCGGCCGGATCCGCGTAGGCCTCGCCGCCGGCGCCGTGGTGCAGATAATGGAACTCACCGACCCGGGTGAAGCCGGTCTCGAGCATCTCGGCGTAGGCCTGGGCGGCGATCGCCTCGACGTCCTCGGGCGTCAGCGTGTCGACGAAGCGGTACATCAGCTCGCGCCAGGTCCAGAAGTCATCACCATTTGGGCCGCGGGTTTCGGTGAGCCCGGCCATGGCGCGCTGGAAGGCGTGGCTGTGGAGATTGCCAATGCCTGGAATGCCGACTGCAGCCCGCTCGTCGGACGGTTGCGGGGCGAGCCCGGACTCAACCTCGGCGATGCGACCGCCGGAGCAGGTTATGCGCACCCGCTCCGCCCAGCCTGACGGCAGCAACGCGGCCTCAAACCACAACCACGACATGGATTATGTCTAGACATATTCAACGGCTCGCGCCAAGCATCCCGACATGCGTTGCGATGCGATTTGGCGGAACGCGCGCCTGGCGACGATGGCGGCGGCGGGAGACATCGAGGGCGGCCTGGTGGCGGCTCGGGGTGGACGCATCCTTTATGCCGGGCCTGTCGAAGCGGCGCCGGCCTTCGAGGCGCAATGCGATATCGACTGCGAGGGGCGCTGGATCACCCCCGGATTGATCGATTGCCACACCCATCTGGTGTTCGCCGGCGATCGCGCGCGTGAATTCGAACAGCGGCTCGCCGGGGTCAGTTACGAGACGATCGCGAAAGCGGGCGGCGGCATCCTTTCGACGGTGCGGGCGACCCGGCAGGCCAGCCAGGAGGAATTGGTCGCCAGCGCCCTGCCAAGGCTCGACGCGCTCATCGCCGAAGGCGTGACCACCCTCGAGATCAAGTCCGGCTATGGCCTGGAGCGGGAGAGCGAATTCCGCCAGCTGAGGGCGGCGCGCCAGCTTGCCGAACGCCGCCAGGTCAGCGTCACGACAACGTTCCTCGGCGCCCACGCCACTCCCCCAGAATACAGCGATAATTCTGATGGATACGTCAGTCTGTTGTGCGAGGAACTGATCCCCCGCCTGAACGGGATGGCCGATGCGGTCGACGCGTTCTGCGAGACTATCGGCTTCAGCCGCGCGCAAGTAAGGCGGGTGTTCCAGGCCGCCAAGGCGCATGGGCTGCCGGTCAAGCTCCACGCCGAGCAGCTGTCCAATCAGCATGGCGCCGTGCTGGCCGCCGAGTTCGGGGCGCGCAGCGCCGATCACCTGGAATATCTCGACGACGAGGGGGTGGCGGCGATGGCCGAGGCTGGCACGGTGGCCGTGCTTCTCCCCGGCGCCTTCTATTTCATGCGCGAGACGCGCCTGCCGCCGATCGCCGCCCTGCGCGCCGGCGCCGTGCCGATCGCGCTCGCCACCGACTGCAATCCGGGCACAGCGCCGATCACCTCCCTGCTGGCGGTGATGAACATGGCCGCGAGCCTGTTCCGCATGACCATCGATGAGTGCCTGGCGGGGGTCACGCGCAACGCCGCCCTGGCCCTCGGGCTCGCCCGCGAGTGCGGGACCCTGGAGGCCGGCAAATGGTGCGATCTGGCCATCTGGGACATCGAGCGGCCGGCCGAACTGGTCTACTGGCTGGGGCGCAATCCGCTCCACGCTAGGGTGTGGAGAGGACATTGATCAGCGTCATCCTGAGGCCGGGTGAGGTGACGCTCGCCGATTGGCAGGCGATCTTCGAGGGCGCCAACCCAAGTCTCGATCCCGCCTCTGCGCCGGCTATCGCCGCGTCGGCGGCGGCCGTTGAGCGCATCCTGGCCAAAGGCGAGGCGGTCTATGGGGTCAACACCGGCTTTGGCAAACTGGCCAGCGTCCGCATCGATCCGGCCGACCTCACTCGTCTGCAGAGCAATCTGGTGCTGTCGCATACCGCCGGCGTTGGCGAGGCCATGCCCGTCAAGGTGGCCCGGCTGATGATGGCCCTGAAGCTGGCCGGCCTCGCCCGCGGCGCCTCGGGCGTGAAACCGGAGACGGTCGCGCTGCTGGGAGCGATGCTGACCCATGGGATCACGCCGGTGATCCCGGTCCAGGGATCGGTCGGCGCCTCGGGCGACCTGGCGCCCCTGGCCCACATGGCGGCGGCGATGATCGGCGGCGGCGAGGTCCTCGTCGAGGGGATGAAACGGCCGGCAGCGGCGGCGCTAGCGGACGCCGGGCTGGAGCCCCTGACGCTCGGTCCCAAGGAAGGCTTGGCGCTGCTGAACGGCACCCAGTTCTCCACCGCCTATGCGCTGGCCGCCCTGTTCCGCGCCGAAATCCTGTTCCGCGCCGCGCTCGTCACCGGAGCGCTGTCCACCGAGGCGGCCAAGGGCGCCGACACCCCTTTCGACGCGCGCATCCACGCCCTGCGCGGACATCCGGCCCAGATCGAGGCCGCGGAGGCTCTGCGCGAGTTGATGGCTGGATCGGCGATCCGCGCCTCGCACCTGACCGGCGATGCGCGCGTTCAGGATCCCTACTGCCTACGTTGCCAACCGCAGGTGATGGGTGCGGCGCTCACCATCCTGCGTCAGGCCGCCCACACCCTGGCCATCGAAGCCAACGGCGTCACCGACAATCCCCTGATCATCGCCGAGACCGACGAGGCGTTGAGCGGCGGCAACTTCCATGCCGAGCCGGTGGCCTTCGCCGCCGACACCATCGCGCTGGCCCTGTGCGAGATCGGCTCATTGGCGGAGCGGCGCGTAGCCATGCTGGTCGATCCGGCGATGTCCGGATTGCCCGCCTTCCTGACGCCGAGGCCGGGCCTAAACTCCGGCTTCATGATCGCTCAGATCACTGCCGCGGCGCTCGTTTCCGAAAACAAGCAGCGGGCCTATCCAGCCAGCGTCGATTCCATTCCCACCGACGCCAACCAGGAAGACCATGTGTCCATGGCCGCGCATGGGGCGCGCCGGCTGATGGAGATGGCCGACAACGCCATCGCCATCGTCGGCATAGAACTGCTGGCCGCGGGCCAGGGATGCGATTTCCACGCCCCGCTCAGGTCCAGCACGCCATTAGAAGCGGTGCGGGCGCTGCTGCGGAGTCGGGTTCCAACCTTGGAGGATGACCGCTTCATGCATCCGGACATGAACGCGGCCATCGACCTGGTGCGCGACAACGGCGTTGTCGAGGCGGCCGATCTGGCCCTGCCCGGCCTCCTGGGGTGAGCCCGCCCGGCTGGCTCAGCGTAAGGCGGGGCGCAGCGCCGCTGATCGTTTCCATTCCCCATGCCGGGACTGCCATCCCGCCGCACCTCAAGGGCCGTTTCGTCTCGCATTGGCTGGCCCGGCGCGACGCCGACTGGTGGGTGGACGAGCTTTACGCCTTCGCCGCCGATCTCGGGGCGACGGTGATCGCCACGGCCCTTTCGCGCTCGGTGATCGACGTCAACCGCGACCCCTCCGGAGCGTCTCTCTATCCCGGTCGGGCGACCACCGAGCTTTGCCCGACCACCACCTTCGACGGCCAGGCGCTCTATCGCAAAGGCCATGCCCCCGACGCGGCCGAGATCGCCGTTCGCCGGCGCCTGTTCTTCGAACCCTATCATCAGGCTCTGGCCGAAGAGGCCGCTTGGACGCGCGACCGGCACGGCGCCGTCGTCGTTTATGACGCCCACTCGATCCGCTCGCGGGCGCCGCGCCTGTTCGATGGCGAGTTGCCCCACTTCAACATCGGAACCAACGACGGGGCCAGCTGCGCGCCGGAACTGACCGCCGCAGTAGAGGTGGCCTGCGCCTCATCCAACCTCAGCCGGGTCACCAACGGCCGCTTCAAGGGTGGTTTCATCACCCGCTACCACGCAGCCCCGGAGACTGGCGTGCACGCTGTGCAGATGGAACTCGCCTGCCGCGGCTACATGGGCGAACCGGATGGCGATCCCGCCGAGGACACCTGGCCGCCGCCATTCGACGCCGATCGGGCCGCGCCCATGGTCTCGGTTCTGCGTAACGTCCTTTCAGCCTGCCTGGAGTTCGCGAGGTCCCGATGACCCGGCTCGACAATTCCCGCCTGATCCGCAGCCCGCGCGGAAACCAGATCTCCGCCCGCTCATGGCTCACCGAAGCCCCCCTGCGGATGCTGATGAACAACCTCGATCCCGACGTCGCCGAGCGGCCGGAGGAATTGGTGGTTTATGGCGGGGTCGGCCGCGCCGCCCGCGATTGGGAGAGTTTCGACGCCATCGTTGCCGTCCTCAAGCGCCTCGAGGCGGACCAGACCCTGCTCGTCCAGTCCGGCAAGCCGGTCGGCGTTTTCCGCACCCACGCCGATGCCCCCCGGGTGCTGATCGCCAACTCCAACCTGGTGCCCCACTGGGCTGACTGGGAGCATTTCAACGCTCTCGATCGCAAGGGTCTGATGATGTACGGCCAGATGACCGCCGGCTCGTGGATCTACATCGGCGCGCAGGGCATCGTTCAAGGCACCTACGAGACTTTCGCCGAACTCGGCCGCCGGCACTACGCCGGCGACCTTTCCGGCCGCTGGATCCTGACCGGAGGGCTGGGCGGCATGGGCGGCGCCCAGCCGCTGGCGGCGGTGATGGCCGGCGCTTCATGCCTGGCGGTGGAGTGCCAGGCCTCGCGCATCGAAATGCGCCTGCGCACCGGCTACCTCGACGTGATGAGCCAGGATATCGACGAGGCTCTGAGCCTCATCCGCCGCGCTTGCGCCAACAAGACGCCCCTGTCGGTCGGGCTGCTGGGCAACGCCGCCGAGGTGTTTCCCGAGCTGCTCGAGCGTGGCGTCAAACCGGACGCGGTGACTGACCAGACCAGCGCCCACGATCCGGTGAATGGCTACCTTCCGGCGGGCTGGAGCCTCGCTGAGTGGCATTCGCGCCGCGAGAGCGATCCGACCGCCGTGGCCAAGGCGGCGAAGGCCTCGATGCGCGCCCAGGTGCAAGCGATGCTGGGCTTCCATCGCCAGGGAATCCCGACGCTCGACTACGGCAACAACATCCGCCAGATGGCCAAGGACGAAGGCCTGGCTAACGCCTTCGCCTTTCCAGGCTTCGTGCCGGCCTACATCCGGCCGCTGTTCTGCCGCGGGGTGGGGCCGTTCCGCTGGGCGGCGCTGAGTGGCGATCCGGAGGACATCTTCAGGACCGACGCCAAGGTGAAGGCATTGATGCCGCACGATAGGCATCTCCACCATTGGCTCGACATGGCGCGCGAGAAGATCAAGTTCCAGGGCCTGCCGGCGCGTATCTGCTGGGTAGGACTGGGCGATCGCCATCGGCTCGGGCTGGCGTTCAACGAAATGGTCGCCAGTGGCGAGCTCAAGGCGCCGATCGTGATCGGCCGCGATCATCTCGATTCGGGCTCGGTCGCCTCGCCCAATCGCGAGACCGAAGCCATGCGCGACGGCTCCGATGCCGTCTCCGACTGGCCGCTGCTGAATGCGCTGCTCAATTGCGCCAGCGGAGCCACCTGGGTGTCGATTCATCACGGCGGCGGCGTCGGCATGGGCTTTTCCCAGCACGCCGGCATGGTCGTGGTGTGCGACGGCACCGAAGCGGCGGCGCGGCGCATCGAGCGGGTGCTGTGGAATGATCCGGCCAGCGGGGTGATGCGTCATGCCGACGCCGGCTATGACCAGGCCCTTGCCTGCGCCCGCGAGCACCACCTCGACCTGCCGGCCATTCTCTAGCTTCAGGCTCGGAGCCAAGCTTCAGCTAGGCCGTATTGGCTTGAACGATTCCTTGCTGACTGGGTCGTGGTGGCAAGGGCTAAGGCTAGGGCAGGCGCTCAACGCCCAGGATCAGTTGATCCAGTCGCGAGCCCAGTCGGACGCCGACCTGACAAAGTTGCTAGGTGGAGGCTGGCGGCCTCTAGCCTACCGGCCAGCGGCGATGCGCTTCATGATCCGCGCCAGCGCCGTGGGGCGCACCTCGGCGAGAAAAAAGCCGCCGGCGATGCCGATCGCCACCACCATCAGGGCGGCGCCGAAATCCAGTGGAACGCCAATAAGCAGGTGCATTGTCCGATTCTTTCCATGCCGTGCGGGTTCAGGGGAGGCATTGCCCCTTACCGGCGACCTGGGCGGCAATGAGGCTACAGGCTTGGCTGTTCAGCGACCCGAATCGCATCGACGACAGCGGCGTCGGGGACCGTCGCGGCCACCGGCCCCTCGTTGAGGCGCCTTCACCCGAGAAGCTTTTTCTTCTGGGTCTCGAATTCGGCCTCGGTGATCACCCCGCGCTCGCGCAGGATGCCGAGCTTGGCCAGTTCCTCGGCGACCGGCTTTGGGGCCAGGAATGCGCTCGGCGCCTGGCGCGCGACAACCCTGACCACCGGACCCTTGGCCGCCGGCTTGCGCATATATGGCAGCAGCAGAAGCAAGCCGCCCCAGGCGATGAACAGAAAGCCCAGCGCCAGCATTTGCGGCTGGCGATTGAGGAACAGCAGGTCAACCAGACCGACGCTGATCAGAAACCAGGGCGTGAACTTGATCGGCACGGAGCCATCGATGCACGGCGCCCGAACCGTTGGCAAGCTAGCCGCCCATGCCGCGCCGCTGAGCCAGGGCCGCCACCGATGACGAGCCGATCGGACCTTGCACATCGTGGAACCAGCATTCGGCGATGGCCACGCCGTCGGTCGCATGGTGGTTGATCACCTCAACCCCGATCCATTCGCTCACCGGCAGGCGATGCAGATAGAGGGTGACGTCGCTGTTGATCCAGGCGAGGCCGCCTTCGCCAGCGTTGGCGAAAGGGCTGGCGAAGTCAGCGGCCAGGGCGGCGCGGACGAACGGGGTCAAAGCCTCGCCGGCGACAAGCTCGCGCACCTCGGCCATCCACAATCGCCGCTGGCCCAACGAGCCGAATGCCCCGGTGATCGGTCGTGTCGTCCACATCCCGCCAAGATCGCCAATCCCCTGCGCCGGCGGTGGAATGTCCTCCGGGCGGGGCGCATCCCATGGCGGCGGCGACCAGACCCGCACCGGCGGATTGGTCGTGCGCCGCAAGAGCTGGCAGGAAGCCCGGGCCATGGTCACCCCACCGCTGACGTATTCGGCGTCGATGACCTTCACCCGGCCGCCTTCGCGCAGCGGTCGGACAGTCACTTCCGCGGGCGACAAGTCGGGCAGGCGCCACAGATCGACGGTGAGGCGCGCCGGCATCCACAGCGGCCCGCCGTGCAAGCCCTCGATCTCCGCCGCCAGCAGGCCGATGAGCACCCGCGCGTGCAGCGAGGTGGCGCTCCATGGTCCGCGGCTGACCGACCCGGGAATGAAGGCGCCGCCAGCGCGGGTGAAGAAGGGGATGTTGCCCGGCGGCTGCATAACCATGGCCAATTTGCTCTGACGAGCCGAGGTCCTAGAGTGCGCCGCCAAGCCAGCCAAGGACCAACCATGAAATACGACATTTCGGGCACGGTGATGCAGACTGTTGGCGTCGACCTGGCGCCCGGCGAGACCGTCTATAGCCAGACCGCGACCATGTGCTGGATGAACGATGCCGTGCGCATGGGCACCAACACCGGCGGCGGCGTGTTCGCCGGTCTCAAGCGCTCGCTCACCGGCGGCAGCTTCTTTGTCACCGACTACACGGCCCAGGGGCCCGGCGCGCACGTCGCCTTCGCTCCGCGATTTCCCGGAACGATCATGACCCGCCAGCTGGGCGCAGGCGAATCCTTGATCTGCCGCAAGGAAACCTTCCTGGCGGCGGAAAAGAGCGTAACCCTCGAGCTCGCCTGGCAGCGGCGGATCGGGGCCGGGTTCTTCGGCGGCGCGGGCTTCATCCTGCAGCGGGTCACCGGCCCTGGAGTGGTGTTCCTCGATCTGTCCGGCGAGGTGGTCACCAAGCGCCTGGGGCCAGGCGAGCGCCTGCTTGTTCACGCGGGCCATGTCGGCGTGCACGAGCCGACCGTCAGCTTCGATATCCAGTTGGTGCCTGGCTTCGGCAACGTCCTTTTCGGCGGTGAGGGGCTGTTCCTGGCCACCCTCACGGGTCCTGGTGAGGTGCATCTGCAATCGATGCCGATCCTCAATCTGGCCGAGGAAATCGCCCGCTATATGCCCGGCGCCAACCAGCGCACGCCGCAAGGCGCCATCGGATCACTGGCCACCGCCGGCGTCGTCGGCGGCGTCCTCGGCAGCCTTTTGGGCGGCAGCGACAACTGATCTTGACCCGCATCGGGGTCGATTTCGGCGGCAGCAAGATCGAGGCTGCGGCGCTCGATCCGCACGGCGCCTTCCTGGCCCGGCGGCGGATCGTCAACCCGGGCGGCTATGACACCGCGCTTGCCGCCACCGCCAGTCTGATCAGCGATGTGGAGCGCGAGGCGGGCGGCGAGGGAACCATCGGCGTCGGCGCGCCAGGATCGGTCTCGCCGGTGAGCGGCGTCATCCGCAACGCCAACTCCACCTGGCTCAACGGTCGCCGATTCGGCGAGGACCTCCAGGCGGCGCTCGGCCGGCCGGTGCGGCTAGCCAACGACGCCAATTGCCTCGCGCTGTCCGAGGCCGCCGATGGCGCGGCTCGGGGCGCGCGCGTCGCCTTCGCCGTCATCCTCGGCACCGGTTGCGGCGGCGGTCTCGCCATCGATGGCAAGCTCGTCGACGGCGCGTCGGGCATCGCCGGCGAATGGGGCCACACGCCCCTCCCCTGGGCGGACGCCGGCGAGACGCCGGGACCCAGGTGCTGGTGCGGCCAGAGCAGCTGTCTGGAAACGTGGATCTCCGGCCGCGGCCTGGAGCGCGACCACGCGCATGTCAGCGGCAAGACGCTGAGCGCCGAGCAGATCATCGCTGGGGCCCGGCTTGACGATGCCGCCGCCGCGGCGAGTTTCGAGCGCTATCTTGGCCGGCTCGGCCGCGCCCTGGCCATGATCAGCAATATCCTCGATCCGGATGTGTTCGTGTTCGGCGGAGGGCTTTCCAACGTGAGGGAAATCTATGAGCGGCTGCCGGAGAGGATCGCTCCGTTCGTGTTTGCCGATCGCTGGCTCGGGCGCCTGGCGGCGGCGCGGTGGGGGGACGCCTCGGGCGTGCGCGGCGCAGCGCGGCTGTGGGACGCCGACCAGGCGCGCTAGGGTGGCCGCATGCAGGTGATCCGCGCCAGCGCATTGGTGGACCAGCCGTGGAAGAACGGGGGCGGTGTGACCCGCCAGATCGCCGCCGCGCCGCCGGGGTCTGATCTAGCCGATTTCGATTGGCGCGTGAGCCTGGCGACGGTCGAGGCGGCGGGCCCGTTTTCGACTTTTCCGGGAGTCGACCGCCTGATGCTGGTGCTGGATGGCGAACTCGAACTCGACATCGCCGGCGTCGGCCCCACGCGGCTCACCGCCGACAGCCCAGCCATGGTGTTTCCCGGTGACGCGCCGGTCGCCGCCTTGGCGCCGGATGGTCCGGTGACCGACATCAACGTGATGGTCAGACGCGGCGTCCACACCGCCAGCCTTGAGCGTCGGCGGGCTGCGCCCGCTGCGGCGGTGGTGAGCCAGGATGTGACCTTCATCCTTGCCTGCGAAGATGGGCTGTCGCTGGCCCATGGCGCCGCTTCATGCCGGCTGGGCTTCGGCGATGTCGCTCGCATCGAAGCCGCGCGCGGGGCGCTGGTGCGGGTGCGCGCCGAGTCCACGGCCGGATTCGTCGTCGCCCATGTCAACGCCGTCCGCTGACCGCGGTTCGGGATTGATCTAGACTGCCAGACAATGGACCCGAGCGACGAATTCGCAGCCAAGGAGATCGTCCGCGCCGCGCGGTTCTTGGCTGGGAGAGGCTGGGCGCCCGCGGGTTCGGGCAACTATTCGCATCGCTGCCCCGACGGCGCCTTCGCCATCACCGTCTCCGGCGCCGACAAGCGCGAGCTTCGCGCGGCCGACGTCATGCGCCTGGATCCCGCCGGTGCGCCGCTGGATGGGCGCTCGCCGTCGGCCGAGACCGCCCTGCATCTGGCCATCTACCGACTTTATCCCGAGGCCCAGGCCGTTGTGCACAGCCACTCGATCGCCGTCGTGGTGCTCTCGCACCTGAGCGAGGGGGTAATCCGGCTCGAGGGCTATGAGCTGCTTAAGGCGTTTCCCGGGGTGGCCACCCATGCCTGCGCCTTGGAGCTACCGGTGTTCGACAACAGCCAGGACATGGCGGCTTTGGCGCAGACCGTAGACGCCAGGCTGCAGGCCTCCCCTGCTCCGGCGTTCGTCATTCGCGACCACGGCCTCTATGGTTGGGGCCGAACCATGGACGAGGCGCTGAATGCGGTCGAGGCGGCCGAAACCCTGATCGCCTGCGAACTGGAACTGATGCGTTTTGGAAGGAGATCAAGTCGATGAGCCGCCTGACCATCCACCGCGACGATGCGCCGGCGATACCACTGTCCACGACTGGCGAAGCCAATGTGATCGCTGAACAGCTGGCGGAGATCGGCGTCGCCTTTGAGCGCTGGGCGGCTACCGCGCCATTGCCGCGCGAGGCGGACGACGCCGCCGTGCTGGCCGCCTATGCGGGCGATATCGACCGGCTCAAGCGCCGCGGCGGCTATCAGGCGGTGGATGTCATCCGCATGACCCCCGACAATCCCGCCGCCGGCGAACTGCGCGCCAAGTTCCTGGCCGAGCACACCCACGCCGACGACGAGGTGCGCTTCTTTGTCGAGGGCGCGGCCCAGTTCTACCTGCACGGAGGGGGCAAGGTGTTCATGCTGGTGTGCGAAGCCGGAGACCTGATCAGCATCCCGGCCGGGACCCGCCATTGGTTCGACATGGGGCCCAAACCCCATTTCACCGCTCTGCGCCTTTTCATCTCACCGGCCGGATGGGTGGCCGACTTTACCGGCGCCGATATCGCCAAGGGGTTCCCGAAATACGAGCTGGCGGCTTGATCCGCCGCCGCGGGGTCTCGGCGATCGTCAGCGACATCGAGGGCACGACCGGCTCGATCGCCTTTGTTCATGAGGTGTTGTTTCCCTACGCGCGGGCCAGGCTCGCCGCCTTCGTCGCCAGCCGGGACCCGGAAGCGGCCGAGGCGGAGGCCGAGATCCGTGCCGGCGAAGACGCGCCCGATGACCCGGCTTTGGTCTCGGTGCTCGAACGGTGGATGGACGAAGACCGCAAAGCTGGCTCCCTGAAGACCATCCAGGGCCTGATCTGGCGCGGCGGCTATCAGCGCGGCGAGCTCAAGGGACACGTCTATGACGATGCCGCCCGTGCGCTCACCAACTGGCGCGCCGCCGGCCTGCCTCTCTATGTCTATTCGTCCGGTTCCGAGGCGGCGCAGAGGCTGCTCTTCGCCCACAGCACCGCGGGCGATCTCTCGAACCTGTTCGACGGCTACTTCGATACCCGCATCGGGGCAAAGAGCGATCCGGCCAGCTATCGGCGCATCGCCCAGGAGATCGGCGTCAACGCTGGCGCGATCTTGTTTCTCACCGACAGCGCCAGCGAGATCGCCGCCGCGAACACGGCTGGCATGCAGACCGTCAGGCTGGTGCGCGAGGGAGCGCCAGGCGCCGGCGAGGCGGCCAGCTTCGATGACATCGCTCTCTAGCGTAGCGTCTGTTCGAATAGGGAAATGGCGCGGGCCGCGACCACGCGGTGGGCGAGCGCCGGGCGGTAAGGCCGAGATCACCGCCGGGGCGATCAGGAACATCGCCTTGATCCGGGGGGTGGGCGCGCGAGAGCGAGAGCCAGGACGGCGAAGCTGGCGGCGCATGGCCGAACTCTGGCCAGCCAGGCGCGAAATCTCAACTCAGTGCATCTGGAAGAGCATCGCCGCCATCATCAACGACAAGGTGGCCAAAGCGAGATTGAGCCCGTGCTCCATTACGCTACTCCACGATACCTGCACAAAGGAGAAGCGGCCCCCCGCACCTTGGACCGTGCCCCCAACGCGGTGAAGTTGGCCGCTTTTTCTGTTGAAAACGTGTTAAGACCGCACCTACAGCGTTCGTATAGGTTAATAAGCTTAGGCTTTAATGCCCGCCCGTGATAGGATGTCCCGTCCGGCCGCCGACGGGGCTGGCCGACAGGGGAAACGCCATGAAGACCTTTGCTCTGGCCGCCGCGCTGGCGGCCGGCTTGGCTTTCGGCGCGCAGGCCGAAACCTTCACCTTCAGCAACACCGGCATCCTCGGCGCTTCGGTCGTGATCCCAGGACCGAACGGGGCGGTGCGGATAGCGGGCGTGGCCGATTTCAAGGGCCCGACCGTGATGGCCGGCCGGTCACTGCCGACCGATGATCATTGCGCCAGTTGGCCAGCCTTGCCCGGCGACATCTTCGAGACGCATGGCCAATGCACCTTCAGCGACCCCACTGGCGCCGGCTACGTGCGTTTCGGATGCAATCCGGCGAAGGCCCCGACCGAGGCCAACTGCGTCGGCGGCATCTGGGGTACGGCCGGGGCCTACGCCGGCCGCTCGGGCACCCTGGCCTGGCATAACAAGGTCAGCGCCGACGGCAAGAGCGCCACCGCCGAGGGCGCCGGCCAATGGGGCGACTGACCGCTCCCTGACCTACGGATAAGTTGCCGGCGGGTCCGGCCGCCGGCTGCGCCCGCTCAGGTCTGATGGGTCCTGAGCAGCAGGCTGGTCTCAGTGGCGGCGATGCCGTCGATGAGCCGGATGGCGTCGAGGGCGTTGGAGAAGCCTGACAGGCTGTCGGTCTCCAGTTCGGCGATCATGTCCCAGCGGCCGTTGGTCATGTGCACGGCGCGCACCTCGGGGAAACCGCGCAGGGCGCGCAGCACCGCCCCCGAGCGCTCGCCCTCGACGGCGATGGCCATAATGGCCCGCACGCGTTCAGCCGCCGTATCCTCGGCCACGCGAATGGTGAAGCCGCCGATCTCGCCGCGGGCCACCATCCTATCGATGCGGTTCTGGGCGGTGGCGCGCGACACCTTCAGTTGCTTGGCGAGGCTAGCGACCGGCGCGCGGGCGTTGGCGCGCAGCAGGGAGATGAGTTTGCGGTCGGTCTCGTCCATGGACGTTATGTCAGCAATACATGGCGAATCGTCAACAATTACGCGTTTTGAGACAGATTGCCAACTGTTCGCTAACGCCGCGCCGAGCCATCTCTTGAGGGCAATGTGAGTCGCCCACTGGAGAGCCGATGCGTCCGACATTCCTGATGACCGATCCCGGCCATTTCCGGGTTGCCTACGAGATCAATCCGTGGATGCGTCCAGGCGACTGGAGCGCCGATCCGGCGGCGCACGACGCCGCTGCGCGCTCGGGTTGGCAGTCACTGAAGCGCGCCCTAGAAGGCGCCGGCGCCGAGGTGACGGTGATGCCGGGCGAAGCCGGCCTTCCCGACCTGGTGTTTCCCGCCAACGCCGCCGTGGTGCTCGACGGTCGTGCTCTGGTGGCCCATTTCCGATATCCTGAACGCGCCGGCGAAACGCCCCACTTCCATCGCGCGCTCGAGCGGTTGACGGGGATTGCAATGGTGACCGACATCGAAGGCGTCTATCAGGAGGGCGCCGGCGACTGCATCTGGGACGCCAACCGACGCCTGTTCTGGGTCGCCAGCGGTCCACGCTCGAGCCCGGACTCGGTCAAGGTGATCAGCGACTTCTTCGGCCAGGAAACGGTCCACATGCCGCTCGCCACCAAGGCATACTACCATCTCGACACCTGCTTCTGCCCGCTCTCCGGCGGCGAGATCCTCTACTATCCACCTGCGCTTTCCGAGGTCGCCCTGGCCGCGCTCCAAGCCCACACCAGCGCCGATCAGCGGATCGAGGCCACGGACGCTGACGCCCGGGCCTTTTGCGTCAACGCCGTCAGCCTCGGCCGCAAGCTGATCATGGCCAGGCCCGGAGCGGAACTGCATGACCGGCTGAGCGCGCGCGGTTATGACGTGATCGGGATCGACCTCGATCCCTATTTGCTTTCCGGCGGCGGCGCCTTCTGCATGACGTTGCGCCTCGATCTGGTCAGCCAGCCGGCCCCGGCCGCGCGATGCCTGGAGGCCGCCGCCTGATGGAGACGACGATGGACGCCAAGACAAGTCCGCACACAGACTATCTGGCGCTTGAAGCGGAATACGGCGCGCGCAATTACAAGCCACTGGATGTCATCCTCACCCGCGGCGAAGGCGTGTACGTATGGGACGTGGACGGACGACGGTATCTCGACTGTCTTTCGGCCTATTCCGCGGTCAACCAGGGACATTGCCATCCCCGCATCCTGAAGGCGCTGGTCGATCAGGCGCAGCGCCTGACCCTGACCTCGCGCGCCTTCCGCAACGACCAGCTCGGCCTCTTCTATGAGGAGCTCTGCATCCTCACCCGCTCACATTCGGTGCTGCCGATGAACACCGGCGTCGAGGCGGTGGAGAGCGCCATCAAGGTGGCGCGCAAGTGGGGCTACGAGGTCAAGGGCGTGCCGGCCGGCCAAGCCGAGGTCATCGTCTGCGCCGACAACTTCCACGGCCGCACCCTGAGCGTGATCGGGTTTTCCACCGATCCGGTTTCGACCGCCGGCTTTGGCCCGTTCGGGCCTGGCTTCCGGATCGTCCCGTACGGCGATGCGACGGCGCTGGAAGCGGCGATCACATCCAACACTGTGGCCTTTCTGGTCGAGCCGATCCAGGGTGAGGCCGGGGTGATCATCCCGCCGGCGGGTTACCTGGCCCGGGCGCGCGAACTCTGCACCCATCACGACGTCATCCTTATCCTCGACGAGATCCAGACCGGTCTTGGCCGCACCGGTAAGCTGCTGGCCGAGGAGCATGAGGGGATCGAGGCCGACCTCACCCTGATCGGCAAGGCGCTGTCTGGCGGCTTCTATCCGGTCTCCGCGGTGCTTTCCAACCGCGAGGTGCTGGGGGTGCTGAAGCCCGGCGAGCACGGCAGCACCTTCGGCGGCAATCCGCTCGCCTGCGCGGTGGCCCGCGAGGCGCTCAAGGTGCTGATCGCGGAAGGCATGATCGACAACGCGGCGACCCAGGGCGAACGACTCAGGGCCGGGCTCGAGTCGGTGCGCGGCAATAGGGTCAGGGAAGTGCGTGGGCGAGGGCTGATGATCGCCATCGAACTCGACGACGACGCCGGCGGCGCCCGCGGCTACTGCCAGGCGCTGCAGGCGCGAGGGCTCCTCTGCAAAGAGACCCACGAGCACACCATCCGCATCGCCCCGCCGCTGATGATCAGGCCAGACCAGGTCGACTGGGTGGTCGAGCAGTTTGGCGCCGTACTGGCAGGATAGCCGAGCGCGGGTCTTGGCGCGGTGTAAGCGAGGCCCTAACTGGAACCCCGCCACAATCCAGGGAATCCCGCCATGACCCAGTCAGTCCTCATCGTCGGCGCCTCGCGCGGCATCGGTCTTGGCCTGGTGGGTGAATTCGAGCGCCGGGGCTGGCAGGTCACCGGCACGGTGCGCGACGCCGCCAAGGCCAAGGATCTGGCGGCGATCGCCGAGCACTCGGGCGGGCGGGTGCGGGTGGAGACAGTCGATACCGCAGACGCCCAGTCGGTCGTCGCATTGCGCGACAAGCTGGCCGATGAGGCCTTCGACGTCGTCATCGTCAACGCCGGGATCGGCGGTCCGCAGGGCAAGAACCCGCGCACGGTCAGCGACGATGAGTTCACCCATCTGTTCGTGACCAACGCCCTGGCCCCGGTTCGCCTGGCGGAGATGTTCGCCAAACAGGTCAAGCCGCAGACGGGCGTTGTCGGCCTGATGACCTCTCGCCTGGGCAGCGTCGAGGGGGCCGCCGAAGGCGGCGTGGAACTTTATCGGGCCAGCAAGGCGGCGCTGAACTCCTTCACCCGCAGCTTCGCCGCGCGACACAAGGACAAGGGCCTGACGGTGCTCTCGCTCCATCCCGGATGGGTTAAGACCGACATGGGCGGGCCGAACGCGGCCATCGATGTCGCCACCTCGGTCAAGGGCCTCGCCGATGTGGTCGAGCGGGCGCGGAAAGATCGCCGAGACGGCTTCTTCGATTACACCGGCGCCACCGTGCCCTGGTAGGCATTGCACCCTGCGAGTCATTTCTGATGGCTGAGTTTCAACCCGGCGATACGGCGCTGATCACCGGGGCGACCGGGTTTGTCGGCTCGGCGGTGCTGCGCGCCCTCGGTGGACGCGACTTGAACCTTCGCGTGCTGGCGCGCGCTTCCAGCCCAGTCACCAACCTCGAAGGGATCGAGGCGGAGATCGTGCGCGGCGACATGACCGACCCAGCGGCGATGACTAGGGCGATGGCCGGCGTGCGCTGGCTATTCCATGTGGCCGCCGACTACCGGTTATGGGCCCGCGACCCGGGCGAAATCATGCGCGCCAATCTGGACGGGACGCGCACGGTGATGCGCGCCGCCATGGCGGCCGGGGTGGAGAAGATCGTCCATACCTCTTCGGTCGCCACCCTGCGCGTCGATCGCGAGGCGGTGGACGAGACCTCGCCGCTGGCCGATGGCGAGGGCGTGGGGGTCTACAAGAAGAGCAAGGTGGCGGCCGAACGCGCCGTCGAGCGCATGATCGGCGAGGGGTTGCCGGCGGTGATCGTCATGCCCTCGACCCCAATCGGGCCGCGCGACGTCAAACCGACGCCCACCGGTCGCATCCTGGTGGAGGCGGCGCAGGGCCGCATCCCGGCCTTCGTCGATACCGGCCTCAATCTGGTCCACGTCGATGACGTCGCCGCGGGGCATCTGCTGGCCCTGGAGAAGGGCGCGCCCGGCGAGCGCTATATTCTGGGCGGCCAGGACGCCAGCCTGCGCGCCCTGCTGGCCGACATCGCCCATCTTACCGGCCGCAAGGCCCCCACCATCGGTGTCCCGCGCGCGCCGCTCTATCCGCTCGCCTTCGCGGCCGAGGCGCTGGCCAGGTTCACCGGCCGCGAACCGTTGGTCACCCGCGCCGCCCTCGACATGGCCGCGCACCGGATGTTCTTCTCATCGGCCAAAGCTGAACGGGAACTCGGCTACCACGCCAGGCCGTATCAGGAAGCGATCGCCGACGCCTTGGCCTGGTTCCGCGCCGCCGGATACATCGCATGACCATCGCCGCGGCGCTGGCGCTTCTCGCCTGCGCGGCCTGGATCTATCTGCTTGCGCTTCGGGGCGGATTTTGGCGTGGCCGGGAAAGCGACGAGACCGCCACCTCGCCAGAACCGGCGCGCTGGCCGGCGGTGGTCGCCGTGGTCCCGGCCCGCAACGAGGCCGATGTCGTCCGCCAGGCCGCCGAATCGCTGCGGCGTCAGGACTATCCAGGCCCGTTCCGGATCATTCTGGTCGACGACGACAGCGCCGATGGCACTGGCGAGGCGGCGCTGGCCGCACGCGGCGACCACCTTCTGGAGGTGATCAAGAGCGCGCCGCTGGCCAGCGGCTGGACCGGCAAGTTATGGGCGCAGAACCAGGGCGTGACCAGGGCCGAGCTCTCCGCCCCCGACTATCTCTGGCTCACCGACGCCGACATCAGCCATGAACGGGGAGTCCTGCGCCGACTGGTGGCGCGCGCCGAAGCCGGCGATCTGCACCTCACCTCGCTGATGGCCAGGCTCACCGTGCGCAGCGGTTGGGAGCGGCTCATGATCCCGGCCTTCATCTTCTTCTTCCAGATGCTGTTTCCCTTCGCCTGGGTGAACGATTCCAGCAGACGCACGGCGGCGGCGGCCGGTGGCTGCATGCTGGTGCGACGCCAGGCGTTGGAGGCGGCCGGCGGCCTCGCCGCCATCCGCGGCGAGATCATCGACGACTGCGCCCTCGCGAGGCTGCTGAAGGCGCGCGGACCGATCTGGCTGGGCCTGACCCGCCGGGCGCAGAGCCTGCGCCCCTATCCGAGCCTTGGCGCCGTCGGGCGGATGATCGCGCGCTCGGCCTATGCCCAACTCGGCTTCTCGCCACTGGTGCTTGCCGGAACCTTGGCCGCCATGGCGGTGGTGTTCGTCGCCCCGCCGATCCTGTGGGTGGTCCCAGGCCCTGGGCAGATCCCGGCGCTGGCGGCCTGGGTGGCCATGATCGTGGCCATGGCCCCGACCCTGCGGCTCTACCGACTTTCGAGGGTGTGGGGTTTCACCCTGCCGGCCGCGGGCGCGCTCTATGGAGCGTTCACGTTCTGGTCGGCGGTTCAGCATTGGCGCGGCGCCGGGGGGCAGTGGAAAGGCAGGGCGCAGGCGGGCGGCTTTGCGCCGGCGCGGCGATGACCGACGCGCTTTCCTCGGGCAAGGGTCACCGGGATGAGAATTTCCCCGTCGCTTCCTGGCTGATAGCCAGAAGGCGCCGACGTCCCGTCCTGGCCTTTTACCGCGTCGCCCGACTGGCCGACGACATCGCCGATCATCCTACCGCGCCGGCCGACGAGAAGCTGGCGCGCCTGGCCGCCATCGAGGCGAGCCTGACAGGCGAAGACGAGAGCGTCGAGCCGGCTGCGGTTCTGCGCCACGTCATGGCCGAGCGCCACCTCTCGCCGCAGCACGTCCTTGATCTGCTGACCGCGTTTCGGCGCGATGTCACCCAGCAGCGCTACGCCGACTGGGGCGAGTTGATGGATTACTGTCGCTATTCGGCCGCGCCGGTGGGCCGGTTCGTACTGGAGGTTCATGGCGAACCATCGACGACCTGGCCGGCCAACGACGCCCTGTGCTCGGCGCTGCAGGTGATCAACCATCTCCAGGATTGCGCGAAGGACTACCGCAACCTCGGCCGCGTCTATGTCCCGGAAGACGCCCTCGCCGCCCAAGGGGCAAGCATCGCGGCCCTGTCCGCAGACCGGGCCTCGCCCGCCCTTCGCGCGACGATCGGCGGTCTGGCGAGGCGCACGCTCAGCCTGCTCGAGGTCGCCGAGCCACTGGCTGGCCAGGTCCGCGACCGGCGTCTGCGCCTCGAGATTGGCGTTATCCAGGCGCTGGCCGTCGATCTCGCCCGGCGGTTGACGCGCCGTGATCCCCTCTCGGAACGCGTGCATCACACCCGTCTGGAGATGGCCCAGCGAGCCTGCCTTGGCGCGTGGAGGGCGCTGACCATCGCCGGGGGCTCGGCAAATCGCATGTCCGGCGCCATAGGTGACGCATGACGTCCGGCGCCGCCGCCAAGAACACCTCCCAACCCAAGGAAGCCGCGGGCGGTGCGTCGGCGCAGGGCAGCTCCTTCTACAGCGCCATGCGGGTGCTGCCGAAACGGGAGCGTGCGGCGATGTTCGCCATCTACGCCTTTTGCCGGCAAGTCGACGATATAGCCGACGAAAAGGGCCTCACGCCAGAAGAGCGCCGGGCCCATCTCAACGTATGGCGGCGAGCGGTGGACAGCCTCTACACCGCCAGCCCCAGCTCCAAGGTGCGCGAGCTTCACGAACCGACCAAGCGCTACAAACTCGACCGGGATGACTTTCTGGACGTCATCGACGGCATGGAAATGGACGTCGGCGAGCCGATCAGACGACCGCCCTACAAAGACCTCGACCTCTATTGCGACCGCGTGGCCAGCGCCGTGGGTCGCCTGTCGGTGAAGGTGTTCGGCATGGACGACGAGCCGGGCCGGGAACTGGCGCATCACCTGGGGCGGGCCCTCCAGCTCACCAACATCCTGCGCGATCTGGACGAGGACGCAGCCATGGGCCGCCTTTATGTGCCTGAGGAGGCTCTCGCCCTGGCTGGCATTCCTGCGTTCCACCATCCGGTCGAAGTTTTGAGCCGGGAAAAATTCGACGTCGCGGCGCGCTGGCTGGCGGCGCTGGCGCATCAGCACTACGCCGCCGCAGCTCAGGTGCTGGCCAAGCGGCCCAAGGGGCGATTGCGCGCGCCACGCCTGATGGGCGCGGTCTATCAGGCTATCCTGAAGCGGATGGAAACGGCTGGCTGGTCCGAGCCGCGCCAACGGGTGAGCTTGGGCAAGGCGCAGCTGGCCTGGATCATGGCCACTCGCGGCTTGGGACGCTAAGGGCGCTTTGAAGGTCCACGTCATCGGCGCCGGCCTCGCCGGCCTTGCGGCCGCCACCGCTCTCGCCGAGCGGGGCCACACCGTCTCGGTGCTCGAGGCCGCCACCTACGCCGGAGGTCGTTGCCGGTCCTACTACGACGGCGTTCTGGAGATGACCCTCGACAACGGCAATCACCTGTTGCTGTCGGGTAATCGCGCGGCGTTCGCCTATCTGCGTCGCATCGGCGCCGAAGACCGCATGGCTGGGGCAGCCAGCGCCCGGCTGGATTTCTTCGATCGCAGCGAGGGCGCGAGGTGGACGATCAAGCCCAACGATGGCGCGTTGCCCTGGTGGCTGCTCACCGCCAGGCGACGCGCGCCGGGGGCCAAGGCGGCCGACCACTTGGCCCTTGCGCGCCTGGCCATGGCGCATGGCGAGGCCACGGTCGAAGAGACGATCACCTGCCGCGGACCGCTCTGGGAGCGGCTGGCCGAGCCGTTCCTGCTCGCCGCCCTCAACACCCAGCCAAAGCAAGGTTCGGCGGCGCTGGCCGGAGCGGTCATTCGGGAGAGCCTGGCCAGGGGCGGGCGCGCCTACCGGCCGCGCATCGCCACCCCGACCCTTGCCGCGGCGCTGATCGATCCCGCGTTGGCCTTCCTGGAAGCCCGCGGCGCCGGCGTCAGATTCAAGACCCCGGTCAAGTCGCTTGGCTATGCCGGAAAGCGGGTCAACCAGATTCTCACCGCCGAGGGGCCGATCGAGGTCGGACCCGATGATGCGGTGATCCTGGCTGCGCCACCGTGGATCGCCACCGACCTGGTGCCCGGCCTGACCGCGCCCAACGCCTTCAACGCCATCGTCAACGGCCATTTCCGCTTCGACCCGCCCGCCGGGTTGGCGCCGATCGTCGGCGTGATCGGCGGGCTCGCGCAATGGGTGTTCGCCTTCGAGGACCGTCTGTCGGTGACGGTCAGCGCCGCCGGAGACCTGGCCGACGACAACCGCCAGGCGGTCGCCGCCGCCCTGTGGGCCGACGTCGCCGCCGTGCATTGTCTTCCCGCCGCGCTGCCGCCCTGGCGGATCGTCAAGGAAAGGCGAGCGACCTTCGCGGCCACGCCGGCTCAGGAGGCCCGTCGGCCCAGGACGGCGACCCCGTGGCGCAACCTGTTCCTGGCTGGCGACTGGACCGCGACCGGCTTGCCGGCGACCATCGAGGGGGCGGTGCGCTCCGGCGAAACCGCGGCCAGGCTGGCGGTGATCTAGGCCGCCAGTTCTGGCCAACCGGCGATCCGGGCGCTCTCCGCCCACAGGTGGGCGACAACCTCGGGATCGCGGGCCGCGGCGGAGGGCTGGCTGAGCCGTCGCCGCACCCAATAGCCGCCGGTGCGGCCCCCCACCTCACGCGCGCTGGCCAGCCAGATCAATGTATCCGCCCCCTGGGCAGGGGTGAGCATGAAGCGCTGAGCGAAGCGCAGCAGCAGGCTCTGGAGGCCGCGGGTGTCGGCCCCGAAGCGGGTGTTGACCCCGCCCGGGTGGAAGCAGTTGGCGGTGATCCCGGTCTCGGCCAGGCGGCGGGATAGGGCGTAGGTCCAGGCGATGTTGCACAACTTGGAGCGGCCGTAGGCTTCCAGTGCGGAGAACCGACGCTGCGATTGCAGATCACCAAAGTCGAGCCGACCGTAGCGATGCGCGCCCGAGGCGGTGCTGATGATGCGCGCCCGCTGGGCCAGGTTGGGACGCAAGGTCCAGGTGACCACGAAGTAGGCCATGTGATTGAGCGCGAAGGTCTTTTCCAGCCGGTCGGCGGTCACCTCGCGGTGGTCGAAGATGGCCCCGGCGTTGTTGATCAGCACATCGATCCGCCCGGCCTTGGCGGCGAGTGCGGCCCCGGCCGTTTTCATCGCCGCCAGGACCGAAAGATCGGCGAGCACGAAGTCGTGCGCGACCGCGGGATTGACCGCCGCCAGCCGCCGCAGGGTGGCCTGCGCCCTGGCCTCGTCGCGGGCGGTGAACACAATCCGCGCGCCGCGCGCCGCCAGCGTCTCGGCCGCCACCTCGCCGATGCCGGAGGTGGCGCCGGTGATCACCACCGTCTTGCCCTGCATGGCCAAGGCTCCCTCTTGATCTTGGCCAGGGATATGGCACAGCCCGCGCCCGTTCGGATATGGCTGGCCGCTTGACCGTTAGGATGACTGCGATGGACGACGCTGCCGCCGCCCAGCCGACGACGCCCCTTGACGCGGCGGTGCGGCTAGCCGCCGACGCCCTGCGCGCCCGCCAGCGCGCCGATGGTCACTGGCTGTTCGAGCTCGAGGCCGACGCCACCATTCCGGCCGAATACATCCTGCTGCGCGCCTATCTGGGCGAGGCCGACGCGCCGGAGCTGGAGCGGAAGATCGGCGTTTATCTGCGCCGCATCCAGGGCGCCGACGGGGGCTGGCCGCTTTTCCATGCCGGTCCGATGGACGTCAGCGCCACTGTCAAAGCCTACTTCGCGCTCAAGATGATCGGCGATGACGCGGCCGCGCCGCACATGGCGCGCGCCCGCGAAGCGCTGTTGGCGCGGGGCGGCGCCGAGCGCTGCAACGTCTTCACGCGCATCCTCTTGGCGCTGTTCGGCATCATTTCCTGGCGGGCGGTTCCCGAGCTGCCGGTGGAGATCATGCATCTGCCGCGCTGGTTTCCCATCCACCTCGCCAAGGTGTCCTACTGGGCGCGCACGGTGATCGTGCCTCTGCTGGTGCTGCGCGCGGTTCAGCCAAGGGGGCGCAATCCGCGCGGCATTGGCATCGACGAGCTGTTCTTCGGGCGGCCAGGCGCGCTGCGCCACCTGCCTCGCGGTGAGCACCAGAAGGAACCGTGGACCAGCGGTTTCTTGGCTCTCGACGCGGTGCTGCGCGTGGTCAGGCCACTTTTTCCCAAACGCTCGCACGCCAGCGCTATGGCCAAGGCGGTGGCCTTCGTCGACCAGCGACTCAATGGCGAGGATGGTCTTGGGGCGATCTTCCCGGCCATGGCCAACGCGGTGATGATGTACGACGCCCTGGGCTATGGCGAAGACCACCCTCACCGGGCCACCGCCCGAGCCGCGGTGGAAAAGCTGCTCATCGTTCACGACCACGAGGCCTACTGCCAGCCCTGCCTGTCGCCGGTGTGGGACACGGCGCTCGCGGCTCATGCCCTTCTGGAAGCTGGCGAACCGGCGAGCGAAGCGGCCGCGCTCGCGGCGCTGGAATGGCTGAAGCCGCTGCAGGTGCTGGATCTGGCCGGAGATTGGGCGGAGCAGCGGCCCGACGTGCGCCCTGGCGGTTGGGCGTTCCAATACCGTAACGATCATTACCCCGATCTCGACGATACCGCTGTGGTGGTCATGGCCATGGACCGGGCCGGCGGCCGGACCAGCGGCTTCGCCCAATCCATGGCCCGCGGGCTTGAGTGGATCGAAGGTCTGCAGTGCGCCGACGGCGGCTGGGCGGCGTTCGACGCCGACAATCACTATCACTTCCTGAACAATATTCCGTTCTCTGATCATGGCGCGCTGCTCGATCCGCCGACCGCCGACCTGACCGCGCGCTGCATCAGCCTGCTGGCCCAGACCGGTGAGCCGGCCGAGAGCCCGCGCATGAAAGCCGCGCTTGCCTGGCTGGAGCGCGACCAGAACCCTGACGGCGCGTGGTTCGGACGCTGGGGCGTGAACTACATCTACGGAACCTGGTCGGTTCTGTGCGCCCTCAATGCGGCCGGCCTTTCTCCCTCATCGCCGATGGTGAGCCGCGCGGCCGACTGGCTGATCGCCATCCAGAACGCCGACGGCGGCTGGGGCGAGGGCTGTGAAAGCTACCGTCTCGACTACACCGGTCATCAGCCCGCCCCGTCGGCGGCCTCGCAGACCTCCTGGGCCCTGCTCGGCCTGATGGCGGCGGGAAGACGCAATCATGCAGCGACGGCGCGCGGCGTTGTCTGGCTGAGCGAGCACCAGACAAAGGCCGGGGAATGGCTGGAAGAGGCTTATACCGGTGGCGGATTCCCGCGGGTCTTCTATCTGCGTTATCACGGCTATGCGAAGATCTTCCCCCTCTGGGCCCTGGCCCGCTACCGCAATCTGGCGCACGCCAACGGCGACAGAACCACCTTGGGCATGTAACAGGAGCCGTCCGTCCGCCTTGCGAAGGACACCGTTCCCCGATAGGCCAACGCCCGTCGGGGAAGAAGTTTGGCGACGATCGCACACGACACGCAAACGGGTAACGCTGAAAATGGTCGGCGGTTGCATGGGATTGCGGGTCTGGCGACCGGATAAGGGGCTGTTGTTGAGTTCACTGCTGGTGATGGTCGGCCTGACGCGCGAGGCGCGCATTGTGCGTGGCGGCGCGCGTGTGCTCATCGGCGGCCGCCACCTCGAGCCGGCCTTGGTCGAACGGCCGGCGGCGTTTCTCAGCTTTGGTCTCTGCGGCGCGCTCGATCCGAGCTTGAAAATCGGCGATCTGGTGCTCGGGGACAGCGTCACCACCGAGACTGGCCGCTACGCCGCCGACGCTGCGTGGATCGCCGAGTTGGCCAGCGCCGCGCCCAGGGCTCGGCTGGCCGGTGTCGCCGCTGGTCCGAAGATGCTGACTTCACCGAAGGACAAGGCCGAGCTGCGGGCCCGCACCGGCGCCGCGGCGGTGGATATGGAATCGCATCTGGTGGCCGAAGCGGCCGTCAGGCTGGGCGTGCCTTTCGCCGTCTTGCGCTCGGTCTCGGACCGAGCCGATCACGTCATATCCGGACCCGCCCAGGCTGGTTTCAGTCCCGACGGCAACCCGGATCTGGCGGCCGTGCTCGGAGCCCTCCTGGCGCGGCCGCTCGAGTTTCCAGCGCTGGTGCGCAACGCCATCCATGCCGCGACCGCCTTCAAGGCGCTCGATATCTGCGCCAGGACGCTCGATTGGCGCGCCCCTCTTCCTGAGGCTCTCGCCGCCTAGAGCAATGCCCTCAGCCGGGCATGCGCTTGCCGAAATCGGCCAGGATTTCGCGCGCCGCATTGTGGCCGGGCGCGCCGGTGACGCCGCCGCCCGGATGGGTCCCCGCCCCGCATAGGTAAAGCCCCTTGAGGGCGCCCCGATAATCAGCCTGGCCGAGGAAGGGTCTGGCCGCCCAGAGCTGATCGAGGGTCATCGCGCCATGCATGATATCGCCGCCCGACAGACCAAAGGTGCGCTCCAGATCGAGCGGCGAAAGGATCATTCGCCCCACGACCTTGGCTTTGAAACCGGGCGCCCACTGGTCGACGGTGTCGATGATGAGATCGGCCGCCGCCTCGCGCTCGTCATCCCAGCTGCGGCCATCGGGCAGGATCGGTGAAAACTGCTGGCAAAACAGGCTGGCCACATGGGCGCCGGACGGCGCCAGTGTATCGTCCACCGTGCTGGGAATCAGCATCTCGACTATCGGTGCGCGCGAACAGCCGTGCAGCTTAGCGTCGATGAACGCCTTGTCCATGTAATCCAGGGTCGGGGCGATGATGATGCCGCTGGCCAGATGCTCGCCGGGTTCGGGCAGGCAGGTAAACTCCGGGAGGCCCGACAGGGCGACGTTCATCCGGAAGGTGCCAGATCCGACCTTGTAACCGGCGACGCGGCGGCGGAACTCGGCCGGCAGGGCGCTCTGGTCGATCAGCCGCTGGTAAAGCAGCTTGGGACCGAGATTGGCGACCACCGCCCTGGCGAAGAGTTCAGCGCCGGATTCCAGCCGCACGCCCCGCGCGGCGCCGTCATCGGTGAGCACCTGGGCCACCGGCGCCTCGAGCTCGATATCGACGCCGGCCTCCGCGCACGCCTCGGCCATCGCTCTGGTGATCGATCCCATGCCGCCGACGGCGTGCCCCCAGGCGCCCTTCCTGCCGTTCACCTCGCCGAACACATGGTGCAATAGGACATAGGCCGAGCCTGGCGTATCCGGGCTCGCGAAATTGCCGACCACGGCGTCGAAGCCGAACGCGGCCTTGACCGCCTCGCTTTCGAACCAGGCATCGAGGAAGCCGCGGGCGCTCTTGGCGAACAGATCGAGCATGTCCCGCTGGCGAGTGAGTGGCGCGGCGGCCATTGGCCAACCCTGCCGGGCAGCGGCGATCAGGGCCTTGAGCCCGCCACCGGCGTTGGGCGGGGTCTGTAACGCCAGGCGGCGCAGCACATCGGCCACGCCTTCGAGCGCATCGTAATAGGCGGGCAAAGCCTGGGCGTCGTGGTCGGAGAACTTGCAAAACTCGGCCTGAGTGCGTTCAAGGCCCCCGCCGACTTTCAGATAGCCGCCGTCCGGCTGGGGCAGGAAGTTGGCGATCGGTCGCTCGATGATGGTGAGGCCGCGCGCCGCAAGCCCCATGTCGGCGATGATTTTCGGCTGCAACAGGCTGACGGTGTAGCTGGCGACCGAGTTGCGAAAGCCGGGGTGGAATTCCTCGGTGACCGCCGCGCCGCCAACCACCGAACGGCGCTCAAGCACCTTAACTTTCAGGCCCGCTCTGGCCAGGTAGAAGGCGCACACGAGGCCGTTGTGGCCGCCGCCGATGATGACCGCGTCGAAGCGCACCCCGCCCACCCGGTCTGGCCGGCTCAGGCGACCGGCTGCACGGTGTTGCGCGCTCTGGGCCGCTGGGCGCGGATCTCGGCCAGCTTGGCGTCAACGTGGCTCGAGAAGACGAACCTGGCCGGGCGCTCATGGTCGAGCGGAATGTCTTTGGCCATCGGACCGGTGGTGCGCACGCCGGTGACGCTAAGGCGCGCGGCCTGCAGGGGATGCTTCATGATCGCGGTGACGGCGCTGGCCTCGAAACCCGAATGGACCATGCAGTCGCGGCATTTCTCATAGGCCCCGACGCCGTAGGCGTCCCAGTCGGTCTCCTCCATCAGCTCCTTGAACGTTGGCGCATAGCCTTCACCGAGGAGATAACAGGGCCGCTGCCAGCCGAACACATTGCGGGTCGGATTGCCCCACGGCGTGCAGTGGAAGGCGCGATTGCCGGCCAGGAAGTCGAGGAACATGGTCGACTGAGTGAAGCTCCAGGCCTTGCCGCCACGGCCGCGCGCCAGGATGTCGCGGAACAGCTGCTTGGTGCGCGTCCGATTGAGGAAATGGTCCTGATCCGGAGCCCGCTCGTAGGCGTAGCCTGGCGAAATGGTGACGCCGTCTACGCCCACCTTCTTCATCGCGTCCAGGAAATCGGCGACGCGTTCGGCATCGGCGCCCTGGAACAGGGTGCAGTTGATGCTGACCTGAAAGCCGCGCCCCTTGGCCAGGGCGATC
Organism: Caulobacteraceae bacterium; assembly: GCA_035999625.1. Taxonomy (GTDB): domain Bacteria; phylum Pseudomonadota; class Alphaproteobacteria; order Caulobacterales; family Caulobacteraceae; genus Acaudatibacter. Next base: position 9,272 of record DASYGN010000111.1, on the reverse strand, counting down.
GCCTCGGCGGCGGTCTCGAACACGCCGTCCAGGCACACCGACTTGTCGTGCATGGCCTTGTCGCCATCCAGATGCACCGACCAGGTGAACATCGGATCGGGTCGGTACTGATCAATCTTCTTCTTCAGCAGCAAAGCGTTGGTGCACAGGATGACGAACTTTTTCCTGGCCAGGTAACCCTCGACGATCTTGGGCAGATCGCGATGCAGCAGCGGCTCGCCCCCGGCGATAGAGACCACGGGCGCCCCGCACTCGTCGATCGCCTCCATGCACTGATCGAAGGAGAGGCGCTGATTGAGGATTTCGTCGGGGTAGTCGATCTTGCCGCATCCAGCGCAGGCCAGATTGCAGCGGAACAGCGGCTCGAGCATCAGAACCAGCGGATAGCGCTTGACCCCTCTGAAGTGCTTGGCGGCGATGTAGGCGCCGATACGCGTCACCGCCTGCATGGGAATTGCCAATGAACTCTTCCTCTTAAAATGCTCGCGCCGAGCGGCGCGGCCGCTTCAGGCTCGAAGCTCGGCCGGAAGGCGAAATTGAATGTGTTCTTCGACCCCGTCCATAGGGACCACCTCCACCGGGCCGATCCCGCGAAGGGCGGCGATCACCTCGAGAATGAGGCTTTCCGGCGCCGAGGCTCCGGCAGTGAGGCCGAGGACGCTCTTGTCCTCCAGCCAGGTCGGATCCAGCGCCGAGGCGTCGGCGATCAGATAGCTTGGAATGCCCTCCTCGAGGCCGATCTCGCGCAACCGATTGGAGTTGGAGCTGTTCTTGGCCCCCACCACCAGCATCACCTCGACCATCTTGCAAAGATCGCGCACCGCCGATTGCCGGTGCTGGGTGGCGTAACAGATGTCGGCGGTGTCGGGGCCGACGATGTCGGTGAAACGGGCGTTGAGCGCGGCGATCACCGCCTTGGTGTCATCGACGCTGAGGGTGGTCTGGGTGACGTAGGCCAGCGGCAGGTCGGCCGGCAGATCCAGCCGCGCCACGTCATCGACCGTGGAGATCAGCCGCACCTCGGCTTCGATCTGGCCGATGGTGCCTTCAACCTCGGGGTGGCCCGCGTGGCCGATGAGGATCAGGTTGCGGCCCTGACGCACCAAGCGCTTGGCCTGATTATGCACCTTGCTGACCAGCGGGCAGGTGGCGTCGAGCACCGGCAGGCCCCGCTCGGCGGCGGCCTCGACCACCGATCTGGCCACGCCGTGGGCGCTGAACACCACCCTGGCCCCGTCCGGCGCCTGGTCGATCTCTTCGATGAAGATAGCGCCCTTGGCCTTCAGGCTGTCGACGACATGGCGGTTGTGGACGATCTCGTGGCGCACATAAACCGGCGAGCCATATTTCTCGATCGCCCGCTCGACGATTTCGATCGCCCGCACCACCCCGGCGCAGAATCCGCGTGGCTGGGCGAGAATGACTTTCATATGCTGGCCGGTCCAGTGAAGGTGCAGGGGCCCCGCCGATAGCAGGTATTGCCCGTATATGGGAGCGCAAGAGGTTCGCATCTCGCGCCCTAACGTCGATCGGTGAATTCGGCCGGATCGTAGCCGAGCTGGGAAAGCCCCTCCGCCAGATAATCGCTCGCCAGGGGTGACCCGGCCATCAGGCCCGGAGCCCTGGAGACGCCGACGTCGGCCGCCGCGCGCCGCGCCTCGCTCCACTCGCTGACCTCATAGTCACCCCGGCCAAGCAAGGTCAGGGCGATGAGATCAAGTTGTTCATCGACGTTGAGGCCGCGCACCGCCGCCAGCAGTTCGGCCCGGGTGGCGTCGCCCGGCGTATCCTCGAGAATGTCGACGCCCTTGTCGTCGGTCGGATTCGAGGCGCTGGCCGGATCGGTCTGCGGCGTCTTGGCTTCCAGTTCACGGGCGCGCTCAAGGATGAAAAAAGCGCGTTCGCGGGACAGTGTGAGTTCCACCCCGGCCACGTTGGGCCTCCTTTCGAGCATCGCCCTTGGCTTAAGAAACGCGCGGCGCTGGCGGGAGGTTCTCGGTGAAGCTCGGCGGGTCGCGCCGGCGGTGGCGCACCAGACCACCGGCGCGACAGTCGGATCAGCGCCCGATTTGACCGCTGACGCCGTTCTCCTCGCGGTTCAGGCGGCGATGCTCGGCCCGGGTCAGATGGCTGCGGTGATGCGCGGCGTCGAACCGCTCCTGGGCCCCGATGCGGCGATCCTCGGCCCGCAGCCGGTGCGCCTGGGCGCGGCTGATTTCGCCTTCGCGTCGGTCGCGCATGATGCGATGGTTCTGGCGCATCAGGCGATGATTGACCTGCTCGCGCCAGGGGTGATGGGCCTGCCAACGGCTGTCGGCCGAGGCGCCGCCAGCGATGGCCGCGGCGGAGGCCAAAGCCAGGACAGCCAGGGCGGCTTTTGCAAACATGTTCATGATCGAAGTCTCCTGATCCGACGGCGGAAGCGCCGCGGTGTGCAAGCTGCGCGACGGGGTCTGAACGCAGTCCGAGCGGAGGGTTCACCCCGGGTTCATTCCCCAGCGTCCGCTTGCGCGGCCTCGCGCGCGGCCGCTAACTAGACCGTCCACTCCTCGAGAAGGCCGATCATGAAGACCCGAATCACCGAGCTGTTCGGCATCGAGCACCCGATTATCCAGGGCGGCATGCATTTCGTCGGCTTCGCCGAACTGGCGGCGGCGGTCAGCAACGCCGGCGGCCTTGGCATCATTACCGGCCTGACGCAGCGCACGCCCGCCGATCTCGCGGCCGAGATCGCCAAGTGCCGGGCCATGACCGACAAGCCGTTCGGAGTGAACCTGACCTTCCTGCCGGCGGTCAATCCGCCCGACTATCCCGGCTATGTGAAGGCGATCATCGACGGCGGGGTGAAGATCGTCGAGACCGCCGGCAACAATCCGCAGGCGTGGCTGCCGGCGCTCAAGGAAGCCGGCGTCAGGGTAATCCACAAATGCACCTCGGTGCGACACTCGTTGAAGGCGCAATCGATCGGCTGCGATGCGGTGAGCGTCGATGGTTTCGAATGCGGCGGCCATCCGGGAGAGGATGACGTGCCCAACTTCATCCTCCTGCCGCGGGCCGGGGAAAGTCTCGACATCCCTTTCGTCGCCTCGGGCGGCATGGCCGACGCCCGCTCCCTGGTGGCCGCGCTGGCCATGGGCGCGGAGGGCATGAATCTGGGCACCCGCTTCATCGCCACTGTCGAAGCCCCGGTGCACGAGCACGTCAAGCAGGCGATCGTCGCCGCCTCCGAACTCGACACCCGCCTAATCATGCGCCCGTTGCGCAACACCGAGCGGGTGCTCAACAACGCCGCTGTCCAGAAGCTGCTGGAAAAGGAGCGTGAGCTTGGCCCCGCGCTCACCTTCGCCGACATCATCGAGGAGGTGGCCGGCGTCTATCCGGCGATCATGAAGCGCGGCGAGATGGATGCCGGCGGCTGGTCTTGCGGCATGGTCGTCGGCCTCATCCACGACATTCCGACCTGCAAGCAGCTGATCGATCGGATCATGAGTGAAGCCGAGGCCATCATCCGCGGACGGCTGGAAAAGCTGCTCGCCGCTTGACGCTCAACTGGGTCGTGCGGCGTGATCGGCGATCACCGTGGCGACCGCCTGGCTGACTTTCTTCGCCGTCGGCAGGTGGAGGAATTCGTTTGGCCCGTGGGCATTGGAGTGAGGCCCGAGCACCCCGGTGATGACAAACTGCGCCTTGGGAAAACGCCGCCCAAGCATGCCCATGAAGGGGATCGATCCCCCCTCGCCCATCATCGCCACACCGGCCCCGAAGGCCGCTTGCGAGCCGCGTTCCAGCGAGCTGGCCAGCCACGGCGCCAGCGGCGGCGCGTTCCAGCCGGCGCCGGCCTTGTCGGCGGTGAAGGTTACCTTTGCTCCATAGGGCGGGTCGGCTTCAAAGAGAGCCTTGAGGCGCGCGGCGGCGCCTTCGGCGTCGATCGTGGGCGGCAGCCGCAAGCTGAGCTTGGCGGCCGTGAACGGCCGAAGCACGTTGCCCGCATCGCCGGGCGCGGGAACGCCGGCCATGCCGATCACCGATAGTTGCGGGCGCCAGGTGCGGTTGAGGATCAGTTCCACCGCGTCGGTGGAGACCGGCTTCATGCCATCCTCGAGCGGAAACTTCGCCCATACCTGATCGCCCAGCGCCTGGGCGGCGGTCCGCGCCTGGCGGACGCGTCCTTCTGGTATGGCGACGTTGAGGTCTTCTGGCAGGATGGCGCCATCGTCCTCGCGCTCGAGCCGCGAGATCAACCGCCGCAGAATGCGGAAACTGGAGGGTACGACGCCCGAAGCGTCGCCCGAGTGCACCCCCTCGGTGAGCACGTCCACCCGCAATACGCCGGCGGCGGTGCCTCGCAATGACGTGGTCAGCCATAGCTGGTCGTAGTTTCCGCAGCCAGAATCCAGGCACACCACCAGCGAGGGCTCGCCCAGCCGGTCGGCGAGATGCTCCACATAGGCCGGCAGGTCGAAGCTGCCGCTCTCCTCACAGGCCTCGATGAGGATGACGCACCGCGCATGCGGGACGCCCTGGTCGCTCAGCGTCAGCAGCGCCGACAGCGCCGCGAACAGGGCGTAGCCGTCGTCGGCGCCTCCGCGGCCAAAAAGCTTCTCCTCGCGCAACACCGGGGTCCAGGGACCCAGTCCTGCGGACCAGCCGGTCATCTCCGGCTGCTTGTCGAGGTGGCCGTAGAGAAGAACGGTATCCTCGCTCGCGCCCGGGACCTCGATCAGGATCACCGGCGTTCGGCCAGCGAGGCGGACAACCTCCGACGTCGCGCCGGGCAGCGCGCCAAGATGGCTTCGCGCCCAGCCTTCCAGAAGCGCCACGGCCTGGTCCATGTAGCCGTGGGCCGACCACTCGGGGTCGAACGCCGGCGATTTGTTGGGGATGCGAATGTAGTCGATGAGTGTCGGCGTGGCGCTCCGCGCCCAGAGGGCGGCGATGAATTCGGCCGAGCGGGTTGGATCGAGCATGGGGGCGGACGGCCTCCGACGACGTTGGCTCGCCCAATGGCGCCGTCGTCGACGACTAGCTATAAAATCGGACCAAGCTCTGTCACCTGCGAAAAGCGTCATGACAACAACCTCGCGGGTGTTGCGCGCGTTTCGGCCTTGCTTCATGGGGCCGCTCGCAGGAGTGGCGACGGCGGAGAAGCAGGTATGAACGAGGTTGCCGCTAGTGTTGCTGTCGGCTGGACGTTGGCTTTCGCCTCCGTTGTAGGCGCGGCCTACTGGCTGGTCGCCGCCGCCCTGACCCGATTCGCTTTGTCAAAGGGCGCTCGGTTCAGCGCCGCCTCGCCCGGCGTATCGATGGTCAAACCTCTCCACGGCGCACCGAGCGGATTGCACGAAATCCTGCGCGGCTTTTGCGAGCAAGACTACGATGGCCCGCTGCAAATCGTCTTCGGCGTACACGACGAGGCGGATCCGGCGATCGGCATCGTGCATGCGTTGCAAGCGGAACACCCCGAACTTGATATCGAGCTGGTCATCGACAGCCGCCTTCACGGGACCAATCGCAAGGCGTCCAATCTGGTCAATATGGCCGGCTTGACGCGCCACCCGGTGCTGGTGCTCAGCGATGCCGATATCGCCGTGGCGCCCGGCTATGTGCGTTCGGTGGTGGCGGCCCTGGAGGCGCCTGAGGTCGGCCTGGTGAGCTGCCTCTACATCGGCGTGGAAAGCGCCGGGCTGTGGTCGAAGCTATCAGCCATGGCCATCAGCTATCGCTTCACGCCCAGCGCCATCCTGGCCAAGATCGGCGGCCTCGCCGAGCCGTGCTTCGGGGCCACCATCGCTCTGCGCGCCGAAACCCTGCGCCGGATCGGCGGGTTCGCGCCGTTCGCCGACCATCTGGCGGACGACTACGAGATCGGGCGCGCCGTGCGGGCGCTGGGCCTGAAGATCTCCCTGCCGCCCATGGTGGTCGGCCACGTTTGCGAACAGGTGACGGGGCGCATGTTCGTCGACCGCGAATTGCGCTCGTTGCGCACGGTGCGTCAGATCGACCCCTGGGGCCACGCCGGCAGCATTCTCACCCATCCGCTACCGCTTTCCCTGGTCGCCGCCTCGTTGATCGGTCCATGGCCGTTCAGCCTCGCTCTTCCAGCTGGCGTCGTCGCCGCGCGCCTGGTCGTCAAGCGAAGCATCGACCAGGCTACCGGCAAGCGTGTCGGCCGCTGGTGGCTGGTTCCGGTCAGCGACCTGTTGTGTTTTGGCCTGTTTATCGCCAGTTTCCTGGTCAATAGCGTGGATTGGCAAGGCGCCCGATTCCGCGTCAGCCGCCAAGGCGCTCTCGTACAATCCTGAGGTTTTTCAATGCGTCGAACGTTGTTTCTTCAGGCGCCGTCCTACGACGGCTTCGATGGCGGCGCCGGCTCGCGCTATCAGGCCCGCCGCGAGATCCGCTCGTTCTGGTACCCCACCTGGCTGGCGCAGCCGGCCGCCATGGTCGAGGGCAGCCGATTGATCGACGCGCCGCCGCATCGCCAATCGTTGGCCGAGATCGCCCCGCTGGCCAAGGACTATGATCTGGTGGTGCTGCACACTTCAGCGCCCTCGTTCGGCTCCGATGTGAAGACCATTGAGGCCATGAAAGCGGTCAATCCCGAGCTGAAGGCCGGTCTGATCGGGGCCAAGGTGGCCGTCGACGCCGATGGCAGCCTGAAGAGTGCGCCGGCGGTGGATTTCGTGGCCCGCAACGAATTTGATTTCACCATCAAGGAAGTGGCGGAAGACCGTCCGCTCAGCACCATCGACGGCCTGAGCTGGCGCAACGACCAGGGGGTCATCGTTCACAATCAGGACCGGGCCATTCTGGAGAAGATGGATGACCTGCCGTTCGTGACCCCGGTCTACAAGCGCGACCTGACCATCGAGAACTATTTCATCGGCTATCTCAAGCACCCCTACATCTCGATCTACACCGGGCGTGGCTGCAAATCGCGCTGCACCTTCTGCCTCTGGCCGCAGACCGTGGGCGGCCATCGCTACCGCACCCGCAGCGTCGGCCACGTGATCGAGGAGATCGCCTGGGCCACAAAGGCCTTCCCGCAGGTCAAGGAATTCTTCTTCGACGACGACACCTTCACCGATGACCTGCCCAGAGCCGAGGCCATCGCCAAGGAGCTGGGCAAGCTCGGCGTCACCTGGTCGTGCAACGCCAAGGCCAACGTTCCGCGCAAGAGCCTCGAAATCCTCAAGGAGGGCGGCTTGCGCCTGCTGCTGGTCGGCTACGAAAGCGGCAACCAGCAGATACTGCACAACATCAAGAAAGGCATGCGCATCGAGGTCGCCGAGCGCTTCACTCGCGACTGCCACGACCTCGGCATCACCATCCACGGCACCTTCATCGTCGGCCTGCCGGGCGAGACGCGCGAGACTCTGGCCGAGACGGTCCGCTGGGCGACCAAGATCAATCCGCACACCATCCAGGTGTCCCTGGCCGCGCCCTACCCCGGCACCTTCCTGCACGATCAGGCGGTGAAGAATGGCTGGCTGGACGCCGACAACGCTGAACTGGTCGACGAACACGGCATCCAGATCGCGCCGCTGCACTATCCGCATCTTTCCCACGCCGAAATCTTCCAGAGCGTCGAGACCTTCTATCGGCGGTTCTATTTCCGGCCGCGCAAGATCGGCGACATCGTTGGTGAGATGGTGCGCAGTCCGGAGATGATGAAACGGCGCCTGCGCGAGGGGGTCGAGTTCTTCGAATTCCTCAAGGAACGGCGCGCCATCGCCGCATGAGCTCGGCGCCGGCGGTCCGCCGCCTGGTCATCACCGCCGATGACTTCGGCATGGCCGACCCGGTTAACGAAGCGATCGAGATCGCCGCCAGCCGGGGCGTGCTCACGGCCGCGAGCCTGATGGTCGGCGCGCCCGCCGCCGCCGATGCGGTCCGCCGGGCCGGTCGGCTGCCTTACCTGCATGTGGGCCTGCATCTCGTGCTGACCGACGGCCGCCCGGTTCTGGCCCCCGAGCGCATCCCCCATCTGGTTGGCGAAGATGGCCGGTTCCACGACAACATGGCGCTGGCCGGCGTGGCGATGTTCCTCCATCCGGCGGCCCGCGCCGAACTGGCGGCGGAGATCACCGCCCAATTCCAGGCTTTCGCCGCCACCGGCCTGACCCTGGACCATGTCAACGCGCACAAGCACTTCCACTTGCACCCGACCATCTGCGGGCTGGCGCTGGCCATCGGCCGACGCTTCGGCGCCAGGGCGATGCGGGCGCCCTGCGATCCCGACCGGCGCGTGTCGCTTTCCGAGCCGTTCGCGCGTTTGGTCAAGATGAGAGCCGCCCGCGCCGGGCTGTTGACGCCGGATCGGGTGTTTGGCCTCGCCTGGAGCGGCGCCATGTCGACCGAGCGGTTGGAGAATCTGATCCGGACGCTTCCCAGCGGCCTTTCGGAAATCTATCTGCACCCGGCGACGACCGGCGATTTCGCCGGCGCCGCGGCCGGGTACCGATACGGTGACGAATTGACCGCCCTCACCTCGCCTTCGGTGGCGGCCGCGGTCGGCGCACGTGGAGTCGAGCTTGGCGGGTTTGGCGATTTCGCCGCGATGGGAAGCAGGTGATGAGCGATGTAGCCGTGACCGACTGGATTGCTGATCTGCCTGCCCCAACGGCGGAGCCGGGCCGGTTCCGGATCGGCGGCGAGGCCCACAAGCGGTTGTTCTGCCGCACGCTTTTGGAGACCCACAATCCCTACAAGCCGACGGTGATCGACTGGCCGGAACTGCCTGCGGATGCCCGCCAGCGGCTGGTGTCGCTGCCGATCTGGGACATCGCCGTGCAGACGGAAGGCAAAGCCAGTCTCAATGTCGCCTCCTACGCGGATCTGGTTTCCGACGATCCCTGGCTGCGCCGGGCGGTGGAGCTGAACGCCTTCGAGGAGGCTCGCCACAAGCGGGTGCTGGCCAACCTCGTTGCAGCCTACGGCATCGCGCTCGCGCCAGAGCCGCCCTACTCCACGCCGCGTGACCGCGAATGGGCGTTCATGGTCACCGGCTTTTCCGAGTGCATCGACAGCTTCTTCGCCTTCGGCCTGTTCGAGACCGCCAAGCGCTCTGGCTTCTTCCCCGAGGAGCTGGTGGACACCTTCGAACCGGTGATTCAGGAGGAGGGCCGTCACATCCTGTTCTTCGTGAACTGGGTGGCCTGGCGGCGGGCCAACATGGCGTTGTGGAAACGACCGTGGTTCGAACTGCGGGTGATGGCCGTGTGGCTGTTCCTGCTCTGGGAGCGGATCGGCATAGCCCGCTCGATTGACGG